>UREK01000005.1 GCA_900546845.1 uncultured Eubacteriales bacterium
GAAAGTCAAGGGCTGCGGCCCTTGACAATCCTGGAGAGACTTTTTCGACAAGCTGGCGCCGCGAAGCAGAGTACGCATGCCAATATATTCACAGAAATTTTTCTTTTTCAGCTCTTGGCATTGAAATACCTTCCGAAATGAGTTAAACTATATCTGTAATTATAGTTTCTTTCCAAAACAGGGCGGCAAAAACAGGGATTTACGGCGTTTTTATCCATGAATGAACAGACCCTAATGGCTTTGTTTTGGGCGGAACAACATCAAGGAAAGGAAGGTTTCTTCAATGTTGGAAAAGCTCTTTAAACTGAAAGAACACAACACCACCGTGAAGACGGAGATCGTGGCGGGCATTACCACATTCTTTGCCATGGCCTACATCATCTTCGTCAATCCGAACTTCCTGAGCCAGGCTGGCATGGATTTCAACGCCGTCATGATGGCAACCTGCCTTGCGGCCGCGCTTGGCACGCTCCTTACCGCGTTCATGGCGAACGTACCCTTTGCACAGGCGCCGGGCATGGGCCTCAACGCATTCTTCACCTATACGGTCTGCATGAGCATGGGCTACACTTGGCAGAATGCGCTTGCCATCGTCATGCTCTCCGGCCTGATCTTCTTTGTGGTTTCGGTTTCTCCGCTCCGCTCCAAGATCATCTCGGCCATCCCTGCTTCCATCAAGAGCGCGATCAGCGCCGGTATCGGCCTGTTCATCGCCCTGATTGGCCTGCTCAACGCCGGCGTCATCACCGCCAACGGCAACCTTCTTGATATGGGTGGCATCACAGGCGGCACAGCGCTCGTGGCGCTCATCGGCCTCATCATCACCGCAGTGCTGATGGCCTACAAGGTCAAGGGCGCGATCTTCATCGGCATCATCGTGACCACCATCATCGGCATCCCCTTTGGCGTAACCACGTTCCCTGAACAAATCACCTTCCACGGCTTCTCCACAATTGCCCCGACGTTCGGCAAGGTGTTCACAGAGGGCTTCGACGGCATCATGACGCACGGATTCCTTGCGCTTGCGACGGCGATCATCACCTTTGCTATCTGCGACTGCTTCGACACCGTCGGCACGCTAATCGGCACTGCGAAGGCCGCTAACATGCTTGATAAGGACGGCAACCTGCCCAAGGGCGATAAGGCGCTTATTGCGGACTCCATTGCGACCGTTTGCGGCGCAATCCTTGGCACCTCTACCGTCACCACCTTTGTGGAAAGCTCCACCGGCATCAGCGAAGGCGGCCGCACTGGCCTTACGAGCGTTGTTGTCGGCATTCTGTTCATCCTGGCGGCGTTCTTCTTCGGCCCGATCGCGCTGATCGTTCCAAGCGCTGCGACCGCGCCCGCACTCATCATCGTCGGCGTGTTGATGCTTGGCAACGCTGCGGACATCAACTGGAAGGACATTGAGATCGCCATCCCGTGCTTCCTGACGATCGCCATGATGCCGTTTGCCTATTCCATCTCCGATGGTATCGGCTTTGGCTTCATCTCCTACACCCTTATCAAGGTCGCGCGCGGCAAGTTCAAGGAGGTTCCGATTTTCCTCTATGTGATTTCCGTGCTGTTCATCCTCCAGTACATTCTGGGCAACCTCTAATCCTGCGCTTAACGGACATTCCTGTTGGGCGGCGAACTTTCGCCGCCCAATTTTTACGCTGCCAAGAAAAGTTTAATTGCCTTTTTCTTTGCGATCCGGTAGCTTATTATATATCCTTGCACCACATATTTTACTGCCGGCGGCGGAAGCCGGAAGGGGGGAGGTTTTCATGAAAAAGTCCGGGCTGCTGCGCCCGCTTTTGACGGCTGCGCTGCTCCTGCTGGCCGCGTTCCTGATCTGCTTTGGCCTTGCAAACGGCGAGTTCATGAAGGTGCTCTCCAAGGCCGCCTCCATTTGCCTGGAATGCATCGGGCTCGGGTGAAACGATGAAGAAAAAACGCAAATTCCGTCCCCTCGTTCAGCTTTTGAGCGCGCTGGCGCTCAACCTCAACCTGCCGGGGTTCGCCTCCGGAAGCATCTATACTGGCCCGTTGAAAGGGGTATGTGTGCCGGTGCTCAACTGCTACTCCTGCCCGGGCGCGCTCGGCGCATGCCCGGTCGGCGCGCTGCAATCCTCGTTTGCGGCCATTGGCGGGAAACTTGCCTACTATGTGCTGGGCATGCTCTTGCTCTTTGCGCTTACGCTTGGCCGCTTCTTCTGCGGCTGGCTTTGCCCGTTCGGCGCGGCGCAGGGGCTGCTGCATAAGGTTCCCGTGAAGAAGCTCACGATTCCCAGCCGTGTTGACGCACCGCTGCGGTATCTGAAATACGCGGCGCTTTTCGTGCTTGTGATCGGCCTGCCGCTGCTCGCCCGCAATGGCGTAAACATGAGCACACCCTATTTCTGCAAATGGCTCTGCCCGGTGGGGACCCTGGAAGGCGGCGTGCCGCTTGCGCTCACGAACGCTTCCGTGCGCGGGGCGCTGGGCGGCCAATTCGTTTGGAAGCTGTCGCTTGCTGTGGCGATCCTCGCGCTGTGCTTGTTCGTATACCGCCCGTTCTGCAAATATCTCTGCCCACTTGGCGCGTTTTACGGCTTGTTTGCAAAGCTGAGCCTGTACCGCTATGCGGTCGACGCAAGCGCCTGCACGCATTGCGGCGCCTGCGCGCGGGTCTGCAAAATGGGCGTTGACCCCGTGCGTGAGCCGAACAGCAGCGAATGCATCCGCTGCGGGGAATGTAAGCAGGGATGCCCGACAGGTGCGCTGGATATTCACATGTGCGTTGGAAGCAAAAAGAGCGAAGTATTGAAGGGAGATATGAAATGAAAAGACGGTTTTGGCTGATTATGGCATTAACCCTGCTCTCCGTGACGCTTTGCGGGTGCATCGGCGTAGAATTCGACGGCTGGCCTGCAGAAAACGGTGAGGAAGGTGGCTTCGGCGTTCATTTGCCGGGGGTGAGCGTTGACTTTAACGCGCATCCTGCTGATGATGAGGCCGGGGGAACCCCAACTGCACCGCTGCCGCAAGAAGATACGCCGCAAACAGACTCTGTGGATGCGGCGGAACCCCCGCAGGAGACGCAAGTCCCGGCGGCCATATTCGATTTCGATACGGTGGATCTCGATGGGAATGCGGTCAACACGCGTGAGTTTGCGTCGGGACGTGATTTGACGCTCGTGAACTTCTGGGCGACCTGGTGCGGCCCCTGCGTAAACGAAATGCCGGAGCTGCAAAGCCTGCACGAGCGCTTTTCCGCAGATGCGGAGGGCGCGGACGTGGCGCTGCTCGGCGTGTGGCTCGATACGGAAAGCCGAAGCGATATGGAATCCGTGCTGGAATATACGGGCGCGGCATACCCGATGGTGGAATTCCGCAGCGAAATGCAGACGGTGGTTGCGCTGCAATACATCCCTGCGACGATCTTCCTTGATGCGGAAGGGAACCTCGTAGGCGAACCGGTCGTCGGCGCGCAGGATGCGGAAGGCTGGCTTAAGGAGATCGAGACGCGGCTTGCGGCGCTCGGGCTTGCATAACAGGGGGAAATATAAAAGGCAGGATCTGCGTCCTGCCTTTTATTCGTTTGTGCTTTCCAAGCTGGCTTGCTGTGCCTGAATGAGCGCTTCCTTCTGCACGTGCGTCAAGCGCTTGAGCGCGCATTCGCGGCGCATCGCGTCCCGCTTGTCCGCAAAGGGCTCCAAATAGACGAGCGTCACTGGGCGGTGGGAACGGGTGTATTTCGCGCCGCGCCCAGCGTTATGCGTGCGTACGCGGGCGGCTGGATCGGCCGCATAGCCGGAATAGAGCGTGCCGTCCACGCAGCGCACGATGTAGGCGTAATACATGGCTCAATAGCCCAATTCTTCGTCGATGAGCACGAGGTGCAGCTCGGAAAGCAGGTTCGGCGGATATTCGATGACGCTCGTGACTTTGCACATGCGGCGCGGAGCATTGCAGTCCGTGCATTCACCCGTCACGGCGCAGGGCGTATTTGTGCCGAGGCGGCGGCCGTTTGCCGGGCAGGCTACGCGCTTGATGCGGGCGATGGCTTCATCCAACCCGCCCTCTACGAGCTTATTTTTGCCGATAAACAGGATCACCTTTTTAGGTCCTGCGAACATGCCGGCGACGCGGTTGCCCGTGCCGTCGATGTTCACGAGACGGCCATCCCGCGTGATCGCGTTCGTGGAGCAGACGAACCAGTCAGCATGGGCAGCGCTTTCCTGGGCCCTGCCAGGCTCCTCGGATTTCCAATGCCAATAGACAGCATTGCCGTTTTCCTGCAGCGCTTCATACAGCCCGAGTTCCTTTACCGTGACCGAGCCGCCGAAGCCGGCTGAGCCGCTGCCGATGAGGGAAAGGCCGACCTTTTTCGCCTCCGCCGCGTTTGACGCGCTATGCACGAGGAACCGGCGTTTTTCTAGCGCCTTCACAAATTCGTCATATCGTTCGCAGAACATGATAAAACACACCTCCAGACCAGATTAACAAAAGTATAGCACATCTGCGGCGGCGCTTGCAATTTGCAGGCGTTTCAAGTATGATTTTACATGGAATTCCATGCGGATAATTCTGTGAATTTGAAATAGGCGAAACGCGGAGGGACACGATGGCATACAGCCAGGATTTAATTCGGAATTTTTGCATCATCGCGCACATCGACCACGGAAAATCCACCCTGGCCGACCGCATGATGGAGCTGACGGATACCGTCGCGCTGCGCGATATGGAGGCGCAGATGCTCGACACGATGGACATTGAGCGCGAGCGCGGCATCACGATCAAGGCGACGGCCGTGCGTATGTATTACACGCACACAGACGGCAAACAATATATGTTCAACCTGATAGACACGCCGGGCCACGTGGATTTCACCTACGAGGTATCCCGCGCGCTTGCCGCGTGCGAGGGCGCAGTGCTCGTCGTGGATGCGACGCAGGGCATCGAGGCGCAGACGCTTGCCAACGTGTATCTTGCGCTTGACAATGGGCTCGAGATCGTCCCGGTCATCAACAAGATTGATCTGCCAAGCGCGGACCCGGAGCATGCCATCCGCGAGATCGAGGATGTGATTGGCCTGCCGGCGGCGGACGCGCCGCGCATTTCCGCAAAGCTCGGCACGAACGTGAACGAAGTGCTCGCGCAGATCGTGGAGCTTGTGCCGCCGCCTGCGGGCGGGGCGGAGGAACCGCTGCGCGCCCTGATATTTGACAGCATTTACGACAACTACAAGGGCGCTTTGAGCTATGTCCGCGTCAAGGAAGGAACGGTGCGCGCGGGCATGCGTATCCGCTCCATGGCCACCGGCAACGAGTTCGATGTGACTGAGGTTGGCGTATTTACTCCCTCGCTCAAGCCGACGGACGAGCTTGCGGCGGGCGAGGTCGGCTACATCGCGGCTTCCATCAAGAGCGTATCCGAAACCAAGGTGGGCGACACCATTACCGACGTGGAAAACCCGGCCAAGGAGCCGCTGCCAGGCTACAAGCAGGCGAATCCGATGGTGTTCTGCGGTATCTACCCGGCGGATGGCGCGGATTACGAATCCCTGCGCGACGCACTCGACAAGCTCGTCTTGAACGACGCATCGCTTTCCTACGAGCCGGAAACCTCCATGGCGCTTGGCTTTGGCTTCCGCTGCGGCTTCCTCGGCCTTTTGCATATGGAGATCATTCAGGAACGCTTGGAGCGCGAGTTTGACCTCGATCTTGTGACGACTGCGCCGAGCGTTATCTACAAGGTGAAAAAGAACGACGGCACGGAGCTTACGGTCGACAACCCCAGCAACCTGCCGGACCCATCCGAGATCCAATACATGGAAGAGCCGATGGTCGAAGCGCACATCATGACGCCTTCGGATTACGTAGGCGCAATTATGGAGCTTTGCCAGGAGAAGCGCGGCGTGTTTAAGGACATGAAATACATCGAGGAAAACCGCGTGAACATCCTTTACGAGCTCCCGCTCAACGAGATCATTTACGACTTTTTCGACCAGCTCAAGTCCCGCAGCCGGGGCTATGCGTCCTTTGATTACGAGCTCAAGGAATATGTGCAGTCCGACCTGGTCAAGCTCGACTTCCTGCTCAACGGGGATATGTGCGACGCGCTTTCCACCATCGTCCACCGGGATAAGGCCTACGCGAAGGGCCGCGCAGTGGCGGAAAAATTACAGGAGGTTATCCCGCGCCAGCAGTTCGAGATCCCCATCCAGGCGGCTATCGGCGGCAAGATCATCGCCCGCGAGACCGTCCGTGCCGTGCGCAAGGACGTGCTCGCCAAGTGCTACGGCGGCGACATCACCCGCAAGAAAAAGCTGCTCGAAAAGCAGAAGGAAGGCAAGAAACGCATGCGTCAGATTGGAACCGTCTCGCTCCCGAGCGAGGCCTTCATGAGCGTGCTGCGCATCAACTGAGGCAAGCTATGGCCGGATTGTATATTCACATCCCCTTTTGCAAGGCGAAGTGCCGCTATTGCGATTTCGTTTCCTTTGCGGACTGCGAAAACATGGGGGAATATTGCGCCGCGCTTTTGAAGGAGATGCGGCTTTGCGCCGAGGCGCTCCCAAAGCAGGCTTATGACACGGTGTTCTTTGGCGGCGGCACGCCGTCCATCCTGCCGGAGGGCGCGGTACCGCTGCTGCTCGACGCTTTGCGCGCTTCGTTTAAAATTGCGCCCGGCGCGGAGATTACCATCGAGGCCAACCCGGGCACACTGAGCGCGGCAAAGCTGCGCGAATACCGCGAAGCCGGAATCAACCGCCTTTCGCTGGGCCTGCAAAGCACGAATGACATGCTGCTGGAAACCATTGGGCGCATACATCGCTATACGGATTTCGTGCAAAACTATGAAAGTGCAAGGGCGGCGGGCTTTACCAACATCAGTGCGGACCTGATGTACGGCCTGCCGGGACAGACGGTGAAGGATCATCTCGACGCAATCGAGGCGCTTTACAGGCTTGGGCTCGAGCACATCTCGGCTTATTCGCTGATCGTGGAGGAAGGCACGCCGCTGTATACGGACGTTACCGGCGGCGTGGAGAGCCTGCCGGCGGAGGACGACGTTTACCTTATGCACCGCAGGGGCATGGAATTTCTTGAGACGCTTGGCTATGCGCGCTACGAGATCTCCAACTACGCGAAGCCGGGATATGCTTCCCGCCATAACCTCAATTATTGGGAGAACGGGACATATCTTGGCCTCGGACTCAATTCCCATTCTGCGATGCATGTGGATGGAAAATGGCTGCGCTTTGCGAACACTGCCCGGCTTCCAGATTATATCCAGAGCTGCAGAGCGGGCGTGCGGCCGCTCGCGGAGCAGCCGGAGGAGATCCCGCAGGCGGAGGAGATGTTCGAGACGGTGATGCTCGGCCTGCGGAAAACGGAGGGCGTTTCGGAAGAAGCGTTCCGCGCGCGCTTCGGCAAGAGGTTGGAGGAGGCTTACGGCGCGGCGCTCACGCAGCTGGAAACGCGCGGCTGGCTGGTGCGGGAAAATGGCTTTTGCCGCCTGACGGATGAGGGGCTGGATTTCCAGAACGAAGCGCTTTTGGCCTTCCTGCCGGATTGATGGGATGCTCTGCGGCGGCGCGAAATTATCATTTTAATGTTACCGTTTTGTCACAAAGGGAAGCTCTGCACGGGTTGACAAAGGCTTGCTGCAGAGCTATATTTTTACTGTAAGGTTTAGCACTCAGCGCAAACGAGTGCTAATAAGCGGTACGAACCGCACAGCCGGGGAAAGGAGGAGGCCTGCAATGGAGCTTGACGCAAGGAAAATGCGGATCCTTCAGGCGATCATTGACGATTACATCATGACCGCCACGCCGGTCGGCTCCCGCACCATCGCAAAGCGGGCGGACATCGGCTTTTCCCCTGCGACGATCCGCAATGAAATGGCCGATCTGGAGGAGATGGGGTATCTCGACCAGCCGCATACCTCTGCCGGCCGCGTGCCTTCCGACAAGGCGTACCGGCTTTATGTGAACAGCATCATGCAGCGCGCAAAGCTGAGCGAGGCGGAGGTTCGCTACATCCGGGATCACTATTCCCGTAGGTTGGACGAAGTGGACGAGGTTGTAAAGCAGACGGCATGGGTGCTTTCCAGCATGACCAAGTACACCTCCATGGTACTTGCGCCCCAGCTGCACGCGATCAAGCTCAAGTACATTCATCTTGTGCCGGTCGCGGAGGATAAGGCGCTCGTCATCATCGTGACGGACGCCGGGATGACGCGGGATTCCATCATCCGCATCCCGCCGGGCATGGCGCCGGATGCGCTGGAGCGCCTTGGAAGAACGCTCACGGCACGCTTTGCGAATTGCCGGCTTGATGAGATCACGCTCGCGCAGTTCAACGAGCTTTCCGGCGAGGTGGCGCAGCAGCGGGCATTCTTCGATGAAATGCTGCGCAGCGTCCGCAGGAGCATGGCAAAGGGCGGGCGCAGCGTGGAGCTTTCCGGCGCGACGAATATCCTCAATTACCCGGAATACAGCGATATGGACCGGGCGCGCGCACTCCTGACAGCGATCGAGGAAAAGGACTTGCTTTACCGTGTGCTGACGGAGGCGACTAACGTGGAATTCTCCGTACGCATCGGCAGCGAGAACGAGGATGAAAGCATTCAGGACTGCAGCGTCGTCACGGCAACGTACAAAATCGGCTCGAACCCGATCGGCTCCTTCGGCGTAATCGGCCCGACGCGCATGGACTATGCACGCGTGCTGGCCATGCTCGGATTGATCGGCAGGAGCCTGAGCGATGTGCTCACGAATATGTTTGAAGAGGAGCGGAAGTAACTTGGCAAAGAAAAAGGATCAGGCCCAGCAGGAACAGGCGCAGCAGACGCCGGAGACGAACGGAGCGGCCGCGGAGGCGGAGCAGGTTCCCGAAATACCGGAAAATGTGACGCTTACCCGGGAGGAGTTCGTCGAGGTGAAGAACCGAATCGACGCGCTGCAAAAGGAAAAGGATGAATGCGTTGCCATGGCGCAGCGCTTGCAGGCGGATTTCGACAACTACCGCAAGCGTAACGCGGCGATCCGGGCGGACAGCCTGGAAGAGGGCACGCGCGAGCTGATCCGCTCGCTCCTGCCGGTGCTCGACAATTTTGACCGGGCGCTCGAAAACTGCGAAAACGTGGATCCGGGCTGGGTGGACGGCATCAAGCTCGTGCACAAGCAGCTCACCGGCATCCTGCAAAAAAACGGCCTGGAAGAAATTCCGGCGGAAGGGGCGTTCAACGCCGATTTGCACGAGGCTGTCATGCAGGAGGAAGCGGAGGGCAGGGAGAGCGGCGCGATCCTCGCCGTTTTCCAAAAAGGATATAAAGTGAAAGATCGCATCGTTCGCCATAGCATGGTGAAGGTTGCGAAATAATAAAAAAAGAAACCGCAATTTTAACAGATTTGGAGGAAATAGACTATGGCAAAGATTATCGGTATTGACTTGGGTACGACCAATTCCTGTGTGGCAGTGCTGGAGGGCGGCGAGCCTGTCGTCATCCCCAACGCGGAGGGTGCGCGCACGACCCCTTCCGTCGTCGCGTTCAAGGACAACGAGCGCATCGTCGGCAACGCTGCGAAGCGCCAGGCCATCACCAACCCGGACAGGACCATCAGCTCCATCAAGCGCGAGATGGGTTCTGCCTATAAGAAAAACATCGATGGCAAGGATTACACCCCGCAGGAGATCTCTGCGATGATCCTGCAAAAGCTCAAGCAGGACGCGGAAGCCTATCTGGGCGAAAAGGTTTCCCAGGCTGTCATCACCGTGCCGGCATATTTCAGCGACAGCCAGCGCCAGGCAACGAAGGATGCGGGCCGCATTGCAGGCCTTGAGGTGCTGCGCATCATCAACGAGCCTACTGCGGCGGCGCTTGCCTATGGCATGGATAAGGAAAATAACCAGAAGATCCTCGTTTACGACCTCGGCGGCGGCACGTTCGACGTTTCCATCCTCGAAATCGGCGACGGCGTATTTGAAGTGCTTGCGACCCACGGCAACAACCGCCTGGGCGGCGATGACTTTGACCAGCGCCTGATGGATTACATCATCAAGCAGTTTAAGAGCGAAAGCGGCATTGACCTTTCTTCCGACCGTATGGCGCTCCAGCGCCTGAAGGAAGCCGCCGAAAAGGCAAAGATCGAGCTTTCCAGCATGGCGCAGACTAACGTGAACCTGCCGTTTATTACGGCGGACGCGACCGGCCCGAAGCACCTTGACATGACCATCACCCGTGCGAAGTTTAACGAGCTCACGCACGACCTGGTGGATAAGACCAAGGATTGTATGCACATCGCTATGAAGGACGCCGGACTCACCAACGCGCAGATCGACAAGGTCATCCTCGTTGGCGGTTCGACCCGTATCCCCGCCGTGCAGGAGATGGTCAAGACCGTCACCGGCAAAGAGCCGTTCAAGGGCATCAACCCGGATGAGTGCGTCGCCATCGGCGCGGCCATCCAAGGAGGCGTACTCGGCGGCGAGGTGAAGGACATCCTACTCCTTGACGTCACCCCGCTTTCCCTCGGCATTGAGACTGTGGGCGGCGTGTTCACCCGCCTGATCGACCGCAACACGACGATCCCGACCAAGAAGAGCCAAATCTTCTCCACGGCGGCGGACGGCCAGACCAGCGTTGAGGTGCATGTGCTCCAGGGCGAGCGCGAGATGGCGCAGTACAACAAGACCCTCGGCCGCTTCCAGTTGGCGGGCATTGCACCCGCGCCGCGCGGCGTGCCGCAGATCGAGGTCAGCTTCGACATTGACGCGAACGGCATCGTGCATGTTTCTGCGAAGGACCTTGGCACCGGAAACGAGCAGAAGGTGACCATCACCGCATCCACAAACCTGAGCGAGGACGAGATCAAGAAGGCTGTGCGTGAGGCGGAGCAGTTCGCCAACGAGGACAAAGCGCGCAAGGAAGAAGTCGAGATCCGCAACCATGCGGACAGCATGGTATATTCCACCGAAAAGACGCTCAAGGAGCTCGGCGATAAGCTCTCCGCAGACGATAAGGCAAAGGTGGAAGCAGAGGTCAAGGCCGTGCAGGAGGCATTGAAGGGCACCGATACCGCGGCGATCAAGGCGGCGAGCGAGAAGCTGACTGAGGTTTCCTACGAGGTGTTTGGCAAGATCTACCAGCAGGCGCAGCAGGAAGCCGCGGCAAACGGCGGCGCAGGCTTTGACCCGAATGCGACGAACAACGGCGCGCAGGCGGACGACACCGTTGTGGACGCGGAGTACGAGGTCGTAGACGACGATAAAAAATAAACGAGAAGGCTTTTAATGCCTAAAACCGAATAAGAAAGATCCCGTTCAAGAGCCGGGGCAGCGATGCCTTGGCTCTTGCGGGGTAGTCGCAGCAATGTGGCATGAACATCTGGGTCACGTTGCGGGACGAAGAAAGGAGCGTTGGGGAATTGGCAAAGGCAGATTATTACGAGGTGCTTGGCGTAAACAAGGACGCCTCCGACAGCGAGATCAAAAGCGCCTTTCGCAAAGCGGCAAAGCAGTATCACCCGGACCTGCACCCGGGCGACAAAGCGGCCGAAGCCAAATTCAAGGAAATCAACGAGGCGTACGAGGTGCTTTCCGACAGCACAAAGCGCGCCCAGTATGACCAGTTCGGCCATGCTGCGTTCGACCCTACGGCCGGCGGCGGCGCGGGCGGAGCTTACAGCGGCGCCGGCTTCGGCGATTTTTCGGATATTTTTAGCTCCGTGTTTGGCGGCTTCGGCGGATTTGGGGGAACCTCGGCTCACCGCAACGGCCCCATTGCGGGCAATGATTTAAAATATAACCTCACCATTACGTTTGAGGAGGCGGCGTTTGGCGCGCGCAAGGAGATCCTGATCCCGCGAGAGGAGACCTGCAAAACCTGCGGCGGCACGGGTGCGAAGCCGGGCACGCAGCCGGTGAAGTGCACAACCTGCGGCGGCAGCGGCCAGGTCCGCGTGCAGCAGAACACGCCGTTTGGCTCGTTCGCAACCGTGCGTACGTGCGACACCTGCGGCGGCACGGGCAAGATCATCAAGGAGCCTTGCACAGACTGCCGCGGCAGAGGGCGCGTCAACAAATCCAACCGCATTGTGGTGAACATCCCGGCTGGCATTGACAACGGGCAGACGCTTACCCTGCGCGGCGAGGGCGAGGCGGGTTTCCGCGGCGGCCCGAACGGGGATCTTTATGTTGTCATTAGCGTACGGCCGCACAAGCTGTTCACGCGCAAGGGATATGACCTTTACCTTGAAATGAACATCCCGGTCACGGTTGCAGCGCTTGGCGGCGAGATTCAGGTGCCGACGCTTACTGGTACGGTGAAATATACCGTGCCGGAGGGAACGCAGCCCGGCACGACCTTCCGCCTGCGCGAGCAGGGCGTAACGCGCCTCAACGCTTCCGGCAAGGGGGATATGCTCGTGCGCGCAAACGTCCAGATCCCGAAAAAGCTCAACGAGGAGCAGAAGGAACTGATGCGCAAGCTGGCGGAATCCCTGGGTGATAAGGTGGCGGATTCGAAGCCGGTCAAGCACAGCATATTTGAAAAACGAAGGGAAAAGAAGGGATAACAATCTGCGGCAAGGCTGGAAAGAAGCGGCGGCTTCCCATGCGGGAAGCCGCCGCTTTGTGCGTCAGGCCAGCGTGAATTCCAGTAGAGCAGGCGCCTGAATGAAGGAAAACAGCTCCGCATCCAGATGCCTGGTTCCCTTGGGAACAGGCGTTTGAATCAAAGCGGCTTTGAGCGGGAGGCCGTTCCTGCCGGTTTTCTTTTCAGGTTTTACCAGGATCATGAATGCATCTGAGGCAGGGATGGGCTGCGCATCCAAATGCTCTCTCAGGTAAAACTCCAGCGAGATCCCATCCTCACTTTCATATTTGACGACGGGGTAGCAGGTTCCCTTTGGGCAATTACGCGCGAGGATCTCCTCATAATCCATCCGTTTCTTCCGCAGTTCCTCTGGAGTAAAATTCGCAGTAAGGCGCGGATCCTGGAAAATCCGTGCACTTTCCGCCCACATGTCCATAAGATAAACACGGTTGATGCAGTACCAGTGTTCCTGAGAGGAGCCTTCTTCCCGGAACACCCGCTTTGCACCATACCGTGCGCCGACGGAAAGCGGCGTGGCTTTTTCTACAAAACGTGTGACAGGCGTTGGCCGCGCGGCGATGCGCAGCGGAAGATCGGCGGGGAGCTGTGCAAGCGTATCGTAGCTGCCGGAGAGCTCCAGCTTGGTGAGAAACATGGCCTCATAAGGGACCTCCTGCAGCGCACCGGGCTGCCAGCCGCCGCGCAAAAAAGCGGAAATAATGGTCAGATTATCCCAGCCCTGAGTGCAAAGCACGCTAGTTTCCCCTGTATTTACGTCGAAGGGCGTATCGCCGAGGAAAACCTTATGCACGCCATCCAACGCATTCGGAAAGCTCGGCGCACGTTCCTCGCGCAGAGCGGCGCGGTTGGTGGCGGCAGGGCGGCGGGGATCGAGCCCATTGAGCTGGGCAATCTCATCTTCTTCCCGCCGCTGCGCATATGCCTCACTGTATTGAAGAAACACAAGATCCACTGTGTTCCGCCGGCGCAAAAGGCCAAGCGCATGGCAGACTGTTCCCGAATGGCTGAAGCTTCCGCCGGTTACGCGGACTTCGTTGATGCCCAAGAGCAGGCTTTGCAGGTATTGCAGCGTCATAGCCCAGCTCCTGACGACTCCGGGGTTGTGCCAAGGCGGAACAGGCAATCGCCGGCATGCGCAGCAGCTCCCTGCGCTGGATGAAAGCCCGGAGAAAAACGGGACGGATTAAGGGCGGCAAGCCGCTGAAAACCCTGTTGCGCGCTATCGCGCTGGCCGCTTAACATGAGAAATCCTCCTAAACGTGGATTTGGAAATTGGAAAACGGGAATATACCCGCGCCCTGCTTCAGCTTGCCGCCTGCGTGCAGTTGCGCAAAGCCGCGGCAAATCTCGGAAACGAGGCTGGTTGGAACGTCCAGGCGGAAGTGGCCAGGCAGCACCCGCCAGAGCGGGAGCGACGCAACTTTTTCCACAGAGCGGAAAAAGGCGAGCGGATCCGTTGTGGGGTAAAATGCGTCCAGGCACCCGGCGTAGATCAGGTCTTCGGAAAAGAGATAGCCGCGCTCCGGCTCGTAAAAACAAACGTGGCCGGGCGAGTGGCCGGGCGTATGGAGCACGTGCAGGCGGCGGTTGCCAAGATCGAGCAGCTCGCCGTCATGCAGAAACCTCGTCGCTCCGCCCTGATAAACCGCGTATGTGTCTGGGTCAAAGTCCGACGGAAACACGCAGGGGACGCGCAGCAGGTTCTGACGGACCACAGCAGGCGGGAGCGGGAACGCGCCGGAGAGCCACGGTGCTTCTTGCTCAAACACTGCAATATCGGAAAAGTGGGCGTGTCCGCCAAAGTGATCCCAGTGCACATGCGTGGTGGCAGCCAGCACCGGAAGCGGGGACAAGGCACGGACCACCGCGCCGATGTTAGCCACGCCAAGCCCCGTGTCGATCAAAAGCGCACTGCGTCTCCCTGAGAGTAGATAGGCATGCGTTTGTTCCCAATGACCATATTCGCTGATGGCAAATGTGTCCGCATCAATCTGCTCCACCGTAAACCAGTCGCCCATACAGGTTCTCCCTTTCGCGTTTTTCTAAATTATTATACCGCATTGCGTATTGCACCGCAAACGAAGCCCGTATAGCGCACATGCGGGCTGAAAGCACATTGTGGAATGCAATGCAGCCCAGAACAGGGAAACGAGTTGGGCTATGAAAAGAAAAATTAAACTGCGTTCTACCAGTCAGGTTTCAGACGCTGCATGGAGCGCGGTGCGCTTTTCCATGATAGCGCATGTGGCTATAGAACGTAAGAAAATGCAGTAAAACAAGAAAAGTTACTTTAATAGCATGAATTTTAGCAAGACTGCGTGCGGCATGTTTTTTGTTGCGCGCGCGCCCAAAATGTTCTATATTAATAAGCGATACTGCAAAGAACGAGGCTTCATACATGAAATGGATCGAAATGACGGTATTTACCACGGAGCAGGGGCTTGATGCGGTTGCGGCCCGCTTCGATATGCTCGGCATCCAGCAGGTGGTGATCGAGCAGGGCAAGGAGAGCATAGAGGCTTTCCTAAAGGAAACGGCAAAATACTGGGATTACGCGGATACGGACGAGCTCGCCGCCGGGGAGGAGCCTTGCGTGAAGGCTTACCTTGCGGACGCGGGGGAGAACATGGAACTTGTCCACCTAGCGGAGGCGTCGTTCGAAGAGCTGCGCGGGATGGACGTTGGCATCGACCTGGGCAGCCTCCGGTTTGTCGTCCGCACGGCCGATGAGGAGGATTGGGCGAACAACTGGAAGGTGTATTATAAGCCCATCAAGATCGGAGAACGGCTGCTCGTGCGCCCCTCGTGGGAATCGCTCTCGGACGCGGAAGGCCGCACCGTACTTTCGCTTGACCCGGGCATGGCGTTTGGAACTGGCTCGCACCACACTACGCGCATGTGCCTGGAATACCTGGAAAAAACCGTGAAGGAGGGGGACGCGCTGCTCGATCTCGGCTGCGGCAGCGGCATCCTTTCCATCGCGGGCGTGCTGCTCGGCGCAAAGAACGCGCTCGCGGTGGACATTGACCCCATCGCGGAAAAAATCGCTTATGAGAACGCCGCGCTCAACGGCGTTGGCCGCGACCGCTACGAGGTGCGTATTGGGGATGTGCTGACGGACGCCGCCCTGCGTGCGGAGCTTGCCACGCGGAAATATGAGGTTGTCACGGCGAACATCGTGGCTTCGGTCATCGTCGCGCTGCTCCCCATCGTGCCGCCGCTTCTGCGGGAAGGCGGCGTATTCATCACCTCCGGCATCATCCGCGAGCGCCTGGACGAGGTGAAGGCAGCTATCGCCGCAAGCGGCCTGACGATTCTGGACGTAAAGATCAACGAGGAATGGTGCGCCATCCTCGCGCGGAAGGGGTAGGGCATGCACCGCTTTTTTATCGCGCCGGAGGCAGTTGTGGGCGGCGTTGCTTTCATGGAAGGCGAGGACGTGCAGCACATCGCCAAGGTGCTGCGCCTGGGTCCTGGGGACGAAGTCGCGCTTTGCGACGGCCGGAAGACGGAATATACGGCCCGGATCGAATGCGTGGAAAAGGAGCGCGTTACGCTTCGCGTGCTTTCCAGCGCGCAGAGCGTAACGGAGCCGCGCTGTGCGGTGACGCTGTACCAGGGGCTGCCGAAGGCGGGAAAACTTGAGACGATCATCCAAAAATGCGTGGAGCTTGGCGTTTCGCGTGTTGTGCCGTTCGCGGCGGCACGCAGCGTCGTGAAGCTATCGGAGCGGGAATTCGAGAAAAAGCGGCCGCGCTATGTGCGCGTGGCCTATGAGGCGGCAAAACAGTCCAGGCGCGGGATCATCCCGGAGGTGTGCGGACTTGCGCAGCTCCCAGCGGTGGATTTTTCACAATACGGCCTCGTGCTGCTCGCTTATGAGGAGGAACAGGGAACGACGCTCAAGGCGGCGCTGCGTAGCGCCGGCGCGCCGGAGAGTCTGGCGCTTGTCGTTGGCCCGGAAGGCGGCTTTGCGCCGGAGGAGGCGGCTTTGCTGTGTGAGTGTGGCGCTGTCTCCGTCTCGCTTGGGCCGCGCATCCTGCGTACGGAGACGGCGGGGATGGCGGCACTCGCAATGTCGCTTTATGAATTGGAACTGTGAGGGGAACGGGATGAAGGCAGCCTTTTGCACGCTTGGGTGCAAGGTAAACCAATACGATACGGAAGCGATGCGGGAGCTGTTTGAACATGCGGGCTATGAAACCGTGGATTTCAGCGAACCTGCGGACGTTTACGTGGTCAACACCTGTACGGTGACGCAGACGGGGGACAAAAAGTCCCGCCAGATGATTTCCCGTGCGCATGCGCTTGCCCCAGCAGCGAAGATCGTCGTCGCGGGATGCTATTCCCAGCGCGCACCGGAGGAAGTGCTTGCGCTGCCGGGCGTAAGCCTCGTGATCGGCACGAAGGACCGTGCGCGGGTGGTGGAGCTTGTGGAAGGGCTTTCTGGGGACAAGACAGCCGCTGTTTCGGACATCCGCACAGAGCGCGCGTTTGAACCGCTTACCGCCTCCCACGAGGGGCGGACGCGCGCACACCTGAAGATCCAGGAAGGATGCGACCGCTTTTGCACCTATTGCATCATCCCCTACGCCCGCGGCCCGATCCGCAGCCGGCCAGTCGCGGAGGTGCGCGCTGAGCTTCAGAAACTTGCGGCGGCGGGCTACCGGGAAGTCGTGCTCACAGGCATCCACCTCATGTCCTATGGGAAGGATCTTCCCGAAGCACCCACGCTGCTCGACGCAATCGCGCAGGCGGACGGGATCCCGGAGATCCGGCGCATCCGCCTCGGCTCGCTGGAGCCGCAGCTGCTTTCGGATGCGTTCGTGCGCGCGCTTGCGGAAAACCCGAAGGTGTGCCGCCAGTTCCACCTTTCGCTGCAAAGCGGGAGCGCCGGCGTGCTGCGGCGCATGCGGCGGCGCTATACGCCGGAGGAATACGCGGACTGCGTGCGCCGCCTGCGCGCCGCCATGCCGGAATGTGCGATCACGACGGATATTATCGTCGGCTTCCCAGGTGAAACGGAAGCCGAGTTTCAAGAGACGCTCGCCTTTGCACGCTCCGTTTCGCTCGCGCGCATTCACGTGTTCCCCTATTCACGGCGGGAGGGGACGAAGGCCGCGGAGATGCCGGGCCAGCTTTCCCGCGCGGCAAAGGCGGAGCGGGCCGCACGCCTCGGCGCGCTTGCGGCGGAACTTGCGGAAGCATATGCTGTCCGTTTCGTGGGGACGGAACAGGAGGTGCTTTTTGAGGAACGCGAAGGGGAATGCCTCGCCGGGCATACGGGGACATACCTGCGCGTGCTTGCGCCGGCGGCGGACGACACGTTTTGCAACCGCTTCGCGCGCGTGCGCATCCTTTCTTCGAAAGACGGCGCGCTGCGTGGGACGATCATCGAAAGCGAAGCATGAGGAAGCAAGATTATAAGGTTTTACAACAATAAGGAGGACTCAGAATGGAAAACTGCCTGTTCTGCAAAATCGCAAACGGCGAAATCCCATCCGCGAAGGTATATGAGGATGACGCGGTGCTCGTTTTCCGGGATATTTCGCCCGCCGCGCCGGAGCATGTGCTCGTCATCCCCAAAAAGCATTACGACAACGTGATGCGGCTTGACGACGATGCGCTGCTCGCCCGCATGTTCGCCGCGGCGCGGGAGGCTGCAAAGCAGCTTGGCATCAGCGAAACCGGATTCCGCCTCGTCATCAATACCGGCAAGGACGGCGGGCAGACGGTCGGGCATCTGCATATGCATTTGCTGGGCGCGCGGGAACTCGGGTGGCCGCCCGGTTAGAAAAAACTGCGGTAAATTATGTTGACTTTGTCACGCGCTTACCGTATAATTGCTTTGTGTTTCGGTAGTCCTTATGCGATGGCAACGGCACGGTGTGCTATGTTGCGGTAAGAGGGGAGGGAAAATGATGGAAATTCGTGTAGGCGAAAACGAGTCCCTGGAAAGTGCTCTTAAACGGTTTAAACGGAAATGCGCACGCTCCGGCGTCCTTGCTGAGGTCCGCAGGCGCGAGCACTATGAGAAGCCCAGCGTAAAGCGCAAGAAGAAGGCGGAAGCTGCCAGAAAGCGCAAGTATTGATTCTCATGGCAAACCTGAACTGATCCAAGCAATCGTGCTGAACGCTGTTGGAATACTTTGAAACAGGAACAAGCTCTTACGACCCGGTGAAAACCGGGTCTTTTTCGTTTTGGATGCCCATACGATAGAATATGAGATACCTGAGAGGGGAAACGCGCGTGGCTACCATCAATTTTTGCGACCTCAAGCGAAAGGAGGTCATTAATCTATGCGACGGCGCGAGGCTTGGCTGCATCTGCGATCTGGAGATGGACGCCTGCTCCGGCGCAGTCTATGCGATCATTGTGCCCGGGCCGCCGCGCCTTTGGGGACTTCTGCGCAGCGATGAGGAACTCGTGATTCCATATAACAAGATCACGAAGATCGGGGATGATGTGATTTTGGTAGATATTGTGCTCTAAAACCGGCCATGCTTCGTCATGTAGGGATGGATATACACTACATGTTGTGGTATAATACCAAAAAATCTACATGGAGGTTGCGGGAATGAAATGTCGGTATTGCCTCGGCACGGAAAGCAAAGTTGTGGATTCGCGTCCAACGGACGATGGAACCAGCATCCGCCGCAGGCGGGAGTGCATTTCCTGCGGGAAACGGTTCACCACGTATGAAAAAATTGAAGAGATCCCGATCATGGTGGTGAAGAAGGACGGTCGCAGGGAGGCGTTCGACAGCACAAAGATCCTGGCGGGCATCCGAAAATCCTGCGAAAAACGGCCTGTTTCCGCGGCGGATCAGGACAAGCTTGTAGACGAGGTCGTCCGCGAGGTGTTCAACACACTGGAGCAGGAGGTCACAAGCAAATATATCGGCGAGCTCGTGATGAAAGGCCTTAAGCGGCTTGACGAGGTTTCCTACGTGCGCTTTGCTTCTGTATACCGCCAGTTCAAGGACATTAACACGTTTATGGAAGAACTCAAGCTTCTTTTGGAGGAATCCTGAGTGCGGCAAGCGGAATACGAAGCGCTTTGGGCGCGGATGCGGCACGGCTACGAATATGGGGAAACGGACGGCGTAGGCTTTTTCCAGGCGGCGTCGCTTGCTGGCATGCCCGGGCTCGTACACGGTTTCACAGCGCGCAAGGGCGGCGTAAGCGCGCCGCCGTTTGACACGCTCAACCTCGCTTTTGGGAAAACAGAGCCGCGGGATACGCCGGAAAACGTGCGCCGCAATTTTGAGATATTCTGCGCTGCCGCGGGCCTTGCATATGATTCGCTCTGCATCATCGAATTCGAACACGGCGCGAACGTGGCCGTGGTATCCCGGGCGGACTGTGGGCGTGGATTCGCGCGTGCGGCGCTGCCGCCCTGCGACGGGCTTGTGACGAACGACCCGGAGGTGACGCTCATTTCCTCCCATGCGGATTGCGGCGCGTTTTTTCTTTATGACCCCGTGCGCCGGGCCGTGGGCATCGCGCACGCGGGCTGGAAGGGAATGCTCGGCCGCATCGGCAAAAATCTCGTCGCTGCAATGCGTCGGGAATATGGCAGCGACCCGGAGGACATCATCGCCTCAAACGGGCCGTGCATCTGCCGAGGGTGCTATGAGGTGGACGAAGCGCTTGCCACGCGGTTTGAAGCGGAATTTGGCCTCGCGTGCAGCGTTCCCGGCAAGCTGGGGAAGCGCCAGCTCGATCTGGAAATCCCCGCGGCGGTGCAGCTTTTGGAAGCGGGCCTTTTGCCGGAGCACATCACCCTGATGCATGCCTGCACGTATGAAATGCCGGAGCTGCTGTTCTCCCACCGCCGCGTGCGCGGGAAAACAGGCGATATGGCGGGTTTTATCAAACTTGTATAAATTTGCTTTGCGTAGCTTTCACCCCATCGGGGCATGCTGTAGGCATGATCGATGGGGCTTTTGTTTTGTAAAACTAGCCCAAAGGTGGTGTTTGTAATGCAGATATATGAGAGCCTTTGCGCGTGCGCAATCATCGCCGCCGCGAGCGGTACGCTCTGCCGCGCCTGCGCGCGCCTTTTTATCCGCCCGTTTGCGCTCGCTTATGCGGGGGCGGTTCTTTTGCTGCTCGGCCGGTTTTCCATCGTGCCGCTGGCGGAGTTCCGCTGCAATGCGGCCGCCCTCTTTTTCCCTGCGTATTTTTTGATCCAGGCCGTGGACTGCCGCCGGCAAAATCCGCAGGAAGCGTCCACGTGGCGCGCGCTCTTCGTTGCGGCGCTGCTCCCGCTCGGCTGGATGCTCGCGGCCGCGCTTGTGGAGCTATTGCAGGCGGATTACGCCGCCGTAAACCTTGGCGCTGTCGCGCTTCGCAACGCCCAGGCCGTCCTTTGCGCGCTGGTGTTTTGCAGCATGCTGCTCCGCGCGTCGCTGCGCGCAAGGCGCAGGCCGGCATAAGCGCTTTCCGCAGAGCGGCTCAGCTTTAAGCTTCCAAGATTATACAACTTCATAATTCGCACCGCGTGCAAAAGCTCTTTCGGTTCTGTTTGGGCAAGCCTGTACATATCATAGAACAAAATGGGAGGACAGGCAGCGATGGAAGAAAACGGGAACAGGCCGATCAAAGAGCTTTTGCGCGTTTTGCCTACGCGCCTGCGCACGGCTGTGCTGGATGCGGGCACGGATGGGCTGGAGGAAATCCGCGTGCGCGCGGGGCGGCCGGTGCAGCTTTTGTATGCGCAACGGGAACGGATGCTCTCACTTATCGCGGACGAGTGCTTTTGCGCCCTCCTTTTGGAAAGCCTGTGCGAGCATTCCGCCTATGCGCGGGAAGCGGAGCTCCGGGAAGGATTCCTGACGCTGCGCGGCGGCTGCCGCATCGGCGTTTCCGGCCGCGTTGCGCTTTCGGACGGAAAAATTTCACACATGGCGCAGATCGCTTCCTTCAGCCTGCGCATCGCGCGGGAACATAAAGGCTGTGCGGAAGCGGCGCTTCCGCTGTTGCTCGACCGAGCCGGGCTGCCCGTGCCGACGCTTTTGCTTTCGCCGCCCGGCGCGGGCAAGACCACGCTCCTGCGTGATACGGCGCGCCTGCTTTCGGATGGGAATGCCGGGCGGCGGGGGTTCAAGGTGGCGATCGCGGACGAACGCGGTGAGCTCGCGGGCGCGAACGGCGGTGTGCCGCTGATGGATGTCGGCCTCCGCACGGACGTGATGGACGGATGCCCAAAGGCAGAAGCGATGGAGCGGATGCTCCGGAGCATGTCGCCGGAAATCATCGTGACGGATGAGATCGGGAGCGCCGCCGACGCGGAGGCGGTGTGCCGGGCGTCCGCTGGCGGCATATGTGTGATCGCATCCGCACATGCGGGGAGCATTGCAGACGCGGCGCGCAAACCATACCTCGCGCCACTGCTGCAAAACGGCTGCTTCCACCAGGCGCTGCTGCTTGCAAGGCGCGGAAGAGAGCTCAGCCTCCGCGCGTATCCCTGCGGGGGGGCGTTGCCCTGCGGAGGGATCACGATATGAGCGCGTTGCTTGCGGTCGCTCTGTTCTGCGTTTGCGTGTTCTTGGGCAACGGGAAGGCCGGTGCGCTCCGGGCGCGCAAACAGACGCTTACGGCTATGGATGCGGATATCCGCCGCCTTGCGGAGCGGATGGGGCTGCGCCCCGCCCCGCTTGCAGCGCTGCTGGCGCAATTCGAACCGCGCACCGAAGCGTTCTGGGAAATCTTTTCCGGCAAGCTCGGCGGGGAAGCGCCTGTGGCGGAGCTTTGGCGGGCGGCGCTTGCGGAGGCGGCGGAGGCGCGCAACGGTTTCGAACTGCTCAGCGCGGAGGAAACGGCCATCCTCGCGGAGTTCGGCCAGGGGCTCGGCGGGATCGGGCTCGCAGCGCAGAGCGCGAACGCGGCGCTCGCCTGCAAGCGACTTTCGGAGCGCATTGCGGCGCTCGACGCGGAGCTTGCGAAAAAAGGGAAGCTGTATGAATCGCTCGGCGTGCTTTCCGGCCTTGCGCTTGCGCTCCTTGTGATATGAGGGAAAAAGATGGGGATTGAAATCGTATTCAAAATCGCAGGCATCGGCATCCTGATCGCAATTATTTGCCAGCTGCTCAAGCAGACCGGACGCGATGACATGGCGATGCTCGCGGCACTCGCGGGGCTTGTCATCACGCTGATGATGGTGATTGACCTCATCGGGACGCTGTTTGACAGTGTGAAGCAGATCTTTCAGCTATATTGATTTGATAGAGGAGGAGATGGCATGACGGTCTTTAAGGTCGTAGGCGTAGCGCTTGTGGCGGTAGCGACTTCCCTGGTGCTGCGCGCCTACCGGCCGGAGCTTGGGCTGCAGATCGCTGTTGCGGCAGGCGTGCTGATCCTCGTGCTGACGCTTGACGAGCTTGCGGCTATGTCCGGCTTTCTCGGGGATGTGCTCGGGCGCTTTCAAATCGATACAGGATACCTGAAGGTGATGCTCAAGGTGATTGGCGTAGCGTATCTGGCGCAATTTGCAGCAGATCTTTGCCGGGATGCGGGTGAGGGCGCCGTCGCGGGCAAGGTAGAGCTGGCCGGGCGCGTGCTGATCCTCGCCCTGTGCCTGCCGGTGCTCGCAGCGATCCTGGAGCTGGTCAGCAGCATCCTCTCCACCCATGCGGCAGCGTAGGATCGCGTTGCTGCTGATCGGGCTGCTCTGCGCGCTCCTGCCCGCTGCCGCCCATGCGGAAGAACTCCCGCAGGAAAGCGCGGACCAGCTGGCGGCATATGACCTCGGTGCATGGGAAGCGTATTACCAAAGCCTGCCGGAAAGTGTTCGCTCAATCTGGGATGGCGCAGACCTCACGGCGATCGTGGAGCGCATCGCGGCCGGGGAAGGGCTCTCATACGAGAACATCCTCGCAGCGCTTGGAAACGCGGCCCTGTATGCGCTGCGGGAGAGCATGGGGGCATATGCATCGCTAATCGGCGTGGCGCTCATCTCCTGCGTAGCGGAGATCCTCTGCGGCGGCCGGGAGGGGATTGGCGAAACGGTGAGTATCCTCTGCTTCGGGATGAGCGCGGCGACAGTATCCTATGCGCTGATGCAGCAGGTTGCTGTGGCGCGCGCGGCGATCGAGGCGCTCTGCGCTTTTATGGAGATTGCGACGCCGGTGCTTTCCTTCGCGCTCGCAGCAGTGGGCAGCGTAACGCTCAGCGGCGCAGTACAGCCAACGATGGCGTTTTTGAGCACCACCATCGCCGGCGTGTTCAAGACCGTCATCCTGCCGCTTACGGTGGCGGGCGGCGCGGCGGTGATCGTCGGCGGCCTCACGCAGCGGATGGGGCTAACGCAGCTGCACAAATTTATCAAATCCGCTGTGAAATGGCTTACGGGCGCGGTGTTTACGATTTATTTCGGGATCGTGGCGTTACAGGGCCTGAGCATGGGCGGCGCGGATAGCCTTGCTTTGCGTGCGGCAAAGTATACGCTCGATAAGAGCGTGCCGATCGTCGGCAGTGCCGCTTCCGGTACGCTCGAAACGGTGCTTGGGAGTGCGGCGCTCATCAAAAACGCTGTGGGCGCGGCTGCGATGCTCATCATTGTCGGCGTGGCGCTCTCCCCGCTTTTGCAGATTGCCTGCGCGGGGCTTGCGTGCAAGGGGGTAGCGGCGCTCTGTGCGCCGCTTGGCGGAGATGGACGCATTCCAAAGCTGCTGGGCGATCTTTCAGATGTCTACAACAACCTGTTTGCCGTGGTAACGGCTGTTGCGCTGATGTTCATCATCACGGCCGGGCTCGTGGTGGCGGCGGGAAACGCAGGGTAGGAGGAATTCCGATGGATTGGATCTATTCCTTTATGGAGCGGCTCGCGGCGCTCGCGGTGGTCGGCTTTACCGGGGAAGCACTGCTGCCGCGCGGTGCGATGCGTGCGAGCGCAAAGCGCGCGCTGTCGCTGATCCTGCTGCTGTATGCGGTGGAGCCGGTTTTACAGCTGCTCAAGGCCCGGTAGGTCTTGGGGGAAAGGAGGTGTAGCGATGGCGAAACAAGGCGGACTTGCGCTCAACAAGCTGTTTGCAAAGCTTGCGGAGCGCATGAAGAAGGACAAACGCTTTGAGCTTTGCGTTTACAGCGCGCTGGTGCTCCTGGGCGTACTCATCTACGCCGCGACAACGGTCCCGAAAGGCGGAAACGTTGAACCTGCCGCGGCAAACGTGGCGGACACGATTTATTCCAGCGAGCGTGAAACGGAGGAACGCCTTAAAAGCGTGCTTTCCTGCATCCGAGGCGCGGGCGAGGTCGAGGTGATGATCACCTACGATACGGGCGCGCAGATCGTCCCAGCGATGAGCACGGACACGCAGACCGGCGTCACGCAAAGTTCGGGTGCGGGTTCGGAATCCATCACGGAAAACCGCACGGAATCCTCGCGGCCGGCCACGGTATCCCAAAGCGGCGGGAACGAGGCGATCGTGCTTACGGAAAAGCAGCCCGTTGTACGCGGTGTTATCGTCATTGCGGAAGGCGCGGCGGACATCGCTGTACGGATGAATTTGCAGAACGCGGTGCGGACGGTACTCGGAGTCGAGCTTTCCTGCATCGAGGTATTTGAAATGAAAACGATTGAAAAGGGGGAATAAGCATGAAATTCGATGAAAAAAAACAAAAGTATGTCCTGATCGGCGCTCTCGCACTTTTGCTTGCGGGCGTGGTATATTGGAATTGTTCGCTCAATGCCGGACGGGAAGCGGACGCCGGGGACAGAGTGCAGCATGGGGAAAAGCTTCAGATCGAAAGCATGAACGGCGAGGGTGGCGGTACGCTCCCAGCCTCCACTGCGGGCGAGGATTACTTTGAAGCGTTCCGGACGGAGCGCGAGAGCGTGCGCGAGCTCGAGATCGGCTATCTGGATGAGATCATTGCCACCTCGACCTCGGATGCGGAAACGCTTGCCGACGCCCAGGCACAAAAACTTGCGCTTGTGAATAACATGGAAGCGGAGTTCACGATAGAAAGCCTGATCCGCGCGAAGGGCTTTGCAGACGCTGCCGTCACCTTCCATGGCGGGTCGGTAAACGTGATCGTGGACTGCGAAACGCTCAGCGAGGAGCAGGCTGCCCAGATTCTCGACATCGTGCGCAGCGAAACTGGCGAGCCTGCGGAAAATGTAAAGGTGATTCCAGGCGCACAATGACGGCGGAAAAGAAAATCTTCTGTGAACTTGGGTGCTTTGATGTATCGGCGCTATGCACAAACAAAAAAATCTGTTATAATATTTCCAAATTCAAAAGGAGGTAGTGCACATGACTCCGGATAACGAGATCACCACTGAAGTAAACGCGACCCAAGGCGGGAAAATTATCTTTGCGCCTGATGTGATTGCAACCATCGCAAGTTTTGCGGCTGCGGAAGTTGAAGGCGTGGTGGGTATGGCCGGCGGCGTCGTCGAAGGCATTACCGGTATGCTGAACGCGAAAAAGAGCATGACAAAGGGAATTAAGGTCGAGGTTGGCGAAGAAGAAGTCGCCGTGGATCTGAGCGTAATCATCCGCTATGGCTTCAAGCTCCACGAGGTTTGCGGCAAAATCCAGACCGGCATCAAAAACGCAATCGAGACCATGACGGGCCTTCGCGTCGTGCAGGTGAACGTATTCGTGCAATCCATCAGCTTCGACAAGCCGGAACCCAAAGCAAAACCGGCCGAAATCCAGCCTGCTGAATAAGCGGCAATGCTTGAAAGCGCCGTCGGCTTTCCGGCGGCGCCTGAAACACCAAAGGAGAATCGCGTCATGAAATTCAGGTGGATAGACAAGCTCCTGCTTGTTGTTGTGTTGCTTTTGGTGATCGCGCTTTCGGCGCTTTGCATCGGAATTGCAATGTCCTTCCTCACGGCGGATATGATTTCGCGTGTTGTAGGCATCGTTACAAACGGCATGATCGAAAACCAACTCATTATGGGCGGCATCGGCCTTGTGCTTCTGATCGTTGCCTTTCGGCTGTTCATCGCCATGGGGAACCGGAAGGCGCCACAGCCCGCGGCTGCGCCGAAGCCAACCTCCGCGCTCATCCTTGCCAGCGATAATGGCTCCGCCTTCATTGCCCTTGCAGCCATCGACAGTATGGTGCAGCGCCATTGCAAGGCGAACCCAAAGGTGAAGGAATGCGAGAGCAGCGTGGCGGCCGTGGAAAGCGGAACCGTCAGCGTCGGGCTCAAACTGGCCGTCGCAAACGAAACGGTGCTCCCGGAATTTACGCAGGCTTTGCAGGATTCGCTCAAGGCGTACATCGAGACCCATTGCGGCATCACCGTGCGGGATGTTGACGTCCTCATCGTGAGCGCGCCCGCGCCTGCAAAGCAGCCGCGCGTGATGTGAGGTGCGGGAAATGAACGACTTTTTCGCATTTTGCAGGCTTTATAAATGGCGCATCCTGAGCGTGTGCTGCGGCATTTTGTTTGCGATCCTGATTTTCACGATCGGCTTCTGGCGCACGCTTCTGCTGTTTGCGATCGTGGGCGTTGCCTATTTTATCGGCACGCTGCTCGACGAAGGCGGCCGCACCCGCGTAAAGGAATTTTTCGCGGGATTATTCCAACACAAAAACAACGGCTGACGCCGGGCTTACCCACGGAGGACGAAAGAAAATATGAGCAGGAAAACAGCGCGCGAGGTCGCAATGAAGCTCGCGTTTGCTCGCTTATTCGGGGGAGAGGACACCTATGAGGCTGTGCTGGACAAGTCCGGCATCACGGAAACGCTCACGGAGGAGGACGTTGCCTTTTCCGACGCCGTACTCTCCGGCATTGAAGCGCACCAAGATGAGATCGATCCTCTGATCGGTGAGCTCGCCATCGGCTGGAGCATTGAGCGCATGCCGCGGGTGGATCTTTCCATCCTGCGCGTTGCAATTTACGAGATGATGTACCGCAAGGACATCCCTTGCAGCGTATCTATCAACGAAGCGGTGGAACTCGCAAAGCGCTTTGGCGGCGAGCGTTCCTCTGCCTATATCAACGGCATGCTGGGGACGCTTGCAAAGCGGCTTGCGGCAGAAAACGGAGCGCAGGCGTAATGGATGCGTATGTCGGCGTGGATACGAGCTGCTATACCACGTCCGTCGCCTGCGTGGACGAACAAGGCATCGTCTCCGACTTGAGGACGGTGCTTTCTGTTAAGCAGGGGGAACGGGGCCTTCGCCAAAGCGATGGCCTGTTTCAGCATGTTCGGAATTTGGAGACGCTGATACCGCGGTTGCTCGACGCGGCCGGCGGCAGGGCGGTGCGCGGCGTTTGCGTCAGCGCCCGGCCCAGGCCGAACGAGGATTCCTACATGCCGGTGTTCCTTGCGGGGAAGATGTGCGCGGCAACTGCTGCGGCCGCTCTGCGCGTTCCGCTCCTTGTGGCTTCGCATCAGGAGGGGCATGTGCGCGCTGCGCTGCATGGGAATGAACGCCTGATGGGGCAGCCTTTTTTGGGGATGCACATCTCCGGCGGCACCACAGAGGTGTTCCTCGTGGACGAAGCGCTTCGGATCTTGCTTCTCTCCGGCACGGAGGATCTGCATGCCGGGCAGTTTGTGGATCGCATCGGCGTAGCGATGGGTTTTAGCTTCCCTTGTGGGAAGCAGCTTGAGACGCTTGCCGCAGGATTTGCCCCGAAAGCAGGCTTTGCGAAGCTACCGGCGACCGTGCGGGACGGCATGTGCTCCTTTTCCGGCGTGGAGACCCGCGCGCAGGCGATGATTAACGGCGGCGCGGAACATGCGGAGATCGCCTATGCAGCGTATGACTGCATGGCACGCACATTTGCGAAGATGCTCGGCCATGCGATGGAGAAAACAGGCGTGACGCGCGCGCTGCTCGCGGGCGGCGTAGCCTCAAGCCCGCTGTTACGCGCACTCCTTCGGGAACGGCTCAAAAAGCAGGTCCGGGAAGCGGAACTTTTTTTCGGGGAAAGCACGCTTTCCTCGGACAACGCGGTCGGCGCGGCGCTATTGTGCAGGGACCGGCTTGGCCGCCCGGCGAAAGGTGAAGCGGAATGCAAGATGGATATACTTTAACTGTTACCCAATTAAACGACTATGTCGCAGGTCTGCTGCAGCGGGACGCGCTTTTGCGGGGGCTTTCTGTGCGCGGCGAAGTCAGCGGCCTCAAGCGCCACAGCTCCGGGCATGTTTATTTCACGCTGAAGGACAGCGGCGCGCTTGTGCGCTGCGTTATGTTCCGCCAGGATGCGCTCCAATGCAGCATCGCGTTCTCCGACGGCATGGAGATTGTCGCGCAGGGGCATGTCGCGCTGTATGCGCGGGATGGGCAGTACCAATTCTACGTGAAGTCCGTGCGCCACGAAGGGGAGGGCGAGCTTTACCGCCGCTTTCTCATGCTCAAAACGCGCTTGCAGGCGCGCGGATTGTTTGACGAGGCGCATAAGAAGCCCATCCCGGCGCTGCCCCATTGCGTCGGAATCGTCACCTCTCAAAGCGGCGCCGCCGTGCGCGACGTCATCAGCGTCGCGCAGCGCAGGTTTCCGAACATGAACCTGCTGCTCTGCCCGGCCGCCGTTCAGGGCGTGGGCGCGGCGCAGGAAATCGCGGAGGGAATCCGCCTGATGAACCGCCTTGGGCGCGCGGATGTGCTGATCGTCGGCCGTGGCGGCGGAAGTCTGGAGGATCTCTGGGCGTTTAACGAGGAAGTTGTCGCGGAAGCGATTTATGAAAGCGAGATTCCCGTCGTGAGCGCGGTTGGGCATGAGACGGATTTTACCATCGCGGATTTCGTATCGGATCTGCGCGCGCCGACGCCGTCGGCAGCGGCAGAGCTTTGCGTGCCGGAATACGACGCGCTGCTTTCTACCCTTGAAGGGATGCGCGAGACGCTGCTGGACGCTGCGCGCGGCAGGCTTGCCCGGCGCAGGGCGCAGATTATGGCTATTGAACGGAGCAGCGCATTTGCCCAGCCGAGGCATCGGCTTATGGATACACAGCATGCGGTACGGGACGCAGCGCGGCAGCTTGATGCGGCGGCAAGCGCGTCCGTCGCCTCCGCCGCACGCGCATATGAGGCGCTCGCCGGCAGGCTGGAGGCGCTTTCCCCAGCGCATACGCTTGCGCGCGGGTTCGCGCTTGTGCAGGGGCAAAGCGGCGCGTACTGCGGCAAAGCGGAAGCGCTTTCTCCGGGCGAATCCATCCGAATTGTATTCCAGGATGGTGCGGCTAGGGCGACCGTGAGCGAGATTACGCACGAGCAAAAATAAAAAGGAACGGAAAAAACATGGCGAAGAAAAAGCAAACCTTTGAGGATTCCATGCGGAGGCTGGAGGAGATCGTTGCCACGCTTTCCGCGGGGAACTTGCCGTTGGACGAGATGATGAAGCTATATGAGGAAGGGCGCGCGCTTTCGGCCGATTGTCTTGCGCAGCTCGAAGCCTATGAAGGCAGGCTGGAGGCGGTTGCGCCTACAGAGCCCGAAGAGGAGCCAGAAGAATGACGAACTTGGAACATATTGAAGCTGCACTGCGGGCATATATGGCCGCGGGCATACCGGAACCGCTGCGCGCTGCGATGGAATACAGCCTGCTTGCGGGCGGTAAACGGCTTCGGCCGATGCTTTGCCTTTTCGCCTGCGAGATGATGGGTGGGGCGCTTGAAGCCGCGCTGCCGCTCGCTTGTGCGCTGGAGATGATCCATACCTATTCGCTGATCCATGACGACCTGCCCTGCATGGATGACGATGACTTCCGGCGGGGCAGGCCGTCGAATCACAAGACGTTCGGCGAGGCAAACGCGCTCCTTGCGGGCGACGGACTTCTGACCTATGCGTTTGAGGTGATCCTTTCCGAAGGGCCGAAACACGTTGCGGCAGCCCCGCGCTATTATGAGGCGGCGGCCGAAATCGCACACGGCGCGGGCGTGAACGGCATGGTCGCCGGGCAGTGGGCCGACCTTGCCAACGAAAAGAACCCCTGCGCGGATGCGGAGACGCTCAGCTATATCCATGCCCGCAAGACGGGCGGGCTCATCACTGCGGCGGTACTCGCGGGCGGTCTCGCGGGCAATGCGGACGCGGACAGCCTCGCGGCACTCCGGGAATTCGGCGCGCATTTCGGCGTGCTGTTCCAGATCACGGACGATCTTCTGGATGTGGAGGGCGATGCGGCGAAGGTGGGGAAAACGCTCGGCAAGGACGTGGCGCATCAAAAGCTGACCTATCCGGGGCTCTACGGCCTTGCGCAAGCAAAGCGCATGGCGGCGGCGGAGGCCCGGCTTGCAAAGGAGGCGCTCGCGCCGTTTGGGAAACGCGCAGCCTGGTTCCTCACACTTGCGGAGCAGACGCTGACGCGAACCTTTTAGTCCGAATCCGCACAAAAATACAAATTATTCCGCGTCATGATGGTTTTATGCATTTTATGGCGCCTTTGCCCTTGTAAGCGCAGAGGCAAAGTGTTATAATACCATCCGCGTTTGTGCATGGAAAGGCGGAACGGAATGACGAAAACCCCGCGATTGGATTCGATCCATTCCATAGAGGACTTTAAGCGTATCGACGAGAAGGAGCTGCCCAAGCTCGCGGAAGAGATACGCTCCTTTCTTGTGGAAAAGGTATCGCGTACGGGCGGGCATCTCGCTTCCAACCTCGGCGTCGTCGAATTGACGATTGCCCTGCACCGCGCGTTCGATTCCCCTGCGGACAAAATTATATTCGATGTAGGCCATCAGGCCTACGTGCATAAAATTCTTACCGGCCGGGCGGCTGAATTTGATCGTTTGCGCCAGAAGGACGGCATCAGCGGCTTTCCGAAACGTTCGGAAAGCCTGCACGACGTCTTTGGCACCGGCCACGCGAGCACGTCCGTTTCCGCGGCGCTCGGCCTCCTGCGTGCGGAGCGCATGCTGGGCGGGGAAGGCAGTGTGGTCGCTGTGCTGGGCGACGGCGCGCTGACCGGCGGGCTTTGCTTTGAGGCGCTCAACGACGCGGGGCAGAGCAAACAGCCGCTCATCGTCGTGCTCAACGATAACGATATGTCAATCTCCCACAACGTCGGCGCGGTAAACCGGCACCTGAGCCGCATGCGGACGAGCCGTTCCTACCAGCGCTTTAAGCACAATACGGCCGAATTCTTAAAGCGGTTGCCGAAGGTTGGCGTCCGCTTGTTTGGAGACGCGCTGCGCCTGAAGAACCGGATCAAATACTTTCTCATTCCAAATGTGCTTTTTGAGGAGATGGGGTTCACCTACCTTGGTCCTGTGGACGGGCACGACATCGACGCCCTGACGCAGGTGTTCGCGCGGGCGAAGCATCTAGAAAGCCCCGTGGTCATCCACGCTGTGACCAAGAAGGGAAAGGGGTACACGCTTGCGGAGCAGAACCCGGAGAAATTTCATGGAATCGGGAAGTTCGACGTGGATACAGGCGCTGTAAACGGAAGCAAACGGGAGAGCAATTCGTCTGTATTCGCGCGGACCCTGTGCGGCCTTGCGCGGGCGGATTCCCGCATTGCCGCTATCACGGCCGCGATGCCGCAGGGGACGGGGCTTGACCGCTTTGCCACCGAATTTCCGGAGCGTTTTTTTGACGTCGGCATCGCAGAGGAACATGCCGTTACGATGGCCGCGGGCATGGCGGCTGCCGGCGCGCGCCCGGTCGTTGCGATCTACTCTACGTTTTTGCAGCGCGCTTACGATGAGATTTTGCATGACGTCTGCCTGCAAGGGCTCCCTGTCGTGTTTGCGGTAGACCGCGCTGGGCTTGTAGGCGAGGATGGCGAAACACATCAGGGTGTGTACGACATCGCGTTTTTACGCGCTTTGCCCGGGATGATGGTGCTTTCCCCGGCTACCCAGGAGGAGCTTTGCGAGATGCTGCGGCTTGCACTGATGCAAAACGGGCCGGTTGCAATCCGATATAATCGCGGTGCGTTGGCCTCACGCCCCATCGCGCAGCCCGTGCAGCCGGGTGAATGGGAAGAAATCTTGCCGCTCGAAGGAGCGCATGTGGTTCTCCTTGCAAGCGGACGCATGGTTGAGCCGGCGCGGGAGGCTGCCTCAGGCCTGCCCGCGGCCATTGTCAGCGTGCGCAGCATAAAGCCGATGGATGATGCGATGCTCTCGCGTATTGCCACGCATGGCGCGCCGGTAATTACGCTGGAGGATGGCGTGCTTACAGGCGGCTTTGGCGAGGCGGTGCAGGCGCGGATCGGGCACGCGGTGTGCGTGATTACATGCGGCGTTGGAGAAACGCCCATGAGGCATGCGTCCGTTGCGGAGCAGGACGCGCTCTGCGGCATCAGCGCGGAAGCGATCCGCAAAACGATATTAAACTGTTTGGAGCAGATGCAATGAAGGGGACACGCGCAGATTTAAGGCTCGTGGAGCTTGGCCTTGCGGAAAGCCGGGAGAAAGCGCGTTCGCTTATCATGAGCGGCGCGGTCAGCATTGGCGGCGTGCGGGTGGAAAAACCGGGCGACAACGTGCCGCCGGATTGCACGCTTTCCGTAAAGGAAAACCCGATCCCGTTCGTGAGCCGCGGCGGGCTGAAACTGGACAAGCCTGTGCGCAAATATGCCCTTTCCCTTGCGAATGCAGTCGCGCTTGACATCGGCGCTTCCACGGGCGGCTTTACGGATTGTATGCTGCAAAACGGTGCAAAAAAGGTCTATGCGATCGACGTGGGGTACGGCCAGCTGGATTGGCGTCTGCGCAGCGACCCACGCGTCATCGTGATGGAGCGCACCAATGCGCGCTATATGGAGCCGGGATGGTTTTCAGAGCAGCCGGACTTTGCTTCCATGGACGTTTCATTCATCTCGATCCGCCTGATCCTACCGCAGATATTCACATGCCTGCGGGCGGGCGCTAACGCCGTCGTCCTCGTGAAACCGCAGTTTGAAGCGGGGCGTGGGAAGGTCGGGAAAAACGGCGTGGTGCGCGACCCGGAAACGCACAGGGAGGTCCTCCTGGGGGCGGCGGAATTCGCACTGGAAACAGGATTCTGCGTATTGCAGGTGGACTATTCGCCTATCACCGGCCCAAAGGGCAACATCGAATTCCTGCTTGTACTGCAAAAGCCGGTCCGCGGGGAATCTGCGGATACAGCGCTTGCGTTGCGGGAGACGGTGGAAAAAATTGTTTCAGAAGCACATGCTGTGCACAAAAATGTTTAAACATACAGAAATATATTAAAATATTTCTTGAAAAACCATATGCATAATATTATAATACTTATACAGATGGGGGATTGACATGCAGGAAATGACCTTAGGCTTCTTCACGAATCCGCAGAAGCAGAGTGCTGTGGACGGCCTTTTGACGGGACTGTCGCAAGCGCTTTCATCGGGCTATTCCTGCTGCGTGGACGCCCCGCTGCTGCCTTTACTCCCCGATGCTCTCCCGACGATCGATCAAAATACCCCGGATTTTATCCTTGCTTTCGGCGGGGATGGGACTATTTTGCGTGCAGCATCCAAGGCGGCCGAACTTGGCGTCCCAATCCTCGGAGTCAATCTTGGCAGAGTCGGCTTCTTAAGCGAGATCATGCCGGCTCAGTTGCAAGCTGCGCTCTCCCGCCTTGCGCAGCGCGCGTTTACGCTGGAAAAGCGGATGATGTTCGCCTGCCGCGTCAACGGCGGCGCGGCCCACTACTGTTTAAACGAAGTTCTACTTTATAAGCGTGCGTTTTCCGGGATTGTGGACATCAGCATGGAGATCAACGGCATGCAGGCAGGCTCCGTGATGTGCGACGGCGTGATCGTCAGCACCACGACGGGATCTACCGGTTATTCCATCTCTGCAGGAGGCCCCGTAGTCGCACCGGAACTGGACGTGGCAATCATCACGCCGATCTGCCCGCATACGCTTTCCTTCCGCCCGATCATCGCTCCTGCCGACGCGCAGATGCGTTTTTCCATGAACAGCGAGGGGTATATCTCCCTCGATGGAATCTATACGGCCGAAATCAGCCGGGACGACGAGATCGTCGTTTACCGTTCGGAGCGGCACGTTGCTTTTGTGAAATTTGAGGAGCGGAACATTTATTCCCTGATCCGCAGCAAGTTATCGTAACATATACAACTTAGGAGGAATGATTGAATGAAAGCGGCACGACATGCGATGATTCTTGATCTGATCGAGACGTTCAACATCGAGACGCAGGACGATTTGGCGATGCGCCTGAAGGAGCGTGGGATCAATGTAACGCAGGCAACCGTATCGCGCGACATCAAGGAACTGCGCCTCATCAAGGTGCTTGCAGAGGACGGCGGCTACAAGTACGCCACGGTAGACAAAGCGGAAGCTGGCTTAAAGGAACGGTTTATCCGCATCTTCTCGAATTCCGTGGTGTCGATCGCAAGCACCTCCAACCTCATCATCATCAAGACGATCTCCGGCACCGGCAACGCGGCTGCGGAGGCGATCGATTCTATGCGCTGGAACGAGGTCGCAGGGACGCTTGCAGGGGATAACACCATTTTCGTTGCAATCAAGGACGTCAAGAGCGTGCCGGAGCTTGTGAAGCGCTTCAACGCAATGCTTAAACAATAAAAATGCTGCAAAGACTCTTTATCGAAAACGTTGCTCTCATCGAGCGGCTTGACGTTGCGTTCCACGCGGGGTTCAATGTGCTTTCCGGCGAAACGGGCGCGGGAAAATCGATCATCATCGATGCGGTGAACTTCGTGCTTGGCGAGCGTGCCAGCAGGGAGCTCATCCGCCATGGCGCGCAAAAAACGAAGGTTGAGGCGGTTTTTGATATTGTGGATTGCGGCGGCACAAAGGCTGTTTTAGAGGAACAGGGGATCGACTGTGAGGACGATACGCTGTTCCTTTCGCGTGAACTCACCTTGGCGGGGAAAAATCTCTGCCGGATCAACGGAACGCTTGCGAGCGTTGCGATGCTCAAAGCAGTTTCAGATACGCTTGTGGACATCCACGGCCAACACGAACACCAATCCCTGCTCGCGCCGGAAAACCACATCGGCTTTCTCGACGCTTACGCGCATGCGGAAATTCTGCCCGTGCGCGCGGCGCTCAATGCAGTCTATGCGGAATATGCCGCGCTGCGCCGCGAGCGCCTGAGCGGGTTTGGATCCGTTGCGGAGCGTGAACGGCAGATCGACATTCTGAACTACCAGATCAATGAGATCGAAACTGCAGGCATCGCACCGGACGAGGAGGAAACACTTCATGCTGAACGGGCCTTGCTTGCAAATGCAGAAAAGATCATGCTCGCCGTGGAGACGGCACATGAGGCGCTCAACGGCGAGGGCGGCGGTGCGGCAGACGCGGTCGCGGTGGCACGGCACAGCATGGAGAGCATATCCATGTATGCAAAGGAATATGAGGAAACCGCGCAAAAGCTTGCGGACGCGTATTATGCGCTGGAGGACGTCGGCTATGCACTGCGCGACATGAAGGGTACGCTGGAATTTGATCCGGAGCGGCTGAACCAGATCGAGCTCCGCTTGGAGGCGCTTTCCGACTTGAAGCGGAAATATGGTGGGACGATCGCGGACGTGCTCTCCTTTGCGCGGGAGGCGCATGGGCAGCTTGACGCGCTCCTGCAAGCCGATGCGCGCGCCGCAAAGCTTGATGAAAAACTGGCGGATGCAAAAGAACGTTATTTCACGCTTGCGCAGCAGCTGACGGCGCTGCGCGAAGCGGCGGCGAAACGCCTGAGCGAGGACGTGCTTTCTCAGCTGCGGGCGCTTGGCATGGAGAAGGCGGCGTTCCGCGTTGCGTTTGCGGAGCAGGCCGAGGATGGCGAGCCGCAGGAAAATGGCATGGATGCGCTGGAGTTCCTTTTGAGCGCAAACCCGGGCGAACCGCTCAAGCCGCTTGCAAAGGTGGCCTCCGGCGGTGAGCTTTCCCGCATCATGCTGGGATTCAAGGCAATCTTTGCCGACAACGACCGGATCGGCACGCTGATTTTTGATGAGATCGACACCGGCATCAGCGGCCGCATTGCGGGTACGGTCGGGGAGAAAATGGTGGGCATCGCGGACGCACACCAAGTGATCTGCGTTACGCACTTGCCGCAGATCGCGGCGCTTGCGGATGTGCATTATCTTGTGGAAAAAACAGACGACGGCGCGTCCACGCACGTGGCGGTGCGTTTGCTTGATCTTGATGGAAAATACCGGAGGATCGCCCAGATGATGGATGTGAGCAGCGACTCCCCGCTCGCGTTGGAGCATGCAAAAACCTTGGTGGACAGGGCGGAAGCCGCAAAGAACACGCGCCGGAAAGCATAATCTGCTGCCGCGCATCTCCAAGTATAGCGCGGGGGCTTCATGCAAAGCATAAACACTGTAGCCGGAGAGGCTACAGTGTTTTTAGTTGAGGTAGAGCATGAAGCGGAACGCATTGCGTATTATGATAAAGGCCCTCGGAAGCATCGCCTGCGCGGTGCTTTTGCTCGTGAACTTAAACCCAACAGTGCGCGAGGTGCGGGATCTTCCCTCCAACATATATATCGACGACAACAAGGGCTGGGAGCAGCTTTCGGCGATCAGCGGAGCGTTTACCATTGCTGACGAAACGGGCGCTGAAGTAGGGAGCAGCCTCTCTGAGACGCTTGGGGACACGCAGCGCTTCCAAGCGGGTGATTATGTCGTAAAGCTGTTTGGCTTCCCGGTGAAGCGGGTCAGCGTGCATATCCGCGAGACTGTGTACGTGATGCCGGGCGGCTATTCAGTCGGCGTGAGCATGTACACAAAGGGCGTGCTCATCGTGGGCCTTGGAAGCATTGATACGGCGCAGGGCCGCGTTTCGCCCGCGGCTGCTGCAGGTCTGCGTGCGGGCGATGTGCTCATCAGCATCGACGGTGTTGCGGTGGAGGGCGCTGCCCACATGGCGGAGCTTTGTGCAGCGCATGCCGGCGGATCCTTCGTGGCAACGGTTTTGCGCAATGGGGAGACGCTCACGTTCACCGTTACGCCAGAGACGGACCTGACAGACGGCGTGCCGCGTGCCGGTATGTGGGTGCGGGAGAGCACGGCAGGGATCGGTACGCTGTCGTTTTACGTGATGAGCAGCCTGCAATACGGCGCGCTGGGCCATGCGGTCACGGATGCGGATACGGGGGAAAGGCTTCTCATCAAAAGCGGGGAGATCATCCATGCGAGCATCATCGGCGTAGCCCTGGGCGAGCAGGGTGCGCCGGGCGAGATCCGCGGCACATTCAACGTTTTGAGCAAGCGGCTTGGCAGCATCGAACGCAATACGGCATACGGCGTATTCGGCACGCTGTATGAGCCGCTGCCAAACCCAATGTATCCGGATGGGGTGCCGCTCGCATATCCGGATGAGATCCAGGAAGGGCCGGCGCAGCTTTTGACGAGTGTGGATACAGACGGCGTGAAGGCCTATGACTGCGAAATCATCAAACTTTATTCCCAAGATGCTGCGGACACAAAGGGCATGGTGATCCGCGTGACGGATCCGGCGCTGATCGAGAAAACCGGGGGCATCGTACAAGGGATGAGCGGCAGCCCGATCCTGCAAAACGGAAAACTTGCGGGGGCAGTGACACATGTATTCATCAACGATCCGCTCAAAGGCTATTGCGTTTACGCACTCTGGATGGCGGAAAATTGCATCCATGATTAACACGGATGGTTTGTATGGTCTATAACTATGCGGAGCGTATCAAATCTGGAAATCCGTCAAAAAAAGATAGAGTTTTGCGAAAAAGCCATTCTTTCCCAAAAATCATGATGTCGTTAATGCGCGGATTATGTCGATAAATTGGGGGTGGCTATTGCCAGAAATTGGATAGATGTAATAGAATACTCTTGAAACCCGATATGCCAATCGCCCAGCATTGCTTTTCGAGAGGGGAACGATAACCATGGAACACCATCTGCTGATCGTTGACGATAATCCGAGGCTGTGCGAAGCGCTTGCAGAGCACTTTGCGCAGGAAGGAAGGTTTTCTGTCGATATTTGCAGCAATGCGGAGGACGCGCTTGCTTTTTTGGCGAATCAGGAGCCGGATGCCGCGTTAGTCGATATGCTGATGCCGGGGGTAGATGGAGCGGAATTCATGATGCAGTGTCGCGAGCGGAAGCTGGGGGAGCATACGAAATTCATCGCTCTTTCTTCATTGACAAGCGAGGAGGTCATCAAGCTCACGCAAGCGCTTGGGATGGCTTACTTCATCGCAATGCCGACCCCGCCGGAGCGCATTTGCAGGACGGTGATCCGCCTGCTCGGTGTGCTGCGGGAAGATGGAACAGCAAAGCAGCAGAAAAAGACGGAAACACACTGTGATATTGACTGTGAGCGCATCATCACCAACTATTTGCACATTATTGGCATCTCGCCACACGTAAGCGGATATCGCTTTTTGAAGGTTGCGATCGAATACTGTGTGGAAAACTATGGGCGGCGCATAAGCGTCACGACGGAGGTTTACCCGGAGGTGGCGCGTATCTGCAAGTCTACGCCCAAGCGCGTCGAGCGCAATATCCGCACGGCGATCGACCGGGCATGGTTTCGCGGCAACATCGAGATGCAGCACAAGATGTTCGGCTACACCGTCAATGACAACAAGGGGCGGCCAACCAACAAGGAGTGCATCGCCATGCTGACAGACCGCACCGTGATGCGCAAAAAATACCGCTAATCCCCAATGCGCACGGAAGAATAATAGGCCGCTCGTCCAAGTATATTGAAACATAGAACGGAAGGGCGGTATTCTTATGCCAAAATTAGACGCTTTCAAAAGGACCAGGTTTTTTCAGCTCTGCATGGCGCACCCTTATGCACTGGCCTCCGGCTGCGGACTCCTTGTGTTGGGCGCGGCAACAGGGATGTCCACATGCGCAATCCTTGCACGCAGCGGCGTGATCGCGGATTGCAGCATGCGGGCAGCACAAGCGACACATCTGCTTGGCGGCTTTTTCCGCATAGCGCTGTTCAACCTGATGCTCTGCTGCGGCGTGCTCAGCAGCGCATTCCAGCCGTCATTTCTGCCGCTATCCTGCCTGTGTCTTGCGCTCAAAGGGTTTGCGCTCGGCTTTGCCGTAAAGCAGCTTCAGCTGGAATATGCCTGGTGGGGCGTCGTTTATGGCATCCTTGGGGTACTCTTGCCATCTTTTTGCATGCTGACAGGTATGATTTTCTGCTTTGGCTACGGAACAGCCCAATTGCGTACGCTGCGGAAAACGGAAACGGGCCGGGAAAAGGACGGTGTACACGCGTTGCAGCTTTGCGCCCGGCTTACCGTTTTCCTGACCATCCTTGCTATTTTGCTGGAAGGGGTCGCCGCGCAGGTGCTTCTGCGCGTTTTGCTGGCGTGAACGCCTTTAAATTGACGGAACAGGAGCGCGGTGCTACAATATTTCCGAGGTGAAAACATGAAAAAACGAGTGATTTTGATTGTTCTCGACAGCGTTGGCATTGGTGCGCAGCCGGACGCTGCGGCTTTTGGGGACGCAGGAGCGCATACGCTCGGCAATATTTATGAAAAACGCGGGGGACTGAACATCCCGAACTTGCTCGCGCTGGGGCTCGGCAATATCGAGAACTCACGCTTGCCCAGCGTAGATATGCCCCAAGCTGCGTTTGGCCGTTCGGCTGAAAAGACGCATGCAAAGGACACGACCTGCGGGCATTGGGAAATGGCCGGCATCATTATGGATACGCCGTTCAAAACCTATCCAAACGGCTTCCCGAAGGAGTTGATCGCGGAATTCGAACGGAAGATTGGCCGGGGTACACTCGGCAACTGCGTCGCATCCGGCACGGTCATCATTCAGGAACTGGGCGACGAGCATGTATACACCGGGAAGCCGATCGTCTATACCTCTGCGGACAGCGTGTTCCAGATCGCAGCACACGAGGAAGTGATCCCCCTCGCAGATCTTTACCGCATGTGTGAGACGGCGCGGGCTATGCTCGTGGGGGAAAACCTTGTGGGCCGTGTGATCGCTCGACCGTTCGTCGGCGGAAACGGTGTTTACACGCGCACGGAAAACCGGCGGGATTACGCCGTCGAGCCTGTTGCGGAAACCATCCTTGACCGCTTTGCGCAGCACGGATTGCAGAACATCTCCATCGGAAAGATCGAAGACATCTTCTGCCACCGGAACGTTGGGCTTGTGGATCATACGAAAAACAATCCGGACGGCATTGCGGCGACGCTCAAATATCTGCGCGCGGGCGAAGGGGACTTTATCTTCACGAACCTTGTGGATTTCGACATGCTTTACGGACACCGCAACGACGTGGAGGGTTACGCAAAGGCGCTTGAGTATTTTGACGCGCGCCTGCCGGAACTGATTGCGGCAATGCAGGAAGGCGACCTGATGCTCCTGACTGCGGATCATGGCTGCGATCCGACTTACCCCGGCACGGACCATACGCGCGAATACATCCCGATCCTTGCTCTCGGCCCGGGCTGGAAGGCTGGCGTACCGCTTGGCACGCGCGCGACGTTTGCGGACATCGCTGCTACGGCAACCGAATATCTGACGGGTGAAACCTGGCAGAATGGGACTTCCTTCCTGGGCGCCCTGCGCTGACGGGACGAATTTGGTCATGAAACCCTTCCGGCGGAAATATGCTTAAAGCAGAGAACGCAGGAAGGGCTTGTTTTTTATTATGATGAAACGTTCTATGGTCCGACGGATCACCTCGCTGCTGTTGGCGGCAATGCTGTGTACATTCTGTATCCGGGCAGCGCTCGCGGAACCCGACGCCGCAGCGGTGGAGCTTGCACGGGCGAAAAGCGCCTCGATTGCGGAGCTGTCTTCGCTCACGCCGGTGATTGCCAAGGAAGCGGACGAAAAGCTGGATGTTGCGGGGCTTGCGCGGCTGCCAGTGCTGCTCTATGTGTGCGAGACGATCGACGCGGGGGCGCTTGCGCTTGACGCGACTGTGACCGTCAGCGAGGCGGCGGCCGCCGTGCGCGGGCCGACTGCGTTCATCGAACCGTATGAGCGCATTTCTGCGGAATCGCTTTTGAAGGCAGGGGTGATGATCCTCGCCGGGGATGCGATAGCGGCGCTTGCGGAAGCCTGCGCGGGCACGAGCGGCGCTGCGCTTGCCGCTGTGAATGCGCGTCTTGCCGCGCTTTCAATCGAGGCCGAATGCATGTCGCTATCTGCGGAAGGGACCCGGCTCTCGGCCAACGACCTGCTCAAGCTGGGTGCGGCGCTCGCAAAGTCCGAAACGTTTTGCGCTTACAGCGCAACGTATATGGACGAGATCGTTCACGAAAAGGGAAACAGCACCGAGCTTGTAAACCCGAACCGCCTCATCCGCAGCACGACGGGGTGTTTTGGCCTTGCGACAGGGTCTTCCACAGGGGCGGGCTATTGTGGGCTGTTTGGCGTGCGCCGGGGCGAGACCGCCTACCTTTGCGCCGTGGTGGGCGCGCCGGATTCGGCCGCGCGCTTTGCGATGGCACAGGAGATGATCGAATATTGCTTCACTGCATATCAAGCGACAGCGCTGGCGCGCGCGGGTGAGGTGCTCGTGGAAGCCATGCCGGTACACGGTGGAACGGTTGATGCGGTGGATCTTATCGCGGGGGCGGATGCAGTACTCCTGCTGCGGCAGGGCCAGAGCTATGAGCGGACGCTCTCCCTGCCGGAAACACTCGTGGCCCCGCTTTCCGCGGATCAGCCGGTCGGGAAAGCCAGCTTTACTGGACCGGACGGCAATGTCGTCGCGGAAATCGAACTGTTCCCCAAAACGGAGATCTTGGAAGCGACGCTCTGGGAGCATGTGCGGCGCGTGTTTACGCACTGGCTGCATGGCTGACAGAAGGCCGCGCCTTGCATCGCGGGCGGCTTTGCCGTATAATAAAGCAAAAGCTTGCCTTTGTGGCGGGTAATACCGTTTTGAGGAGAAGACGCCGTTGTTATTTGGTTTTGGCAGTACCGACCTGTCCACGATTCTTTTGGAGATCCTTTACCGCATCCCCGGGATTTTGGTTGCGATTTCGTTTCATGAATGCGCGCACGCATACGCGGCCTATAAATGCGGCGACCCAACCGCGCGCAATTTGGGCCGGATGACGCTCAACCCGTTTGCGCATTTTGATCCGATTGGCCTTGTGATGATGCTGCTCGTGCGTTTCGGCTGGGCGAAGCCCGTGCCGATCAACACGCGCAACTTTAAGCACCCCCGAAAGGACGAGCTCATCGTCTCCCTTGCAGGCGTTGCGACGAATCTTATCATCGCCTTTGTGACGTTGGGCGTGGTTTATGTTTTGCAGATCTTCACGAGCGTGGAAAGCGTAATCCTGGACAACATCCTGAGTTCCATGTTTTTCATCAACCTGGCGTTTTTCGTGTTCAACCTGCTGCCCATCCCGCCGCTTGACGGGTACCATGTGCTTCAATGCATCCTGGGCCGCTTTACGCACAGCGCCGCCGGGTTTAAGGTTTTCTATTATCTTGAGCGCTACGGCTTTATGATCCTCATTGCCGTACTGCTCCTCAATGCCAACACGGGCTTCATGAGCAACATCGTGATGGGCCTATGGTCCGGCATGAGCGCGATTTATTCCGCAATTTTCGGCCTGTTCCTGTAAGGCCGGGTGAACTATGGCGTACGAAGTTCACCTGAGCCAGTTCGATGGCCCGCTCGACCTGCTGCTTCACCTGATCGAGCAGGCGAAGGTTGACATCAAGGACATCTTCATTTCAGAAATCACCGCGCAGTACCTCGCGCTCATGGGAGAGGTGGACGAGCTCGATATGGATACTGCAAGCGAGTTCCTTATCATGGCGGCCACGCTTGTGTACATCAAATCGCGCTCGCTTTTGCCGCGCCCACCGCGGGAGGAGCCCGAAGGGGAAGAGGATCCGGAGGCCGCGCTCGTCCGGCAGCTGCGCGAATATAAGGCCTTCAAGGAAGCGGGCGCAAAGCTCGCGGCGCTGCAAAGCGAGATGGCCCGCGCCTATACCCGCCTGCCGGAGGAGTTCGTCCTGCCGCCGCAGGAATACAGCCTCGCGGAGGCAACGAGCGCGGAGCTTTACGACGCTTTTTTCGCGGTGCTCAACCGCGAAACGCCGGAGTCCGCCGTCCCTTCGCAGCTGCATCAGGTGCGGGCGGATGTGTTCACAATCCGCAGACAGCTCAAGAAGATCCGCGCAGTGCTTTCGGAGCAAGGCCGCGCAGGCTTTGAGTCTCTTTTTGATGAAACGAGCGAAAAACTGGAGAAGATCGTGACCTTTATGGCGCTGCTGGATATGATCATGCGCAACGAGATCACGCTGCGGCAAAGCAGGCCCTATGGGCCGATCACGATCATTGCAGCGCACCTTTTGAGCGATGACGACGACGTGGAATACATGGACGAGCAGGAATGAGGGCGAAGAGAAAACGCCGGAATGAAAGGAGGACAAGGACTTGCAATACGACGAGCGCTTCGGCGCGATCGAATGCATCCTTTTTGTATCGGGGGATCCCGTGCCGATCATCCAGCTTCAGCGGGCGCTGGAGCTGACGGATATTGAGATGCAATCCATCCTGCAATCCATGGATGCGCTGTACCGGCAGGAGGAACGCGGCATCCAGCTTTATATTACCGAGGAAACCGTGCAGCTTGTTTCCAATCGCAAATATACCGAGATGGTGCTTGCGCTGTTGCAGCCCGTGCAGTCGCGCTCCTTTTCGCAATCCATGCTGGAAACGCTTTCTATTATCGCTTACAAACAGCCTGTGACACGCGCGGACATCGAAGCGGTACGCGGCGTGCGCTGCGAGTACGCCGTAAGCCAGCTTCTGAAGCTCGGCATGATCCGCGAGCTCGGCAGGAAGGACGTAGTCGGCCGGCCGATGCTCTTCGGGACGACGGATGCGTTCCTCCGGCATTTTGGCCTGCGTACCATCCGCGAATTGCCGCGCTATGAGGCGTATGCCGGAGCCGAAGCAGATGCGGAAAAAACGGGAACCGATGAACCGGCGTGAAGAATGCCGACAGCAACGCGCCGCTGCTCAGGAAGACCAGAGAAATAATCACACCTGGGGATAATCGCCGGCTCCGTCATATTTTTCCGCGAAACGCAAACAATAGGAACCATACGCTCCGGCTCGGAGGAAGGATATGGTTCTTTTTTTATGCATTTTAGTGGGCGTTGCCACGCTGCTGGCCTGCGTGCTCTGGCGCATCGCGGTGCGTTTCCACATACAGCTTACGGGCGCACACTTTTATGCGCATGCGGATCTGTGCCTGCTGTTCGGGCTGATCCGGATCCCAATGGGCGTGGAGACGAGCATTCCTGCATTGTTGCGAAGAACGGAGAAAAAGAAACCAAAAGCGCGCAAGCCCCAACGCAAACGGCTTTTGCATACGATCCTCTGGCGTGGGCGGAAAACGGGCGCGCTGCGCCTGAAAAAATTTAAGTGCTGTGGGCGGATCGGCGATGCGGACGACGCGTTTTGTAGCGTGATGGCGGCGGGAGCAGCTGAGATAGTTCTGGAACTGCTGCGCGCATGGTTTCCCGCGCATTCTGGATCCATTTCCATTGCACCTTCTTTTGAACACAACGTTGTTTGGGTTTATCTGGAAGGCATATTGGAAATTGTTCCAACGCAGATTATAGGTGTTCTCATTCGAGATGAGAAAACAAGGAGGAACAGAGCATGATGCACCCGATTGAAAACATTATGAAGAGCGCGATGGAGGAGATCAAGGCGATGGTGGACGTGAACACCATCGTAGGAGCCCCAATCCTGACAGGCGATGAAACTATGATCCTACCGGTTTCCAAAGTGAGCCTAGGCTTTCTTTCCGGCGGCGGCGAATATGGCGCGGACAGCGGCAAGCCTGTGCGCAAATCCGGCGCGGCGCTCGACAATGAAGCGAACGGGGATGAGGCAGGGCAGCGGTATCCGTTTGCGGGCACGGCTGTTGCAGGCATGAGCCTCACGCCGATGGCATTCCTTTCGGTGAACGCGGGTTGCGTTAAGGTATTGCCGGCGCAGTATAAGAATAGTTGGGATCGCGTAATCGACTTGCTTCCGGAAGCAGTTTGTGCGGTGGAACGCATGGTGTGCGACGCGGCGCCCGCTGCCTGCGCATCACAACCGTCAGAAAAAGCACAGCAGTAAACGGACGGAGGACGGGAGCGCAAAAGATGAAACAGTGGACGCAACGGATGACAGCAGTTTTGCTGGCCGTGCTTGCGGCGTTTTCGCTCAGTGGAGGCGCGCTTGCAGAGCCGGAGCGTGATACGGTGGAGGTATCTGCAGGCGGCGTCATGCTCATGGACGCGCGCACGAACAAGGTGCTTTATGCCAAGACCGCACATGAAAAGCTTCCCATGGCAAGCACGACGAAAATCATGACGGCTATTCTTGCGATCGAAAGCGGAAATCTGGACGTGCTCGTGACGATCCCGAAGGAAGCGTATGGCGTGGAAGGCTCCAGCATGTATTTGCGCCTGGGTGAGCAGATCAGCCTGCGCGACCTGGTATATGGTCTTATGCTCGTATCCGGGAACGACGCCGCCGTTGCGATTGCCATGCATGTGGGCGGAAGCATTGCGGGATTCGCCGCGCTGATGAACGCCAAAGCGGAGGTGCTCGGCGCACATAACACGCATTTTGTAACGCCAAATGGCCTGCATGATCCGGAGCATTACACGACGGCATATGATCTTGCACGCATTGCGTCCTACGCCATGCAGAATGAGACCTTCCGCGAGATCGTAGGCACGACGTATTACCGCACCACAACGGGCGAAATCACGCGCACTGTGAAGAACAAAAATAAGATCCTCTGGGAATACGAGGGCGGAAATGGTATAAAGACCGGATATACGACGGCTGCGGGGAAATGCCTTGTCTTTTCGGCGGAGCGGGACGGCATGCTGCTCGTCGGCGTGGTGCTCAACTGCCCGGATATGTTCCCAGCAGCAAAGCGGCTGCTGGATTATGGGTTTGAAACCTACAAGCCGGAAACGCTCGTTGCAGCAGGTGACCAGATCGCCCGCATCCGCGTAAGCGGCGGCAAAAAAAACGCCTTGGCGCTTGCAGCAAAAGAAGATATAATTATCTTGGTAAAGGATGGCGACAGCACAATGGTGCGCACCGTTGTTAAGCTTGCGGAACAAGCGCGGGCCCCGGTGGCACAGGGAGATGGGCTCGGCACGCTGGAAGTCTGGGAGGATGGGCACATTCTCGCACAGACGGAGCTCGTTGCAGCGGAAGCTGTGGAGTCCGCCGCCTTCCCGGATTATTTGGAAAGGCTGTTCAGACGCTGGAGTGTGTGAGCGGCACGGTGCGTGCGCATGCGGTTGCAGAAATACTTGGCGGATGCAGGGATTGATTCCCGCAGAAAATGTGAGGACCTGATCGCCCAAGGGCTGGTTTTTGTAAACGGAGCTCCGGCGGAACTCGGCTGTGTGGTGGATCCTGAACGGGACATTGTGGTCTATGCAGGGAAGCGCGTTGCATCTGCGCAGGAGAGGACGGTCCTCGCGTTCAACAAGCCGCAATGCGTTGTGAGCACCATGCGCGACCCAGAGGGCCGCATGACCGTGGCGGACTATTTCGTTGATTTCCCGGAGCGGCTTTACCCAGTGGGGCGGCTGGATTACGACTCCGAAGGCCTTCTCATCATGACCAACGACGGGGCGCTTGCGTACCGGATGACACACCCAAAGTTCACGGTAGAAAAGACGTATCTGGTGCATTGCGACGGTGTGCTGACCACGGTGGAGCGCAACGCGCTCGAGCATGGCGTGATGCTTGCCGATGGATTGACCGCACCTGCCCGCATCGGAGAGATCAGAAACCTAAAGTTCGGGAATACGTCCTTTGAAATCACTATCCATGAAGGGCGGAACCGCCAGGTTCGCAGGATGCTTGCGGCAGTGGGACATGAGACGTTGCTGTTGCGGCGGGTAGCGTTCGGCCCAATTAAGCTGGGCACGCTTGCGCAGGGAAAATGGCGCTGCTTGAGTGAAACGGAGTCCGAAAAGCTGGGCATATTGCTGCGATAAAAAGGGGATGCCAAAGCTGAGTTTAGGGCAATATTCCAAAAAAGTGGAATATTGCTTATTTTTTTATTAACGAGGGGCAGGAAAAACAGGAAAGACGGAGAATATAAAAAATAAGGCGGTGAATTGAGTGATATGGAAATTCAAACTTGTTCTTATAAAAAGCCGTTAGAATTTCGGGAACACTATAAATAATCCTTAGAATGGAGGTTGGCTTATGGAAATTAGTCCTTGGTATGTATTGCTGTTAGGCATGGGAACCGTATTCGTTGGCTTGCTGAGCATCATTTTGCTCACAAAACTGATGGGCGCCTTGGTAGGCAAAAAAACGCAAGTTTTGCCTGAGCAAAAACCAGTTGCACAAAACGATGTGTCCATAGCCGCCCCTGCAATACAGCAGCCTGCGTTCCCGATTGCAGACCGTACTTGTTTCAGCGCCGTAGTTGCGGCAGCAGTCGCGTCCTACATGGGGACGGATGCGCCGGGCTTGCGCATCCGAAGCATTAAGCAGTTATCGGCCGTGCCGGCAAGCGGTACGGATGAACATAATCGGTTTATTGCTGTAATTACGGCAGCGATTGCGACCGCAGCCGGCATGGACGCAGCTGGCCTTAGAGTTCACAGCATCCGGAAGATTGAGAATTGACCAAGTAGCATCAAACAACATTATCACGTTTAGGAGGAACCATCATGCGTAAGTTCATCGTGAATGTCAACGGCGCTTCTTATGAAGTGGAAGTAGAAGAGATCACCGGCACACCCTCTGCGGCGAAACCTGCGCAGCCCGCCGTCCCCAAGCCAGCACCCGCTCCCACGCCGGCCTCCGCCCCGGCGCCCGCTGCCGCCTCCGGCGCACAGACTTCCGTAAATGCGCCGATGCCGGGCAACATCCTGGATGTCCGGATAAAAGCGGGCGATACGGTGAAAGCCGGTGACGTGCTATTGGTGCTGGAGGCAATGAAGATGGAAAACGAGATCATGGCGCCTGTCGGCGGAACGATTGCGGCCGTCAACGTAACAAAGGGCGCGAGCGTAAACTCGGGCGATGTGCTTTGCGTGCTTGGCTGAAGTGCCCAATGAAGCAAAGCGTGAACCCTGACCTTTGCTTTTAGAAGGAGGGCGTCATGGAAGTGATCCAAAAATTCCTTTCCACCACCGGGTTTGCAATGCTGATCGAGGACCCGCGGCCGCTTGTGATGATCCTCATCGCATGCTTTTTGCTCTATCTTGCCATCAAGAAAGGCTTTGAGCCGCTGCTTCTGATCCCGATCGCGTTCGGCATGCTGCTTTCTAATCTGCCGGGTACGGAAATGTACCATGCGGCTTTGTTTGAAGGCGGGCATGTCCATTGGGCAGAGTTTAGCGAATCGGCCGGCCTGATCGATTATCTCTACCTGGGTGTGAAGCTCGGCATCTATCCTTCGCTGATCTTCCTCGGCGTAGGGGCGATGACCGATTTCGGCCCGCTGATCGCAAGTCCGCGCAGCCTGATCCTCGGTGCTGCCGCACAAATTGGCATCTTCGTTGCGTTCCTGGGCGCGCTTGGCCTTTCCGCAATCTTCCCGGCCATTGATTTCGGGATGAGGGAAGCTGCCTCCATCGGCATTATCGGCGGAGCGGACGGGCCCACGGCAATTCTTGTTGCTGCGATGCTCGCGCCGCAGCTGCTTGGGCCGATTGCGGTTTCCGCGTATTCCTATATGGCGCTTGTGCCGGTCATCCAACCGCCGATCATGAAGGCGCTCACCACGAAGAAGGAGCGCAGCGTCGTGATGGAGCAGCTGCGTCCCGTATCCAAGACGGAAAAGATCATTTTCCCGATCATGGTCACGATTTTCGTCTCTCTGCTGCTGCCATCGGCCGCGCCGCTTGTGGGCCTTTTGATGCTGGGGAATCTCCTGCGCGAATGCGGCGTAGCGGAGCGCCTTTCCAAAACCGCACAGAACGAGCTGTGCAATATCGTTACGATTTTCCTGGGCATCTCGGTTGGTGCGACCGCCACGGCAGAAGCGTTTTTCAACTGGCAGACTGTCGGCATCCTGCTCATGGGCGTGTGCGCGTTCGCGTTCAGCACCGCGGGCGGCGTGTTGCTCGGCAAGCTGATGTATCTGCTCACTGGCGGGAAGGTGAACCCGCTGATTGGCTCCGCAGGCGTATCCGCTGTGCCGATGGCCGCGCGCGTTTCCCAGGTAGTCGGACAGAAGGAGAACCCTGGCAACTTCCTGTTGATGCACGCTATGGGGCCAAACGTCGCGGGCGTGATCGGCAGCGCGATCGCCGCGGGCGTGTTCCTCTCCCTGTTTGGTTAATTTGCGAAAAGGAGATTGACTTATGGGCAAAAAGCTCTTTATTACCGATACGATCCTGCGGGATGCACACCAATCGCAGGCCGCGACGCGCATGCGCGTCGAAGACATGCTGCCCGCGTGCGAGCTGCTGGACAGCATTGGCTATTGGTCCTTGGAATGCTGGGGCGGCGCGACGTTTGACAGCTGCCTGCGATTTTTAAACGAGGATCCGTGGGATCGGCTGCGCAAGCTGCGCAAGGCCCTGCCGAACACGAAGCTCCAGATGCTGTTCCGCGGCCAGAATATCCTCGGCTACAAGCACTATGCGGATGATGTGGTGGAGCAATTCTGCCGCAAGGCGATCGAAAACGGCATCGACGTAATCCGCATTTTTGACGCGCTCAACGATGTGCGCAACCTCGAAGCGGCCATCAAATACACCAAGAAATACGGCGGCATCTGCGAGCCCGCGATCAGCTACACCATAAGCCCCGTTCACAACGAGGATTACTTTGTAAAGGTGGCAAAAGAGCTTGTGCAGATGGGAGCGGACGTGATCTGCATCAAGGATATGGCGAATCTGTTGCTCCCGTTTGAGGCATATTCCCTCGTGAAACGCCTGAAGGCGGAGGTGGGTGTTCCGATCCACCTGCATACGCACAACACCACCGGCACTGGAGACATGACTTACCTCATGGCCGTACAGGCAGGTGTGGACATCGTGGACTGCGCGCTTTCCCCACTTGCGAACGGCACCTCGCAGCCCGCGACGGAATCACTCGTCGCAACGCTCAAAGGCACTGAATACGATACCGGGTTTAGCCTTGAGACGATGGCGGAGGCAGCAAAGCATTTCCGCGGCGTTGCGAACAAGCTCAAGGCGGAGGGCTTCCTCGACCCGAAGGTGCTCAGCGTGGACACGAATACGCTGATCTACCAGGTGCCAGGCGGCATGCTTTCCAACCTGATCTCCCAGCTCAAACAAGCGAACGCGGAGGAGAAGTATTATGACGTGCTCGCTGAGATCCCGCGCGTGCGCGAGGACTTCGGCTATCCGCCGCTCGTGACGCCGACGAGCCAGATCGTCGGCTCACAGGCCGTGCTCAATGTGCTCTCCGGCGAACGCTACAAGATGTTTACCAAGGAATCCAAGGCTGTGCTGCGCGGCGAATACGGCGCGCTGCCCGGCAAGGTGAACGAAGAAGTGCGAAAAAAGGCGATCGGGGATGAGGATGTTATCACCTGCCGCCCGGCGGATCTGCTCGCACCGGAGCTTGACAAATACCGCGAGGAGATCAAGGACAAAATGCGGCAGGAGGAAGATGTGCTCAGCTATGCGCTCTTCCCGCAGGTTGCGCTCAAATTTTTTGAGGCGCGTGCCAAGGCGGAAGAACCAGCCGCTCCCGCAGCCCGCGCATCCACGCCAGCCAAACCTGAGAAGGATACGCCTGAGCGCGTGACGACACTCTACGTAGAGGACCTTACGATTTAATTCCAAGGCAACGACAAACCAAAACGCAGCTCCATGCACCGCGGCCGACTTGAAAAGCGCGGTGCATTTGCATAGAACTGCAATTTGAAAATGCATCACTTGCATCATTTTGGAAAGCAGGTTGAAATATAGGCGTCAGTCTGCTAAAATAAAAATCGAATATGAATTTGGAGCGGTTGATTCATGCGCATCCTTTTTACAAATGATGATGGTGTCTTTTCCCCGGGGCTGCGTGCGTTGATTTTGGCGTTTGCGCGGGAAGGGGACGAGCTCTTTGTGTCCGCTCCCGATGCAGAGCGCAGCGGCGCGTCTCATTCGTTTACCATGCTTATGCCCTTGCGTGCAAGGGAAGTCTTGATCCCCGGCGCAGAACAGGTTCCGGCATATGCGGTCTCTGGTACTCCGGTCGACTGCGTGAAGCTCGCCTATGGGAACCTTTTCCCGAAGCCGGACCTTTTGATCTCCGGGATTAATCTAGGCGCGAACCGGGGGACGGACATCTTTTATTCCGGTACGGTCTCCGCGGCGATGGAGGGTGCGCTGCTCGGCATCCCTGCCGTCGCGGTATCCAATATCGCATGGCGGCCGCAGTGCTATGAAGCTGCCGTAGCGGGTGCGAGGCTCGCGGCATCTTTGCTTGAGCGCATGCCCGAACTCCGGTTGCTCAACGTGAACGCGCCGGATCTCCCGTTCGCGCAGGTGCGGGGCGCCCGCATTACCCCTGCGGGCGTGCAGGAATACGAAGCCCGCTATGAAGAGAGGACCGACCCCTATGGTCAGAAATATTACTGGGCTCCAGCCGGGAGGCGCAACCCCTGTCGGCCAGATGACGATTGTGACGAGCGGTGGACGAAAGAGGGATTTATTGCGATCACGCCGCTTGCTACGAACATGACGGATGAGGGAGTACTATTTCGCTTGCAGGCGCTGCAAAAAGAGTTGACATTGGAGTCATGAGGATAGCGTATATGCCTAACATGGAAGAAAACGACCTGCTGCTGAAGCTGAATCAGGCTTATAAATCCCTCAGCAAGGGGCAGAAGCAGCTTGCAAACTACATCATGGAAAACTATGACCGCGCTGCGTTTATCACGGCCTCAAAGATGGGGCGCATTGTCGGCGTAAGCGAATCCACGGTGGTGCGCTTTGCATACGCGCTTGGGTACGACGGTTATCCGGAGCTGCAAAAGTCCCTGCAGGAGTTGATCCGGAACAAGCTCACGAGCGTGCAGCGCATCCAGCTTACCTCTGATTTGAAGCAGGACGATGTGCTCAAATCCGTTTTGAAGGCGGATATGGCCAACATCCGCGCTACGATCGATTCGATCGACAACACGGCGTTCAACGCGTCTATTGATGCGCTTCTTAGCGCGGAACGGGTGTACATCGTTGGCGTACGCAGCGCAGCGCCGCTTGCACAATTCCTTTCTTACTATTTAAATTTTGTTTTCGACAATGTAATCACCGTGAACATGATCGTGAGCGACGCTTATGAAAGCATGGTGCGCATCGGTGCGAATGACGTTTGCGTCGGTATCAGCTTCCCCCGCTATTCGCGCCGCACTATCGAGGCGCTTTCGTTTGCCAAAAGCCGCGGCGCAAAGCTGATCGCCATTACGGACAGCGCGTTTTCCCCGCTTGCGGAGCTTGCGGATCATGCGCTGATCGCCCGCAGTGATATGGCGTCCTTCGCGGATTCGCTCGCCGCGCCGCTGAGCCTCATCAACGCGATCATCGTGGCCGCAAGCCTGCAACGTAAGGATGAGGTTTACGAGCGTTTCAGCCAGCTCGAGGGAATCTGGGGGCGGCAGAACGTTTACGTGACCAAGGAAAACGAGAACTGACGCGATGAAGCTGATTTTGATAAGGCACGGCAGAACAGAATGGAACGTGCAGGGCAGAGTACAGGGACGGACGGACATCCCGCTCGATACGACTGGCCGGGCACAGGCAGAGGCGATTGCAAGGCGGCTTGCCGGCATTCATTTGGATGCGGTCTACGCAAGCCCGCTCTCTCGCGCACGGGACACGGCGCAAGCGGTTGCAGCGCACCATGCCTGTGGTGTCCGCATCGCGCAGGAGCTGACCGAGATCAACTTCGGGGCTTGGGAAGGGAAGACCGGGCGCGAATTGGAAACGCAATACGCGGCCCTTTGGCAAGATTGGAACTGGATTCTCCATCCGGAAATCTGCAGGGAAATGGGAGCGGAACCGGCGGATGATATCCTTGCCCGTGTATTGCTCTGTGTACAAAGTGTCCTAGCAGCGCACCCGGAAGAGGCAACGGTAGTGCTTGTGAGCCATACGATGCCGATCAAGCTCCTTACGGCACACATGATCGGCCTCCCGGCAGCGAAGATCCGCGCACTCAAGCTGGCAAATTGCAGCTATACAGAGCTGGCCGTGCGGGATACAGGCCGTGCAGAGCTTTGGACCTGGAACGATACGGCTCATCTGCATGGGGGATGCCTGCAAAGGGGTGAGGCGTTGTGAAAAGAGTTGCTGTGATCGGCGGCGGACCGGCAGGCATGCTGGCAGCCGCAATGGCTGCGGAGCGCGGCTACGCCGTAACCTTGTTTGAAAAGAACGAGAAACTTGGCAAAAAACTGTTCATTACCGGGAAAGGCCGCTGCAACATCACGAATGCAGCCGAACCAGACGCGTTTTTCAAAAACATTCCGCGCAATCCCAAGTTTTTGTACAGCGCGCTGTATGGATACACGAATGAGGATGTGATTGCCCTGCTCGGGCGCTTGGGTGTTCCCACAAAAACGGAGCGCGGTGGGCGCGTATTCCCGGCTTCCGACAAATCCAGCGATGTAATTCGCGCTTTCGCCTCATATGTGAAGCAGGCGGGGGCTGCGGTACGCCTGAACACGCAGGTCGATTCTGCCACGCAAGCCGATGGGGGCGGGTTCCAGCTCAGCGTGGGAGGAGAGACGCTTTTTTTTGACGCGCTTATCATCGCAACGGGCGGCGTGAGCTACCCGAGCACCGGCTCCACAGGTGATGGGTATCGCTTTGCCCATGTGTTCGGCCACACGGTGACCGAGATCCAACCGGCGCTAATTCCGCTTGAAACAGAAGATGAGTGGCCCAAGACGCTTTCCGGCCTCTCCCTGCGCAATGTCACGCTCCGCGCATACAACAAAAAGGGAAAGCTCGCGTTTGAGGAGCTCGGTGAAATGCTTTTCACGCATTTTGGCGTCTCTGGGCCGCTCGTGCTCAGCGCGAGCAGCTTCCTGCCGGGGAATCCTGCGGGCGCAAAACTCAGCATTGACTTAAAACCCGGCCTCACACCGGAAGAACTAGACCGCCGCTTATTGCGGGATTTTGAGGGGAACATCCGCCGGCGCTTTGCCAACGCGCTCGATGCGCTCCTGCCGCAGAGGTTGATCCCAATCGTTGTCGCGCAAAGTGGAATTTCTGGGGAAACGCCGGTGCATCAGGTGACGCGGGAGCAACGGCAAGGGTTCGTTGCGTTGCTCAAAGCGCTTCCGCTCACGGTCAAGCGCGCCCTGCCGGTCGAGCAGGCGATCATCACGCGCGGCGGGGTTTCGGTGAAGGAGATCAACCCATCCACGATGGAATCAAAGCTTGTGCCCGGGCTGTATTTCGTAGGCGAGGTCATCGACGTAGACGCCTGCACGGGCGGTTATAATCTGCAAATTGCCTGCTCTACGGGAGCGTTGGCGGGAAGGTCGGTAGAATAAATCATGAAGAACAAACGCATCAACATCGCCATTGACGGCCCTGCGGGCGCAGGAAAGAGCACGATTGCCCGCATGGTTGCGCAGGAGCTTTCCATCCTGCATCTGGATACGGGCGCAATGTACCGTGCGATGGCGCTTAAGGCGCTGCGCCGTGGGATTGAACCGAGCGATGCGGCGGATGTACTCCCTCTTTTGCCGGAAACGGAAGTCACCGTGGAAAACGTTGACGGCGTGCAGCACACTTATCTCGATGGGGAGGATGTTTCCGCCGTGATCCGTACACCGGAGGTTTCCAAGGGCGCTTCGGACATCGGTGTGATTCCACAGGTGCGCATAAAACTAGCCGAGAGCCAGCGGCAGTTCGCGCAGGAGCACGACGTGATTATGGATGGCCGCGAGATCGGTTCGTTTGTGCTGCCGGATGCGCCCTATAAGTTTTACGTGACCGCATCCGTGGGTGAGCGCGCGCGCAGGCGTTTGTTGGAATTGCAGGAAAAGGGCCTCGGAATGGATAAGACGCTTTCTTCGCTGCAGGATGAGATCCTCGCCCGCGACCATACGGACAGCACGCGGGCGTTTGCGCCGCTTGTGCGTGTGCCGGAAGCCGTTCTGATCGACACCACGAACATGAGCGCCGCGGAAGCCGCTGCGGAAGTGCTCCGCCACGTTGAGGGGGATGAAAAGTAAAGGCCTATGCTGTATCTTTTGATCAAATGGACGATCGGGCAGTTGATCCTGCTCGTGACGCGGCCGATCGTCTATGGAAGACAAAACCTGCGCGTAAAAGGGAAGGCTATCTTCATCGCCAACCACCGTTCCATGTGGGACCCGCTGATACTCGCCCTGATTTCGCCGCGCAACATCCATTTTATGGCAAAAAAAGAGCTGTTTGAATCCAAGATAGGCAACTTTTTTTTTCGCTCGTTGTATGCATTCCCGGTAAACCGGCGCAATGTGGATTTGCAGTCTCTGAAAAATGCGTTGAAAGTGCTTGATAAGGGGGAAGTATTCGGCATTTTCCCGGAGGGGAAGCGCGCTGTTACGGATTCCCTCGATGAATTTGAAAAGGGCGCGGCATTCCTGGCGATCCGTTCCGGTGCACCGGTCATTCCTATTTATATACATCCGGATACGTCGCGCCAGCTCCGTCCAGTGATGCTTGTCGGCAAGCCAATCGACGTAAGCTCTATCGTCGCAGCTGTGAACAAGTCCTCCCTCATCGAAGTGGTGACCGACGAGCTCTCGGATTCCATTGATGCGCTCCGGGCGGAATTGGAGGAACTCTATTGCGGATAAAGGTGGCGGAACATATCGGCTTTTGCTTTGGCGTGCGCCGGGCGATCGAAATGGCGGAGCAGGCTGCCGCCGCGCATGGAAAAGTGTATACCTTTGGCGCGTTGATCCACAACGCCGCGGTTGTGAGGCGGCTTACAGATGAGGGCGTTATTACGGCGGAATCGCTTCAGGAGATTCCACCGGGTTCCCATGTGGTAATCCGGTCGCATGGCGTGCCGCCGGAAACCTATTCGGCATGTGTGGCGCGTGGGCTTAGCATAATTGATGCGACCTGCCCGTTTGTGCAGCGAATCCATGAGATCGCTCTGGAGGAGACCCGCGCTGGGCGCTGTGTGATGATCGTGGGTGATCCGGAGCACCCGGAGTGCATCGGCATCAATGGCTGCTGCGGAGGGAATGCGTGCTTTGTCCGTAAACCGGGGGACGTACTGGCGCTCTCTGAAGCAGAAGCGGTTTCCCTGCTCGCACAGACGACGACCTCCGTTTCCCTGTTTGAGGCAGCGGAGGAGCTGGCTCGGAAACGCTACGTGGATCTATGCGTATTCCGCACCATATGCAGCACCACAGAGGCGCGCCAAAAAGAGGCGGAAGAATTGAGCAAAACGTGTACCCGGATGATCGTGATCGGGGATGAAAATAGCTCAAACACGCAGAAATTGCTTTCCGTTTGCAAAAAACATTGTAAACAGTTGCAATCAATCGCAAAACATAGCGAACTTTCACTTGAAAAAATCCATGTGAATGATATAATAGGTATTGTTTCAGGCGCTTCCGCGCCGGATTGGATAATTAGGGAGGTTATAACTAGGATGAGCGAACTGGAAAAGACGATGGCTGAGAATCCCGTAGAAAACAGTGAGGTAAAAACGGAAGCAACAGCTACCGTCGAAGAGCCCGCCGTGGCGGCCCCCACTGAGGAGACTGCTGTGGAGACTGCAACCGAACAGAACGAGAACACAGATCCCAACTTTGCAGAAGCGTTCGAAAAGACCCTTGTCAGGATTCGGAATGGTCAGATCCTGACCGGATCGGTTGTGCAAATTGTGGATGGTGAAGTGTGCGTGAACATCGGTTATAAGTCTGATGGGTTCATTCCTCGTAGCGAGTTTTCGGCCGATGCGGATGTAAATCCCGCAGACGTGGTAAATGTCGGTGACCAGATCGAGGTGGAAGTCCTCAAGGTCAACGACGGCGAAGGCAACGTTCTGCTTTCCCGCAAGAACGTTGAAAGCAAGAAGATGTGGGACAACCTTGTTCAGGATGAGAATATTCAGGATAAAGTATTCGAAGGCGTTGGCAAGGAAGTTGTTAAAGGCGGCCTGATCGCTACGATCGACGGCGTGCGCGCGTTCATCCCCGCATCCCAGCTTTCCACCAAGTATATCGAGAACATCAGCGAATTCGTAGGCCAGCCCATCAAGCTCAAGGTCATCGAGGTCGATAAAGCCCGCAAGCGCATTGTCGCTTCTCACAAGGCAGTGATGCTGGCAGAAGCGGAAGAAGCGCGCAAGCAGAAGTGGGCTCAGCTTGAGGTTGGCGCGAAGGTCAAGGGCGTTGTACGCAGGATCACCGATTTCGGTGCGTTCGTTGACATCGGCGGCATCGATGGCCTTGTCCATGTGACGGATGTTGCGTGGGGACGCGTAAAGCATCCTTCCGATGTGCTTTCCATTGGCCAAGAGATCGAAGTCCTGATCCGCGATGTGGATGTAGAGCGCCAGCGCGTTTCCCTTGGATATAAGCAGCTTCAGCCTAAGCCTTGGACGATGGCCGACCAGAAGTATCCCGTCGGCACGATCGTGGAAGGCAAAGTCGTGCGAATCGTCCCCTTTGGCGCGTTTGTGGCGCTTGAGCCGACGATTGATGGCCTTATCCATATCTCGCAGGTTGGCGTAAAGCGCATTGTGAAGGTGGAAGATGAAATCAACGTAGGAGACATTGTGCGTTGCAAGGTGCTCGATGTTAACCCTGAGGCGAAGCGCATCAGCCTGAGCCGCCGCGAGGTTATCCTGGAGGAGAACCCTGAGATCGCAGAAGAGCTCGCCAAGGAAAAGGCGGAACGCGAGCGCATCGCAGCAGAGCGTGCGGAGCAGCGTGCAGCGGCTTCCGAGTCTGCCCGCCAGCCGCAGCAGAACCGTTCCGAGCGCCGCGAGCGTCCGGAGCGCAGTGAGCGCCGTGAGCGTCCGCGCCGTGAGGATGCGGATTACGATTTGCCGCCGGTTCAGTCTGCAACGACCTCCCTTGCGGATCTGTTTGCTGGCTTCACCGCAAGCAACGATGAAGAAAAGTAAATTTAACTAAAATTTCAACAACGGGGCTGTCCTTCATGGGCGGCCCTGGCTTTTTATATATAAACAAGGAAGGGAGGATGATAGTTAGGCAGGATCCTGTAAAGCAGGCTCAGTTGAGGCTTTTCCACAAACCAGCGGAACGCGACGCTCTATGTGCAGCCAAACGCGGAATCGGCTTGCAAATAGCTAGGCAAGCGGGATCTGAAACTTTCGGAAGCCATGTTTCATGCTACGGAGCAGAAATATGGCCTAAACTCAAGGGAAGGAAAGAGGAGGTCCCATATTCCAACTATCTGCGAATCGACAATACTGTGCTTGCGCCGCAGACCGTCGCCGCAATCATTGCAGAACGTTTTCAATTATGAGGAAAACTTTGTCGGAATCACGCTTTCTATGGGAGTGAAACCTCTGGAGGCGCTTTTTATGCTTTCAACAGAACGGAAAATATAGTATAATATTATTCGTATGGCGCTATGAGGTGATGAAAGATGGCAACCAAAAAGAAAACCACAAAACGGAATAGGAAGGCTGAAGAGCAGAACAGAAGGGAGGTCTTCGGGATCTGCTTCATTGCGCTTGGCCTCTTTTTAGGCGCAAGCCTGTATTCCGACGCGGTTGGTTTGGTTGGGAAAGCAATCAGCGCGTTTTTCTTCGGTATTTTTGGTTTGGCTGGCTATGCTGTACCGGCTGTGGTTGTGGTGCTCGGTGTGCTGTCTATTATCTTTTCAGAAAATGCTGTGCGGCCCGCAACGTTTTTTCTTGTCCTTTTGAGCGTTGCTTCCTTGTTGACACTGCTTCATATTGAGGCGCGGCCTGCTATTGAGGGTGTGCGCTTTCTGGAATATTATAAGGACGCATATGAATTTGGGACGGCATACCAAGCAGGCGGCGGTATGCTGGGTGCGCTGCTTGCGTATCCCTCCTTGTTGTTGATCGGCAAAGTGGGTTCTTATATCCTGTTCATTGCCTGCATTCTTGTATCGTTTTTGCTGCTGACGAAGCTTTCCATCAAGCATGCGGGAGAAAAGCTCGGAGAGACGATTAAAACAGGCGTTGACCACATGGCGGCGCAGCGTGAACAGCGCAAAGCGGAGCTTTATACAGAGACCCTTGCGCCGCAGCCTACGGTAAAACGGAGCAAAGCCGCGCCGGCCAAGATGGCTGCCGTTACGCAGGAACGGCCGTCCAAGCAGAAACGCAAGGCGCCCGTGCGGGAAGCGGAGATATTCACGATAGAGCCCGAAACGAGCCCGGCGGGCAGCCCGAACGCAGTACGCAACGCAGATGGTGAGCTTGCATTTATGCCGACGAGCGGCACGATCGAGCGCAGAAAGAAAAAGCAGGATGTTCCGCTGCGGGATGAGCAGGGCGACTTTGTCTTCCAGGGATTGGACGAGCCATTGGAAGACGGCAGCTATTTTACGGCCGAATATATCCCGCCGGTGCCAGAGGAAGCGCGCGTCTCCCGCATTTCGGATCGCGCGCCGGCAGCGGAAGAAAAAACGCCCGCGCCGGTAGTTGCGCGTGCCCCTCAAGCGGCTGCTGATGCGGCACAGCCTGCGGAGGTGGAAAGCATCGATTCCAGTGCGCCGGTCATCGAATACCAACGGCCGCCGTTCACGCTGCTCAACAGCCCGAACCCGCATTATGCGGCCGGAACGGAATCCCCGCAGGAAAAGGGAAAGCTGCTGGTGGAAACGCTTGCGAGCTTTAACATCAGCGCGCGCATCATCAACATCAGCGTCGGCCCCGTAATCACGCGCTTCGAGCTGCAGCCTGCGCAGGGCGTCCGCGTAAACCGGATTACGACGCTTTCACAGGACATCGCGCTTGCACTTGCTGCGCCGCGCGTGCGCATTGAGGCGCCTATCCCAGGGAAAGCGGCTATCGGCATCGAAATCCCGAACAAGAGCACCGCACCTGTATTGCTGCGGGAGGTCGTGGAATCCAAGGAATTTATGGCGGCAAAATCGCCGATTGCGTTCGCGCTCGGCAAGGACATTGCGGGCAAGGTGATGTTCGCGGATCTCGACCGCATGCCGCACCTTTTGATTGCGGGCTCCACCGGTTCTGGCAAAAGCGTCTGCATCAACGACATTATCATCAGCATGGTCTATAAATCCGCGCCGAGCGATGTGCGGATGATCCTCATTGACCCCAAAGTGGTCGAAATGAAGGTCTTTTCCACATTGCCGCACCTGCTGCTGCCCGTTGTGACCGACCCAAAAAAGGCGGCGGGCGCGCTCAAGTGGGCAGTGCTCGAAATGGAGCAGCGTTACCAAAAGATGGCGCAAAAGAACGCGCGTGGGTTGGATCGCTATAATTCCCTTGTGGAAGAGGCGGAACGCCTTCCGCGCATCGTGATCGTGATCGACGAGCTTGCCGACCTCATGATGGTCGCTGCGAAGGACGTGGAAGAATCGATCTGCCGCATCGCGCAGTTAGGCCGCGCATCCGGCATTCACCTGATCGTCGCCACACAGCGCCCGTCCACGGACATCATCACGGGTCTTATTAAAGCAAACATTCCCTCGCGCATCGCGTTTATGGTTTCCTCGGCGGTAGATTCGCGCGTCATCATGGATGAGAGCGGCGCGGAGAAGCTGCTTGGCAAGGGTGATATGCTCTTCCATGCGAACGGCGCAAACAAGCCTGTGCGCGCGCAGGCCGCTTTTGTTTCGGATGAAGAGGTAGAGCGCGTGATGGACTTTTTCGGCGAAAACGAGGCAACGCCGCCGGTACAGGAAAGCGCGTTTGAGGATTTAACTTCCGGCGCGGCCACAGGCGCCCAAGGGAACGGGAAGCAGGAGGACGAGCTTCTGCCGGAGGCCGTGAAGATCGTGCTTGACAGCGGCCAGGCTTCTATCTCAATGATTCAGCGCCGCCTGCGCGTGGGCTATGCACGCGCAGCGCGGCTGATCGACATCATGGAGCAGATGAAGATCGTGAGCGGCTTCGACGGCAGCAAGCCGCGAAAACTCCTGATCGACCATGCGGAGTACAATCGCATGTTTGGTACTGGAAACGAAATGGAGGGGGACGAGGCATGAGCACAGTCGGCGTTATTTCGCTTGGTTGTTCTAAAAACCGCGTGGATTCCGAGCGCATCCTCGGCTGCTTTGCGGACGCGGGGTTCGTGATCACGGCGAATCCGGAGGAAGCCGAAGTGCTTCTTGTGAACACCTGCGGCTTCATTACACCTGCGAAGGAGGAATCCATCAACACGACGCTTGAGATGGCACAATACAAGGAGCATGGCTGCTGCAAGCTGCTTGTCATGACCGGCTGCCTGAGCCAGCGCTACCGCGCAGAGCTCGAAGAGGAGATGCCGGAGGTCGACCTCTTCTGGGGCGTGCGCGAACCAGAGCTGCTCGTGCGCCGCGTTTGCGCGATGTTGGGCTTGCTGCCTGTGGATTGCGCGATGCGTGGACAGCGCATTTTAACTACGCCCGCTTACAGCGCGTACCTGCGCATTGCGGATGGGTGCGACAACCGCTGCACGTACTGCGCGATCCCGCTGATCCGTGGCGGGCGAAAGAGCGTTCCCATGGAGGCGCTGCTTACAGAGGCGCGTACACTTGCAGAAAGCGGCGTGACGGAGTTGACGCTGATCGCACAGGATACCTCTGCATACGGCACGGAGCTTTATGGCAAACCGATGCTCGCGGAGCTTTTGCGCGCGCTTTGCAACATAGATGGCTTCAAATGGATCCGCGTCCTTTATGCATATCCGAACACCGTAACCGAGGCGCTGATCGATACCATGCTTTCCAACGACAAAATCGTCAAGTACATTGATATGCCGATCCAGCACATTGCGCCGCGTCTCCTGACGGATATGAACCGCCATGGCACGCGTGAACACATTGAGCACATGGTGGAATATATCCGTAAAGCTTCGGATGATTTTATCCTGCGCACGACGGTGATGCTCGGCTTCCCTGGAGAGACGGAAAAGGAATTTGGGCAATTGGCCGAATTTTTACAAAATCACCCGTTTGACAGGGTGGGAGCGTTCACCTTCTCTCCGGAGGACGGCACTCCTGCAGCATTGATGGACGGGCAGTTGGACGAAACGGTAAAGCAAAGGCGCTTAGACGCAATTATGCAGGCGCAGCAGCGCATTTCACTCGCGCGCAACCAAAGACGCGTCGGCCAGGAAGAAACCGTTCTTGTGGAGCGCATTGCGGGCGACGTAGCGTTTGGCCGCAGCTATGCGGAAGCGCCCGATGTAGACGGCCTTATCGCCGTTTGCGGCGCGACGCATGCGGGCCTTGCGCCTGGCATGTTCGTGAAGGCCAAACTGACGCATGCGGACGCATACGATTTGAAAGGAGAACTCTTGCGATGAATTTGCCAAATAAGCTGACAATTTTACGTATTATTCTGGTCCCTGTATTCGTAGCGTGCTTCTATCTCCCCGTGGCAGGCGCGATGTACATTGCGGCGGCCGTGTTTGTGATCGCATATTTCACGGATATGCTGGATGGGCATATCGCGCGCAAATATAACCTCATCACGGATTTCGGAAAGCTGATGGATCCGATGGCAGATAAGCTCCTGACTGCCGCTGCCATGATCATGCTGACTGCGTATGGCCTTTGCTCGCCGGTCGCCACATTCCTGACCATCGGCCGGGAGCTTGTCATCAGCGCGTTCCGTCTTGTTTCCGCGATGCAGGGCGTCGTGATTGCAGCGGGCAAGATCGGAAAGCTCAAGACGCTTACGCAATTTATCGGCATCGTTTTGATCCTCCTTGGGAATCCTGTGTTCAACCGGATCGGCGTGCCGTTTGACCAGATCGTGATCTGGATCTCCGTTGTACTTGCGGTTTGGTCCTGCGTCGACTACATTGTGAAAAACCTTAAGGCATTGAAATTCGACTGATGCAATCAATGCTACGCATTTGAAAGGCGATACGTATGATAGCTGAAATCCTTTCCGTCGGCACGGAACTGCTGATGGGCAATATCGTAAACACGAACGCACAGTACATATCCCAGAAGCTGTGTGATCTCGGTGTCAACTGCTATTTTCAAACCACGGTGGGCGACAATCATGACCGTCTTGTGGCAGCGGTAGAGACTGCGCTTTCCCGCGCGGATATCCTCATCCTGACGGGGGGCCTCGGCCCCACGGCGGACGATTTGACCAAAGAAACGATCGCGGACGCATTCGGGCGGGAACTCGTGCTCGACCCGGCGTCCGAACAGCACATCCACGCGCGTTTCGCACGCATGGGGCGGGAGATGACGCCCAATAACCTGAAGCAGGCGATGTTCCCGCGCGGCAGCATCATCCTGCCCAACCCCAATGGCACCGCGCCAGGCTGCATCGTGGAGGAAGAGGAAAAGGCAGCGATCCTGCTTCCGGGCCCGCCCAAGGAGATGGCGCCCATGTTCGATGCGTCGGTGATGCCATATTTGGAAAAGCGCAGCGGCCATATGCTGTTTTCCCATGTTGTGCGCGTGTTCGGCATGGGCGAATCCGAAGCGGAGTACCGCCTGCGTACACTGATGGAGCGCCAGTCGAACCCGACAATCGCACCCTATGCCCTCTCCGGCGAGATGAAACTGCGCGTCACCGCACGCTGCAAAAGCGCGGAGGAAGGCGAGCGGATGATGGCGCCGCTGATTGATGAGATCAAGGAAACGCTTGGGAGCGTCGTCTATTCTATCGATGACCAGGAACTGCATGAGGTCTGCGCGGCGCTGCTCAGGGAGCACGGCGCAACGCTTGCTGTGGCAGAGAGCTGTACCGGCGGCATGATCGCCTCGAAACTTGTATCCGTGCCAGGGATTTCCGCGCATTTCATCGAGGGAGCTGTTACGTATTCCAACGATGCGAAGATCCGCCGCCTTGGCGTGCGGCCGGAAACGCTTGCCGCGCACACGGCTGTAAGCGCCGAGACAGCCCGCGAAATGGCGGAAGGGATCCGGCGTACTTCCGGCGCGAGTCTAGGCGTTGCAACAACTGGCATTGCTGGACCAGACGGCGGAACAGTGGAGCAGCCGGTCGGACTTGTCTATATTGCCCTTGCGAGCGAAAGCGGGACTGCTGTGCAGGAACTGCGCCTGACGGGCAGCCGGGAACGCATCCGCAATGCGGCGAGCCTGCATGCGCTCAATTTGATCCGACGTCATTTTTTTGGTGATTTTGCAAATAGCTGATGCAAAAAATACGAACACATGTTAGAATGACGATAGTGCATTGATTTTATAAAAAAGGATGGTACCGCCCGCTATGGCAATGGAAAAAGAAAAAGCGTTAGAGATGGCGTTAAGCCAGATCGAGAAACAATTCGGCAAAGGCGCTGTGATGAAGCTGGGCGATGCGGCTGCAAAAATCAGCGTATCCACGATCCCTTCCGGCTGTCTGGAGCTAGATTTTGCGCTTGGCGTGGGCGGGATTCCGCGCGGCAGGATTATCGAGATCTACGGCCCGGAATCCTCCGGCAAAACGACGATCGCGCTGCATATCATCGCGGAATCCCAGAAGCTGGGCGGGACTGCCGCTTTCATCGATGCGGAGCACGCACTCGATCCCGTATATGCGGAAAACCTCGGCGTGGATGTGGACGAGCTTTATGTTTCCCAGCCCGATACGGGCGAGCAGGCGCTTGAAATTTGCGAAGCGCTGGTGCGCAGCGGCGCGATGGACGTGGTTGTCATCGACTCTGTGGCTGCGTTGGTGCCCAAGGCGGAAATCGAGGGCGACATGGGAGATGCGCACGTCGGCTTGCAGGCGCGCCTGATGTCCCAGGCACTTCGCAAGCTGGCGGGTATTATCAGCAAATCCAATACGATCGTAATCTTCATCAACCAACTGCGCGAAAAAGTCGGCGTAATGTTCGGCAACCCGGAAACGACTACTGGCGGCAAAGCGCTCAAATTCTATGCTTCGATCCGCCTCGATGTGCGCCGGGCCGACTCCATCAAGAACGGGGGCGAGGTTGTCGGCAACCGCACGCGCATCAAGGTCGTAAAAAACAAGGTCGCCCCACCGTTCAAAACCGCGGAGTTCGACATTATCTATGGCGAGGGCATCTCGCACGAAGGCTCTGTGCTTGACATGGCTGTGGAGCATAAGATCATCACCAAAACCGGTGCATGGTATTCCTACGGCGATATGCGTATGGCACAAGGGCGGGACAATGCACGCCTATTCCTGAAGGACAACAAGGAGCTTTGCGATGAGATCGAGGGCAAACTCCGCGCGGAATTTGCCGCAGCCGCCGCAAAAACGGAAACCCAGGAGATGCCGGAGGAGTAACCAACTCATAGCAGTCTGCAAAAATAACCTTAAAATATCGCATGCAAGTCAAGGATACGGCTTTCCGTATCCTTGACTTTTATTTTCAAAGGGGTTAAAATAACTGTGAGTAATTATGTCGGTGTGTAATTTCATAGATTTTTATGGTTTATGAAATTGTGTCCATGCATACTGAGTAGTTAGATACTCGGCATTTTATATACACTTGGAGGTGCTTGTTTATCCGTGAATGAGATTATAATCCCCATTGCAGTTGGGGTGGTTTGTTTGGCTGCCGGTGGGTTCGGCGGGTATTGCTACCGCAGGAACATCGCAGAGGCGAAGGTTGCAAAGGCGGAAGACGCCGTAAAGCAAATGATTGAGGACGCGCAAAAGCGCGCGGAGAGCATAAAAAAAGAAACGATCCTCGAGGCGAAGGAAGAGGTTTACCGCATCAAAAGCGAGAATGAGAAGGAAAACCGGGACCGGCGCAACGAATTGCAACGAGCGGAACGCAGGCTTGTGCAGCGCGAAGAAACACTTGATAAAAAGATCGACGGTGTAGAACAGCGTGAAGAAGCGCTCAACAAGAAGCAAAAAGAGGTCGAAACGCTGGAAGCCTCCATTCAGGAGCTGCATGACCGCCAGCTGAAGGAGCTTGAGACGATTTCCGGAATGTCGATGGACGAGGCAAGGGAAATCCTTTTAAGCAATGTTGAACGCGATGCGCGCCATGAGGCGGCGCTGATGATCCGCGATATTGAGGCGAAAACGAAGGAAGAAGCGGATAAACGCGCGCGCAACATCGTCTCCATGGCGATCCAGCGCTGCGCGGCGGATCACGTGGCGGAAACGACCGTATCCGTTGTTCCGCTCCCCAACGATGAAATGAAAGGCCGCATCATCGGCCGCGAGGGCCGCAATATCCGCACCCTCGAAACCGCGACGGGCGTCGATCTCATCATCGACGATACGCCGGAAGCCGTCATCCTTTCCGGCTTCGATCCCGTCCGCCGCGAGGTTGCGCGCATCGCGCTCGAAAAGCTCATCATGGATGGCCGCATCCATCCCGCGCGCATTGAAGAAATGGTGGAGAAGGCGCGCAAGGAGGTGGACGTGCAGATCCGTGAGGCAGGCGAGCAGGCCATCTTTGAAACCGGCATCCATGGGCTGCACCACGAGCTTGTAAAGGTACTTGGCCGTCTGCGCTATCGCACCAGCTATGGCCAGAATGTGTTGAAGCACTCCATCGAGGTTTCCCATCTGGCAGGCATTATGGCCGCGGAGATTGGGGCGAACGTGGGCCTTGCGAAGCGTGCGGGCCTGCTGCACGATATAGGCAAGGCGATCGACCACGAGGTCGAAGGCCCGCATGTGCAGATCGGCGCGGATCTTGCCAAGAAGTACCGCGAGAACAACCAGGTTGTGAATGCAATCATGGCGCATCATGGCGACGTGGAACCAGCGACAGTAGAGGCCGTGCTCGTGCAGGCTGCGGACGCAATTTCTGCGGCGCGTCCCGGCGCGCGCCGTGAAACGCTTGAGAATTACATCAAGCGCCTTGAAAAGCTGGAGGAGATTGCAAACTCGTTTGAAGGTGTGGATAAGTCTTATGCCATTCAGGCGGGCCGTGAGGTGCGGATCGTGGTGAAACCGGAGAACGTGAACGATGCGGATACTGTCATCATGGCGAAGGAGATCGTCAAGCGCATTGAGACGGAACTCGAATATCCTGGCCAGATCAAGGTGAACGTCATCCGCGAAACGCGTGCGGTGGAATTTGCAAAATAAGGGAAGCCTTTGCACGATCAAGGATATGCTTTGCAGCATATCCTTGATTTTTGAATGGGAGGAAGCATGGAACAGTTGATCCCGGTTGCGGATGCACATTGCGACTTTTTATATTACATGCTCTACGATCATTTCAAACTGAAAACGACCGCGCCAAGGCAGGCCGTGAGCCTTTCGCATCTGCGCAAGGGCGGCGCGGCACTCCAGTTTTTTGCGGCGTGGATCGACCCTGATATGCGTGCTTCCGGCTTGCAGCAGTGCATGTGGCTGATTGATGCGTATTACCGCATGCTCGAGGAATGCATGGACGCGGGCGTCGTGCCGTTTTCGCCAGAGTTTAAGCCGGAGGACGGGAAAATCGCAACGGTGCTCACCATCGAGGGCGGCGAGGCGCTGATGGCCCGGGAGGAAAACCTGCGCCTGTTTTACCGGCTGGGCGTACGCGCAATGACGCTGACGTGGAACGCTACCAACGAGCTTGCGCATCCTGCTATGAGCCGGGTGAACCGAGGCCTCACGAAGCTGGGAAGAGAGATTGTCTACGAAATGGATCGGATCGGCATGGCGGTGGATGTGGCGCATCTGAGCGATGCGGGGATTGACGACGTGCTTTCCATTGTAAGGCGGCCAGCCTTTTCATCGCATACCAACGCGCGCGCTGTCTGCCCACACAAGCGCTCCCTTTCCGATGAGCATATCCGAGCCATCGCAGAAAGCGGCGGCGTTGTCTGCGTGAATTACTATCCGCCGCAGCTCTGCCGCAAAGGGGAAGCCTGTATCGCGGACATCGTACGGCATATCCTGCATGTTGCTGAAATAGGCGGAATCGAGCATGTGGCGCTTGGTTCAGATTTTGACGGAATGAGCGAATATCCCAAGGATCTAAAGAACTGGGGGGATGTACCGAAGCTCCTGGACGCGCTTTTTCACGAGGGCCTTTCGGAGGCAGAGGTGCGGCGCATCGCGTATGATAACCTGCGGGATTATATTGTGCGATTTTATTGAAGCAGGAGGTTGGTTCCTTGATTTACCTGATCGCGGGCGACACACATACGGGAAAGACACTTCTTGCGCAGCGGCTTATGGAGAAGTATGGATGGCCATATCTTTCCATTGATCATCTGAAGATGGGCCTGATCCGAAGCGGTCTCTGCCCGTTCCGGCCGGACAGCCCAGAAGCTGAGCTGACGGATTTTCTTTGGCCGGTCGTGCGGGAAATCGTGAAGACATGCATCGAGAATCGGCAGAACTTGATTGTGGAAGGCTGCTATATCCCATTTGATTTTGCAAAGGATTTCGATGCGGGATTCTTGCGAGAGATTCGCTATGTTTGCCTGATTTTCAGCCGGCGGTATCTGGAGGCACGGTTTGACACAGTGCTCGAGCAGGAAAACGCAATCGAACGGCGTATGCCGCCCAGTGATTGCGACAAAGAAAGCATAATTGCGGAAAACGAGCGTAACCTGTTGGAGTGCAGACGGCGCGGGCTCAAATATATCCTGACTGATACGGAATACGCCGTCAGCGCAGATGCCTGGGAGCTCAATTCGTAACGCTGCCTTCCGAGGCCATATTTTTTCAGAAAATACTCGACGCAGTTCCTTGCCAAGACGCTGTATTTTGTAATATTCGCTATTGGTGGCAGGATGCTTGTTGCCAACGAACAACCACTCACAGTATTCATAAAACAGGCTGAATTCCAGCGGTTATCAGCATGCGCTTATCGCAAGGTCGTATATGCTGTACTCACCTATGCTTTCCTCATCGGTAAACTTGCGGCCGGGCACACGAGATTCATCTTGGCAAGGATACTCCGAATTTTTCGCTCCGGAATGCGTCGCTTCATTTCAATTCAATGAAAAAAACAAAATCCCCCCAATTTTGACGTGCAAAATCGAGGGGATTCCTTGGCAGGGGCAGAAAGATTCGAACTCTCAAGAACGGTTTTGGAGACCGCTATGTTACCATTACATCATGCCCCTTTGAGTTAACGAACGTATTATAGCATTCCAGATGCACGCCTGTCAATCATTTCTATGCGTCGAGTTTTGCATTGCGGTTTGCAGGCATAAAAGCTATAATAACATTAGTCTTAATATACTTATGAGGTAAACGAATGAAAAAGACCGTTGAAGTCGCGCCGGAAGAACTGCACGAGAGCCTGGACGCCGCTGCGCGCCTGAAGGAAGAACTGCAGGGGCACGGCTTCCAATATTATATCGAATCCTATGGATGCCAGATGAACGACCATGACGCGGAAAAGCTTTCCGGGATGCTTCAGGCATCGGGCTATGTACCCGCGCCATCCAAAGAAGAAGCGAGCCTGCTGATCTTCAACACCTGTTGTGTGCGTGAACACGCGGAGAAACGCGTGTTCGGCAACATTGGGGCGCTCAAAAAACGCAAGGAAGCGGAGCCTGGGATCATGATCTGCGTATGCGGCTGCATGATGCAGCAGCGTGAGGTAGCGGAGCGGCTTTACAAGCGCTTCCCGTTTGTGGATCTTGTATTCGGCACACATGAGCTGCATCACTTCCCGATGCTGCTTTCCCGCGCGCTTGCGGGAGAGCGTGTTTTTTCCGTGCGCGAAAGCGACGGCGAGATTGCGGAAGGGCTCCCGGTGGTGCGCGGCGGCAGCTTTTCCACGTTCGTTACGATCATGTATGGCTGCAACAATTTCTGCACGTATTGCATCGTACCATATGTGCGCGGCCGGGAACGCTCCCGCGCGCCGGAAAACATCATCGCTGAAGTGCGCGCGCTTTCGCAGCAGGGCTTCCGGGAGATTACGCTCCTTGGGCAAAACGTGAATTCCTATTCGCATGCGGACGACGGGGTGGATTTTCCAGAACTGCTGCGGCGCGTAAATGAGGTCGAAGGAATCGAACGCATCCGCTTCATGACCTCGCATCCGAAGGACCTTTCGCCTCGTTTGATCGAAGCCATGGCGACGCTCCCGAAGGTTTGCAATCACATCCACCTCCCGGTACAATCCGGAAGTGACCGCATCCTTGCAGCGATGAACCGCCGCTATACACGGGAAAAATACCTGGGCCTTGTGCGCGACATCCGCGGGGCGGTGAAGGGCGTGGAGCTGACAACGGACATCATTGTGGGTTTCCCAGGTGAGACGGAGGAGGATTTTGCGGATACGCTTTCCCTGGTGCGCGAGGTTGGCTTTGCGGCGGCCTATACCTTCATGTATTCGCCGCGCCTTGGGACGCGCGCGGCCGCGATGAAAAACCAGGTACCGGAAGAAATCAAGAAAGAGCGCCTGCTGTGCCTGAATGCCTGCTGCGCAGAGCAGCTCCAGACGAGCAATAAAAAATACATCGGCCAGAGCGGCACAGTGCTTGTGGAAGGCTGCGACCAGCGGGAAGGAGCGCCTGTGGCATTTGGCAAACTCACGAATTTCAAGATGGTCTATTTCCCCGGCGGCGCAGATCTAATCGGCAAGATGCGCCGGGTTCAAATCACGGGAACGCAGAACAATTCGCTTACCGGCACGCTGGCGGAATGAGCGGAAAGGCAGAGGAAAGCCATGGTAATTGACAAAGCGAGGGATCTCGGCATCGCGCTGAGCGAATCCCCGGAATTCCAGCATATGCTGCAGGTGCGCGCCGCCATAGAGGAAAATGAAACGCTTGTGAACATGATCAATTTGCTGCATGAAAAGCAGCGCATGATCGGGAAGCTTCTGGCGGAAGGTGAAGATACGGACAGCCGGACCGACATTGCGACGCTTTCCAATGAGATTGAGGATATCCAGACGGAGCTTATGGAATCCCAGCTGTTCACGGAAATGCTGGATGCGCAGCATGCCTTTGAAGCGTTGATGCAACGCGTAAACCGCGTGATTGCTGCATGCATCGGAGCAGATTTTGATGGCGGCGCGTGCGACAGCTGTATGCACTAAACTATGAACCGGGTTTTTGAGCGACCATACGATGACAGGGGAGGAAAACGCGCTATGCCGGCAAGCCTGACGCCCATGATGCAGCAATACTTGACGCTGAAGGAGAAATATAGCGACTGCCTGCTGTTTTTCCGCTTGGGCGACTTTTATGAAATGTTCTTTGAGGATGCGCTGACCGCAGCGCGCGAGCTGGACATTGTGCTCACCGGGCGCGATTGCGGGTTGGAGGAGCGCGCGCCGATGTGCGGCGTGCCGTATCATTCTGTGGATTCCTATATCAGCCGCCTGATTGAAAAGGGCTACAAAGTGGCTGTTTGTGAGCAGCTGACCGATCCTGCGCTTGCAAAAGGGCTTGTAGAACGCGACGTGGTGCGCGTGTTTACGCCGGGCACTGTGATCGAGGAAAGCATGCTTAACGAGCGCAAGAACAATTATATCGCAGCGCTGTTCCTGTGCGCAAACACGCTCGGCCTTGCCTATTGTGACGTTTCCACTGGGGAATTTACCGTCGCAGAATTTTCATCCGAAAAATGGGTGGGGGAACTTACGGATGAGCTTGCCCGCATAGAACCTACGGAGATCATTGCAAACGATGCGCTGTTTTTGCAGGAAACGCTTGTGAAGCGCCTGCAAAGCACGAGCTTTTTAGAATGTTATGCAGGCTGGGCTTTCGAGCAGGAACAGGCGAATGCGCGCCTTTGCGCGCATTTCCGCGTTGCGAACCTTGCGGGCTTCGGCTGTGAAAAACTCGTAAGCGCGATCTCCGCAGCGGGCGCGCTGCTCGCTTACCTGGAGGATACGCAGAAAAATTCCCTTGCGCACATCAGAAAGCTCAGCGTCCTGCGCCGCACGCTTTATATGGGCCTAGACGCGTCTACGCGCCGCAACCTGGAGCTGACTCAGCCGCTTCGCTTTGAGGGCAGCAAAAAGAGCACGCTGCTCTATCTTCTGGATAAGACATCCACCGCCATGGGCGCGCGCCTTCTGCGTGCCTGGCTGGAGCAGCCTCTGCAAAATATGGACGACATCAACGCCCGGCTCGACGCGGTGGAAGAATTGTTCAAAAAGCAGCATGCGCGGGAGGTTTTACGCAACACGCTCAATTCGATTTACGACATCGAGCGTCTTTGCAGCCGCATCGCCTATGGAACTGTACACGCGCGGGATTGCGACGCGCTGCGTGCATCGCTCGGCCGCTTGCCCGAAGTGCTTGAAGCGGTCAATGCGCTCGAAGCGCCCGAATTCCGGCGGATTGCCGCAAACCTTGACCCGATGGAAGACATCTGTACGCTGCTCGCTGCGGCGATCGTAGAAAACCCGCCCGTGAGCGTGAAGGAAGGCGGCGTGATCCGCGATGGCTATAACGAAGAGGTAGACTCCCTCCGTATAGCCGCACGCGATGGCAAAAGCTGGATTGCTAAAATGGAAGCGGACGAACGCGCGGCAACGGGCATTAAGAACCTCAAAATCGGCTACAACCGCGTGTTCGGCTATTATATCGATGTAACGAAATCCTATCAGAGCCTTGTGCCGTATACCTATCAGCGCAAGCAGACGCTCGCCAACTCTGAGCGCTACATTACCCCGGAGCTTAAGGAGCTGGAGGAGACGATTGTCGGTGCGGAAGAAAAGCTGGTGGCCCTGGAATACAAGCTCTTCCTCGAGCTGCGCGAAACGCTTGCAGGGTGCATTGAGCGCCTGCAGTGGGACGCGAAACTCATCGCCGAGCTGGACGTTTACCGAGCGCTTGCTCAGGTCGCTTTCGAAAACGATTATTGCCGCCCACATATGCAGAAGAAGGGCGCGATCAACATCGTCGATGGCCGTCATCCTGTAGTGGAACGTTCCTTGAAGGACGGCTTTATCCCGAACAACACGCTGCTCGACGCCAAGGAAAACCGCCTCCTGATCCTGACCGGGCCGAACATGGCGGGAAAGAGCACTTATATGCGTCAGGTTGCTCTCATCGTGCTGATGGCGCATGTTGGCTCCTTCGTGCCGGCAAAGAAGGCGGCAATTACGGTGACAGACCGCATCTTTACGCGCGTCGGCGCGTCGGACAACCTGGCCTCCGGGCAAAGCACGTTTATGGTGGAGATGAGCGAGGTTTCCAATATCCTCAACAACGCGACGGCGAACAGCCTGCTGATCCTCGATGAAATTGGCCGCGGTACCAGCACGTTTGACGGCCTCAGCATCGCCTGGGCGGTACTCGAACACATTGCGGATCCCGCAAAATGCGGTGCAAAGACCCTGTTTGCGACGCATTACCATGAGCTGACCGAACTTGAGGGCAAGCTCCCGGGCATCAAGAATTACCGTATCTCCGTGAAGGAGGTAGGGGACGACATCATCTTCCTGCGCCGGATCGTTCGCGGTGGGGCGGATAAGAGCTTCGGCGTGCAGGTCGCACGCCTTGCCGGACTCCCGGACGACGTGATCGCGCGGGCGAAGGAGCTCCTGCGTGACCTGGAGGCGGCGGACATCAACCGGAGCCTCATGGATGAGCTCCAAGCGCCGGCGGATGATGCCCAGCAGCTAACGCTGTTCGGTTCGCCTGCGCCGGACGACATCGTGGAATCGCTTAAGCAGATGAACGTAGATGCGCTCACGCCGCTTGAGGCCCTTAACACGCTTTATGACCTGCATATGCGGGCAAAATTGAGGTAACGATGAATCGAATCAAGGTATTAAGCCAATATACAGCAAACCAAATCGCCGCCGGCGAGGTGGTGGAACGCCCGGCTTCCGTCGTGAAGGAGCTCGTGGAAAACGCGATCGATGCGGGAGCGACGGCAATCACCATAGAAACGAAGGGGGGCGGCTTGGAGTCTATCCGCGTTACAGACAACGGCAGCGGCATTGCGGCTGAAGATGCGGAAACGGCGTTCCTCCGGCACGCGACGAGCAAAATCAGCACGGCGGAGGATCTCTCGCACATTGAAACCCTCGGCTTTCGCGGGGAAGCCCTCGCGTCCATCGCGGCCGTCGCACATGTGACGCTCAGGACCCGCACAGCGGTGGAAGAGGCGGGGACGCTCCTTCGCATCAGCGGCGGGGAGGTGCGCGAAAAAAGCGCGATCGGCACGCCGCAAGGCACAGCACTCGAAGTGGAAAACCTGTTCTACAATGTGCCGGCGCGGCTCAAGTTTATCAAAAGCGCACGCGCTGAGGCCGCGTACATCAGCGACTATGTTTCCCGCATGCTTATGGCACGGCCTCAGATCGCCTTCAAACTTATCCAAAACGGGAAGACGGTCTATCAAAGCGCGGGAGAGGGGAGCCTGCGCGACGCTGTTTACTGCGTTTACGGCGGGGACATGTTCCCGCATCTGCGCGAGCTTTTCTACGATGATGGATACGTCTGTCTTTCGGGCTTCATCGGCACGGAGCAGGCAGCGCGGAGCAACCGCAATGCGCAATCATTTTACATCAATGCGCGTTATATTAAATCCCAAAAGCTGTCCTTTGCGCTTCAGCGTGCCTACGATATGCGCCTGATGGTGGGCCGGTTCCCGTTTGCGGTACTCAACATCGTGATTTCCCCAAACGAGATCGACGTAAACGTCCACCCAAACAAGCTCGACGTTCGCTTTAAAAACGAGGAACGCATCCTGCGTGCGGCGACCATCGCAGCACGGCAGGCCCTGGGCGACCCGGTAGCGCTGCCGAACCGGCAGTCGTCAATGCAGGACGAGCAATTCAGGCAAACGGCTGATGACAACATATCTCTGCGACAAAACGAAGAACCGCACATCACGGCTTATGTGCCGCGCGCGGAACAGCCTATATTGGAAACTCTGGCTGCTAAAGCGGAAACGGCATCCGAATTATTCCGCCCGGTGGAAGCTGAAAAAGCGCCGGTCCTCCGCGAACCAGCCGCAGCGCTGGTCCGCCCGCTGCCAGATCCATTCCCGCGGCAGGAGCCGCGCACCCAAGGATATGTTCCCGTTCCCATCCCCGATCAAATTACGGCGTTGGAACCGCCGGAAAAGCCGGTTATACCGGAGCGAGAGGAGCAGACGCGCCTTGTTTGCAACGCCTATCGGATCATTGGCCAGGCGTTCGATTGCTACTGGATCGTCCAACAGGATGACAACGTGTTTTTCATCGACCAGCATGCGGCGCACGAGCGCAGGCTGTATGAACGCTTTGCGGAGAAAGGCGTTGCGGCGCAATCACAAATTCTGCTGGTTCCAACCGTTCTGAAGCTCTCGCCGTTTGAGTTCAGCACGTTGATGGACAACCTGCCGCAATTTGAGGAGTTGGGCTTTGAAATCGAGGAATTCGGCATGCTGACCGTGAGCGTGCGCGCTGTGCCGCACCTGATCGGCCAGCCGCAAACGGCCGCGTTCCTGCGGGAAGCCATTGCGCTGCTCGATAAGCGCAACCGCCTTTCCACTGTGGAACTAAAACGCGCCGCGCTGATCCAAGCGGCATGCAAACATGCGGTGAAAGCGGGCGAGGTGCTCGAACGCGTCGAAATCGAAGCGCTTTTGCGCGAATATGAGGCCGAAGGAGCGCCACTGACCTGCCCGCATGGCCGGCCCGTGATGGTAAAGATGACTAAGCTTGATTTTGAGAAACTCTTTAAGAGGGCACTTTAAGCATATGCAGCAAAAGCAGAAGCTTTATTTAATCGTCGGCCCGACGGCCAGCGGGAAAACGGCTGCGTCTATCGAGGTCGCCAAGCGCATCGATGCGGAGATTATCTCCGCAGATTCGATCCAGGTGTATCGCGGTATGGACATTGGCTCCGCAAAGCCGAGGATGGAAGAACGTGCAGGGATTGCGCATCATATGCTCAGCGTCGTCGCGCCGGATGAGCCGAAGTTCAGCGTTGCGCGCTTTCGGGAGCTCGCGGACGAATGTATCGCGGAGATCGCTGCGCGCGGCAAGCGGCCGCTTGTTGTCGGCGGAACCGGGCTTTACATCAACGCGTTGACCTATCCGCTGGATTTCACGGGCGCGCCTGCCAACTCTGCAATCCGCGAAAAATATGCTGCGCTCGAACGGGAAAAGCCGGGCACAGCGCACGCGCGGTTGAAAACTGTGGATCCCACTTCGGCCGCTCGGCTGCATCCGAACGATAAAAAGCGTATCATCCGTGCGCTCGAGGTATACGAACTGACCGGAAAGCCGCTTTCCGAAAGCGGAGCTGGATTTTCAGCGCTCGACGAAGCGCAGCTTCCATATGCGCCGTACATCGCCGGGCTCAGGATGCCGCGTGAACTGCTTTACGCGCGCATTGAACGGCGCGTGGATGAGATGATGGAACAAGGGCTGTTTGAGGAAGTGAAGGCCCTCCGCGCGGCAGGATATGCGCCGGAGTTGCCCGCGATGCAGGGCTTGGGCTACAAACAGCTCATTCGCTGCCTGGACGGCGCGTGCGCATTGCCGGAAGCAATCGAGGAGATCAAACGGGAGACGCGCCGCTACGCAAAGCGTCAGATCACCTGGTTCAAGCGCGATACACGCATCCACTGGTATGACGTTACCGCATATGCGGACGTACAAGCCCTTGCGGATGCGATTACAGCACAATTTTTAGAAGAGGGCGGTGGGCAATTTGGCAAGTGAGGCGACCCGGCAGGCGAATTTGCAGGACACGTTCCTGAACCATATCCGCAAGGAAAAAATTCCAATTACGGTGCACGTGATCAACGGCTACCAGCTCAACCACCTAACGATCGTGAGCTTTGACAGCTATGCGATCCTTGTGGAATGCGGAGAGAAGCAGATGCTGCTTTACAAGCACGCCATCTCTACCATCACGCCGGAAAGGCCGGTGAATTTCACCGCAGCAGGCCAGAAGAAAGAAACGAAGGAAGAAGCAAAACAATGAACCAAAACCAGAACCCCTATGCGGCGCTCCGCATTTCAGAGCGCGCGCAGGAATTTGTGCACAAAACCGAGACGGAGCTTGCACCTGTTTTTGCACGCATTGAAGCAATCGAATACCAAAACGAAGCGAAGGTGCTCCATGCGCTGCAGCAGGAGAGGATCGCCCTGCACCATTTTGCGCCGACGACCGGCTACGGCTATGATGACATTGGGCGAGATGCGCTGGACCGCGTGTTTGCGCATGCGCTTGATGCGGAGGATGCGCTTGTCCGCCCACAGTTCACATCCGGCACGCATGCGATCTTTACCGCGCTTTCCGGCTTGCTGGAGCTGGGCGATACGATGCTTTCCGCCACTGGGCGGCCATACGACACCCTGGAAAAGGCTATCGGCATTTCCGGAGAGGAATACGGCTCCCTGCAGCGGATGGGAGTCCAATATGAGGAAGTGCCGCTGACTGCGGAAGGAAAGATCGATGTGGATTCGGTGGTTGCCGCGCTTTTGCGAACGGATGCTGCCGTGGTGTATTTTCAACGCTCGCGGGGATATGCCTGGCGCAATGCGCTTTTGCCGGAAACGGATCTCGCGCCTGCGTTTGCGGCTGTGCGCAAGACGAAGCCAAGCTGTACGATTGTCGTGGATAATTGCTATGGTGAGTTTACACGCCCTGCCGAACCGACGGCGTTCGGTGCGGATGTGGAGATCGGCTCTCTGATCAAAAACCCGGGCGGCGGCATTGCGCCGACGGGCGGCTACATCGCGGGAACGCACGCGTGCGTGGAGCGCATCGCGCAGCGCCTGACCGTGCCGGGCATGGGCCGGGAGGTCGGCTCCTATGCAGGAAGCTATGCACCGTTTTACCAGGGGCTGTTCCTCGCGCCGCATACGACCGCACAAAGTCTGAAGACTGCAGCGCTTTTTGCGCGCGCCTTTGAATCCTGCGGCATGGAGACACTCCCGCCAAGCGGCGCAGAGCGTTCGGACATCGTGCAATCGCTCCGGTTTGAAACTGCCGAAGCGCTTGTTGCCTTCTGCCGCAGCATCCAGGCGGCATCGCCGGTGGACAGCTTCGTCGTGCCGGAACCCTGGGATATGCCGGGCTATACCAGCCAGGTCATCATGGCAGCGGGTACGTTTGTGCAGGGATCCTCCATCGAGCTTTCTGCGGACGGGCCGATCAAAAAGCCCTACACGGCTTACGTGCAGGGCGGGTTAACCTATGCGCACGGAAGGATAGGCGCAATGCTGGCGCTCGACGCGCTTTGGAAGCTCAATACCGGCGAATAAGGCCGATCACCTTGCCATCAATGGCGACCTCCTGCGCATCGACCCAGATAGGCTCCATGCTCCGGTTCTCCGGCTGGAGCCTGATTTTATGATCCGGCTCGAAATAAAGCCGCTTGACTGTTGCGGTCTCGCCGCTGACACGCGCAACGACGATGTCCCCAGCAATGGCCTGTACGCCCTTATCCACGATGATCGTATCGCCATCGTGGATGCCGATTTCGATCATGCTGTCGCCGCGGACGCCCAGCGCAAAGACCTCTCCAGGCGCATGGCCGCGCAGGAATGTGCTTGAGACGTTGATGTAATCCTGGATGTTCTCCTCAGCAAGGATCGGCTGGCCGGCCGCAACATTGCCGACAAGCGGGATGCCCGGGCTTTGCGTGCGCGCGGCATTCTTTGGAAGCGTAATGGAGCGCTGCTTGGCAGGATTCAGGTTGATGAGCCCTTTTGCAGCAAGGTTTTGCAGGTGCATATGCACGGTAGAAGTAGACCTCAGCCCGACCGCCGCGCCGATTTCGCGCACGGTAGGGGGAATCTTTTTTCTTTCGATATGATCGCAAATGAATTCATAAATGGCTTTTTGTGTTTCTCCGCGCTTCTGCATTTTCGTTCTCCTTACGGCTCGATTGTGGTATAATCATAGACGAAGTATAGCATACTATCTTCAAAAAATCAAACTTTTGTTCTCGTATGCCGGAATGAGGTAGGAAGATATGGACAAGCGTATTTCAGAAAACGATTATTGCGACTTGGAGCCCGGAAAGATCTGTGATAATTGCTGCCGGTGCATCGACGAACCCGGGAAGGAATACAACACAGTTATCGCCGGGCTGGAACTGTTGGATGAAGATTATGTGCTCGACGATATAAACGTGCTCAATGAGCCGCTGGAGCGCCCAAACATCGACCCTGCGCTGCTTGCGGAATGGGAAGAAAAGCTCCGCAGGCTGGAGGAGGAAGAACGCGCCGCAGAGGCTGCGCAGGAACGACGGCGCAACGGCGGAGCGCTGTTTGCAATCGATCTAGATGAGGATGAATAGAAGCGAAGCTCAATCTTCGCGCAGCTTCACGACCTTTGCGGCAAGCCGCCGGCGGTCCTCAGAAGCTGCGGCATAGTGCTTGCGCGTCGTATTAACGTCCTTGTGCCCAAGCACGTCTGCCACGAGATAGATGTCCCCTGTTTCACGGTAGAGCGTCGTCCCATAGGTGCTGCGCAGCTTATGGGGCGATATTTTTTTGAGCGGTACAGCGATAGCGGCATATTTTTGCACCAAGTTCTCCACAGCGCGCACGGTAATGCGTTTGCGCTGCAGGGAAAGAAAAAGCGCGTCTTCGTGCCCTTCTTCGGCGATTACGCGCTCCCGTTCGAGCATGTAATCTAAAAGCGCAGCGCGCGCCTCATCCCCGAACACGAGAATATCCTGGTTGCCACCCTTGCGGATGATGGAAAACTCATTTGCGGAGAAATTGACATCGTCAAGGTTGATGCCGACAAGCTCGCTGATGCGGATGCCAGTACCGAGGAAAAGCGTCAGAATAGCAAGATCCCGCTTCTGCGTGCGCGCATGGTATTTCTTCTGTTTTTCCGTGAGGCCGTCCCCATTCTGTACCACGTCAAGGAGAACTGCGACCTCGTTTGGCTCAAGGCGGATGATGGCTTTTTCCCGGATGGTCGGCAGGTCTACCATGGAAGGCGGGTTGGTCCTAAGCTTTTCCTTTTTGCAGAAGTATTTATAAAAAGAGCGGATCGTGGAGAGCTTGCGCGCTTTTGCCCGATCCTGATTTACGACCTCCCGACTGTCCTCATCCACGTAATACGAAACATGCGCAAGGTACATTTCAATCTCCGTCGCACTGATGGTATCAAGCTCCACAAGCGTGAGGGAGCGGATCTCCCGCCCTGCGAACCGCGGCAGTTCTGATGTGATATAGCGAAAGAAATTCCGTAGATCGCCCGCATAAGCATAGCGCGTGCGCACGAGCGTCTCGTTTTCGATCCCGCGGAAGAATTCCGCGCAAAAGGGCGGCAGCTCGCCTATGCGCTGCCGCAGCATCGCCGTATATTCTTTATATTGCCCGCCTGCATAGTTTGTAGCCATGGATTTCACCTCTTTGTTACTTCATTAAAATTATACCACAAATACCACAAAACATGAAATTTGTATTGACGAAGCCGGTTGCGGCGCGTTACCATTCACAGTGATGGGAGCACTAACTATTAACAGAAATAGGAGGAGAACACCTTGGATTGGATCGATATGAGAAGCGACACCGTTACTAAGCCGACGATGGAGATGCGCGCGGCGATGGCAAGCGCGGAGGTGGGGGACGACGTCTATCAGGATGACCCGACCACGAACCGTCTGGAGGCGCGCGCGGCGGAAGTCCTCGGGTTCGAAGCCGCGCTGTTCATCACCTCTGGAACGATGGGGAACCAGCTTGCTCTGATGTGCAACACCCGGCGTGGCGACGAGGTGATTGCGGGGGCAGAGTGCCACATCGTCATGCATGAGGTAGGCGCTGCAGCGGTGCTTTCTGGCGCGAACATCCGCCAGATCCCCTATGAAAATGGCCTGCCCGTTCCGTCACGGATCGAGGCAGCCATTCGTCCGGACGATATTCACGAGCCGCGCACAGCGCTCATCTGCATGGAAAACGCGCTTGCGAATGGCCGCGTCGTTCCGGCCGAAACCATGAAAAAGATCTTTGAAACCGCACATGCACATGGCATTCCCGTGCATTTAGATGGCGCTCGCATCTTCAATGCAGCAGCTTCACTCGGCGTTGACGTTAAGGAGTTGACTCGCTATACGGATACATTAACCTGCTGCCTTTCCAAAGGCCTTTGCGCACCGGTCGGCGCGGTGTTCGCCGGTAGCCGGGAAATGGTTGACCGCGCAAGGCGTTACCGCAAGATGATCGGCGGCGGCATGCGGCAAAATGGAATCCTCGCTGCTGCCGGCCTGATCGCGCTTGAAAAAATGCCACAGCGCTTGCACGTGGATCATGAGAACGCCAGCTATCTTGCAAGCCTTTTGCAGGAGATCCCCGGTGTTGCGCTTGATCCTGCGGCGGTGGAAATCAATATGGTTTTCTGCACGATTGACCGGGAGATTCCCTTCTTGGAAGCGCTGCCGGAACGCATGCGGGAGCATGGCGTGCTGATGGGAGGGTATGAAGGCGGGGAGTTCCGCTTTGTGACGAACCATGGCGTATCGCGCAAAGATGTGGAGCATGTTGCGGCGGCGCTTCGGGCGGTGCTGGCGGAATAAAGTGATAGATATGATGTACAGAAGCGTGGTGTATTATGGCACCACGCTTCAGGCTGTCGATAATCAGCCGGTTATAGGCTCGTCAGCAGCTCCATCAACTCCGAAAAGGAACCGCTGCGCCGTTCCACAGCCGTGTGGTGATAAAACGCGCAGGCGTTTTCGCCATCCGCGTATTCTTGCCCCGTTTCGGACCAAAGTACGATGCGTTTATTGTTCCGGCTTGCGAGTGCAAGGCCAAGTTCAACATGCGTTTCATAGCTGCCGGGCAGAAGCAGCAGGACAAAATCCGCATCGGTTACGGAAAAGACCTTTTTATATGCCGTTTCGAACAACTCATCATAGCTGGTGCCAGCTGCGGCAGGTGTCGTAATGATATGGCCGTTGCGGGCCAGCGCTGCGTTGATCTCATCAACCCGCTGGGCATTGGCAGAACCGCCTGCAATGTAAAAGCGCATAATGCGTACCTCCCTGAGTAAAGCCGCAATGAAATTTGCGGCTTTTTGACAATATAACACTATTATTATAGCAAACTTTTGCGGATCGGGAAAGCGGCAGATTTCTCCCGAAGTGACCAAGCAAAAATCCATGAGTGAAAAGGAAACTTCTTTTGTCGGGTTCCGTGGACCTCAATGCCTGCATCGGGAGCTAGAATACAGCTAAACCTTAACTGGTTGGATTTTTTCCGGCCAATTTACTTTTTTGGGGTTGACAAAGGAAGTAGGATGTATATAATGATACATGAATAACTGAACAAGTGAAGATATGAACGAATATAAAAATAAAAAAGGAGGGTTTCAGATGTCAAGCGATACTAAGGCCAAAGCAGGCGTGGAAACAACAGCCGAGCTCCCTGCCGTACAGGAGGATGTTGTAAATCGTATGTCGAAATGCCAGCCTGCGGATGAATACCTTTATGAGCTTGCGGAACTATTTAAGGTGTTTGGCGATTCTACGCGAATCAAGATCCTGTATGCGCTGTTTGAGAGCGACCTTTGCGTAGGGGATCTGGCACAGCTTGTCAACATCAGCCAATCCGCAGTCAGCCATCAGCTGAAAATCCTGAAGGACGCAAAACTCGTCAAGTTTCGGCGGGAAGGAAAGAACATTTTTTATATGTTGGATGATGATCACGTGCGTACCATGCTCAGCATGGGCATGGAGCATGTAGAAGAATAAAAGGCCGGCATCGAGCCGCAGAACCTGAATTCATAAATGAAAGGGGCATATAAAATGAAGAAAACCTATGGCGTGGAAGTGGATTGTGCGAACTGCGCGGCAAAGATGGAGGACGCGGTAAAGGCGACGCCAGGTGTGAAAGACGCTTGCCTGAGCTTTATGACGCTGAAGCTGAAGGTAGAGTTCGAGGAAGGCGCAAACGTGGATTCCGTGATGCAGGAAGCGTTGAAGAACTGCAAAAAGGTGGAAAACGATTGCGAAATCTTCCTGTAAGCTGTATCGTTTTTGCGTTTATACGTTTGTTTTTCTTTATAGGTAGGAGGCGGTTTTAATGACGGCGAAACAAAAGCATGTGCTGTATCGGATCATCGCCGCTACGGCGCTCATCGTCACGGTTTCGATCCTCTGCGCTTCGTTTGAGATGGATCTGTATCTTCAGGCAGCGCTTTACCTTATCCCATATTTCGTGATTGGCTACGATATCCTGAAAAAAGCGGGAAAAGGCATCCTGAACCGGCAGGTGTTCGATGAAAACTTCCTGATGGCGGTGGCGACAGTCGGCGCAATGCTGCTTGGCGATTTCAAAGAGGGCGTTGCAGTCATGCTGTTTTACCAGATTGGGGAGCTGTTCCAAAGCGTTGCTGTTGGAAAAAGCCGCAGGAATATCGCTGCACTCATGGACATTCGGCCCGATTATGCCAATATTGTCATAAATGGCAAAATTGAAAAAGTGGACCCAGATGATGTGGAAATCGGCACGGAGATCGTCGTGAATCCAGGAGAAAAGATCCCGATAGATGGCGTGATCACAGAAGGCAACACGACGCTCAACACGAGCGCGTTGACCGGCGAGAGCGTCCCCAGAGATGCGGAAGCCGGGGACGAGGTCATCAGCGGCTGCATCAACATGTCCGGCGCGATCCGGGTGCGAACGACGAAGGAATTCGGGGATTCTACCGTTTCGAAGATCCTTGATCTGGTCGAGAATTCCAGCATGAAGAAATCGCATTCGGAGAACTTCATCACAAGGTTTGCGAAGTATTATACGCCTTCTGTATGCTATGGAGCGTTGGCGCTTGCGATATTCCCGCCGCTTATAAGGCTTTTGATGGGGAGCGCTCCAAATTGGAGCGGATGGATCAATCAGGCGCTCACTTTCCTCGTGATCAGCTGCCCCTGCGCGCTCGTGATCTCCATTCCGCTGGGCTTTTTTGCAGGGATCGGCTGCGCATCGCAAAACGGCGTTCTAGTAAAAGGTTCAAACTATCTTGAAGCCCTTGCGGATGCGAAATACATGGTATTCGACAAAACGGGAACGCTTACCAAAGGCGTATTCGAGGTGACTGGGCTCTACCCAGAAAACGATTTTTCTAAAGACACGCTGCTCTTTTACGCTGCCTATGCGGAAAGTGCATCCAACCACCCGATCAGCCTGAGCTTAAAGTACGCCTATGGCGCGGAACTGGAGCTTGGCCGGGTGGATGGGCTCGAAGAGATCGCCGGGCATGGCGTTTCGGCAGCCGTAGATGGGCACAAGGTGTATGCCGGGAATCAAAAGCTTATGCATAGAGCTGGCATAGAGACGCTGGAGGCGCATAACGAAGGGACAGCGGTTTACGTATGTGTGGATGGAAAATACGCGGGCTGCATCACGATTTCGGACGTTGTGAAGCCATCCTCCCGGGAAGCGCTCACAGCCCTGAAAAGGCTCGGTATAAAACGAACTGTAATGCTGACCGGGGATACCAAGAACACCGCAGAAAAGGTCGCACGTGAGATCGGCGTAGATATGGTACGCAGCGAACTCCTGCCTGCGGACAAGGTGAATGAGGTAGAAGCGCTGCTCGTAGCGAAAGGGCCAAAGGAGAAACTCGCGTTTGTCGGGGACGGCATCAACGATGCACCTGTGCTTTCCCGTGCGGACATCGGCATTGCAATGGGAGCGCTCGGCTCGGATGCGGCGATTGAGGCAGCAGACATTGTGCTGATGGACGACGATCCGCGCAAGATCGCGCTTGCGATGAAGATCTCTGCCAAGACGCTGCGGATCGTCCGGCAAAACATCGCTTTCGCGCTGGCGGTCAAGCTGATTTACCTGGTTCTTGGCGCGATCGGAAGCGTAAGCATGTGGGAGGCGATCTTCGCCGACGTAGGCGTTATGGTGATCGCCGTGCTCAATGCGATGCGCGCGCTGCGGATCAAAATCTGAACAGCGCCACCAATCATAGCCACCAATCATAAAAAATGGTGAAGGCCTCCGGGAGCTTGCCGCACTGCTGCTCCGGGGGCCTTTATGTTACGGTTAGGGGAAAGGGAGGGGAGGAGGGCGCAGAAATTCCCGGTTAAATCAAGTACGGGGCAGGGGCAGGGAAGTCCTCCCCGGAGAGCGCACGGCTGCCGTTCGGCAGTACCGCCTCCCGCGCTTTTGCGGGTGGTGAGTAAGTGCGCCTTTAGGCGGGGTATTATGAAATATTGTTATTGCCAGCACCATGTGCTATAATTTGAGATAGTTCGATAAATCGGGAAAATTGGGAGCTGTGGGGAATATTATGTTAGAAAAAAAGGCGCTGTTCTCTGAGAACAGGCTTACAAATTATGATAAACATATCATCTATTGTTTTAGCGGCACGGGAAATAGTTTAAGAACCGCCATGAAGATTGCAGAAGAGATTGGAGGGGCAGAAATTATTTCTGTTCGGTGTGCTCCAGAAAGTGTCTCCGCCGAGAACGCTGCTGTAATTGGTTTTATATGTCCTGTTTATGAATGGGATATGCCAGGCGCTATGAAAGACTTTGTGAAGATGCTTAAAATCAATTCTAATGCCTATGTTTTTATGGTTGCTACATATATTGCGATACATGGGAAATGTTTTGAAACAATGGAGAACTTGTTGTCCGAGAAAGGTGTACATCTCCATTATGGGTGTGCTCTGCGTTGTGTTGCAAGTCAATGTACAGCATATTCGCCCTTTCCGCCAGAAAAAATTATGCTTCCCCGTATGGAAAAAGGAATTAAAAAAATCAGCAAGGACATTTCCGCAAGAAAAAACAAAGCGTATCCACATATGTCTACCATTACAAGAAGATTATATCCTAAGCTTATGACGCAATATATGGAAGTGGAACACGAATACGACAAAGGTTTTTATACAGATGATAGATGTATAGGATGTGCAACTTGTGCTAAGGTATGCCCCACACAAAACATTGTCATAGAAGGCAACCGCCCTGTTTGGAATCATCGTTGTCATGGCTGCATGGCTTGTGTGGCTTATTGTCCAACAAAAGCCATTCAATTCAAAACGCCGCAAGCCTATGAGCAACTTGGAACAATGATCTCCAAAAGGCTTTGTTTGCCAGAAAAGCGTAAACGTTATCACAATCCATTTATCCGAGCAACAGATTTAATGCAGGATAGACTATATATTAAAACGAAAACGAATAAGTAACTTCCGGTTTGTCTGTAAGCAGCCAGAACGCCCGAAAGATCAGGCGCACCTGCGATACATTGCTGTTTTTGTCCACCTGATTCATTCAGAAAGGAAAAGAGCGAGCCATCAAGACTCACTCTTTGGTGCGGGAAACAGGACTTGAACCTGCATGAAGTCGCCCTCACACGGACCTGAACCGTGCGCGTCTGCCAATTCCGCCATTCCCGCGAAGATTGGTGGATGGGGATGGATTCGAACCATCGAAGTCTGTGACGGCAGATTTACAGTCTGCTCCCTTTGGCCGCTCGGGAACCCCACCGGACTTGATGGTGCCGACTACCGGAATCGAACTGGTGACCTACTGATTACAAGTCAGTTGCTCTACCTACTGAGCTAAGTCGGCATCAAGTAGCGCGCATTCTATGGAGACATGCGAGTTCATGCAACTAAAAAATTGCATAATTTGTTTTATTGGTCACATTTTATGCGACACGATGAAGAAACAGCCGAACGGAGGGCAGATTAGCACACTTTTTCAACATCATTGTGCTCAACAATGCGCTCCTGCTAAACCATAATTCTTTTTATCAGATGGAATATCTGTCACATTGCTTTTCAACGATAGCTTCCTGGCAGAGATTTTTTCTTATTATTCCTCCCCATCTGGTGTTACCCTCCTGCCCATTAACCCATTCAACAGAACTGTGACGCGCCATGGCAAATATCGCTTTGCCGATAGAGCTATGACCGCCAGAAACATGCTTATGAGTATAAAAGAGCAAACGTTAATGACGCCTTACCTACAGTTTGACCGCAACCAGTGGGCAGCTCTGCGTGATTCCGTACCTATGACGCTGTCTCTTATACACATCTCCGAGCC
>UREK01000006.1 GCA_900546845.1 uncultured Eubacteriales bacterium
AAAGTGGCATCTGCCACTTTATCGACAGCCTAACGGGCCTTCGCACTGCGAAGGCCCGTCCCTTGTGCTTCAGCCGTTATTCATTCTCGTCGGAATGACGGATGCCGTCGCGGCGGAACAGGATGGAGATCCCCCAGATGCCTGCAAGGCCGACGATCGTATAGATGATGCGCGATACGACGGTGCTCATGCCGCCGAAAATGCTGGCGATGAGGTCGAATTGGAAGATGCCGACCAACCCCCAGTTCAACGCACCGATGATGACGAGAATAAGCGCGAGTGTATCCATGTGTTTTCTCTCTCCTTTGTCGTGATGCAAATAGCTTGCGCAGGCAGGCGGCAGGTTATGCAAGGAATTGTAAGAAGACGCAAGAGTAAAAAATAAATGCATTTTACTTATTAATTAAAATATTTTTATTAAAAAAGAGTATGCTGCAACGGGATAAAAGATGTGGAGACAGAACTGCGAACCCTGAAACAAATCACTTAAAATGGAGCGCGTGAATATCAGGAAATCAGGAAGTACGGCGGTGCAGACCTGCGCTGCCAGAGCTCCAAGCCGAAACGCGTCAGGAAAGCGAAATTAGACGCAAGGGCGAAAGCGGGAGCAAACAAAAACAAGAGCCGAGGAATTTTTCCGGCTCATCAGGCCATCGGCAAACCCCTTGGGGGTTCGGGGGCCGCAGCTCCCGGAGGCTTTAATTGGTTCCGGCGACATGTGCGCCGGAACCGCAAAAGCCTTGCACAGCAAGGGTTTCCTTGCAATTTGCAACGGCCGTGAGCAAAGCGAGTAGTTGCAAATTGCGACCTCATCGGCAAAGGTCTTTGACATTTGCCGATGATCTGAAACAAGAGCCGGGGGACTTTTCCCGGCTCTTGCGTATATAACCGCCTATTTTCCGTGGCGCATGCCGGGCTTCTTCTCATCCTTTTCCGGGAAGATCTCGACTGTCAGCTTGTCGAAGGAGATCGGCTCCATGAAGTCGGCCGCGGTGAACGCGGTATGCGAAAAATGTGCAAGATCGTTGAGGTGTTTCCTAAGCAGCACGGGCCGGGCGAGGTCAAGCTCGTGGCAGAGCGCCCCAATGATGGGGTTCCAATCCTCTACCCGCGCCTTGGAAAGGCCGTCGAAATCCATGACCATATCCCGCTGTATTTTCCCGTCCGTGCGGATTGCAGCCCAGATTTTCATAAGTCCACCACCATGCCTTGCGCGGCAAGGCAATCCTTTCTTTTCTTTGGGTTTAAAAAGGGCGGATGGCATGCCATCCGCCCTGCCGTTTGGCGCTATGCTCCAGTTTTAACCATCTTTCAGGATGAACCAGGCGTGCATGAGCGGCAGTGTCGAGCCGTCGGCAAGGGTGTAGATGCCAGCCGGATCAGCATAGAGGTTATAGGTCTTGCCGTCGCCCACAGCAACCTCGGATACGCCGCTGTAATAAGCGAACACGATGTCGCCCTGCGAGGTTTCGATCCGGGCGAGCACATAGGGCGAGGATTGATAGATCTCGACCACCTTGCCTGGGACCTTATAGCCCTGTTTATGCTCAGGATACTGGGAGATCCGCTCGTAATTGAGCGCATGGACGCTGCTCATGTAGCTGTCCTTATCCGGGCGGTGCTCCAGATAGAGCGTGCTGGACTTTGCAGCGCTGTCCTTCGTGGCCGTGATGACGGCGGAGTAGAGGCCGACGCTTTCGGTCTTTACGGTGAAGCTGAAGGTGCCGGCGGCCGCGTCCTGCGTAATCTCGCCTTCGAGTTCAACGCCGGAGACGGAGATCACCGCGCCCGCCTCCATCGTACCGGAAACGGTCATGGTGGAGGTAGTGGCATAGCGGGCGACGGAATCGTTTACTGCAAACGTGACGTTCCCCTCCACGACGCCGGGCGTCGTAGTGCCGGAAGGATCCGCCGTGCCGGTGCTGTAGGTGATGCTAAAGGTCTGCGTGGCCGTCTGGTAGCGGTTCTTGCGCGCTTCGATGGTAACGGTGTGAACGCCGCTTTCAGGCAGCGTATATGTGGTGGAGAAGTTGCCCGCTTCATCAATAGGCACCTGCGTCTCGTTCACATAAACGGCAGCCGTATTGTCGCTGACCGTACCCGTGATAGGGACGACGGCGGTATCCGTGGTAAAATCGCTCACGGTGGGAGCAGTGACGTTCAGCTCGATTGCCGGGATGGCGATGACGATCTCATCTTCAAACTCAACGGCCGTCTCCTCACCGTTGGGGCTGATGACCACGACGTTTGGCTTAATGCGCAGCTCGCTTTCCGCGATCGGCTCATCGGGGATGAAGATCTCCTCCGGGATGCGCCAGGCGACACAGTTCTTGGCGTTTGCGCCGACTACGTCCTCGCGCACGGTCTCGCCCGAGGTGAAGCGTGCGGTATACTTGTTTTTGCAGTAAACCGTTACGATATAGGCCGGATCGCCGCTGTCGGTCTGCGTTGCCGTGATGGTTGCAGCCTTCGGGAACGGGTTGCCGCCGAAGGTATAAGCGAAGAACGCGCCCACGCTGCCGTCAAAGTTGCGGTTCAGGTAAATGATCGAGAACACGGCGATAAGTACCACGAGTACCGCCACCGCCGCAATGAACAGCAAGTTGCGGTTGTTGGGGCGCGCGCTGGTGCGTTTCTTGGTACGCGCTGGCTTTACGTCGTATTCGAGGTCGTCGTAATCATCGTATCCGCCTGCCACTGCGGAGGCCTCCGCAGGCGTCTGGCGTGCGGGCGCGGCTTTTTTCGCCGCGGACGAAGGCTTGGCGATCCGCGTCGTAGCGGTATTGCGCGCGGGCGTATAGGGGCGCACAGGCATTTCTTCTGCAACATCTGGCGCGGGGGCAGAGGCCTGACGCTGCGCCGGCGGCTCGGGGGGCATGTGCATGCGCACGTTGTTGCTGTATCCGCGCTCGCCGGGCGCAGGTGCGGCAGGCCGGGACGCGGCAGCCTGGGGCTGCGCGGGCCGTGGGTTGAAGCGCGAAGAAACGGCTGCGGGGATGTCCTCCTCGCTTACGGTATTCGCGTCGAATTCAGGCTTGGGCCATTGCGGCGCGCGGACGAAGCCCCAGGCCGGCGGCGTTTCGCCTGTGGAGGCGACATAGGAATCCTCAACAGGCGCGGGTTCCGGCTCGTCGGGCGTAAGCGGAGCGGCGCAGTTTTCGCAGTACTCGAGGTAATCCTCATTGTATGCGCCGCATACCTTGCATTTCATATCAGAAAACCTCCTATGCAGGAATAATCAATTAATTATAGCAAATATGCAACAGCATGAAAACACTTTTACGCTTTTTATTTGGAAACAAACTATGAAATCAGGCCGCGGATCCATACATTGCGTTCCCGCATGCGCGCTTTTATGCTATAATAAATGCGGAAAACTTCACCCTGGAACGATGACGCGCGCCCCGCGCCGCCATACCTGAATAGGAGTAACGCTATGCGCTTTGTAAAAAAGGGATTATCCATCTGCCTGGTCTTATGCTTCGCCCTTACGGCCTTTGCGGGCTGCGCGCGAGAGGCGGACGAGGAAACGCCCCCGCCGCAATCCCTCGCGGGCTTTGAGACGGTGGGCGAGATCGCCGGCGGCGGCACGCTGCTCAACGCGAACATCAACGCCGTCGGCGCTTCCAAAGCGGATGGGGATGTGCGCCTTACGATCGCGTTCATCGGGGGCAGCCGGATGTCCGGCGGCACGGACGAACGTGAAGTTGCAAACGTGCCGCGCTACACCGTCCGCATGCTTCCGCAGCCTGCGCGGCTTGCAGTGTCGTTCGACTCCATCACGTACTGGGACTACCTGCGGGAGCTCGACCTCGGCGCGAGCGAATTCCTGCTCGGCAGCTTTGGGGTGGTATTTGACGGCAGCGACGCCTTTACGCTGTATTTCCAGCTTGCGGGGGACGCGGCTTTCCAGGTCGTGGAGAACCGGACGAACATCGAGATCCTCCTGCGGCCCATCTTTGCGGAAGAGGCGGAGCCGGAAGCGGCGGAAACGCCGGATGCGGGCGCTGCGGCAATCGACATCGCCGCGGAGGAATATGCTGCGGCGGACGAAGCCTTCTATGTCGTGGCCAACGCGTTTGCCGCTTACTGCGCAGGGACGCTTTCGAGCGACTGCGGGATGACGCCCGTGCTTGCATCGAACCGCAGCACGGTGCTCCTCATTTCCGAGGGATTTTCGGCAAAATCCGAGGCGGAAAGCCTGCGCGAGCGCATCCTTGCGCGGGAGCCGGGCGCGGTCGCTGCGGATTGGAGCGTGGTGAAGCTCAAAAACGGCGCGCTCCCCGCATATGATGAAGCGATGGAATATATGGCGGCCTACGACCAGCTCCCTGCGCGCATCGGCGGGGAGGAGACGGCCCTTACGCCGCTCATCCCGGACGGGCTCTTTCTCGCGGTGACGCCGGAGCGGGATGGCTTCCTGTACAGCCGGCGAGTCTCCCGCGGGAGCCTTGGGGAAACGTACGAATGCGAGCTGCTTTGCGTGCAGAGCATGGGCGGTGTTTCCAAGCCGCTGCTTTCCTACGAGTTCCAAACCATTGAGTCCGTGAAGTATTCGCCGGATGGGCGCAAGCTCGCCGTGCTGGAACGCGCGGCGGAAAGCGCGCATCTTTATGTGTTTGACGTGGACACCAAGGAGCTTTTGACGGACCTTACGGATATGGGCTTTGGCGATACGGTCAGCGCATATGTTTGGGACAGCATGGGCGGCCGCGTGTTTTCCATCGGCGGTTCCGGGGAGATCGCGGTACATCAGTATGATTTCAACGTCCCGGCGGAGAACAAGCGCCACACGGTTGTGGACCGCAAGGGCGTGGACGAAGGGAGCCTCGCGTTTTACGACGGCGAGCTGTATTTCTGCGAAACGACGCTCGAAGAAGGCGGGATGATCTACCGCATCAAGCCGGAAGGAGGCACGCGGCGCAGCTTCCTTGCGGGGAGCGCGTTCGCGCTTTCAAACGACGGGCGCTACATGGCGCTGAGCGATTCCGGCGGTGATTCGGCGGGCGGTGCGGAAACGCATTTCAGTATCCGCGATATGCAGACCGGCATGCTTACGACCGTGACGGACGCGTTCCCCGTGCATACCTTCCTCTGGTCGCTTGACGGAGCAACGCTTTATTACATCGAAAACCGGCTTTCCGGCAGCGAGGGCGAGGAAACCGAGAACACCGGCGCGTTGAACGACGCGTATCCTTACCGCCTTTGGGCGTATGACGTTGCCTCCGGCGAAAGCAGCACGATCGCGGATCTTCCGTATGCGTCCATTGCTGTTTCGCACCGAGCGGGCGAGGTTTACCTTTGCTATACCGACCCTGCGACCATGGGCGGCGTAGTGCGCGCGACCTATGTCGTCAACGCCGGCTGACAGGACGGTATGAAGATGAAAGGTATAAATCCCTAAAAAAGTATAAACTTCCGAAATTGGAGCATACTTCCATGCAAAAGACTCCTTCGGAGGTGAAACGATGTCAATCACGGATTTGCTCCCGCGCTTTGCGGGAAGAGGGCGCACGGCGCGCGCTGGAGACGCGGAGATCCAGGATGCCCTGAAAAAGTGGAAGGACGCGACGCGCTTTTTTGAAAGCGTGAACGATCCGGAGCTCATGGATTACGCGATCTATGATATGGAGGCGGCGCGCCGCAAGTATGTGTTCCTGCTTCACCAGAAAGCGCAGGATGGGAACGGGCGCAAATAAAGCCGGACGGGAAAGGGATTCCTTGCCGTCCGAAAACATTGTGGAGGTCGAGACGGATGAATCCCTTTGGTTCCATTTTGGCGTTTGCCGCGGGCCTGCTGGTCCTCTGGCTGATCTGCAAGCTGCTTTCCTTCCCGCTCCGGGTGCTTTGGAAACTTGTGATCAACGCGCTTTTGGGCGCGGCGATCCTCTTCCTGTTCAACCTGGTCGGGGGCTTCTTCTCGCTTTCCATCCCGATCAATGCGCTCAACGCGCTCATTACGGGTGTGCTCGGCGTCCCGGGCGTTATTCTCCTGCTGGTGTTGCAGTGGCTCCTATAGCGGGGAGATAATCTCCGGCAAGCAAGCCAAAGCGGACGGGCGCATCCCCTCCGCCGGGGGCAAGGCGCACCGTCAGCTCGCTTTTATAAGAAGCGTTACAGGCCGTGGACAACCATTCGTCCCCGGCCTTTTCCATGCTGCAAAACAGCTCCGTTTCCTCTGCCGAAGCAACGGTAAACCGGAGCGCGCTGCCTGAAAAGCTGCCGGAAAGCGTCCTGCCGTCATTGTAGGAGAACGTAAAGGTATAGCCTTTTTCAGGGCTCCCATACATGCGGCCGCTTCCCTGGGAGGCGGCTTCGAGGGTTCCACTGTAGCCTTCCGCGTCGCTGCCGTAAAGCCTGCCGATGGTCACACGCCCTTCGGAAAGCAGCGTGCGGTGCTCCGTCAGCAGCAGCGAGTAGGAAAGCCCATCCGCGGTTTGCAGCGCGGAAAGGCCGGCGGCGTAATCATCCAGCACAGCGCCGCAGTCCGCCTGGTATTCCGCGTAAAACGCATAAACGGGGTTCACTGCAAAGGGCGTAGCGGAAGCAGCGGGCGTTTCCGATGGGGCGGGAGCAGCCGTTGAAGAAGGCGCGGCGGATGGCGTGATGCTTACAACGGGTGCGGGGGATGCGGAAACCTCCGCGCCGCCCGCCTTGCAGCCGAAAAAAAGCATGGCCGAAAGGCATGCCGGAAAGAGCAGGATGAACTTGGAACGCAAGCGATTTTTCTTCAAAGGGATACCTCGTTATGATTCGGCATCTGCCTCAGCCTGATCAAAATAAGCGAGAATGCCGTTAAACAGCCCGGCGGCGCAGCTCGCCTGGTAGGAATCGCGGTTGAGCCGCAGATCTTCCTGCGGGTTGGAAAGCATGCCCATCTCAACGGCCACTACCGGCCGTTCGGACCAGTTGAAGCCGGTTTGATCCATGAGCGCGCGCAGATCGAGCATGGTAGCGCCGGTCGCCGCAGCGAAGTTTTCATAAATGCACTGCCCAAGGCGGAGGCTCTCCTGATAGATCGCCGCGCCATAAGTACGGGAAGGGATGAGCACGCTTGCTCCGCTCTGCTTGGCGGAAGAGGCGCTGTCGCAATGCAGGCGGAGCCAAATATCCACCCCGGCGTTGTTCATCGCCTGCGCGCGCTCGATGTTGGAAAGCGAAACGTCAGTGGTATCGTGCGTGAGCACGACCGTCGCGCCCTCCGCTTCGAGCAGATCGCGCAGCTTAAACGCGATCAGGAGGTTGATCTTGCATTCCGGCACGCCCGTCTTTACGCCGGTGCTCCCGGCGCTTTGCCGCTCCTTGGTGCGGTCTACACCTGGGGCGATCTGTTCAAGCCCGGTATCCGCCGCTTCCTGCTGGCCTGGGTCGATGCCGACCGTGCGCCCGGAAAGCCGCCCTGCGGCATGCTGCTGCGAGGGCTCCGGCTCCGGAAACGCGAGCAGGCCGCGCTCAAACGCATCCCAATACGCGGCGAAGGTGACGGGGCCGAGCGCGCCGTCCTCCCGCACGCCAAGGAAGCGCTGCAGGCGAATGACCGCTTCGCGCGTCGCGCCGTCGAACAGGCCGGTAATTTCCCCTTCATAGAAGCCGAGCGCGCGCAGCTCCGTTTGCAGCGTTACCACATCGTCGCCAAAATCGCCCGCAGAAAGGATCTCTTGCGAGGGGATTTCCGGCATGGTGGGCGCGGCGAGCGCAGCGCCGCACAAGGCAAGCGCCGCAAAAACGCAGCAGAGCGCGGCGAACCGCTTCAACAGAGGACGCATTTCAAATAAGAACTCCCAGAACTTGATACCTTTATTCTACCATTCCCGCCGGATTTTGCAATCGCCCAACCATAAATAAACTGTGAATTCAGGAAGGCGTGGCCTGGCTTTTCCGGAACACGAGCCTGCCGTCCTCCGCAAAGGCAGTCACCGCGTCGCCCAGGGAGACGCGCCCGGCGAGAATCTCCTCGCTGAGGCTGTCCTCCACCTGGTGCTGGATGGCCCGGCGCAGCGGACGCGCGCCATAGAGCGGATCGAACCCCGCGCCGGATAGCAACGCTTCGGCCTCCGGCGTTACGGTGAGCGCGATGTCGCGCTCCGCAAGGCGGGCTTTCACGCTTTCGAGCATCAGCCGGGCGATGGAGTGCATTTCCTCCTGCGCGAGCGGGCGGAACACGATGATCTCATCCACGCGGTTCAAGAATTCCGGGCGGAACGTCTTTTTCAGCTCGGCCATCATGGTTTCGCGCAGGCGTTCGTGCGTGAGCGCATCCCCGGCTGTGCCGAAGCCGACGGTATGCGTTTGCTGCGTGCGCGGCGCGCCGGCGTTGGAGGTCATGATGATGACCGTGTTGCGGAAATCCACCGTGCGCCCCTGCGAATCCGTCAGCCGCCCGTCCTCAAGCACCTGCAGCAGCAAGTTGAACACGTCCGGGTGCGCCTTTTCCACCTCGTCGAGCAGGATGACGGAATACGGCCGCCTGCGCACGCGCTCGGTAAGCTGCCCGCCGTCGTCATAGCCGACGTAGCCCGGCGGGGAGCCGATGAGCTTGCTCACGCTGTGCATTTCCATGTATTCGCTCATGTCGAGCCGCACCATTGCGTTTTCATCTGCGAAAAGCGCCTCCGCGAGCGCGCGGGAAAGCTCCGTTTTCCCAACGCCCGTGGGGCCGAGGAAGATGTAGGAGCCAATGGGGCGCGCGGGATCCTTGAGCCCGGCGCGCGCGCGGCGGATTGCCCGGGACACGGCGGACACAGCCTCGTCCTGGCCGATGACACGCTTGTGCAACGTTTCTTCCAAATGGAGCAGCTTTTCGCTTTCGTCCTCCGTAAGCTGGCGCACGGGGATGCCTGTCCAAGCGTTTACGACCTCCGCAATGTCCTCCTCCGTGACGACGGATTCCTTGTTGTCCCGCTCGCGCTCCCAATCGGCCTCGATGCCGGAGATCTGCGCAGAAAGGCGCTGTTCCTCATCCCGCAGGGCGGCGGCGCGCTCGTAGTTCTGGTTGTTGACGGCCTCTTCCTTTTCCTTGCGCAGCGATTCGATGCGCGCGCGCAGTTCCTTTACGTCCGGCGGGGTATTGTAGGCGCGGAGACGCACGCGGCTTGCCGCCTCGTCCATCAGGTCAATGGCCTTGTCCGGCAAAAAACGGTCGGAAATATAGCGGCCGGAAAGCTCCACCGCGGCGCGGATGGCCCCGTCCGTAATGCGCGCCTTGTGGTGCGCTTCATAGCGGTCCCGCAGACCAAAGAGGATAGCGACAGCCTCCTCCCGCGTGGGCTCCCCTACGGTTACGGGCTGGAAGCGCCGCTCAAGCGCCGCGTCCTTTTCGATATGCTTGCGGTATTCGTCGAGCGTTGTCGCGCCGATGACCTGGATCTCGCCGCGCGCAAGGGCGGGCTTCAGGATGTTGGAAGCGTCGATGCTGCCTTCCGTCGCGCCCGCGCCGACGATCGTGTGCAGTTCGTCAATGAACAGGATGGTGCTGCCATCCGCGCGCAGCTCCGAAATGGCGTTTGTGATGCGCTCCTCAAATTCGCCGCGGTATTTCGTGCCTGCGAGCATCGCGCCGAGGTCGAGCGTCACGATCCGCTTGTCCTTCAAAAGCTCGGGGATCTTGCCCGTGGCGATGCGCTGCGCAAGCCCTTCAATGACCGTGCTCTTGCCAACGCCGGGGTCACCGATGAGCGCGGGGTTGTTCTTGGTGCGGCGGCAAAGGATCTGGATCACGCGCTGGATCTCAGCTTCCCGGCCAACGACGGGATCGAGTTCGCCGTCGCGCGCGGCGCGCGTCAGATCTCGGCCGTATTGGTCGAGCACTGGGGTGCCCTGGCCCTGCTGGGCGTTCTTCTGCCCGCCGTCCCCGGATGCTGGGCGCCCACCCGCGAGCACAGATTGCAGGCCCGGAATGTCCGCGCCGAGATCCAGCAAAATGCGTACGGCCACGGAATCCCGCTCCCGCAGGATGGCGAGCAGCACGTGCTCCGTGCCGATATACCCCATCTTGAGGGATTTCGCCTCATACAGGCTCAGCTCCAGGATTTTCTTCGTGCGCGGCGTATAGCCGAAGCTGTCGGTGAAGTGGTAATCCCCCCGGCCGACGAGCGCGTCCGCCCGCTCCGCGACGGCGTTTGCGGTCACGCCAAAGGCAGTGAGGGCCTTATAGGCCGCGCCCTCCCCTTCGCGGATGAGGCCGAGCAGAAGATGTTCGCTGCCAACGTAGTTGTGGCCCATCGCCCGCGCGGCTTCCTGTGCGAGGGCAAGGGCGCGCTTCGCGCCTTCAGTGCATCGTTCTAAAAAGCTCATGGGTGGTTCCTTTCGGATCATTTGGGTTATGATTTGATTTTATAGCAAATTCCAGCCGCCCGCAACCGTAGCACAAGACGGAATTTTGTGAAAAATGGCATAAACAAATGGGCGCGGGTGTGGTATGATAAAATATTGTAAGTTGTCGCTCCATGTGCGTGCGGCATATAATGGACAAAAAGGAGTTTGTCTCCGGTTTTAAGGAGTGAAAATATGATTTATCTGGATAACAGCGCCACGACCCGCACGCTGCCCGCAGCGGTGGATGCGGCGCGGCAATATATGAGCGAGAGCTTTTTCAACCCGGCGGCGGCCTATTCGCCGGCCGTGGAAAGCGAACGCGCGGTCAACGGCGCGCGCGCACGCATTGCGGAGGCGATGCATGCCGGGGCGGAGGAGATCGTCTTTACCTCGGGCGGGACGGAGAGCAACAACATGGCCATCCATGGCGCGCTCGGCGCGATGCGCGGGCGCGGCCGGGTCGTGATGAGCGCGGTGGAGCACCCTTCCGTGTTCGAGGTGATGCGCGGCCTTTCGCCGGAATACGACGTGGTAGAGGCCGGGGTGGACAAGGAGGGCAGAGTGGACGCCGCAAGCCTTGGGCGTCTCATCACACCGAATACGCGCTTTGTTTCCATCATGCATGTGAACAACGAGACGGGCGCGGTCAACGACATCCCAGCCATCTACAAGACTGTGAAGCGGGAAGCGCCGGACGCGCTTTTGCATGTGGACGGTGTGCAGGGGTTCCTGAAGGTGCCGTTCGACGCGCGCAACTGTGATTTTTATACTGTGAGCGGCCACAAATTCCACGGCCCCAAAGGCGTGGGCGCGCTGTATGTGAAGAAGGGAACGCGCTTCCTCGGCGGGCAGATTGGCGGCGGGCAGGAGCGCAACCTCCGCTCCGGCACGACGAACACTCCCGGCATTATGGGGATGGACGCAGCGCTGCAATATTACCTTGCGCATCAGGATGTGATGTGGCAGAATATGCGGGCATGCAAAATGCGCCTCGCGGGAAACCTGCTTTCCCTGCCGGACGTGCTCCTCAACGGCCCCGCGCCGGAAAAGGGCGCGCCGCACATCCTGAACGTCTCCTTTTTGGGCGTGCGCGGCGAGGTGCTCCTGCACGCGCTGGAGGAAAAGAAGATATACGTTTCAACGGGTTCCGCATGCTCCGCGCACAAGAAGGGCAAAAACCGAATCCTGAACGCGATGGGCGTGACCGGGGAACGGCAGGAGGGCGCGATCCGCTTTAGCTTTTCGGCGTTCAACACTCCCGCCGAAATGGACGAGACCGCTACGGCCATCGCGGATCTGCTCGGCCTGCTCCGGCGCTTTAAAAGAAGATAGCATAATTCCGAAAGGGAGTTCAAACTACACCAGAAAAAACACGATGGAGGATCACTGTGGAACAGGTACTGCTCGTCCGTTATGGCGAGATTCATCTCAAGGGGCTTAACCGCCCCTTCTTCGAGCGCAAGCTCATCGACGGGATCAACAACGCGCTGCGCGGCTTCGGCGCACAGGTGCGCCGGGATCAGGGGCGCATCTATGTGTTCGGCGTGGCGGAGGATCGCGCTGCAGACGCCTGCGATGCGCTTACCCGCGTGTTCGGCGTGCATTCCGTGAGCCCTGCGGTGGCGGTGGAAAAGGAATGGGGCGCCATCGTGGAAGCGGCGGCGCGCCTCACGGAGCAGGCGGCCGGCGGCAAGGCGGCCACGTTCAAGGTGTATTCCCGCCGCTCCGATAAGGGCTTTCCCATGAATTCGGAGACGATCAACCGAGAGCTCGGCCATGCATTGCTCGAACGCTTCCCGAACCTCAGCGTGGACGTGCATGCGCCGGAGCTCAAGGTTTGCGTGGAGATCCGCGAACAGGCATTTATCTATGCGGCGGAGATCATGGGCGCGGGCGGCATGCCGACCGGCACGGCCGGGCGCGCGGCGCTGCTCATCTCCGGCGGGATCGACAGCCCCGTCGCCGGATACCTGATGGCAAAGCGCGGGCTCACGCTTTCCGCCGTGCATTTTTACAGCTATCCTTACACCAGCGAGCGTGCGCGGGACAAGGTCGTGGAGCTTGCGCGTCTCGTCTCCCGCTATGCGGGCCCGGTGCGCCTGCATCTTGTGCCCTTTACGGAGATCCAGCTTGCCATCTATGAGAAATGCCCGCCGAAGGAGACAACCGTGCTCATGCGCAGGCTCATGATGCGCATCGCGGAGCAGCTCGCCCGGCAGGACGGCGCGCTTGCGCTCATCACGGGCGAGGCGCTCGGCCAGGTGGCGAGCCAGACGCTCGAAAGCCTCTGCGTGACGGACGATGCGGTTTCGATGCCCGTGTTCCGCCCGCTCATTGGGTTTGACAAGGAGGACATCGTGACGATCGCAAAGCGCATCGGCACGTTTGAAACCTCCATCCTGCCCTATGAGGATTGCTGTACGGTGTTTGTGCCGCAGCACCCGGTCACGAAGCCGCAGGTGGAGAAGCTGCGCGAAAGCGAAGCCATGGTGGACTTTGCCCCGATGATCGCGGCGGCGCTCGAAAAGAAGGAGACGCTTGAAGTGGGCGCGGACTGACGGTTTACCTTTTATTCACACTTTGCACCCGCAGGCGGTGCTATACTGAAAACGGAATCCATTTGAAAGGAGGTGCGGCGTGTGAAGCGCGTTGCCTTATGTGTGTTGGCCTTTGGCCTTGCATGCCTTTGCGCTTGCGGCGCGCCCTCCGCAAACGACTTGGCGGCTCAGCCGGCGGCTACGGCGGCTGAGCCGCACGGGACGGACGGCATGTCGGGAGAAGCCTGCCTTGAGCCGCTTTCCTATACGCGCGCAGAGCAGGAATACATGGACGCGAGTTTTATCAGTTATCCTTACCTGATGGATGTGGAATACGATGCGGTCAACCACGCCATCCAGAGCGCAATCCGCGCGCTGCTCGACGCGCTGGAGGGCGCTACCTACACCGACTGCGAGATCATGTGCAATGACTGCGGCGTGTTTTCTGTGCGCATCACGGTGCGCGACCTTGTGACGAACGAGGTGCTTGCGGTCGCACCGCTCACGTTCGATACGGCGACATGTGCGCAGGTTTCGCTCAAAGACCTGTTTGACCCGGAAAATGAACGCTGGCGCGGCCTCATCCCGGATATTGTGATGCTCCAGGCCGAGAAGGCCGGGTTAACGCTCCTCTGCGAGGTGATGCCCGCAGCGGACGACCAGGCGTTTTATGTAACGGAGGATGCGCTCGTAATCCTGTACCGCCCATATGAAATCGCAACCTACTCCGCCGGCTGGCCGGAGTTCTCGATCCCGCTCAGCCAGCTTGCGGAGTTCTTCTTGCAGGGGAGCCCGCTTGAACGCCTTACCGCGGGTGGGAGCGTACCGAGCGGCGAAGTGCCTGCGTTCTACGACAACGAGGAAAACGGCGCTGCATATAACGCGGGCAGTGGGTACGAAAGCGAGGAGAAGGGCGCCGCAAGCAATTATGCTGCGGGAAACGCTTACGGAAATGCGGAAACGGAGGAATGGAAACCATGAGATGCAGCTGCCGCATCTGCGGAACCTATATGGTGCAGGTGGAGCACGGCCTGGAAAGCGGGTGCAAATGCCCGGATTGCGGCGCGATGTGCCATGACTGCATGGGGAGCAGCCAGCCGCCGATGTCCGTGAGCGAACTGCGCACACAGGCGGCGCTGCGCATGCGCGCGGAAGCGGGGGAGGGCGGTTTTGACAATTTCGATCCCCTCGAGGCGATGCGCCCGGATCCGGATACGGATTGACGCAGCAAAAAGGCAGCGGGCCTTCCGCTGCCTTCCGTCCGTCCAACGGCCGTTTATAAAATTAAAAGCCAGTCTGCTGCTTCAGTTGCTGCATCGTCTGCTTGACGGATTGCACCTCGTTGTCGGGCGCATCCTTGATTTGGTACATATTGCGCTGGCGCATCTGCTCGAATACGGCGAGCTGGTCGCAGGAGCATTCGGTCAGGTTCCTGAGAAGGAGTTGGCGCAGGTTTTCGCACGAGGCTTCCGTTACGTCCCCCGCGTAATCCTTCACGAGCTGCTTTTCCTGAGAAAGGAAATCGGTGAGCAGTTCCTGCTCAGTCATGTTGGGTCGAGTGCTGTTCATGTTGTTTCCTCCTTTATTGGTGGCTGTTGAGGTAGTTCATCAGCGCATCAAAATGCTGCTTGTGGTGCTGGGCCGCGCGGTTGCTCAGGTCCTTGAGCGGCTGCTCGGTGAACCATTCGGAAAACATGCAGCATTTTTTGTAGGCGAGCGCCTCGTGATGCATCTGATCCTGGACGATGCCGAGGTTCTTTGCCTCGATCTGCGGCGCGCCTGCTTCAGTGTTCCAGTTGAATGTTGCGTTCGGGTTGAACGTCTGGTTGTTGTTCGCCATTTTGCCCTCCTTGTGGATGATTGATGGATTTAGTATTGCGCGAAGGCGCACGGATTATTATGATAGAAACGGAACAGTTTTAGCAGGAATTGTTTTATGAATAATTTGAATGCAGAAGAAGGAATTGGTATTTTTTTGATGGCGAAGAAAAACAAGGCTGGAAACACGCCCATGGACGCGGGGCTCAAGTTCCTCACGGCAAAGGCGCGCACCGTGCGCGAGATGGAGGATCACCTCGATTCGCTTAACTATGGCGAGTACGAGGTATACCAAGTGGTGGAGCGCCTGAAGGAGCTCGGATATTTAGACGACGCCAAATACGCGGCCGATTTCGTGGCGACGCGCCTTGCGACGAAGCCGCTCAGCCGCCGCAAGCTGCGGGAGCAGCTCTATGCGCACAAGCTCCCCAGAGATCTGATCGACGAAGCGCTTTTGGCGGTGACGGGTGAGACGGAACGGGCAGGCGCGCTTGCGGTCACCGAAAAGTACGCGCGCCAGTTCACGGCGCTCGAGCCGGAGGAGCGTAAGGCGCGCACGATGCGCAGGCTTGTGGGCCGCGGGTTTGAGTACGAGGCTGCGCGCGCGGCGCTCGAAACGGTGTTCGGCGATGCGGAAGGCCTTTCCGCCTGCGCGGGGGAGGATGATGACGAGGATTGATCCCTCCGCGCTGGCGGAGCTGCTTGCGGGGAACCCACTTGCGCGGCGCATCGTCGTGCTGGAAGAAACGCCCTCCACAAACCTTGCTGCGAAGGTGCTCGCGGCGGAAGGCGCGCCAAGCGGCACGCTTGTGCTTGCAAACCGGCAGACGGCCGGACGCGGGCGGCGTGGCCGCGCATGGGAAAGCGAGGCGGGCGCGTGCGTATGCATGAGCCTGCTGCTGCGTCCGGCTTTCCCGGCCGGACTTGCGCCGCGCGTTACCCTGGCGGCGGCGCTCGGCGTCTGCCGCGCGCTGCGCGCGTTCGGCGCGGATGCGCGCATCAAATGGCCCAACGATGTTCATGCGGGCGGGAAGAAGCTCTGCGGCATCCTTTCGGAGCTCGGCATGGCAGGGGATGGATATTTTATTGTCTGCGGGATCGGCATTAACGTCCTCCAGCGCGCGTTCCCGGGCGAACTCGCGGAAACGGCGACCTCACTGTTGCTGGAAACGGGGCGTGCAAACGCGCTTGAACAGGTGGTTGCGGCGGCATTGCAAGAGCTTGCGCTGCTCTTTCCCGCCTGTGGGGAGGATGCAGCTTATGCGGCGCTGATGTGCGGATACCGGGCGCTCTCCTGCACGCTGGGGCGGGCGGTGAGCGTCACGGGGCCGGATGGTACACGGCATGGCGTGGCGGAGGATTTCGACGCGCTCGGGCGGCTGCTCCTGCGCACGGCGGACGGCGCACTCCTTACGATCCAGGCGGGCGACGTTTCGCTCAGGAACGCCTGAATCGTCTTTTTCGGCTATTACAAATATTTCAAAAATGAAAGGGAGTTCGGAACATGAACAAGGGAATCACGGAGATCAACGGGATCAAGGTCGGCCATTATACCGACGCGGCGGCGAAGACCGGCTGCACGGCTATCCTGATGGAAGGCGGCGCGGTCGGCGGCGTAGACGTGCGCGGCAGCGCGCCTGGCACACGGGAAACGGACCTGTTGCGAGGCTACAACGTCGTGGAGCGCATCCAGGCGGTGATGCTCTCCGGCGGCAGCGCTTATGGACTCGACGCGGCCTCCGGCGCGATGCAGTATTTGGAGGAAAAGAACCTTGGCACGGATGTGGGCGTAGGCGTGGTGCCGATCGTGCCTGCCGCGGTAATCTTTGACCTTGGCGTGGGCGATGCACACGTGCGTCCGGGCAAAGCGGAAGGCTATCTCGCCTGCAAGGCGGCGACGGACGGCCCGGTGGAGACGGGAAGCGTTGGCGCCGGCACGGGTGCGACGCTCGGCAAAGCGATGGGCCCGGAGCATGCCGCAAAGGGCGGCGTCGGCACCGCGTGCATCACGCTGCCGGGCGGCGCAAAACTTGCGGCGATCGTGGTGGTGAACGCGCTTGGCGACGTTTATGACCCCGCGACGGGGGAACTCGTTGCGGCCGCTACGGTGAACGGCGTAAAAGTGCCCTGCCTGGGCGCGGCGGCGCTTGCCGGGGCAGGCTTTGGCAACACTACGATCGGCGTGATTGCAACGGATGCAACGCTGACGCGGGAGGAAGCCAACAAGCTCGCTTCCATGGCGCACGACGGCCTTGCGATGGCGATCCGCCCGGTGCATACTTCCATGGATGGGGACACGATCTTTGGCGTTTCCACCTGCGCGCTCCCCGCACAGCCGCTGCTGCCGCTCTTGGCCGCCGCGCCTACGGTGATGGCGATGGCGGTGCTGGACGCGGTGAAAAGCGCGGAAAAGGGGGCTTGAGCGAGACTGGGTTCAGCATTTGCGAGGCTTGAGATAAAGAGCGTCCTGTGCGTTCTGCTGCAAAAAAAGGAAGGATGGTGGATGCACGCCCTTACGGCCTGGGCGGGCAGCGTTTCGCTGCGGGACGCCTGAGGAAAAAGCGCATAAGAAACGACGGAAGCGGCGGCTTCCGGGAGGGGCAACAGCGCGTTGCTTTACACCGCTGTACCCTGCGCCTATAATGGATGCATCAGGAGGTAGGAACCATGGCATTTTCGGAGATCTTTTCCGCGCTGCGCAAAAAGGAAGGGCTTTCTCAAAGCGAGATGGCGCAACGCCTGTTCGTAACGCGGCAGGCGGTTTCACGCTGGGAATGCGGCGAAACGACGCCGAACCTGGAAACAATGCAGCGTATTTCAAAGGAGTTCCGCATTTCGATCAATACGCTCCTTGGGAGCCCACAAGCGCTCGTGTGCCAAAGCTGCGGCATGCCGCTTGCTGACGATTGCTTCATCGGCACGGACGCGGACGGCGCGCTGAACGAAAAATACTGTAAATGGTGCTTTGCGGACGGTCAGTTCACATACGAGTGCACGATGGAGGAAATGATCGAATCCTGCGTGCCGCACATGTTGGGCAACGGCTGGGAAAACGAGGCGGATTGCCGCGCGTTCATGGCGCGTATCCTGCCCACGCTGGAGCGCTGGAAGCCAGCCTCCGCGCCTGCGGAAACAGGGAAATAAGAAAAGATTGAAAAGCGGCCTCCGCGCTGATGCGCGGAGGCCGCTTTCGGCTGTCGCTAAAGTGGCAGTTGCCGCTTTAGCGAGGTATGTACATCGTGCTTGCGCTGTTGGCGCGGCCAGCGCTTCGTGTAAAGAAGGCCTGCGCCGCAAGGCTTTTCGCTTGCAACGCACAGGGCATGAAAAAGCAGGCCGCATTTGCAGCCTGCGCTTTTCCATGCTTCTTATTTCTTGCGCTCGTTGTACTTCTTGATGCCGAGGGCGAGCAGATCCATCGCGCGCTCCAGGTCGGCCTGCTTGAGCACGTAGGCCAGGCGTACTTCGTCCTTGCCATGGCCGGGCGTAGCGTAGAAGCCTTCGCCGGGGGCGTACATGACGGTTTCGCCGTTGTCCTCAAACTCGGTCAGGAGCCACTTCTGGAACTCGTCCGTGTTGTCCACGGGGAGCTTCGCCATGACGTAGAACGCGCCCTTGGGTTCCTTGCAGACCACGCCGGGGATTGCCTGCAGCTTGGCATAGATGGTATCGCGGCGGCGCTTGTATTCTTCGCGCACAGCGTCGAAGTAGGATGGATCCACGGTGTAAAGCGCCGCCGAAGCGATCTGGTCCAGCGTGGCGACGGAAAGGCGCGCCTGGCAGAACTTGAGGATCTGCTGCTGGAGTTCCTTATTGCGGGTGATGAGCGTGCCGATACGCGCGCCGCAGGCGCTGAAGCGCTTGGAGACGGAGTCGATGACAATGGCGTTCTCCGCAATGTCGTCAAACTGCGCAATGCTCTGGAGCGGCTCGCCGGCATAGACGAACTCGCGGTACACTTCGTCGCCGATGAGGAAGAGGCCGTGCTCCTTGGCGATGTCCGCGATCATGCGCAGCTCCTCCGGCTTGAGGACGATGCCCGTCGGGTTGCCGGGGTTGGTGAACATGATGGCGCGGGTCTTCTCGTTGATGAGCGCCTCGATCTTTTCGCGGTTGGCGAAGTTGTAGCCTTCCTCGGGCGTTGTGGTGAGCGGCCGGATGGTCGCGCCCGTCGCGCGCACGAAGGTGTTGTAGTTGGGGTAGAAGGGTTCCGGGATGATGATTTCATCGCCGTCGTCCAGGATGCAGTTGAGGGCGATGGAAAGCGCCTCGCTGCCGCCGGTGGTGATGATCACATCGCTTGTCTCCAGGTGAATATTCAGGTTGGCGTAGTACTTTTTGACCGCCTCAATCATCTCCGGGATGCCGGGGGAGGGAGCGTATTCAAGCACAGGCTGCTCAAAGTTTTTGATCGCATCAAAATAGGCCTGCGGGGTTTCGATGTCGGGCTGGCCGATGTTGAGGTGATAGATCTTCGTGCCCCGCTTCTTCGCTTCTACCTGATAGGGATAGAACTTGCGGATGGGCGAAAGATTGCATTTCTGCACTTTGCTGGAGAACTTCATGGAAAACCTCCTGATGTATTAAATTGGGTTGCCCCAAAAGGAAAGCGAAGGATGCTTAAGAGCCGGTTGATGGCGCGGGCAGGCTTGCGTCCCCGGTGCCGACGGTCTTCTTCTGCGTAACGGCGTTGTAGGTTTCCGAATACAGGGTCTCTGTGGATTCCAGCACGCCGTTGCGGTAAAGGTCGCGGTACGCGGTCACTTTATACCCTGTACGCGCGGTGACGGTGACTTCCTCGTATCCGACAGGCCAGGTGGGTTCCTCGGTTATGATCGGTTCGCCGGGTTCGATCTCCTCATCCACAACGCCGCGCAGCTCATAGGTCACGCCTTCGGGCAATGGCTCGCCGTAGATGTAGACGGTCATGGTGTGTTCTTCCTGGTCGCAGTAGGCGAAGATGAAAAGCGGCGCGCCCGTGTTGTTCACGAAGTTGAGGCTCTTGCCGCTCTCCACCGTGCCGGTGACGGTGGAATCAAGCCCCTTATCCACATAGCTCGACGGCCAGGAATGATGCCGCCGCTCCGTGATGGAGATGCCTTCAATTCCCTGCGCAAGGATTTCCTCCAGCGTAGAGCCGCGCTGCATGGAGGCGTTTGCGCGCAACAGCGCGCCGTAAAGCGTAGTGCTGACCTGGCAGATGCCGCCGCCGGGCTCGTCCTCATAGCGTTCGCCGCTGACGATGCCGGGCGCGAGGGGCCAGCCGCCTGCTTCCGTGCGCGGGCCAATGTAGGCGTTGAAGTTAAACTCTTCGCCCGGCTCGACCTTTGCGCCGTTGAGCAGCGTGGTTGCCTTTTGGATGTTGCCGACGCGCTTTTCGTTGCGCGCGGCACGGCTGCCGCCGAAGCTCGTCTGGTATTCGGCGCGGTATTGGGTCACAAGCTTGATTTCCTCCACGGTTTGGGTGGGGGAAACGTACTCGAGCTCCGGCGTGAGCGTCGCGGTGTATTGGCCTTCTGCCATGAGCGCGAGGATCTCTTCAAAAAGAGCTTCCTGGTTCAGCATATAGCCATCCGCCCCCTCCGCATAGGTGAAAGCAGGGGAATCCGCGGCGGTGACAGGGATGGCGGAAGGCTCCACCGGCGCGGTATCGACCACAGCGCCGATGGCGGCAAGGCGCGCGATGAGCGTATCGTGATCCGGGACAAGCGCGGCGGAATAGGCGCGGCCCTGCGTACGGACTTCGTCCTGCAAGGCGTTGTTTTGCAGCAGCGTGCCGGTTTTGCCAAGGAGGATCGCCTCATCGAGCACCTCCTCAAGCGTGGAAGATGGGGCCATGTCGGCCGCTGTGAGCACCCAGAGGGTCGAACCGTGGCGCACGGTGATGTTGATGGAGGAAAGCGCGGCGTCAAGCTCTGCCTGCACAGCGGAGCGCGCAGCGGCATACGTCATGCCGGAAACGTCCACGCCGTTGACCGTAACGCCCTCGATAAAGACGCTTTGCGTTTTCATTGCGGCGATCTGCGCCTCGTCCGGCTTTTCTACGAACAGGTGCAACACAAACAGGACTGCCGAAACCAACAGCAGACCGAAAAAGACGAGCTTTGAAATATTCGCAAGGCGCTTGAGGCGCAGATGCGCCTGCTTTGCGCGGCTTTGCGGGTTCCTGCCAGCGCGCGCGCCGGGAACTTCGGAGCGTTTTTCCATCGCGTTCATACCTCGCTGAGATTATACAACAACTTGGGCGTTTGGGCAACAGGCCATGGGGGAATATCACCGTCCGGCCGACGATTGTTCACAAATTCCGGCGCTTGTTAGAACTGGAAAAAGAGAGTATACTATAATTGAATAAATATGGAACGGCACGCTCCATTGAATAATTAAAAAGCAAGAAAGAGAGGCTTTCATTTGGCATCCAAATCAAAGGCAAAGCTGAAGATCATCCCGCTTGGCGGCGTGGGTGAGATCGGCAAGAACATGACCGTCATCGAATACGGCAGGGACATCGTCGTGGTCGATTGCGGGCTAATCTTCCCGGATGACGATATGCCCGGCATCGACCTTGTGATCCCGGACATGTCCTATCTGGAAAAAAACGCGGAGAAGCTTCGCGGCATCCTGATCACCCATGGCCACGAGGATCACATCGGCGCGGTCCCCTATGCGCTTAAAAAGTTCCAGACGCCCGTATTCGGCACGCGGCTTACGATGGCGCTCATCGAGCACAAGCTGGATGAAGCAAAGATTAAAAACGCAGACCTGCGCTGCATCGCCCCTGGGGACAAGGTGCAGCTGGGCTGCTTTACGGTGGAGTTCATCAAGACCAGCCACTCCATTGCGGGCGCGGTTGCGATTGCGATCACCACGCCTGTCGGTACGTTGATCCATACCGGCGACTTTAAGGTGGATTATACGCCGCTTGACGGCGAGCCCATCGACGTAGCGCGCCTTGCACATTACGGCGCGAAGGGCGTGCTCGCGCTCATGAGCGATTCCACCAACGCGGAGCTTTCCGGACACACGCAGTCCGAGCGGGAGATCGGCAAGACCTTCGAGCATTATTTTGAAATTGCGAAGGGCCGCGTGATCGTGGCAACGTTCGCTTCCAACATCTACCGCATCCAGCAGATCGCGGATGTAGCGATCGCACATGGCCGGGTGATCTGCTTCCAGGGGCGGAGCATGGTCAACATCGCAAAGGTAGCGAGTGAGCTTGGCTACCTGAACATCCCGGTGGAAAAGATCGTTGAAGTCGAAAAGCTGCGCAAGATCGACGATGAGAAGGTCTGCGTCATTACGACCGGCAGCCAGGGCGAGCCCATGAGCGGCCTGTTCCGCATGGCGAATGCCTCGCACCGGCTCAACATCGGCAAAGGGGACATGGTCATCATCTCCGCGTCCTCCATCCCGGGCAACGAGATCGCCGTTTCCCGTGTCATCAACCAGCTCTATCAAAAGGGTGCGAAGGTCGTCTACGACCGCATGGCAGACGTGCACGTTTCCGGCCATGCCCGGCGCGAGGAGCTCCGGCTGATGTTCACGCTCACGAAGCCGAAGTATTTCGTGCCCGTGCACGGCGAGGCGCGGCACCTTTACCAGCATGCGGAGCTTGCCGAGGAGATGGGCATCCCGACGGAGAACATCGTTGTCCCGGAGATCGGCAGCGTCATCGAGCTTACGCGCAACGACATCCGGCTCAACGGCTCCGTGCCTTCCGGCAGCGTGATGATCGACGGCAACAGCGTCGGCGAAATCGGCGACGTCGTGCTGCGGGACCGCAAGCTGCTCTCAGAAGAGGGGCTTTTCACCGTGGTGATCCTGCTCAAGAAGAAGACGGGCGAACTGGCCGCCCCGGTAGAGGTCATCTCCCGCGGGTTCGTGTACCTCAAAAATTCGGAGGAACTTGTCAAGGACGCGCGCACACTTGTGAACGAGCTCGCGGCGCAGTTTGGATCGGCACACCGTTCGGAATGGTCGTCCATTAAAAACAACATCCGTTCCTCCCTCAAGACTTTCCTTTATAATAAAACGAAGCGCACGCCGATGATCTTCCCGATCATCATCGAGATCGACTGAAACGAAAGGAGAACGAAGCATGATTTACGATAAGGCGCGGGAGCTTTCCAAAATGCTTGCGGAAAGCGAGGAATACAAAACCTATAAGCAGACGCAGGAAAAGGCGTTTGTGAACGAAACCACTAAGGCCCTCATCAAGGAGTACCATCAGCTCCAGATGCAGGCTCAGGCTGCGATCGTACAGGGCAAGAAGGACGACGCCTGCATGGAACGCCTGCAAAAGATTGGGGAAGTGCTCCAGCTCAACCGGGACGCATCGGACTATCTGATGGCGGAATACCGCCTCAACGTGATGCTGGGCGACGTATATAAAATCCTTGCCGAGGCCATTGACGTTGACCTCGGCATGCTGGAAGGCTGACCATGGAGCGCGGCAACGGCGGCGCGCGCCGCGACAACCCGGACTTTAAGCGCGCATGGCGGCGCATGCGGCCGCTCATCGTCTTTTTGCTGAGCCTCGGCATCTGCGCGGCGGTGCTGGCTGTGGGGGCGAATATTGCTTTTGAGAAGCTGTTTGCGCCCGTGGATGAGAATGATGCCACGCCCATCGTCGTAACGATTCCTTCAAGCTCCGGCGCGTCCAGCATCGCGCGGCTGCTTTATGAGGCGGGCGGGATGGATGAGGAAGGCAACCAGCTCCCGGGCCTGATTTCGAGCAAGACCGTGTTCAAGATCTATGCGGATTTCACCGGCAAGACGAGCAAGCTCAAGGCGGGCACCTACGTGCTCTCCCGCAACATGGACATCGGGGAGATCCTTGACATCATCTGCAAGGGCAACCCGCCGCGCACCACCATGCGCCTGACCATCTCCGAAGGAACGACGGTGGAAGGTGTCGCGGAAAAGCTCGTTTCGCTCGGCGTGCTTTCCAACGCGGAGGAATTCCTCACGCTGTGCAGGACGGGAGAGGCGTTCGACTATCCCTTCCTTTCCGCGATCGAGCGGAACCCGGAGCAGGCGCGCGATTACCTCCTGGAAGGCTATCTCTTCCCGGACACCTATGAAATCTATACGGACGAATCCGCAAAATCCATCATCACGCGGCTGCTGCTGCGCTTCCGCAACGTGTTCAAGGACGAATATGTCGCCCGTGCGCAGGAGCTCGGCATGACGATGGACGAGGTGATCACGCTCGCCTCCCTCATCGAAAAGGAGGCGAAGGTGGAGAGCGACTTTGCGAAGGTTTCCGCCGTGTTCCACAACCGCCTGAACGCGGGGATGAAGCTGCAGTCCGACGCGCCGCTCAAGTACATCTTCAAGACCACAGGGACGCTGACCTACACCGAGGAACAGAAGCAAAACCCGTCGCTGTATAATACGCATGTGTATGATGGCCTGCCCCTCGGCCCGATCTGCAACCCGGGCGAACGTGCGATCCGCGCGGCGCTTTACCCCAACGAGGATTATGTTTCCGAAGGTTTCCTGTATTTCTGCCTGATGGACGGCGCAACCGGCGAAAACGCCTATGCGAAAACGCTGGAAGAGCACAACGAGAACGTCGAACGGTACAAGGATTCATGGAACGCAACACAATAAACGGGGGCGCATACCCCAACCTGCCGGAGCTGCTCGCCCCGGCAGGCAATATGGAACGCTTGGAGACGGCGCTGCGCTTCGGCGCGGACTCCGTCTATCTTGGCGCGGAGACGATGAGCCTGCGCAACTATGCGGACAATTTTACGGCAGATGGTTTGCAGCGCGCCTGCGATTACGCGCACGCGCGCGGGAAGCGCGTGTATGTCGCCTGCAATGCGTTTGCGCGGGATGAGGACGTCCGCGCCCTGCCGCCGCTGCTGCGTATGATCCGCACGGCGGGGGCGGATGCGCTCATCGTGAACGATCCGGGCGTGATCCGCGTGGCGCGGGACGTTGTGCCGGAGACGCCGCTGCACCTGAGCACGCAGGCAAACACGCTCAACGCGGAGGCAGCGCTGTTTTGGCACGAAGCGGGCGTCCGCCGCATCGTGCTCGCGCGGGAGCTCTCGCTTGCGCAGGTGAAGGCGATGCGCGCGGCGCTGCCGGATGCGCTGGAGCTGGAGATATTCGTGCACGGCGCGATGTGCGTCTCGTATTCGGGACGCTGCCTTTTGAGCAATTACATCGCCGGGCGGGATTCCAACCGCGGCGAATGTGCGCAGCCCTGCCGCTGGACGTATGAGCTGCGGGAGCGCGGGCGCGGCGGGGAATACTTCGGGATCGAGCAGGATGCGCACGGCACATACCTCCTCAACGCGCGGGACATGAACCTCATCGCACACCTGCCCGCCGTGCTGGACACCGGCGCATGCAGCCTGAAGGTCGAAGGACGGATGAAATCCGTCGCCTACGTGGCGACGGTCGTGAACGCATACCGCATGGCGCTTGACCATTACGCAAAAACGCCGGATGCGCCGCTGCCGCCCGAAATCCCCAAAGAGCTCGATTACGCGAGCCACAGGCCATACACAACCGGCTTTGCATTCGGCGATCCAGGGGCGGCAGGGCAGGCGCCAAAGAGCGCGGATTATGTTTCCGACGCGCAGATCAGCGCCGTCGTGCTTTCCTATGACGCAGAAGCGCAGATCGCCCATGTTGCGCAGCGTAACCGTTTTTTTGATGGCGATACGCTCTCCATCCTTTCCCCGGGCGACGTTTCGCGCGCGTTTGCCGTCCGCGGCATCCGCAGCGAGGCAGGGGAGCCGCAGCAATCCGCGCCGCACCCGAAGCAGCGCCTTTTCATCGGTTGCAGCGAGCCGGTGCGGGCGGGGGACATCCTGCGCAGGCTCAGCGATACTCATTAACGAAATGCAAAACAACGGGGATGGCTCCGTTCAAGCTGCCGTCCCCGTTGGATTTTTGGGCGCTGCATGCGGCTTGGATCGCATGCCCGGTCATGCGATCCGCTCCAGGATCGCGGCGCAGGCGGCATCCAGGTCAACTTCACCGCTTTTGATGTGCAGCGCATGCGGCTCCGCGTCGAACATGCCATGCTTGCGCGCGAGCGCTGCGGCAAGCGGCGGGGGGAGTTTGCCGCCCATGCGCCGGGCGAAGCGCTCCTGAATGACGGAAAGCTCTGCCGTGACGAGCACGCGCAGAGCGCCGGCGGGCAGGAAGGCCAGGTGCTCCCTTTCGCTGATGACGTAAATGAGCGTCCCTGCGCCCGGCTCCATATGCACCGCAAGCAGCGCGCGGAACTTTTGCTCCGCTTCCGCTTCGTTCTTCGCAAGGCGCAGATAGTCCTTCCCGGAAAGCACCTGCGCGCCGCATTTTGCCTTGAATGCGTTCGCCAAAGTGGATTTCCCTGTGCAGCTTTCGCCAATCAATGCGATGACCATGACTTTTCTCTCGCTTTCTTCCAAATCGGGTTATTTGTTTAGTATACCATGCGTTCCGCTGCGGCGGAAGCGCAGGGATTCCTCATAGATCCGCGCAATGTCCCGCAGCATGGAAACATGCTCGAAATCTGGGGTATAGACCAGATTGATCTCGCGGATCATGCCGAGGTTCTCGACGGGCAGCAGGCGGATCTTCCCCTTGCTGGCCTCGTCGTAGCAGGCGCTTTTTGCGAGGATGGAAACGCCGAAGCCGCGCCGGATCAAATCCTTGATGGTAGCGATGTTGTCCACCTCCAGGATGATGTTGAATTCGTCGATGGACATGCCGTTGCTCTCCAGATGCGAGACGAAAAGGTTCCGCGTGCCGGAGCTGGGCAAGCGCAGGATGAGGTTTTCCTTTTTGAGCTCATCCAGCGTGACGCTGCTCTTTTGCGCGAGCGGGCTTTCGTTTGCGACGGCGAGCACGAGGCAGTCCATATCGATCAGGATAGAATTGAGGGAGGAATCGTATACCTTCCCTTCCACGACTGCAATATCTATCTCATAGGTCTTGAGCTTTTTATAAAGATTGCTTATGGCGTCAGTAAGGATTGTTAGCCGCACGCCGGGGTGCTCGCTGCAATATTGGGCGAGCACTTCTGCGATGAGGTTGCTTTCCGCGGTATGCGTGATGCCGACGGAGAGGCGGGTGGCCTGCGATTTATAATCCTGCAGGCTCTGCTGGAGGTTCTGATAGAGCATGCGCATGCGCTTGGCGTAGCCCAGCACCAGTTCCCCTTCGCTTGTGAGGCGCAGCTGGCCTTCGCTGCGGTTGAAAATGCGTACACCGAGCTCCTTTTCCAACTGTTTTACGTGCTGGCTCACCGCCGGCTGCGTCAGGGAAAGGGCCTTTGCCGCCTGCGTAAAGCTCCCTACCTCAGCGACGCGCAAAAGCGTTTCAAGTTTTGGGTCGATCATAGTGAAACACCTCACCTCTAAAATAATAAAGAAAAATTATGAGGTAAAACGGAAACATTATTTTACATTATATACAACATTCCATATACTATACCATACCGATTGTGGGAAAGCAAACGGTCTCAGGTAATTTCGGAAGGGGGGCGCATGGAATGCGGCAAACAATGGAACAGATCTATGCAGGGATGGGCGACGCGACGCGCGTGCTGCTGGTGCTTTCCATCATCCTGTTCGCGGGATTCCTCATCACGCGCATCACGAAGAAGCTGCGCCTGCCGGATGTGAGCGGCTATATCCTTGCCGGTATCCTGATCGGCCCCTGCTGCCTCAGCCTCGTACCGGAGGCAATGCTTGCGCGGATGGGCTTCATCAGCGACATCGCGCTTTCCTTTATCGCATTTGGAGTGGGTCGGTTCTTCAAAAAGGATGTGCTGAAGAAAACCGGCGCGGGCGTTGCCGTACTGACGCTGTTTGAATCGCTGGCCGCGGGCGTGCTCGTCACGCTGGCGCTGCGCCTGCTGTTCAAGCTGCCCTGGGCGCTTGCTGTGCTGCTCGGAGCGATCGCCACGGCTACCGCGCCCGCGAGCACGATGATGACCATCCGGCAATATGGCGCGAAGGGGGAGTTCATCAATACGCTTTTGCAGGTGGTGGCGCTCGACGACGCGGTGTGCCTGCTGGTGTTCAGCGCGGCGGCTGCGGCCGTGTCCACGGGCGGGGCGGAAGGGCTTTCCGCATGGGCCATCGCGGGTCCGCTTGTGTACAACGCGGGCGCTCTGGTGCTGGGGGCGCTTTGCGGCCTCCTGCTGAGCAAGCTCCTTGGCCCGAAGCGCAGCCAGGATAACCGGTTGATCCTTGCGGTAGCGATGCTGCTCTTGCTTTCCGGCGTCTGCGCGGCGTTCGACGTTTCGCCCCTGCTTTCCTGCATGGTGTTTGGGGCGGCTTACGTGAATATTACAGAAGATCAGGATCTGTTCGAGCAGGTGAACGGCTTCACGCCGCCCATCACCGCCATGTTTTTTGTGCTTTCGGGCATGAGCCTTGCGCTGTCCGCGCTCGCCACGGCGGGGCTTGTGGGCGCGGTTTATTTCGTAGTGCGCATCGTGGGGAAATATCTTGGCGCGTACTGCGGGGCGGCGGTGACACGGCAGAGCGTGCCGGTGCGGCGCTACCTTGGGCTGGCGCTAATCCCGCAGGCGGGCGTGGCGATCGGCCTTGCGTTCCTGGCAAAGCGCATCTTGCCAGAGGAGCTTGGGAATGTGCTGCTTGCGGTCATCCTTGCCTCCTCCGTGCTGTATGAGCTCATCGGCCCCTGGTGCGCAAAGAAGGCGATCTTCCTATCCGGCGCGCTTCCTGGCACACAGCATGCGGAAGCGCGGCAAAAGGAAGCGGATGGCGCGGAGAACACGGAACCTGCCGCGCACAATGGCGAGCCGGGCAGAACCGTGCTATAATAGACGAAACCAAAGGCGGAGGGAATTTGAGCATGAAGCTTGCAAACGCGCTGACAGAGCGCGCGGAACTCCAAGCGAAGGTGCGCCAGCTGGAAGCCCGGCTGATGAACAACGCGCAGGCGCAGGAAGGCGAACGCCCAGCGGAGGAACCAGCCGCACTGCTTGCGGAGCTGGACGAAGCGTATGCGGCGCTCGAAGCGCTCGTTGCGCGCATAAACTTGACCAACAGCGCGACGCTTTGCGGCGGCGAGACGCTGACGGCATTGCTCGCCCGGCGGGATTGCCTTGCCGGGAAGATCGGGGTGCTCCGCGCGTTCTGCGATGCGGCGAGCGCGCTCGTGACGCGGCGCACCATCGGTGAGATCAAGATCCGGAGCACGGTGGACGTGGCGGCGCTGCAAAAGCGGATAGACGGACTTTCCAAAGCGCTGCGAGAGCTTGACGCAAGCATTCAGGAAACGAATTGGACCACGGAACTGATGTGAACCTGATCCCCGGCCGGGGAAGCGCGTAGCGGAAGGAAGCGGGCGCGATCTCAGCCGCTTGAGCGAGCAAGGAAGCGGCATAGTTGGTACGCGCGGGGACGCGCGGGGTTCGAATCCCCGTTGGCAAGGTTATCCCGGCACCGTTACAACGGCAAAATCATCTTTCACTTTTTTCACCACAGCGCTGGTCCTGCCGCGAGGGTGGGCCGTGGGCAATGATCCGGCCGGATCGCCATAATACAAAGAAACCGAGCGCGTTTTCAGCGTTTTGCCGCCGAGAACGCGCTCGCTTCGCATATCCATTGCAGGAGTTCGCTGTCGATTTCTTCTAAGCTGGAGATCAGGATGTGGTGCGTCCAGCGGTTTGGGTAGGGCTCCGTCGCCGCGTCAATGCGCGGCGATTCCACACGGTATGGGAGGCCAAAGGTGACGGTGATGTAATCCGTCGGGCGCTCTTTCGCCCGGCGCACGGGCAGGAAGGAAACAAAGGCGAAATTGCGTTTGTTGGAAAAAGCAATCTGTGTCTTCTGCACGCGGATGCGCACGCCGCTTATCTCTGCGCAGACCCGCCGCGCAAAGGCTTCATAAAGCGGCAAAGCGGCCGGGTGCTGCCCGAAAAAAAGGAGCGCGTCGCCGTCCAGCATGCCGTATCCCTCCTGCGTGCAAAAGAACTTTCCATTATGTTTATTGCGCGCCTGCCGCGCGCATATTCCGGAGCAAAACAGCAGAATACGGCCTTACAGCGTGAAGCCGAAGCCGATGGCGCGCACGGTTTCCGCACGTTCAGCCAGGGAAGCGAGCGGCAGCTCGTGCATCTGGACGACGAAATCCTTGGCCTCGTCCCCTTCAAACAGCGTGTTTTTGCTGAAATACCATGCGCCGAGGAAGGTATCCTCCGCATCGTAAAAGCCGACGTGGATGACGTTCATCTCGCATCCGAGCGCGCCCGCGCAGGTGATGCGCCCGGAAAGGGTTGTGAAGTCCGGGTAATTGTCCGCAAGGTACAGGTGATCGAGCAGGAGCAGGGTGCGCGCGGCCTCTGCACGGCGCGGCGTCAGCGAAACGGAGAGGGAGGCCTCTGCGCCCGCGGAAAGCCCGCTTTCCACAGCCTGCGGCACCCAAGCTGTCAGGAAGGAGGTTTCGCCCGGCATCAGCACGGCGTATTCGGCAAGCGGGGGCGCGAAGCTGTGCTCGACCGTCTGCCCGCCGGCGGTGAAAGTAAAGGTAGCGCTTTCGATGGTGATGGAGCAGTCGCCGGTGTTCGTATAGGCGGCCGCGCCGTACAGCGTGAGCCCTTCCGCGCCCTCATACACGGCGGCGGCAGTGGCGTCCACACGCGCGGCGGGGTTCCGGCCGGTTGTCATGGACCCCGTTGGCGTTGGCGCGGCGCCGTCCGAAGCGGAGGGCGTGGGGGAAGCGCCGACGTCCACAAGCGCGCCGGAGGGCGCGCCCTGCCCGCAGGCGGTGCATGCGAAAAGCAACATTAATATAAGGAAATATGCTGGCAAGCGTTTCATATGCGCATTATAACACAGGTGCGTCAAACCGTCTATAATGACGGGGCGCAGGGGTATTGGATTTCATAAATTGGCAATACGGCCCGTATGTGTTAAAATAGTATCGGTGAGAATAGGGACAGAATTTTGTTTAGGAGGATAGATCAAATGGCAAAAAAGACCGTTCAGGATGTCGCCGTGAAAGGCAAGCGCGTGCTGGTGCGCGTGGATTACAACGTTCCCCTCAACGCTGCGGGCGAGGTGACGGACGATAAACGCATCACCGCCTCCTTGCCAACGGTGAACTACCTGCTCGGACAGGGCGCGCGCGTCATCCTTTGCTCCCACCTGGGCCGCCCGAAGGGCGAACGCAAGGCGGAGTTTTCGCTCAAACCCGTGGCGGTGCGCCTCGCACAGCTCCTGCCCGGCGTGAAGATCGAATTCGCGGAGGACTGCATTGGCCCGGAAGCGCAGGCGAAGGCCATGGCATTGCAGGATGGCGAGATCCTCCTGCTCGAAAACCTGCGCTTCCACAAGGAAGAGGAAAAGAACGACCCCGCTTTTGCGAAGGAGCTTGCCTCCCTAGCGGAGCTTTATGTTTCCGACGCGTTCGGCACCGTGCACCGCGCCCATGCCTCCACGGCGGGTGTCGCGGCGTATCTTCCAGCCGTTGCGGGCTTCCTGATCGGCAAGGAGCTTTCTATCATGGGTGAAGCGCTCGAAAACCCGGAGCGGCCGTTCGTGGCGATCCTTGGCGGCGCGAAGGTCGCGGATAAGATCGGCGTCATCAAAAACCTCCTGCTCAAGTGCGATACGCTTATCATCGGCGGCGGCATGGCATACACGTTCTTTAAGGCCATGGGCTACGAGATCGGCGATTCCCTGCTCGACGCGGACAGCGTCGGCCTAGCTTGTGAGCTGATGGAGGCGGCGAAGGCGCGCGGCGTGAAGCTGCTCCTGCCGGTGGATACCGTCGTGGCGGAAAGCTTTGCCGCGGACGCTCCGCACAAGACCGTGAAGTCCGCCGCGATTCCGGCGGGCTGGCAGGGCCTTGACATCGGCGAGGAGACGCGCGCCCTGTTCGCGGAGGAGATCAAAAAAGCGAAGACCGTTATCTGGAACGGGCCGATGGGCGTGTTCGAATTCCCGGCCTTTGCAAAGGGCACAGCGGCGGTCGCGGAAGCCTGCGCGGAGTGCAAGGGCACTACGATCATCGGCGGCGGCGATTCCGCATCCGCCGTGAAAAAGCTCGGCTTCGCGGACAAAATGACGCATATTTCCACAGGCGGCGGCGCGAGCCTAGAGTTCCTCGAGGGCAAGACGCTCCCCGGCGTGGCCGCGCTCAACGACAAATAAAGCTTTTGAAGATAAAGGAGAAAAATATGGCACGCAAGCCCATCATTGCGGGAAACTGGAAAATGAACCTGACGCCCTCCGAGGCAAAGGAACTGATCGGCGCGCTCATCCCCCTTGTGGCGGACGCGGAATGCGACGTCGTCATCTGCCCGCCGTTCGTCGATCTTCCCATCGCGGTGGAGCTGACGAAGGGCACGAACATCGCCGTCGGCGCGCAGAACATCCACTGGGCGGAGAAGGGTGCGTACACGGGCGAGATCAGCGCGGCGATGCTCAAGTGCATAGGCGTGCGGTATGCGATCGTTGGCCACAGCGAGCGGAGACAGCATTTCGGCGAAACGGATGAGACCGTGAACCGGCGCGCAAAGGCCGCCATCGCGGCGGGGATCACGCCGATCCTCTGCGTGGGCGAATCCCTTGCAGAGCGCGAGGCAGGCGAGACGGAAGCCGTCGTTTCCAAACAGACGGAGGCCGCGCTTTCCGGGATCGCGGCGGAGGATGTGAAGAAGCTCGTCATCGCCTACGAACCCATCTGGGCGATCGGCACGGGCAAAACGGCTACAAAGGAACAGGCGAATGAAACCATTGCCTGCATCCGCAAAACCGTGGAGCGGCTTTATTGCCCCGGCACGGCGGATGCGGTGCGCATCCAATATGGCGGCAGCATGAACCCGAAGAACGCATCCGAGCTGATGGCTATGCCGGAGATCGACGGCGGGCTCATCGGCGGCGCGAGCCTGAAGGCGGAGGATTTCGCCAAGGTCGTGAAATATTGAGGGCGAGATGAAACAAATTACGGCATTGATTATCCTCGACGGCTTCGGCTGCCGGGAGAGCGCGGAGGGCAACGCCATCCGTGCAGACGGCGCGGAGCATATTATGGCGCTTTGGAACGCCTATCCGCATACGCAAATCGAGGCCTCCGGCAACGCGGTCGGCCTTCCGGCGGGGCAGATGGGCAATTCCGAGGTCGGCCATCTGAACATCGGCGCGGGGCGCGTGGTATACCAGGAGCTGACGCGCATCACCAAATCCATCGAGGATGGAGACTTTTTCACCAACGGAGCATTCCTCGGCGCGGTGGAAAACTGCAAGCGGCACGGGAGCGCCCTGCACCTTTGCGGCCTTTGCAGCGACGGCGGTGTGCACAGCCACTTGACGCACCTTTGCGCGCTCGTGAAGCTGGCACGCGATAACGGCCTCAAGGACGTGTTCCTCCACTGCTTCATGGATGGGCGGGACGTGCCGCCCGAAAGTGGAAAGGGCTATATTCACGCGCTGCAAAACGAGCTCCGGGCACTCGGCTGCGGCAAGATTGCGACCGTGATGGGGCGCTATTACGCCATGGACCGGGACAACCGCTTCGAGCGCGTTGAGAAAGCGTATGCGGCGCTCTCTTACGGCGAAGGCATATACGCGCAGGATCCGGAGGCGGCGATGCAGGCTTCCTACGACGCGGGTGTGACGGATGAGTTCGTCGTCCCCGTGGTCATCACGGAAAACGGCGTGCCGGTGGCGAAGATCCAGGCGAACGACAGCGTGATCTTCTTCAACTTCCGGCCGGACCGGGCGCGGGAGATTACCCGGGCGTTCATTCTGCCGGAGTTCGACGGCTTTGCGCGCAAAAAGGGTTTTTTCCCGCTGTATTATGTCTGCATGACGCAATATGATAAAACCTTCGGGGAACGCGTGCATGTGGCGTTCCAGCCGGAAAGCCTCAGCAACACCTTTGGCGCGTATCTCGCCTCCCTCGGGAAGACGCAGCTGCGCATCGCGGAGACGGAAAAGTACGCCCATGTGACGTTCTTCTTCAACGGCGGCGTGGAAGCGCCGAATCCGGGTGAGGATCGGGTGCTGATCCCATCCCCCAAGGTTGCAACATATGACCTGAAGCCTGAAATGAGTGCGTATGAGGTCGCGGCGGAGGCTGTGAAGCGCATCGAAAGCGGCCGGTACGATGCGATGATACTCAACTTCGCCAACCCGGACATGGTTGGCCATACGGGCGTGATGGAAGCGGCGGAAAAGGCTGTCCACGCGGTGGACGCATGCGTGGCGGAGGTCGTGGCGGCGATCCGCCGGGCAGGCGGACGGGCGATCATCACGGCGGATCACGGCAACTGCGAGCAGATGTTCGCGAAGGATGGCACGCCGTTTACGGCGCATACGACAAACCCAGTCCCGCTCATTCTGGTAGACGATGCGCACAAGGACGCGGTGCTCAGGGCAGGCGGGCGGCTCTGCGACATCGCGCCCACGCTGCTAACGCTTATGGGCCTGCCCACCCCGGAGGAAATGACGGGCGTAAGCCTCGTCGAGATGTGAGCGTTGTCGGAAGCAAGTAAAATTCTGCTTTGTCGCATGCGGATGCGCCGAAAACGCTTGCGCTTTCGGCATCCGCATGGTATAATGCCCCTTGCAGTCAATTAGGAGGTTGTATATATTATGGAAACGTTAGGAATAATCGTTAACATAGTCCTCATTCTCGCTTCCGTGGCGTTGATCGCCGTGGTTTTGATGCAGCAGACCAAGAGCGCGGGCCTTGGCGGCGCCTTTGGCGGCGATACCGCTTCGTTCACCGCGCGCGGCCGCAGGGCCAGCCGGGAGGCTAAACTTCAGAAGATCACCATCGTGCTGGGCGCCATCATCGGCGTGCTGGCGATTGCGATGATGATCATCAACTGAGCCGTCCGTAAAAAAAACGAGTGTGCTGCATTGCGCGGCACACTTTTTTGTGTTGGAAATGCATGGGAGTGGGAAGCCTCTAATGCTGATAAAAGAAGGTGAAAGGAAACGAAGGAAAACGAAATGGAAAACAGATTGATCGAAGCGCTCCGCCGCGAAGGGAAGCCCCTTGCGCCGGAAACGCTTCTGGAGGAATTTGAAGCGGATGAACGCGACGCGGCCGCTGCGGCCGTGGAGCGCCTGCTTTCGGAAAGCCGGCTGATCTTGACGCGTAAGCGCAAGCTCGCGCTGCCGGAGCAGACGGGGCTCATTTATGGGCGCATCCAGGGCAATGCCAGAGGATACGGCTTCTTTATCCCGGAGGATGGGAGCCCGGACATGTTCGTACCCGCAGACGCGATGCACGGCGCGATGCATGGCGACAAAGTATGGGTTCGGCCGACGGAGACGGTCAGCCGCAACGGGAGCGCGGAGGCGGAGGTGATGCTTATCGCCATGCGCGCGCAGGCGAACATCGTCGGCACGTTCGAGCAGAGCCGGAGCGCGCCGGGCGGCTATGTGATCCCGGACGATACGCGGCTTTACATGGACGTGCTTGTATATGAGGCGGCAACCTCCGGCGCGAAGCATGGCGACAAGGTGGTGGCGAAGATCACGCAGTATCCGGACGGCCGCCGCCCCCTGATGGGTGAGGTGACCGAGGTGCTCGGCGGCAAGGACGAAGCCGGAACGGACATCCTTTCCGTCATCCGCCGCTTGGAGCTGCCGGAGGCGTTCACAAAAGCCTCGATGCGGCAGGCCCGCGGCTTGAACAAGCCGGTCGATCCGGACGCGATTGCGCGGCGCGAGGATTTGCGGAGCCAGAGCATCATCACGATCGACGGCGCGGACGCGAAGGATCTGGACGATGCGGTGTCGCTCGTGAAGCTCAAGGACGGTTGGCTGCTCGGCGTACACATCGCGGACGTGAGCCATTATGTGCAGCCCGGCACGGCGCTTGATGCGGACGCGTATAAGCGCGGCACGAGCGTGTACTTCCCGGACCGTGTCCTGCCGATGTTCCCGGTGGATGTGAGCAACGGCGTATGCTCGCTGAACGAAGGCACGGAGAAGCTGACGCTCTCCTGCTTCATGGAGATTGGGAAGAACGGAAAAGTCCTGGCGCACCGCTTTTCGGAAACCGTTATCAAGACGGCGCACCGCATGACTTACGACGATGTGAACGCGATCTTCGACGGGGACGCGGCGCTGCGCGAGAAATATGCGGATGTCGTCCCCATGCTGGAGGAGATGCGCGCGCTGATGGAGCTGCTCAACGCCCAGCGCGTGAAGCGCGGCAGCATTGATTTCGATTTGGACGAGGCGAAGATCACCCTTAACAAGGCCGGGAAGCCGACGGAGGTGTCGGTTGCGGCTCGCGGGATCTCCAACCGCATGATCGAGGAGTTTATGCTTATCGCCAACGAGACCGTCGCGCAGCATGCGTTTGACATGGGGCTGCCGCTCGTCTACCGCGTGCATGAAACGCCGGATCAGACGAAGCTTGCGGATCTCAACGCCTTTTTGAACACGATGGGATATGGCGTCAAGAGCATCGGCAACATCAAGCCGCAGACGTTCCAGAAAATCCTCCAAAAAGCCAAGGGCACCAAGGAGGAGGCAGTGATCAGCCGCGTGGTGCTGCGTTCCATGAAAAAGGCGCGCTACGCGCCGGAATGCCTGGGCCACTTCGGGCTTGCCGCGCCGTGTTATTGCCACTTTACATCGCCTATCCGCCGCTATCCGGATCTGATGGTGCACCGCATGCTGCGCGAGATCCTGCGCGGCGAGATGACCAAGGAACGCATCGCGCAATATGCAGAGACGCTCCCAGAGATCGCGCGCCACTGTTCGGAGCGCGAGGTTGCAGCTGTTGAGGCCGAACGCGCGGCGGACGATCTGAAGAAGTGCGAATACATGCAGTCGCGCATCGGCACGGTAGAAACGGGGATCATTTCAGGGGTTGCGCAATATGGTTTTTTTGTGCAGCTGAGCAACACGGTTGAGGGCATGGTGCGCGTGACCTCTATCGCGGGGGATTTTTATGTTTGCGATGCGAAAAATTACCGCATGGTAGGCAGAAATTCAAAGCGCGTGTTCCGGCTCGGCGACCCTGTGCGCGTGCGTGTTGTGGGCGTAGACCTGGAAAACAGCAACGTGGATTTTGAGCTTGTCCCGAGCGCAAACGGCGGCGCACCCAAGCCGAAGAACGGGGAGGAGAAGCAGAAGGCGGCGCAGGGCAAGCAAAAGCAGGCGTCCGGAAAAGCGAAGCCTGCGGACGAAAAGCCCGAAACGCAGGAAAACGCGCAGAAAACGGCGGAGGAAAAGCTGAAAGCAGCGGAGAGCGCCAAGCAGCCTTCCAAACGGCGCAGGCGCGCGAAGAACACGGCGCCCAAAGTTGCAAAGGATGCGGGGAAATAGTATAATGGAGCCGGAAAGGGGGTGAACGCATTGCCGGTTAAGAAGGGCGTGCGGCAGATTGCGGAAAACCGCAAGGCACGGCATGAGTACTTCATTGAGGACACATATGAATGCGGCTTGGCGCTTGTGGGCACTGAGGTGAAGAGCATCCGGGCGGGCAAGGTAAACCTGAAGGATTCCTATGCGCAGGTGAAGAACGGCGAGGCGTTCCTCATCGGCATGCATGTGAGCCCTTATGAGCAGGGCAACATCTTCAATGCCGATCCGTTCCGGCAGCGGAAGCTGCTTTTGCATAAGCAGGAGATCCGCAAGCTGCAGGCGCTCGCCCAGGCGGATGGCTACAGCCTCATCCCTCTGCGGCTTTACCTGCGCGACGGCCTCGTGAAGCTGGAGCTTGCCGTTGCCAAAGGCAAAAAACTTTACGACAAGCGGCACAGCATCGCGGAGCGCGATGCCAAGCGGGACATCGAGCGCCGCATGAAGAATGCGGATTGAGGTTTTTCTCGCGCCGTGTTATAATTATTTAGGCAAGATGCACTCTGGTGCATCCCAAAGCGCCGCAGGGGTACGGCGGCGCTTTCAAAGGGGCCGTAAATGGTTTCGACGGGGATCGCTGAAGCCGGATAAGCGAGCCGAAGCCCCGCGCTTCGTTAAAAGCGGGAATTAAAAAACAACTGACGAATCTAATTTCGTACCCGTCGCTGCTTAAGCAGTGACCGTCCGTCCCCGGTTGCCCACAACCGGGATCACGGGCGTCATCAATGTGGGGAACCAGCCTGCGTAAGCTTTGCCGCAGGTGGGATTTTATGAAGCTACCGAAGTCCTGACCCTGCCGCTGGGGGCTGGACGGAGGGAATTCTAAAACATCGGCTACGCTCGTAGAAGGTCTTGTGGACGGATTTTCGGACAGGAGTTCAACTCTCCTCGGCTCCACCAGAAAAATCGACAAACTTCGACAATGAGTTTGTCGATTTCCTTTTGGCGTTTACTTTCTCCCGGCAGTGTGGTATATTTTGTGGCAAGAAAGCGATAGATCATGGATTTGGGAGGAACATGAGGGAGCATGGATTTACAGAAAATTGAAAACTTTATCGACACGCAAAAGGTAAGTTTTATATGTTCGATCGATGATGAAAACTTTCCGAATGTAAAAGCAATGCTAAAATTCAGGAAAAGGAAAGGACTGAAAGAATTCTATTTTTCCACAAACACTTCATCTATGAGAGTAAGCCAATATCGAAAGAACCCCAATGCCAGTATATATTTTTACCACAAAGGGCTGATCAAGTATGTCGGGATCATGCTTAAAGGGAAAATGGAAGTATTGACAGGCCAAGAAATCAAAAATGCCATTTGGAAAAAGGGTGATACTATGTTTTATAAAAAGGGTGTTACAGACCCAGATTATTGTGTTTTAAAATTTACTGCCATAAGTGGCAGATATTATTGTGATTTAAAAACAGAAGATTTTGAAGTGGGATAATCTATAGCTTTCGGTTGCAATGAAGATGGGCGAATCCATTGCAGCACAAAGGTTCTCAGCGAAAAAGTCTTTTTATAATATGGAACCAGCTCAGGCATTCCTTCGCTGTTGGCCGCGATCCGCTGCGCTGGGTTCGCGGCCGATTTTTTTGGAGGGCAGATTTGATGGCAGCATCTTTTTTGTCAACGAAAGCCATAAATCGACAGGTTTCGACAAGAAGCCTGTCAATTTCATTTTTTGAACGACCTTATCCAATATGAACAAGTTTGTGGGACTCAGCAGATTGAGCAGGGCTGTTTTATGTCTCGAACCATTCCAATACAGGTTAAAGTACAAATGAAAACTACTTGTAATCCAAACAACTTCGTCTTGTCTTGTATGAAGCCATAGAAATAAAAATTGAAATCGCTCAAAAATGTAGTACAATATTTTATAAGACTCAGACATAGATAACGGGAGGGGGAGTTAGCATTAAGATTTTAGAAACCGAAAGATTATTATTAACGCAATGGAGTATTGGAGATATTGATGACTTTTATGAACTTATGCACACCCCTTCCTGTATTATCGGAGGATGGAAACCGTCATCATGCAAAAAAGAATCATTAGATATCCTAAAATCATATATTGAAGTTGGGGACAGAATAGCTGTTGTTTTAAAAGAATGCAAAAAAGCTATCGGTTTTATCAGGGTATATCCGGATACGAACAGAGGCAAATATTATGCAAAAATGATAAATTATCTCCTGAATGAAAACTATTGGAATAACGGCTATATGACGGAAGCTGTCAAATGTGTTGTGAGCTATGCATTCGAAGAACTGAATGTTGATTTATTATCTGCTTTTACAACACCTCAAAACATTGGTTCAAAATTAGTTCTTGAGAAAAGCGGATTTACATATGAAGGAACAATCGAAAACGGTTATAAAAGATATGATGATGAAACATTCGATTCTGTTATCTATTCAATATCAAAATCAGATTACTACAAAAAGGAAACACATAACACATATTGAAACCTGAACCCTATTAGTGGAGGCGGCACCGCGCGGGTGCAGGTTCAAGCCCACAGCCCAAAATCCATCGGCATCTTTTTCATCCCCGGTAGACAGAAACAAGCTCAACGCAAAGCGTTGGGCTTGTTTCAACGCTTTGCTCTGCGATTTGAGCATGTTTTCTGATGTTTGATTCGTTCTGCAATAAATAGATCAAATCTAAGATTTTCCACAAACTTGCCTGCCAAGTATCTATGCTATTTAGGACAGGATGCTGCATGTTGCCAGAGCAGCATTAGCCTACTTTCTGTGCATCAAAAAAAGTCTTAAATTGTGCCATCAGTGCAATCGATGCCGCCCTAAATATATTGATAAATGCTTTAGATGCCCCTGATAGATATAGCTTTTTATTATATGCGGCTACAATTTGCCTTGAAGCGTCAACATCGGATATTTTATAATACAGGCAGCCGCCGCTGCCAGTATTGAAAAGGCAGACAGTTTCTGGCACGATGCCTACGCCCATATTTGCCCCAACGAGGGCGTTTACCGTGTCGGATTGCTGGGTTTCAAATACGATTCGCGGTGTAAAGCCTGCCAGTGTAAACAACGCATCCGTGACCATCCTGGTACGTAATCCCTTAGAAAGTAGTATGAACCCATCGTTTTTAAAGTCAATAAGTCGCGCTTCTAAACGATTCGAATTCAGCTTATTTCTTACAGGGTGCTCCTTTGGAACGGCAAGGTACATGTTCTCAGTAATTAGTGGAATATAATTCAACATATCGCTTTTCGTAAAAAACGGGAATATAGCCAAATCGACTTCGCCTCGTTCAACAGCCTCTTCGAGTGAAATCGTTGTATATTCATATAATGTAAGCTCAATACCGGGATATTGCTTATGAAACTCTCGATAGACATTGGGAAGGTAAAATCGGCTTATCAGCTTAGTTAAGCCTACCTTTAGCCGCCCAATTTTCATATTCTTGGAATCTTCTTGCCGTTGGAACAGCCGCTTTCGCATCATCAGGATAGCCTTCCCGTCCTCTATGAGTAACTGGCAAGCAGAAGTTGGATCAACCAGATTATGCTGTCGGTTAAACAACTTTGTACCCAATTCCTGTTCAAGGCGTATTACAGCTTGGCTTAGCGCGGGTTGCGTTATGTAGAGTTCCTGAGCAGCCCTTGAGAAGTTTCGCTGCTCGGCTAAAACAATAACGTATTCAAGATCTCTAAATTGCATGATATAGGACTCCTTTTTATTGAACTTACTATAATTAAAGTCTATAAAAACTATTATAACTTATAATTTGTGTTTTGCAATAGGCACATGTATAATCAAAATATATTTAACGCGAGTTTTTAAGAAACAGACTTGAGCAATCTCGAATCAGACAAAAGCTAAATGTATTTGAAGGCGAGGCGTGTTGGATGCATAATAGATATTTTTCATATATAGAACAGGATTATACTGACCTGAAGCAGCGTACAGCGCAGATCAAATCTGCCCTTGAACAGAGTCCTAGGGATGCTGAATTATGGCTCAAATATGGCTTGCTCATGGTGGAAGCTGACGAAATAGACAAATCTATTGAGGCGTTTTCCCAGGGCCTATATTATGATCCTATGAATGCACAGCTTAGGCTGCAAAAAGGGCGCCGTTTTATAGCGAAGGGTCAATATTGGGCTTGTATATCGGATATTGCCCTTGCGGTTAAGGTTGATCCCGATATATGGGATAACTGGTATTATTTAAGCGTTGCACTGAATCTGGCTGAGCAATATGATGAAGCTACAAAAACATTGGAGCGTTGCAGGGAACTTACCCTTGAAGAGGAACATCTGTTTCCCGTTATCGATTGGATGTTTGTGAACCTTGTAGAAGGAGGACACAAGGAAGAGGCTCATAAGCTGCTGAATGCGTTCGATTGCGAAATATCTTGTACGCAAATGGATTATTCTTACAAAAAACGAGTAAAATTGTTTGCTGGAAAAATACCGCCGGAAGAGTTTTACAGTATCACGGATATAGAAGAAAATTGTCTTAAACGGCCTAACCGTGTGAAGCTCGAAAAAATAACGCAACTTTTTGGTCTGGCGTTCTATTATGCCTATATAAAGACAGACGACAATAAATGCGACGCGGCACTCAAGGAACTTATTGGCATTGATATGTACCATCAAGGATTTGGCTATATAAAAGGAAAAAAACTTGCAAAAGAAAGAGGAATATTGATTTAGACGCTGTTAAACAGAAGACGGCGTTTATGAATAAAAATATTAAGGAGGAAAATGAAAATGAAGCGATTTTGGGGTTTGTTCCTCGCATTTGTGATGGTACTAGGCCTAGTCACTGGTTGCACCAATACTGGCAATATGAAACCTGGAACGGCGCAGCAAGATGGAACCGGGACTCAGGAGCCTGATGCTACCGCCGACAACCCTGGTACACAGAAGCCAGAGGCAAAGTATAAAGATACTATCATATATGTCACCAATACTGACCAGAATGTACTTGACGGGCAGATGAACAATACCAATGAGACCATCCTCCGCACTGTCTATAATGGCCTTGTTAAGCTAGACCCAGAGACTGGAGAAATGATTCCCGACCTTGCAGAAAGTTATTCCGTGTCGGATGATGGTTGCGTATGGACTTTTAACCTCCGCAAGGACGTATATTTCCACAACGGGAAACAACTCACCTCTGCTGATGTAAAAGCCAGCTACGATCGCCTGTTGGATAAGGATAACCCTGTCCGTTACACCAGCACCATGGGTATCATTGCGTCATGTGATGTTATTGATGAATTTACCGTCGCTCTTTCTACTGCGGAACCCATGGCTGCCTTCATCCCAAATTTGCTCCATAGGGCTAACCTTATTTTGGACAAGGACTATATCGAAAAGTATGGTACCGAGCTCGGCCTTACAACCGAATCCGTCAACGGCACTGGCCCATACAAGCTCGTTTCGTGGTCCCAAGGTGAAGAGATGGTATTTGAGGCTAACGAAAAATATTACGCCGGTGCGCCTTTAACCAAGAACCTTATCGTTCAGGTTATAGACAACGCAACCTCTCGTGCTATTGCGCTTGAAACTGGTGAATGCGACATTGCGGATACGATTGCAGCCGAGGACATCACCCGCTTCGAAAACTCAGATGATGTAAAAATACTTGGCTTCAACTATATTGGCACGCATGTGTACCAATTCAACTGCACTACTGAGCATATGTCAGATGTGCGTCTGCGCCAGGCTGTGGTTTATGCAGTCAATACTGAGGAAATTGTCAACGTCCTTTATGCTAGTAAGGGCGAAACCGTATGTACTGCTCCTTTGAGCCCAGGTGTCTGGGGGTATGCTGACATGGGCGAGATCCCATACAATCCCGATAAAGCTAAGCAGCTGATGACTGAGGCAGGTTATCCTGACGGCTTTGACATCACCATCTGTGTTCGTACCAGCTATGATAAAGCACAAGAAAGTGCGGAGATGATGGTTCAACAACTTGCTAAGGTAAACATCAATGCAAAGATTGAGATAGTTGAATCTGCCGTATGGAGCGAAGCTTGCACTTCTACGTACCCAGGTGAGAAGATGAGCTGGGATCTGTTCCTTACCGGCCAGGCACCTGCAACCTGCGATGCGGATGGTATGCGCCGCTATTATACCACAGAAACTGCCGGCACAAATGCTAATAATTACGGGTGGTATTCTAACGAACGTGTGGATGAGCTGCTTGCCGCTGGTGCTAAGGAGATGGATGAAACAAAAAGGAAAGAAATTTACGAAGAAATTATGCACATAATCTGGACTGAAGATCCCGCAGGTATCTGGATCAATAATCGATTGGCATTCTTTGGCACAACCGATTCGGTATCCGGTTTCCAGGTAGATGTACGCAAAGCACCGGATTTTTCCAAAGTACTTATCGTCGCTGACTGACCTTCCCATATCAGTGGTGCCTGCCTCACATTTGATGTTTGTGGGGCAGGCCCATGGATATTCCACTTTAGCAGGTAGGAGTTTAAAATGCTAAGATATGCAACAAAACGGATACTCCAGCTAATTCCTACGTTGCTGGTTATATCCGCTATCACGTTTCTGATGGTAAGGCTTATTCCAGGTGACCCGGTCACTATCCTTTATGGAATGGATGAAGGGACGGATCCGGAATACCTTGAATATGTACGGGAACAGCACGGCCTTAACGATCCGTTGCCCATACAGTATGTTCGATATGTGATAAACATATTAAAAGGTGATTTGGGAACTTCGTTGTTTACACATAAGACCATTGCTGAGGAGCTTGCCACACGTTATAAAGCCACCGTTACCCTTGCCGTAGGCGGTACGCTTATAGGGTCGATATTAGGCGTCTGCTTTGGTGTGTTGGCGGCAGTTTATCATAATAAACTTGCCGATAACATCGTTATGGTTATTTCCATGCTGGCTGTGTCCACGCCCTCGTTTTTCCTTGCGCTAATGTTGATGCTTTTGTTTTCTGTAAAGCTCGGCTGGCTTCCCACCTTTGGATTTAAGGGAATAAAATATGCAATATTGCCCATGGCTACCTTAGGCTTAAGAGCGGTCGGCATGATAGCTAGGACTACACGCTCATCAATGCTTGATGTAATCAATCAGGATTACATTCGCACTTCCAAATCAAGGGGTATGCCAAAAGGCACTATAGTTCTTTCTCACGCCTTTAAAAATGCCATGATCCCTATTCTGACGGCAATTGGCCTCAGATTCGGCACGCTTCTTTCCGGTTCCGCACTGGTGGAAACTGTGTTTTCAATACCTGGGGTAGGCAAGTTTATGATAGATGCTGTAGGGAATCGTGACTATCCAGCATTGCAAAGCACGATACTTGTGCTAGCTGCGACATTTGTTCTTGTGAACACGTTGGTCGATCTGCTTTACGGCCTTATTGACCCGCGTGTCAAGTATGAATGACGGGAGGAAACGGAATGTTTAAATCTCCTATATTCAAACGGTTTATCAAACGGAAAGTATCCGTCGTGGGTTCTGTGATATTGTTGGTTTTCATATTGATGGCTATTTTCGGCCCCAGTCTCTGCACGATGGATCCTCTCGAACAGGATTACACCAAAATCAACCAAATGCCCAGTAAAGAACATGTTTGCGGCACGGACTATCTTGGCCGTGATGTGTTTACACGCATTGTATATGGTGCACGTACATCACTTGCACTCAGCTTTAGCGGAGTGCTCTGCGGCGCCATAGCTGGCATAATACTTGGTGTGTGCGCGGGATACTTTGGAAAGTGGGTCGACACGGTTATTTCGAGGCTCATTGATATACTGCTGGCGTTTCCAAGCCTGTTGCTTGCAATTGTCATAATCGCAATTTTAGGGAATGGCCTTTTCAATACTGCAGCGGCGATTGCTATATTCTCAATACCATCCCTCGCCCGCATGACAAGAGGCGTAGTAATTTCATTGCGAAATGGTGAATATATCAGTGCGTGCAAAGTGATGGGTACATCCAATCTGCACATTATTACCTGCCATATTATCCCCAATGCTATGTCGCAGATAATCGTCAACATAACGCTTAACTTAGGAACAGCGATCTTGACATCCTCATCGCTTTCCTTTTTGGGACTAGGGGTACAGCCGCCTACGCCTGAATGGGGCTCTATGCTCAACAAGGCAGTGGATATTATACGAATTCAGCCATGGTCGGCCATATTCCCGGGAATTGCTATTACGCTGGTCGTGATGAGCTTTAGCCTTGTGGGAGATGGCCTCCGGGATGCCCTTGATCCCAAGCTTAAGAATAAAGGGTGAGGTGACGGAGATGGAAAAAGAACTGCTGAAAATCAAAAATCTTAAGGTGCATTTTTTCCTGGATGAAGGCGAAGTACCTGCCGTTGATGGATTGAATCTCACGCTGCACGAAAATGAGACACTTGCAATAGTGGGTGAGTCTGGATGCGGAAAGAGCGTAACCTCTCTGTCGGTATTGAGAATCGTGCCTTCTCCTCCCGGTAAGGTGCTGGATGGTGAGATTATTTATAAGGGACGGGATCTGCTTAAACTCAGCGAAAGGGAAATGCAGAGTATTCGCGGGAACGAAATTTCCATGATATTTCAAGAACCGCTTACTTCACTAAACCCCGTCTTCAGCATAGGGCATCAAATAATGGAGTCGCTGCGCCGCCATCAGGGTATGTCAAAGGAACAAGCCGAAGCAAAAGCGATAGAAATGTTGGGACTTGTAGGAATACATTCCCCGGACAAAATGATAAAGAACTATCCACATCAGCTTTCGGGAGGCATGCGTCAACGCGCCATGATAGCAATGGCGTTGGCTTGCAATCCTACCATATTAATTGCGGATGAACCTACTACTGCCTTGGATGTGACAATCCAGGCGCAAATATTGCGGCTGCTTTCAGAAATTAAACGCAACCTCAATACTTCCATAATACTTATCACGCATGACCTTGGCATTGTGGCTCAAATTGCTCAGCGGGTAATGGTGATGTATGCTGGACAGGCAGTAGAATATGCTGATGTGAACAGTATATTCAAGGAGCCGTTACACCCTTATACAATGGGATTGCTCAAGTCAATACCTGTCATTGGTGATGAACGAGACGAGCTTTACAACATAAAGGGAATGCTGCCTACCCCTAAGGACTACCCCAGAGGCTGCCGCTTTGCACCCAGGTGCGAATGCGCAATGGAGCGCTGTATGAATGACTTTCCGCCGATGTTTGAACACAGGGATGGCAGAAAGGTACGCTGCTGGAAATATGAGAAACAAGGTGAAGAAAATGCGTGAGGAACTGCTGCGTGTCGAGGATCTGAAGATCTATTATCCCGTCAAGGCAAAGTTTGGGCAGGTGCGGAAAAGCTATGTGAAGGCTGTGGACGGCATAACTTTTACAGTCTTTAGCGGTGAAACCTTTGGCATAGTGGGAGAGTCCGGCTGCGGCAAAAGCACCACCGGGTTTGCGATAGCACGCCTGTTGAACCCGATCTCTGGGAAAATATTTTTTAAAGGCCGTGACTTAACTAAGTACTCCAGGGCGGAGAGCAAGGAGCTCGCCAAAAAGATACAAATTATTTTTCAAGATCCATATTCATCGCTTGACCCGCGTTATACGATAGGCAAGAGCATCATGGAACCTTTGGATGTTCATCATATAGGTACGAAAAAGGATCGTGAAGACAAGGTTTTAAATCTTTTGGCGGATGTGGGACTTAGCGCTGAGCAAGTCACCAAATATCCGCATGAATTTTCGGGGGGACAACGCCAGCGTGTAGGGACGGCACGAGCTCTGGCGCTGAACCCGGATCTCATCGTATGCGATGAACCAGTAAGCGCGCTGGATGTATCCATACAGGCGCAGATTCTCAACCTAATGCAGAAGCTACAGCGCCAGTATAATTTGACCTATGTATTTATTTCTCATAACCTGAGCGTTGTGAACCATATCTGCGACAGGCTTGCAGTAATGTATCTGGGCCATATCGTTGAAATTGCTGATAAAAAGTCCCTGTTCAACGATCCTGCCCACCCATACACACAGGCATTGCTTGATGCAATACCGATTCCAAACCCGGAGCGAAAAAGCATGAATAGAATGCTTGGCGGTGAGGTGCCAAGCCCAATAAACCCACCTTCCGGTTGCTGCTTCCACACGCGTTGTGAGTATGCGCAGGAAATATGCACAAAATGCGTACCCCCAGTGATGAAAGTTGGTGAGGAACATAGTGTTGCCTGCCATTTTCCAAAAATAAATTAAACAGAGGAGAAGTAGACAAATGAATCACAAAGCTCAAAAGGTACTTAATGAGTCTATCACGATAGACTGCCTGCACCATTGCCTGTTTATTGACCCCCCCATTGAGGCGGACGATAAAACCAATCTTATTGATATGCTGCTTGCGGGAGGCGTGACCTGCATAAGTGATACTGTGCTGGATGACAACTATCCTTCGACCTTCGATGAATTTTGCAAGGCTACCATAGATTACTATCTGCTGGCTGATACCCTGCCGGATCAAGTGCTTATTGTCAATAACGCTATGGACATTGAGCGGGCTAAGCGGGAGCATAAGCTGGCCGTTATCCTTAGCACACAGGGTTCTGAACTTTTCCAAAGCGATCTGCGCTATGTGCAGCTTGCGTACCGGCAAGGGCTGCGTATAGCACAGCTTACATACAACCAGCAAGGGTCTCTTGGCTCCGGCGTTTACGAACCAGAAGATCACGGCCTTACCAGATTCGGCCAGCAATGCATATATGAATTTAACCGGCTTGGCATCGTTATGGATCTTTCTCATGTAGGTGAGCGCACTTCCCTTGAGGCGATAGATCATTCTGAGGATCCTGCTATATTCTCCCATTCCTCTGCAAAAGCTCTGTGCCACCATCGCAGAAATGCTAGCGATGAGCAGATTAAGCGCTGCAGTGCCAAGGGCGGTGTTATTTGTGTATGCCCCCATAGCATCATGTGCGATGACGATAACTCCAAGTGGCCAACTGTTGACCGCTTTATTGACCACATATTACATATCGCAGAAATTGCCAGTATAGACAATGTGGGCGTCGGCACAGACAGATGGAAACGCTCTACACTTTTTGCTAAGATGAAGAGGATTTCATTTGGCCGCACACTGCCCGGTTGGTACGGCGGATTCGACGATTTCCATAAACAGGTGGAGGGCTTCAACTACTTTGATAAGTGGGAAAACTTTGTAGACAGAATGCTTGCCCGTGGCCTCAGTGAAGAAGAGGCTTCCAAAGTGCTGGGCGGCAATCTTATGCGCGTATTCCATCAGGTGATGGATAAAAATATTGCAAAATAATCATATCAGCATTGCGATGAAAGGAGGACGCTGCGCAGCGTCCTCCAGAAATATAGGAGGTTTGTAGTATGTATGATATTATAATTAAAAACGGCACCATTATTGATGGTACCGGAGGGGCCAGCTACACTGCAGACGTAGGCGTAAAGGGGATGCGCATTGTTTGTATTGGCAACTTGCAGGATGCTGAGGCTGGGCGCATAATCGACGCCAAAGGCAAGTTTATTACCCCTGGCTTCATTGATATGCATTCTCATGCTGATACGGTAATACTTGGCTTCAGCAAGATGGAAAGTATGCTCCGGCAAGGCATAACTACTTTTGTAGGCTGTCAGTGCGGCCATTCCATCGCACCGGTAGGCCACCTTTGGGAGGGAACTCAGGCCCTGTATGATATTCTTCAGAAACTCTGCGGCAAGTTAAACCCCGATTGGTATGATATGGATCACTATACCCGTACGGATGAAACTATCCCCTATATAGAGGAAGAGTGTGGGTTTACCCCTACATGGAAAACCATGGGCGACTTCCTTGACGAAATCGACCGCCATGGACTTTCCGGAAACATAATTACCCTTGCAGGTTATAATACGTTGAGGCTAAATAATTCTGATCCTGACCATATACGCCCCCTTACTGAGGACGAACGGCAGACGCTTAAGGCACATATCCGCGAGTGCTTGGAGTCGGGCGCCTTCGGTATGTCTGCTGGCCTTGATTATAAACCCGGCTACTTTTGTACCACAGAGGAGCTCATCGATATGACATCGGAGCTAAAACCCTATGATGGTATATATTTCTCCCACTGGAGAAAGACCGGCCTTCGCAACGGCACGCCCAAGAAGCAGAAGAAAATCGACGGTATCCGTGAGGTAATGGAAATTGGCCTTGCCAATGACATTCAGGTTGAAATTTCTCACTTGTCCACGGGATTTGATATATTTCCTTCCAACGATGATTTTATGCAGACTGCTTCTGCGCAACGCACTCTGCAGGTCATCGACGAATATGTCGCCCGCGGTGCAAGGGCCAATTTCGATGTTATCCCAAATATTACCGGCGGCACTATGATAGCGCCTGCGCTGATGGCTATATTCCGTCCATGGTATATGTATACAAACGGAGCGACGTTATTTTCCCATAATCTGCGTTACCCTGATTATCGCAAGAAGATTTCCGATGTTATACTTGCCGGGAAATATTATGCGCTTAATCCTGTAATCAATCCGGATTGGGATGAATCCATGAGGATTATACAAAGTCGGGACTCCGGCCGCATAGGGTGCACCATCAAAGAATTGGCTGCGAAAGCCCATAAGCCTAGCCTTGAGCTTGTCTTTGACCTGCTGGTAGAAGAGCCTGATATTTGCATATTCCAGGCGACCCATTCCATGAACCGATATGCTGTCAAGACCTATCTCGAGCATCCATTGGCCTGCGTAGGTAATGATACATTCGTATTTGATTTGGAGTCCACCAGGCATTATGACCCTGAATTCCCGAATAAGAAACCTAACCCGAACACCTATTGCGGCTTCATAAAGTTTATTCAGGAGTTTGGCATGCCCCGTATAGAAGATACCATTCGCAAGATTACTGGTAAGCCGGCTGAGATCCTTGGCCTTACTGACCGAGGTCTAATAAAGGAAGGCTACCGTGCAGATATGCTGGTGCTCGACATTGATAATATGAAGACCAACGAAAACTTGGTAGAACCTCGAGTGTACCCCGAAGGCGTCCAGTATGTAGCGGTAAACGGTGTGCTTGTAATAGACGATGGTGTGCATACCGGAAAATTGCCCGGCGGCTCTATACGCCGCTACAATAAATAAAAAGTAGCTCATTTGCAAGTGTTTTAGATGAACTTTGAACAAAAAGCGGATACGGCTGTTTCGGGCTGTATCCGCTTTAAACAGCAATAACTTAAAAAAATAATTCATCCTTTTTTAATTGCCGGGAAGCGCAGCATAGGGTACAATCAACTGAGATAAACTGTAACGATAAAAATGGGAACAGATACCATAAATTTGATTGTATTTCGGGAGGATTGAGCATGAAAATACTCGTTTTGGGCGGCGCGGGCTATATCGGTTCGCATGCCGTTTACGCGCTGCTCGGCCAAGGTTACGACGTGGCGGTTGTGGATAACCTGCAAACGGGCCACCGGGCGGCAGTGCACCCGGAGGCGCGCTTCCATGATGGCGACGTGCGGGATCGGGTTTTCCTCGGCGGAGTGCTCCAACGCGAAGCGCCGGACGCGGTGATCCATTTCGCCGCGAATTCGCTCGTGGGGGAGAGCATGCAGATCCCCATGAAGTATTACGACAACAACGTCGGCGGCACCTGCACGCTGCTTGCCGCCATGGCGGAGGAGGGCGTGCGGAGGGTCGTGTTTTCCTCCACGGCGGCCGTATACGGCGAGCCGGAGCGCATCCCCATCCGGGAGAGCGACCGCACTGCTCCCACAAACCCATATGGTGAGACGAAGTTTGCGATGGAGCGGATGTTCCACTGGGCGGAGGCGGCGCATGGCATTAAATATGCTTCCCTGCGCTATTTCAACGCCTGCGGTGCACACGAAAGCGGCTGCATCGGGGAAGCGCACATGCCGGAAACGCATCTTATCCCGCTCGTTCTGCAGGTGCCGAACGGGCAGCGCCCGGCGGTGAGCGTGTTCGGGACGGATTATGAAACGCGGGACGGTACCTGCGTGCGGGATTATATCCACGTGACGGACTTGGCAGAAGCGCATATCCTTGCGGTGAAATACCTTGCCGCGGGCGGGGAGAGCGGCGCGTTCAACCTCGGCAACGGCGTTGGCTTCACCGTCCGGGAGATCATCCGTGCGGCGGAGCGCGTAACCGGCAAGGCGATCCCGACCGTGAACGCGGCACGCCGCGCGGGCGACCCCGCGCAGCTTGTGGCCTCCGGCGACCGGGCGCGCGAAGTGCTTGGCTGGGAGCCGCGGTTCACGGAGGTGGAGGAGATCATCGCTTCCGCGTGGCGCTGGCACAGCACCCATCCGGACGGCTTTGGGGACCGGTAACGCAAACGCTCCATAAAACCCTTGTGAAAGAAATGCCGCACAACGCTTGCGCAAGCGCCGTGCGGCATCTATAATAGAAGCGATAATGTGGAGCAGTTTGGGAGCGATCCCATCAATAAACCACGGCTGCCGCGCACTCCACAGCATGCGGGGCGGTACGAATGAAAAGGAGGCATTTTACAGCCGCGCGGCTCGCGGTGCGGCAGTGTGGAGACCTGCCGTAATGCATGGCGCAGCCAGCCTGCGCGTGCGAGGCGAACGGAGCGGTGGCTCCGCCGCCAGAGCTGGGGACATGGCAAAGGTAACGCTCAAGAACATCAAGAAGGTCTACGACAAGAACGTGGTCGCGGTGCAGGACTTCAACCTGGAAATCGCGGACAAGGAATTCATCGTGCTCGTCGGCCCGTCGGGCTGCGGGAAATCCACGACGCTGCGCATGGTGGCGGGCCTGGAGGAGATCAGCGGGGGCGAGCTCTACATCGGCGACCGCCTCGTGAACGACGTTCCGCCTAAGGACCGCGACATTGCGATGGTATTCCAGAATTACGCGCTGTATCCGCACATGACGGTCTATGAAAACATGGCCTTCGCGCTCAAGCTGCGCAAGGAGAAGAAGGAGGTCATTGACCGGAAGGTGCGCGAGGCGGCGGAGATCCTGGACATCACCCAGTATCTGGACCGCAAGCCCAAGGCGCTTTCCGGCGGCCAGCGCCAGCGTGTTGCCATCGGCCGGGCAATCGTGCGCGACCCGCAGGTATTCCTGATGGACGAGCCGCTCTCCAACCTTGACGCAAAGCTCAGGAACCAGATGCGCGCAGAGATCATCAAGCTGCGCCAGCGCATCGACACCACGTTTATTTACGTTACCCATGACCAGACTGAAGCCATGACGCTGGGCGACCGCATCGTCATCATGAAGGACGGCTTCATCCAGCAGATCGGCACGCCGCAGGAGGTGTTCAACCATCCTTCAAACCTCTTCGTGGCGGGCTTTATTGGCTCCCCGCAAATGAATCTCTTTGAAGCAAAGCTCGAAAAAGATGCGGACGGCTATTTCGTCTCCCTCGGCTCTGCGCGCGTACATCTGCCGGAGGAGAAGCAGCAGGCGCTGCGCGCAAAGGGCGCGCAGCCGCAGCCGATCACCCTCGGCATCCGCCCGGAGCATGTGATGCTCTGCGCGGACGATGCCGCAGCGCACATTTCCGCCACGGTGGATGTTTCCGAGATGATGGGAAGCTCCGTACACCTGCACGTGAACGCGGACGGCAAGGACGTCGTCGTCATCATCCCGACGCTCGACCTTCAGGGTATGCCGCAGCAGGATTTCAGCTACGGCGCAAAGGTGAACTTCACCTTCGGCGGCAACGTCATCCATATGTTTGATCCGGAAACCGGGATGAACCTCATTTGAACCGAAAAACAACCGGAGCGGGCCGCTGTGAAAACACGGCCCGCTTTTCCGATGGACCCGGAGACCTTATCCCTGTTCACAATGGCGCCGATTTGTTTCACATTTTCCCCGGAAGAATCCTTTTTTTCTTCGCAAGTGGACAGTATAATAAAAGAAATCAACACGGAAGAGATTTGGCTGGAGGATACAAATGGGCAATATGAAAGAACACAAGCCGTCAAAAAAGCCGCTGGTGTATTATTGCATCATGGTAACGGTGATCATGCTGCTGCTCAACGCGCTCGTGTTCCCCGCGCTGATGGAGGCGCAGGTGATCGAGGTGGGGTACAGCGAGTTCCTGCAAATGGTGGACGACGGCAAGGTAAAGCAGGTCGCGCGGGATGAGGTGGAGCGCCTCATCACGTTCCTTGCGGTGGACGAGAACGGGCGCGAGCGCGTTTACAAAACTGGCATCTGGCCTGATGAGGGATTGCGGGAACGGCTGGAAAACGCGGATGTTGAATTTGCCGCGGCGATCCCAACGCAGAGCTCCCCGCTGCTGACCTTCCTGCTCACATGGATCTTGCCAATCCTGATCTTCGCCGCGCTGGGCCAGTTCATGATGCGCAGGCTGCAAAACGGCGGCATCGGCCCCAATGCGATGAGCTTTGGCAAGGCGAACGCAAAGATCTACGTGGAAGCGCAGACAGGCAAGACGTTTGCGGACGTTGCGGGTGAGGACGAAGCGAAGGAAGCGCTTACGGAGATCGTTGACTTCCTGCACAACCCAGGCAAATACGCGAAGATCGGCGCCCGGCTCCCAAAGGGCGCGCTGCTTGTGGGCCCTCCGGGCACTGGCAAAACGCTCCTCGCCAAGGCTGTCGCAGGCGAGGCGCAGGTGCCGTTCTTCTCCATCTCCGGCTCGGAGTTCGTGGAGATGTTCGTAGGTATGGGCGCAGCCAAGGTGCGCGATTTGTTCAAGCAGGCAAACGAGAAGGCGCCCTGCATCGTGTTCATTGACGAGATCGACACCATCGGCAAGAAACGCGAGGGCGGCCTTGGCGGCAACGACGAGCGCGAGCAGACGCTCAACCAGCTTTTGACCGAGATGGATGGCTTTGACGGCAAGAACGGCGTGGTCATCCTGGCGGCGACGAACCGCCCGGATTCACTCGACCCGGCGCTGCTTCGCCCTGGCCGGTTCGACCGGCGCATCCCTGTGGAACTGCCGGATCTCGCCGGCCGCGAGGCGATCCTCCGGGTACATGCGAAGGCTGTGCATCTGGCCCCAGACATCGACTTTAACGCGATCGCACGGGCGACGAGCGGCGCTTCCGGTGCGGAACTTGCAAACATCGTCAACGAAGCGGCGCTGCGCGCGGTTCGCATGGGGCGCGACTTGGTGGAGCAGGCGGATCTTGAGGAAAGCGTGGAGGTGGTCATTGCCGGCTATCAGCGCAAGAGCGCCGTGATCTCCGAGCGGGAAAAGAAGATCGTCGCCTACCATGAAGTCGGCCACGCGCTTGTCGCCGCGAAGCAGAGCGATTCCGCACCCGTGCATAAGATCACGATCGTGCCGCGTACCTCTGGCGCGCTGGGCTATACGATGCAGGTTGAGGAAGGCGAGCGCTTCCTCATGAGCCGGGAGGAAGCGTTTAACAAACTTGCGACGCTCACAGGCGGCCGCACGGCGGAGGAGCTGATCTTTGCGAGCGCAACGACCGGCGCTTCCAATGACATCGAGCAGGCGACGCGCCTTGCCCGCGCAATGGTCACACGCTACGGCATGAGCGAACGCTTCGGCATGGTGGCGCTGGAGACCGTCGAAAACGCATACCTGGGCGGGGACACCTCGCTCGCGTGCTCGCAGGAGACGGCGGCGCTTGTGGATCATGAGGTCGTTGAAATGGTGAAGGACGCCCAGGAGAAGGCGCGCAGGATCCTTTCGGAAAACATCGGCGCGCTGCACCGGCTTTCCGATTACCTGCTGGAAAAGGAGACGATCACCGGCGACGAGTTCATGCAGCTTTTGAACGAACAGGCATAAGGCCGAAAACCAAAAGAGCGGGAGCGCCCCTGCGCGGGCGCTCTCCTGCGATCCTGTTACCCGATGTGAATGCCGCTGCCGGAACCGCTGGATGGCATGGCGCTGTCATCCTCTTCTTCATGCGTGACGGCATCCGCCGCGCCGGAGGGGATCGGCCCTATGCCGCCGAGGTTTGCCCAGATGGAATTCGCCAGCGCGCGTACCGGCGGGGTATAGAGGTCAAGGAGGCCCTTGCTCTCCTTACGCAGCGCGGTCTTGAGGTGGGGCATTGCGCTTTGCAGGGCGCTGCGCTCGGCGGAGGAAATGCTGCTCTTATAATTTGCCAGCAGGTATTGCGCGTCGGCATAAGCGCGGTTGCCCGCGGCAAGTTCCGATGCGACCGCAAGGCGGTTTGTTTCCACATAAAGCCTCAGCGCTTCCGCGTCTGCGTTCGGGTCCACGATGACTTCTGCGCCGAACACCTCCTCAATCAATTTCTGGAGCTCCAGCGTGTGCAGGCACCAGCAATCCCGCGCGTATAGGCTCATATATTCTCCAGGCGCCATATGGCGCTCCAAATTCTCGGAATCCATGCGCACCGCGACAAGCGCAAGGGAACAAATCTGCTCAAAGCTCAGGTTCGTTTCGATGTTGTTCTGCACGGCGGTGTAGATCTTCGGGATGTTTGCGATCTGCCCCGTGCGCTTCATCTGGTTGAATATGGCGAGGAGCATGCGCTGCTGGCGGTCTGCACGCGCCACGTCGGAGCTGCCTTTACGCTGGCGGCAGTAATCCAGCACGGCCTGGCCGTCCAGATGCTGCAAGCCCGGGTGGAGCATGCGCCCGTTCATCGTGACTTCGATGTCCACGTCGTATTCTACGCCGCCCATCGCATCGACCACTTCCTTCACGGCGTTCATATCTACGCTCACATAATATTGGATCGGAATCCCGCCGAAAAGCGCGCTCACGGTATTCATCGCGCTTTGGTAACCGCCGTGCTTGAGGCCGCCGCCCAGCGAAAACGCACTGTTTACCTTCCCGTAAGGGTCGAGCGGTTCGATCAGCTCGCCCGCATTGTTGTAAAGCAGAACATAGCTGTCGCGCGGGATAGAGATCATGCCCACGGAGTTCGTTTTGAAGTTGATTGTCACGAGGATCATCGTATCCGTGCGGAACGAGCCGGAAGCCTCGCGCTCCTCGCTTTTGTCGATGCCGAACACCATGATGTTCACGCGGTTCTCCATAAAACTCAAATCGGAAAGCGATTCAAGCGCCGCTTCCGACATGGGCGTCGGGGTTGGTTCCGGGGTGATGGCAGGGGTGGGCGCAGCCGTCGCCGCTGCGTCTGGCGTTTGCTCCGGCGCAGGCGCGGGCATTGCGGGTCCCGGCGCGGCGGTTGGGGTGCTTTCAAACAATGCGGCAGGGGAGCTGATCCGCAAATAAAAAATGCCGATGGCAGCAAGCGCGAGCAAAGCTGCCGCGGCGAGCACCAGCAGGATGATTTTTCCGGGTTTTCGTTGTTTAGACATCTTTCGTACCACCTTCTTGATGGCATTATACTCTGTTTCATGCGGCAGCACAAACCATATCGCGGGCGGAGAGCGTGAACAAAACATGAACAAAATAGTGGAACAAGCGCGGTGGTAAAGTTACGGCGAAATGACGGCAGAGTTGGCGGAATGCGCAGCAATTTGCACAAAACCGTTTTCAAGGGGCGGCATGCGTGTTATAATTTAAACAAAACACGGGCCTGCCGTGCGGAGGGAGAGGCATATGTCGAGGCAGTTTGACACGGCAACGATTAAGGAACTGGTATACCGGAGCCTCCGGCAGGCTTTGATCCAGCAGAGATACCAGCCGGGCGAATGGCTGCAGGAAAACGAAATCGCGGAACGCCTGGGCGTCAGCCGTTCCCCGGTGCGGGAGGCGCTGCATATGCTTGCGGGGGACGGCCTGCTGGTCGAGATCCCGAAGCGCGGCGTTTATGTGCGGGAGCTTTCGGAGCGCGATGTGCGCGAAAATTTTTCGCTCCGGTGCCTGCTGGAGGTGGATGCAATTCATAGCTTGTGTGCGGATTGGGCAGAGCCCAACGCGGAGGAACTCCGGGCCTGCCTGCGCCGCGAGCGCGCGGCATATTCCGAAATGGGGGATTCCTGGGGCGAGCAGGCGGGCGAAAGCCTACATACGCTCTTGCTGCGGCTTGCAGGGAACGCGACAGCCTGCCGGATCCACGGCAGCCTGCGCGCGCAGCTGATGCTCATCCGCATCAGCGCGATCATGAGCGAAGGGGACGCGGAGCGCTCCCATGCGGAGCACGCGGCGATCGTCGGGCATATTTTGGAGGGCCAGCCGGAGCGTGCGGCAGAGGCGGACCGCGCGCATCTGGATCGTACGCAGGAGCTTGTGCTGGCGCATACATGCAATGGATAGCGGCGCGAAAAGCCATGATGCAAAGGTGGGGATACGCCATTTTATTTTGCCGTACGTATAGCATATTGCGCATTTCAAATATATAATATAAAATATATAAAATCTGCGGAAAGCTATGGATTGCAGCATAGTCTGGGCGCAACAAAAGCGAAGGAGATTCCCACACATGGCAAACACGATCATTCCAAAGGGATACCGCTCCACGATGACGTTATACGAAACGCAGGATGCGATCAGCTTCATCAAGCGTTCTTTCCAGGATGGGCTTGCGCGTGCGCTGCGGTTGAAGCGCGTGACTGCGCCGCTGTTCGTGCAGCCGCAAAGCGGCCTCAACGATGACCTCAACGGTGTGGAGCGTCCGGTCAGCTTCGATATCCCCTGCGCGGAGACCGAAGCACAGGTGGTGCATTCGCTTGCAAAATGGAAGCGAATGGCCCTTTACCGCTATGATTTCCGCCCTGGCAAAGGGCTGTATACGGACATGAACGCCATCCGGCGGGATGAAACGCTCGATAACCTGCATTCCGTTTATGTGGATCAGTGGGATTGGGAGAAGGTGCTTACGCGCGAGACGCGCAACCTGGAGACGCTGCAAAGCACAGTGCGCTCCATCGTTGGCTGCGTATGCGATACGCTCGACGCGCTCAGGGCACGCTATCCGCATATCCATACGGAGCTTTCCCGCGAGGTGAAATTCATCACCACGCAGGAGTTGCTGGACCGTTATCCGGAGTTATCCCCCAAAGAGCGGGAAAACGCGATCACCCGGGAATACAAGACCGTGTTCCTCATGCAGATCGGCGGCAAGCTCAGCGATGGCAAGCCGCACGACGGCCGCGCGCCGGACTATGACGACTGGTCGCTCAACGGCGACATCCTGTTCTACTTTTCGCAGCTGGATTGCGCGCTGGAGATCTCTTCCATGGGTATCCGTGTGGATGCGGAAGCGCTTGACCGCCAGCTTACGGAGGCGGGCTGCGACGCGCGCCGCACGCTGCCGTTCCACCGCATGCTGCTTGCAGGCCAGCTCCCGCTGACCATCGGCGGCGGCATCGGCCAATCCCGCATCTGTATGCTCCTGATGAACAAGGCGCATATCGGGGAGGTACAATCCTCCATCTGGGATCAGGAGACTGTGGAAGCCTGTGAAAAGGCGGGCATCATCCTGCTGTAGAAGCGTCAAACCCATATAAAACGGCCCGGCATGTTCTTGCCGGGCCGCTGCCTTTGCCGGGGATCATTTCTCTGTGCCCGCGGCCTTTCCGTATTCATAGGCGCGTTGGCAGAGGATGCGGAGCATTTGTTCATAGCCTTTTACGATCGCCATGGCGTCGGCGTTTTCACCGCTGTCGTTCTTGTCAAGCGCGCGGGAAAGGCGCAGGCGGGCGGCGAAAATTTCCTCGGAAAGCGTATCGCAGAGGCTTCCCTTGAAAAACTCGTTCGGGTAATTCCCGTCATGGTCGGCGGAATGCCCCATCATGTGGTTGTAGACATATTCAAAAGAATCCATAAAGCACCTCCAAATCTTTTCTCAGCTCGATAATAGGTCAAAACCACCATAATTACAAGTAGGTCAATGCGCCATAATTTGTGTATGGAGCGATTGAAAACACTCAGAAAAGCCAGAGGCTATACACAAATTAAGATGCAGATGCTCACCGGCATTGATCAGAGCGATTATTCCAAGCTGGAAACGGGAAAACGGAATTATTCCTTTGATCAATGTAGGCAGATCGCGCTTGCGCTCGAAACGAGCATGGACTACCTGGCCGGGCTCACGGACGACCCAAAGCCATATCCGCGCGGTGGGCCAAACGCTACGGGCAAGTGATACGCAGCAGGCAAAACGGGCGGTTTTACAACCATTTTAGCGGGATTTTATCCGTAGACAAAGGCGATACCTTAAAGATCATGCCGCAATATGCTATAGGTGATGGACATGATTTTTTTGAGGATATACGCGCTTTGCACGAACACGATGGGCCGGCGCAGCAACCGCTTGCCGGCTTTTGGGGATGCGGCGAAAAACACCTGCTCGCAATGCGAAGCTGGAAAGAACGCATATACCGTGCAGATCCTGGCAAAAGCTGCGGATACTCACGGTATAAGCATGGGATTCCTGCCCGGCTGGATGGAAAAAGCGCCCGGACAAAGCGGGCAACGCAGACCATTCGATTTATGATAAGGGAATCTATTCGGAAAGTCAATACGGAAAACATCTCCTGCCACAGCTGCGCCGGATGCGGATGGCCGGACGCCGGGCAGCGGCGCACGAGGCGGGCAGGCACGCTGAAAAGGCCGCTAAATGGAGCGGCCTTTTGCCTTGCCGCGGAAGCGCCGTTACAGCTGCTGCATCACGGAAAAGAGCCGCTGCTGTTGTTCCGGCGTGAGCATTGGCGCGAGGCGCGCGGCAACATCCTGGAGCGCCTTGTCGTCAAACGCGCCCGCAGCGCGGTACTGACGCAGCTCCTGCAAAAGCTCGTTGTCGCTCTTGCCGCTGTAATGCTCCACGGCGTTCTGCATCGAGCCGAGGGCATTGGGATCCATTTGCCCGAGCATTTCCGCGTATCCGGCGTCTTCCGCCGAAACCTGCTGCCGGGCCTGCTTCTCCTGCGTATAATCGCGTATGCTGCGTTTCATGCTGATTCAGCTCCTTTCATGCCATGTATATGCGTGCGGCCCGGTTTGCGATACGGCGGGTTCAAAAAGGAAGCGGGCTGCATATAGTATCATAAGTGGGAAAACTGCGAAGGGAGAGACGCGCATGCAGAGAACGCCGCAGAACACGATGCCGCCGCGCGGCAGGCAGCAGCAGAACCAGAGCGCGGGGCGGCCGCAGACACAGCAGGGAGGGGAGCAGGGGAACCAGGGCGGCCAGAGCAGCACAGTCGGCGGCCAGAGTATCCCCGCATCGCCGGCGCTTGCGATGGCACGGCGCATCCGGAACGAGCAGGGACAAGAGCGCGCAAGGCAGTACCTGATGGCGATGGAACCGTTCCTTGCGCCGGCAGAGCGGGCGCATATCGCGCAGCAGCTTGGCGTAACGCTCCCAGTGCCTTCTGCACCGCCGTTCGCCCAAGGGCAGCCGAACCAGGCGCAGCAGGCGCCGGGGCAACCGCAGTCTTCGTTCAACCAAGGGCAGCCGCATACGCCGTTTCCCGGGGCGCCTGGCGGGATGCCGTTTGGGCAGGCGGGCGGCATCCCGTTTATGGGAAAGGGCAGCATGAGCAGCCCGCTCCAGATGATGCAGGTGCTTTCCAGCCTCGGCGGCATGGGAAAGAAGGGCGGCACGCAGGGCGGGAGCGGCATGGGGGATCCGATGATGCTCGCGCAGATGTTCGGTTCCATGATGGGGAAAAAGTGATTGACACGGCCTCCGCAAATGTGATACCATTGGAAAACTCACGAAACAACTTCAAAGGAGCCCTATGCTTTCCGCGCCGGAAGCGGCGCGTGAAATCATTGGGCTTGCAGGCATGCGGGCGTTACCGCGTGCTTTGCTATGCATTTCATATGGACAAGCCGTGTTTACAAAGGGGAGGAGAACCATGATCGAACTGAGCCACATCAACAAAACGTTCCGCGTGGCGCGGCGCAGCGCCGGGCTTTCGGAAGCGTTCCGGGCGCTGTTCCACAAGGAGTATACGCTCGTGCACGCGCTGGCGGACGTGTCCTTCCACATCGGGGAAGGGGAAATGGTCGGCTACATTGGCCCGAACGGCGCGGGGAAGAGCAGCACCATTAAGGTGATGAGCGGCATCCTCACACCGGACAGCGGGAGCTGCACCATCAACGGCCGTACGCCCTGGAAGGAGCGCAGGGCGCACGTGAAGGAGATCGGCGTGGTATTCGGCCAGCGTTCCCAGCTCTGGTGGGATGTGCCGGTGATCGACTCGTTTGAATTGCTCAGGGACGTTTACGCGGTAGAGGAAGCGGTTTACCGGCATAATTTAGAGGAAATGACGGAGCTTTTAAACCTTTCGGAGCTTTTGCGCACGCCTGCGCGCCAGCTGAGCCTTGGCCAGCGGATGCGCTGTGAATTGGCAGCTTCGTTGCTGCACGATCCGAAGGTCCTCTTCCTAGATGAGCCTACCATCGGCCTTGACGCGGTGTCCAAGGTGGCCGTGCGCGATTTCATCCGCAGGATCAACGCAGAACGCAAAACCACAGTGATCTTAACGACGCATGACATGCAAGACATCGAGGCCATCGCGGAGCGGATCCTTCTCATCGGAAAGGGGCGCATTTTGCTGGACGGCTCCTTAGCGCAGCTGCAAAAAGCGCATTCCCGCGTAAAGCGCATCGCGGTGGAATACGCAGGCGGGCGTTTCCTGCCGCGTGCGGGCCTGACGCTGCAAAGCGGGGAGGAAGGGCGCGCTGTGTTCGCGGCGGATACGGCGGTGCTCTCCGTTTCAGAAGCGATCGCGCACCTTGCGAAGAATGCGGACGTCACCGACCTTTCCGTTTCCGGCGCGACAGCGGAGGAACTAGTGCTGTCCCTGTACAGGGAGTTCCAGATATGAAAAAATATCAGAGCTTTTTCCGCATGCGCTTCCTCGGCGGCATGCAGTACCGGGCGGCGGCCTGGGCGGGGATTGCGACGCAGTTCGCCTGGGGGTTCATGAGCCTTTTGATGTTCCGGGCCTTTTACGAGGCGGATCCAGCGGCGTTCCCGATGGAGTTTCCCCAGCTTGCAACCTATATTTGGCTGCAGCAGGCGTTCCTCGCCCTATTTAACACCTGGCGCTATGACGCCGACATTTTCGAGAGCATCACGAGCGGCGGTGTGGCCTACGAGCTTGTGCGGCCCGCACCGGTCTACGCGATGTGGTTTGTGAAATCCATCGCCTCCCGCGCGGCGAGCGCGGCGCTTCGCTGCCTGCCGGTGCTTGCCGTGGCGTTTTTCCTGCCGGCGCCATACCGCATGGACCTGCCGGGGAGCGCAGGCGTGTTCGTCCTCTTCGTGCTTTCGCTCGCCGCGGCAAGCTGCCTTGTGGTGGCAATGCAGATGCTCGTTTATGTCTCCACGTTTTATACGCTTTCCCCGATGGGCGTGCGCATCATCGTGATGGTGCTTTCGGATTTCCTGATGGGGCAGTTGATCCCGCTGCCGTTTTTCCCGGAAGGGCTCCGCAAGGTTGTGGAGCTCACGCCGTTTGCCGCGATGCAGAATTTGCCGCTGCAGATCTACTGCGGCACGGTTGTGGGCGCGCAGATGTGGCGCGCGCTCGCCTTGCAGGCATTTTGGCTCGCTGCGCTCGTGGCGGGCGGCACGCTTTGGATGCGCCGCTCGCTCCGGCGTGTGGTTGTGCAGGGAGGTTGAAATGAAAGAATTGTTGAGGCTTTATGGAAAGTATTTTTCGATCCATCTGCGCAGCCAGATGCAGTACAAGGCGTCCTTCCTGATGACGGCGGCCGGCCAATTCCTCGTTTCGTTCTCCGCGCTTTTGACCATCCGCTTCCTGTTCCTGCGCTTTTACGCGGTGGATGGCTTCACCTACCCGGAGGTGCTTTTGTGCTTCGCGGTGGTGCTCATGGCGTTTTCGCTGGCGGAATGCTTCGCGCGCGGGTTCGATACGTTCGCGTCCATGCTCGGCAATGGGACGTTTGACCGTATCCTTGTGCGTCCGCGCGGCGCGGTATTTCAGGTGATTGCAACAAAGATAGAGCTTTCGCGCCTCGGACGGCTGCTGCAGGCGGTTCTCGTGTTCTGCTATGCGCTGCCGCAAAGCGGCGTAAGCTGGGCGGCGGACAAGATCCTGACGCTCGCGCTGATGGTCATGGTGGGCGTGGTGGTGTTCACCTGCTTGTTCGTGGTCTACGCTTCGATCTGCTTCTTCACGACGGAAGGGCTGGAGTTCATGAACATCTTTACGGACGGCGGCCGGGAGTTCGGCATGTATCCGTTTTCGATCTATGGCAAGGAAGTGCTGCGTTTCTTCACCTATTGCGTGCCGCTCGCGCTGTTTCAGTATTATCCGCTTCTGTACCTGACGGGGCGCAGCGAGAGCCGGCTTTACATGTTCACGCCGCTCTTTGGGCTGCTGTTCCTGCTGCCCGCGGCGCTTCTTTGGCATGTGGGCCTCCGGCATTATAAGTCCACGGGCTCCTGACGGCTTGCGCGTGTGCGGCTTTGCGTATTATAATAAATAGATTGGAAAATTCTATGCGGAGGTGCAACGATGCGCGAAAGCAAGGCAAAAAAAACAGAACGGATCGCAACGGTGCTGCGGCTTTTGAAGGAGACCTATCCGGACGCGAAGCCGGAGCTGGATTTCAACACGCCGTTTGAACTGCTTATTGCGACGATGCTTTCCGCCCAGTGTACGGACAAGCAGGTGAACAAGACCACGGCGGTTTTGTTCCCGAAATACGGCACCCCGGAGGCTTTCGCCGCGCTGACGGAGGAGGAGCTTGCGCCTTACATCAAGGGCTGCGGGCTGTACAAGACCAAGGGGAAGAACATCATTGCTGCAAGCCGCATCCTGCTCGCGGAATACGGCGGAGAGGTTCCCAACGACCGGGATGCGCTCACAAAGCTCCCTGGCGTGGGACGAAAGACCGCGAACGTCGTCGTTTCAAATGCGTTTGGAACGCCCGCTATCGCGGTGGACACGCATGTGTTCCGCGTGGCGAACCGCATCGGCCTCGCGGACGCGAAGGACGTGCTGCACACGGAAGAACAGCTCATGCAGAACATCCCTAAGGAGGATTGGTCCATCGCGCACCACTGGCTGATCTTCCACGGCAGGCGCTGCTGCAGCGCACGCAACCCCAAGTGTGAAACGTGCAGCGTGCGGGAATACTGCCTGGAGAACCTGAAAAATCAGAAAAAGCAGAAATAGGAAGGCAAGGACCATGCAATTTGTAGATAAAGCGAAGATCCTCATCAAGGCGGGGGACGGCGGCGATGGATGCGCCTCCTTCCATCGCGAAAAGTTCGTCATGCGCGGCGGGCCGGACGGCGGCGATGGCGGGCGCGGCGGCAGCGTCGTGTTCCTGGCCGACCCGAACATGAACACGCTGCTCGATTTCCGGTTTGCCCGGCATTACCGGGCGGAGCGCGGCGAAAACGGGCGCGCCCGCATGTCCAGCGGCAAAAACGGGGAGGATCTCGTCATCCGCGTACCGGTAGGGACGCTCGTGCGGGACGTGGAGACGGGCCGCATCGTCGCGGACATGAACAAGCCCAACCGGACGCGCGTTGTGCTCCATGGCGGGCGCGGCGGCCGGGGCAATGCGCGCTTTGCGACGCCCACGCGGCAATCCCCACGCTTTGCGCAGCCGGGGCAGAAGACGGTGGAGCACGAGGTGGAGCTTGAGCTCAAGACCATCGCGGACGTGGGGCTCATCGGCCTGCCGAACGTGGGAAAATCCACGATCCTCTCCGTGCTGACGAGCGCGAAGCCGAAGATTGCGAACTACCATTTCACGACGCTCACGCCGAACCTCGGCGTGGTGAAGCGCTACGACAGGACGTTTGTCCTCGCGGACATTCCGGGCCTCATCGAAGGCGCGGCGGAGGGCGCGGGCCTCGGGCATGATTTCCTGCGGCACGTGGAGCGCACGCGCATGCTCGTGCATGTGGTGGATATCTCCGGCTGCGAGGGGCGCGACCCGATGGAGGATTATCGCGCCATCCGCTCGGAGCTCCGGCAATACAGCGAGCGGCTTGCGGAGCTTCCGCAGCTCGTCGCCGCGAACAAGATGGATCTGACCGGTGCGGAGGACAATTTGGAACTGTTCCGCGAGGAGCTTGCCGAGGACGGGAGCGACGCCGCGGTATTCCCGGTTTCCGCGGCGACGGTCAGCGGCTTCGACGCGCTGCTCGATGCGATCGTTAAAACGCTTGCGGAACTGCCCCCGGTCTACGAGTTTGAGGAAGAGGACATGCAGGAGACGCACCGCTATGAGCCGGGCTTCTCCATCGAACGGGATGGGGACGTGTTTATCGTCACGGGCGGCAGTGTCGAATATCTGCTCGACACTACCTATGCGGAGGACGAGGGCTCCATGCGCCGCTTCCAGCAGTTCCTCATCAAGGAAGGCATTATCGACGCGCTGCGCGCGGCGGGCGCTACGGAGGAAAGCACCGTGCGCATGGGCGAGTGGGAATTTGATTTTGTCGAATAACAGAACAACAAAAAACAGAGTGGAGCAAAGAGAAAAACCTATGATTACAAGCAAGCAGCGCGCCGCGCTCCGCGGCATGGCAAACACGATGCAGCCGCTTTACCAGATCGGAAAAGAGGGAATCACACCCGCCGTCACTGCGCAGCTCGACGATGCGCTCGAGGCGCGGGAACTCATCAAGGTCACCGTGCTGGAGACGGCGGACGTAAGCGCGAAGGAGGCCATCGAGATCCTGGCGGGCCGCCTGCGCGCGGAGCCGGTGCAGTGCATCGGCCGCAAGATCGTGCTTTACCGCCGCGCGAAGGAGAACCCAAAGATCGAGCTTTAAACCCGGGCTTCAGGCCGTGCCGCCGCCCGGTTCGCCCGTGGGCGCCAGAGTATTGATCCACCAGGCCAGCGCGCCGAAGCTCAGGCAGGCGGCCGAAAGCAGCCGGTAATACAGCGTGTATTTTACGAAGAAGGAAAGCGCGAACAGCGCGAGCGCCACGAGGATATAGCGGCGCATCCTGCCTTCCGCAAACGGGGCGGAGGCTGCGCTTTTGCGGCGTGCCTTTTCCGCGCGCGCGGCAGAAAGGATCGCCTCATCTACGGCCTTATCGTCCGGCAGGAAGTCCACGGCAGAGCCGCTTGCGATGAGGTCATCCGGCGTGATGAAGGAGACGGCGACGCCGTCATACCGCCGCGCGAGGGCGGAGGCTTCCGGCGAGACGGGCGCGGCGGAGAAGATCACCGCTGCGGTAAGGCCGCGCCGCTGCGCCGCGCGGTGCGCGCGCAGCACGGTATCCGCGCTCACGGGCGAGGCGGATTGCACGGTATAAACCAGGCAATCATCCGCAAACTGGCCGCGCCGGCCTTCGAGGAACGCTTTTACTACGGCGAGGAAGCCCTCCTTGGGCAGAATCAAAAGCCGCTCGCGGAACAGGCGCTCTGCGATGCGTTTGCGTTCCCTTTGGATGAACCGATCCAAGCGCAGGCTCTTGACGAGTTCGACGGCGACGCTGATGGTCATGAGCGCCGTGACGGAAAGCACGGCGGCCATCACGGTGTTGTCGATGAGGGTGGTGAACCAAAGGTAGCAGGCCGCGAGCGTGATGACGCGCAGCGCGAGAAAATCTACTGCGCGCGCGATGAAGCTCCGGCCATGATAAAACCTCCTTTTGTAATACCGCAGGAGGAGCGTTTGATTCTTCACGGGAACACCTCACTTTCCTTCGCGCGGCGGGGAATCGCCGCGCAAGAATAGTTTTGCACGGATGCATGGAAAATATACGCAGGCGCGCCAGCGCCTGGAAGAAAGCGCGGACGGGAGCGAAAACCGAATTGGATCTTGGATTGTTTGGGGGGAGCTTCAACCCCATCCACAACGGGCATATCGACATGGCGCGCCGCGTCAAGGCGCAGTTTGGCTTAGACTGCGTGCTGTTCATGGTCGCAAAGGAGCCGCCGCATAAGACGCTTGCGGGCGGGGTGCCCGCCACCGCACGCCTTGCGATGGCGGAAGCGGCCCTCGCAGGGGAAGATGGCCTCTTTGCCTCCGGTATGGAGCTTGCCCGGCCGGGGAAGAGCTATACCGTGGACACGGTGCGCGCGCTGCTGGCGGAAGCGCCAAACGCGCGGCTGAGCCTCATCGTGGGCGAGGATATGCTCAAAAACCTGCCCACATGGCGGGAGGCGGAACCGCTGCTGCAGCTAGTGCGGGTGATTGCGGTTGCGCGCCCGGGGGTCGAAGGCAGCTTGTCGGACGCGGCGGAAATCCTGCGTACCCGTTGTGGCGCGCAGGTGGAATTCGCCTCGTTTTCCGGGCAGGACGTTTCCTCCACGCTGGTGCGCACGCGCCTGCACGAAGCGCAGCCCGTTTCGGCATTCCTGCCCCCTGCCGTGGAGCGCATGATATACGAAAATGCCTTTTATCAGGAGGAAGCCGTGGCGCAAAAGCAGGAAAAGCTGCGCGCCGCGTTGAATAAAAAACGGTATGAGCACAGCATTGGGACAATGCGCTGCGCGATCGCGCTTGCGGCGCGGTGGAATGCGGACGGAGCGCAGGCGCGGCTTGCGGGGCTGTTGCACGATTGCGCGAAGCTCCCGGCGGAGCAACTGATTGCGCTCGCAGCGGAGTACGGCCTCCCGGTGGATGAATTCGAGCGGGAGACGCCCGGCCTTCTGCACGACCGGATTGGCGCGCTCCTTGCGCGGGATGTATACGGCGTGCGGGAGGAAGCGGTGTTTGACGCGATCCGCCATCACACGCTTGGAAGCGTGGATATGACGCTGCTCGATAAGATCGTCTATCTGGCGGATAAGATCGAACCGACGCGGGATTACCCGGGTGTGGACGCGCTGCGTTCGCTCTCCGGCGTGGATTTGGACCGGGCAGTGCTCGCCTGCATGGACAGCGTACATGCGCATCTCGTGCGGGAGGGAAGAAGCGTCAAGCCAGAGGGGGAGACGGTAAGAAACGCGCTCCAGAAGAAACTTGAAGCAAAAACGGGCAGAACGCCCGAAACAAGGATGAAACCAGAACCAAAAACGGAGGTAGAAAGTTGAACGAAACCGCAATCAAAGCCCAGGCGCTTGCACTGTGCGAAGTGCTCGACAACAAGAAGGCGTTTGACATCCTGGCGGTGAACGTGGCGGACAAGACCATCATCGCGGATTGGTTCGTGATCGCAAGCGGACGCTCCACCACGCAGGTGAAGGCGCTTTGCGACGAGCTGGAGGAAAAGGCGGCGGAGCGCGGCCTGATCGCGCGCCGGAAGGAAGGATACCAGGAGGGGCGCTGGATCGTCGTCGACTTCGGGACGATTCTCGTGCATCTGTTCCACCCGGAAGAGCGCGAGTATTACAAGCTCGAGCGGCTTTGGGTGGATGATCCGCAGCACTACATTGATTATTCCAAGGAGCACGCGGAATAACGGAGGGCTTCCTGGCAGGCTTGCCGTAGCCCCTTTGGGAAGGGGCATTTTGCCTTGCGCGCGGTTTCCGCGCAGAAAACACATGCGCTTTTTATGAAAACCGGAAATCCCAAAACAAAAAACTCCTGATATGCTGGTTCCATAATGACCAGAATTGCCATAAGATTTGATGCCTTGACGATTCAATAGTGCAGGCTTTTTTATGGAGATATAAAACGGAACGGAAATTATAAGAAAAAGATGATTTTTCGCGTGCTTTGAGGTGGAAAGGCCGGAAAAGGCCTTTCCACCTTCCCTACGCCTAGCCGGATTGCAAGTCAAGGACGGGCATCAGCCCGTTCCTTTATTGTTGACAAGGTGATGAATGATGTTATTCGGTTTGTCAAGATTGAAATGATTTTTTCACGGGTATCCAAATTTCATAATACCTTTTGTGTTTTTCGTTTTTCGAATAGAGGTGATAAACCTCAATCTCATAATCATATGTCTGGATATAGCCGGAACCAGGTAGCCATGAATCAAAAATTAATTCCCTCAGTTTTGGAAGTTCGTCTCCGGCAAAGCCGCCGCAGTCCGTCGAAAACGCAGCGTATGTTCCAGCAGGAATTTCGCATTGTTCGGTGCCTGCTGTGGTCGCTTCATTTTCAGCCTTCGCAATCCAATATTTATTGCTATCCCAAATCCCGTATCATGTGCCAGAATTTTCGCAATTTATTTTCTGCATATACTCATCATATTCAATCCCCCACATAACATGTTCTTGCTCAAACCGGTTAGCAGCGATTCCGGTGAATTGTTTTGACAGTCCGCGTAGTTTGATCTGTTCTGTCTCGATAATCCTGAAATTCATTTCTTTTGCTCCCTTAATCATAATGTGAAATGAAACAGGTGGATATACTCTCAACGGTTGGCGCAAGTCGCGTGCCTGTGTTGGCGTAATGCCGTGTTGCTTTGAAAACGCTTTTGCAAATGCATCTGCACTACCGTAACCGTATTTCACTGCAACATCAATAACTTTCATGTCTGAATTACGCATTTCGTATGCGGCGAGCGTCAAACGTCTGCGACGTATGTATGCATTCAGCGTTATACCGCTCATATAGCTGAAAAATCGTATAAAACTATCCGGCGTTGCACAGGCGATGCGCGCAAGCTCATCCGTGTCTATTTTGTTACACAGATTTGCTTCTATGTATTCAACTGCATTATTGAGTTGTTTGAGAATATTCACCCTTTCACCTCCAACTATGATTTTATCAGAAACGAGAATCTCTCATCCGACTTTTCCAGGTCAAGATATTACGCAAAATGGTAGGCTAATATTGCTCCTGACTTTATGTCGATTCCGAATTTCAACCGAATTTGAGTTGTGACGCTGGCCACTTTTCCAAGGGCAGTATATCATGATTTACCATTGCTCTTCTACTGTGTTTTCCCTCACTCAATAAAACGGAAAAATTCTATTTTAAGAAAAATGCTCCCGGCGTTCGCCGGGAGCATTCATTGCTTCTTTCTGATTGCGGGCCTCCTAATCAGCGCCGCGTGTAGTTGGAGCGGTAAGCCCTGCGCTTGCGGGCGATGCGCCTGCGCCTACGGCGGGAGGCGATGACCTTTGCGATGACTACGAGCAGCAGCAGCACGACCGCAAGGACGATCCAGAACACAAGGGAACTCCCGCCTTCCTCGCCATCCGCATCGCTGCCCGGCGTACCCGCGATGAGCGGGCTTGCGCTCGGGTTCGGCGTTGCGTCCACCGGGGCGGCCGCAACTGCCTCTGCGGCGACAAGATTCACGGAGAAGAGCGTCGCGCTTTCATATTGATAGGCGACGGTGCCGATCACCTCGCCCTCCGCGATGGGCGCTTCCAGCTTGCGGGTAAGCGCGGTCTGTGCGGTGATGCCGGAGGGATTGGCTTCAATCGCGGCGATCTTCGCCTTCGTATCCGTGATGTATGCGCCGGAAAGGTCAGCATGGGCGGTCAGCTCCGTCGCTTCAGAACCGGTTACAGGAAAGGTGAAATCCGCTTTAAGGCCAAGGGTAGAGGCGTCGAGTGCAGAATAGTTTTCAAACCCCCACTCGAACAGGCTTGCGGAATTCGTAAAGCGCGGGTTGCGCCCCGCGCTTCCCTGTGGGTCGCCAAAGAGAACAACGATGAGGGAAACGCCGTCCTTTTCCGCGGAGGCCACGAGGCAGCGCCCGGCCTGATCCGTATCGCCGGTCTTCACACCGGTCGCATAGCGGTATTCAAAGCTTTCCTCGCCCGGCTTGGTGTAAAGCAGCTTGTTGGTATTCCCGAGCTGATAGCCGTCGGAATCCTTGTTGGTCGGCGGCACATCGTAATACGAGGTGGAGACGATCTTGCGGAATTCCTCGTTTTGCAGTGCGTAGCGCGTCAAAATCGCCATGTCGTAGGCGGTGGAATAATGGTTGTCGTCGTGTAGGCCGTTGGATTTGACAAAGTGTGTGCCCGTCATGCCGAGCGCGGCGGCTTTTTGGTTCATAAGCTCCGCAAAGGCGCTCTCGCTGCCGGCGACATGTTCCGCAATGGCCCTCGCGGCATCGTTGCCGGAGACGAGCATCATGCCGTAGAGCAGCGAGCGCAGGGAAAGCTCTTCACGCCGGACAATACCCATCGTGGAGCCGCGGCTTTCCACGTTTTCGCCGACCGTTACCATTACGTCCAGATCCGGGCAGTTCTCGATGGCAAGGATGCAGGTCATGATCTTGGTGGTGCTCGCGGGGAATGCGCGCTCCCGCGCGCCCTTTTCATACAGCACGGCACCGGAGGAAGCGTCCATCAAAAGGACGTACGGGGTGGAAATATCCTCGGGGGTAAACGGTTCGGCCAGCGCCGCGGGGAATATGGAAAACGCGGCGGCCAACGCCAGCAGAAGAGCAACGATTTTTTTCAAGTCAACAAATCCTTTCCGGGAGAATCGCAACGCGCCCGCAGGCGTATGGCGGCAATAATAATTAAGTATAACAAAAATCGGGGGGATTTGTACAGTGTCAGCAGCCAGTTTTTGTCTGGACTATGGCAAAAAAGTTTTTCTTTTCAAAAGGTTTAAAAAGGTTGTCCGCAAACGCGGTTTCAAACTGGAAGAAGTATGGTATAATTATCATAAATATTAACCAAATTGAAACGCAGGGGATATACTGCTTTCATAAAACCGAGGAGGACGCCATGGCCAAACGAATTTTGCTCGTCGACGATGAACCGCTGATCCTCAAAGGGCTGAAGTTTTCCCTGGAGCAGGACGGTTATGAGACCGACACCGCGGCCGACGGCGAGGAAGCGCTCGTGAAAATGCAAAAGGGCGGATATGACATCGTTTTGCTGGATGTGATGCTGCCCAAGCTCTCCGGCATTGAGGTATGCCAGACCATCCGGGAAACGAGCAATGTGCCGATCATCATGCTCACCGCAAAGGGCGAGGATATGGACAAGATCCTCGGCCTTGAATACGGCGCGGACGATTACATGACAAAGCCCTTCAACATCCTTGAGGTAAAGGCCCGCATCAAGAGCATCCTGCGGCGCACGAGCGCCGCGCCGGAAGCTCCTAAACTTGAACTCACGGCGCGGGACATCACTATCAACATCGGAAACCGCAGCGTGATTGCCCACGGCGAACCGGTGAACCTTACGGTGAAGGAATTCGACCTGCTGCAGCTTTTCATGAACAACCCGGGCAAGGTATACAGCCGGGACGAGCTGCTCGAAACCATTTGGGGCTTTGACTATTTGGGCGATGTGCGCACGGTGGACGTCCATATCCGCCGCCTGCGCGAAAAGATCGAAAAGGATTCCACGAAACCCGCTTACATCATGACCAAATGGGGAGTTGGATATTATTTTGCGCAGCAATAAGTTTCTGGGCTCTATCCGCAGCCGCATGGTTGCGATCTACCTTCTGGTGACGACGGTTGCACTCTTTGCGATCAGCATCATGATCTCGGGGCTTGTGGAATCGTTCTTGGTGACCCAGCGGACGGAGACGCAATCCGAGGAGACAATGCGCCTTGCGCTGGAGCTCGCGTCTAACCTGGACGCTGCCGACGCGGAAGACCTTTATGCGCTGATCGTGACGCGCGCGCAGACGATGGGCGGGCGCATCCTTATCCTCGACCGGGACGCGGTGGTGCGTGCGGATTCCACTTCCTATTACAACGGCTACCAGATGCCTTACCGCGAGGTTCGGGATGTTCTCATTGCGGGAAAGCAGTCCTCCTACGGCTTCCACCGGATCAAACGGACAAACGAGACGGAAGAAAACATTTGGCCGCAAGCGGAACAGTCTGTTTGGGCTGTTTATTATGCTGCGCCGATCACCTCGAAGGGCGTTTATGTAGGCGCTGTTTTGTTTTCTACGCTGCTGCAGGACGTCGAGGACAGCGTGACGGATATTATTACAAAGATTACGATTGCTTTTACTGCGGTCGCCGTCGTCATGGCCGTGCTGAGCTTTGCGATGTCGAGCGTCGTTACCAAGCCGATCCTCGAGCTGACCAACGCGATCCGCCGCATGGGGAAACAGGGCGGCGGTGTGCGCGTGGAGGTAAAGGGCACCGACGAAACGGCGGAGCTTGGGCGTGCCTTCAACCGGATGAGCGAGCAGATCGAAGCGCACGACCGCGTGCGCGACGAATTTGTATCCAACGCATCGCATGAGCTGAAAACGCCGCTTGCGACGATGAAGCTGCTCTCAGAATCCATTTTGTATGAAGAAAAACCGGATCCGGCGCTGATGAAGGAGTTTTTCCAGGACGTCAACCACGAGGTGGACCGGCTTTCGCGCGTGATTACGGATTTGCTGCGCCTGGTGCAGATCGACGAAACGGAAAGTGAGATGCAGGCCGCGCCCGTGCGCCTCGACAGCGTGGCGCGCCATGTGTTGGAACGCCTGCGGCCGCTCGCGGAAAAGAAAGGGGTCGCCCTGCATGCAACGTTGCAGGAAGCGACGGTTTCCGGCGAAATGATGCGCTTGGAGCAGGCGGCCGCCAACCTCATCGAAAACGCGATCAAATACACCGATGCAGGAAGTGTGGCGGTGCGCGTTTCCACCTCCGGGGATGAAGCGCTGTTTTCCGTTACCGATACCGGAATTGGAATTCCGGAGGAGGCACAGGCGCACCTGTTTGAGCGGTTTTACCGCGTAGACAAGGCGCGCTCGCGCGGCACGGGCGGCACGGGCCTCGGCCTTGCGATCGTGGAGCGCGTGATCGCGCTCCACGGCGGCCACGTGGAGGTGCGGAGCAAGCTGGGCGAAGGGAGCACGTTCACCGTGCATCTCCCGCTGTTCCAACCGGATGCGGAGGAGAAAGGAGAGGCGGAATGAAAGGATGCGCAAAGACGCTGCTTGCGGCCCTGTTGACAGCGCTGCTGCTTTTCCCCGGCTGTTCCGGGATCAAGAGCATCCGGGAGGACAGCGTCCAGGAAAACCTCCCGCAGATCGATCCGGAGGCCGGGACGGCGCGGGATTTTACAACGACGATGTACTACTGGCTCTCCAACGAGCCTTACCTGGTGCCCATTCGCCACAGCGTTACGGTCGGCTCCAATGAAACTCCGGAGGACGCGATCGTGCGCACGCTGCTCAGCGGCGTGCCGCCGCTTGCGGAAAGCGTGAGCAACGCTTTCCCCGAAGGGACGGAAACGCTTGACATCGCACGCGACGGCAGCATCCTCTACATCACGCTCTCCGAAGAATACCTGGACGATTCCGCGCTGCGTGCGGAAACGGAAGCTGCGGACCGCCTGCTTTCTGAAGGCGACATCACGCAGGAGATGCGCGACGGGCGCGTCGCGGCTGCGGCCGAGGCGCTCTATGTGCGGCGGCGCGCGGGGCTGTATGCGATCGTGAATTCCCTCACCGCATATGATCCGAGCGTGCGCGTGATGCTTTCCGTGAACCGGAGGGGCGTGGGCGCGGAGCGGCTGCGCTATGACGAGATCGGGATTGTGAATACGGGCGAGGCTGCCTCCAGCTTGCTGGAGCCGCTGGAATTCCAAGAGAATGTGCTCGTTACGCCGGAGCGCATTGTGGAATGCGTCCTGCGGCGCATGCAGGCGGGCGAGCTTGCGCTTGTTTACGACCTGTTTGCGGAAACGGAGAGCGGCGCAGGGCAAAAGCCTGCCTATGCGGAGTTTGAGGCGCAACTCAATTCCCTCGGCCGCCTTGCAGGCTACACGGTCCATGATTCCGTCAACCAGACAGCGAACGCGGCATACGTGAATGTGGATGCGGAGTTCGTGAACGCGCAGGGCGCTGCGCGCCGCCTTACGGGCGTGCAGCTCGCGCTGAAGAGCGAAGGCAATATCTACAGGCTCAGCTTCTATGCCTTTTTAGAAGCGCTGGGCGCAACCGCGTGATCCCCCTGATGCGGGGCGCTGCAATGCGGAAAACAGGAGGTTGGCATGAGAACTGCAAAACGATGCGCGCGCCTGCTGGCGCTGATCCTGCTGGCGGCGGCGCTGTGCGGCTGCACGGCGGAAAACGATTACCCACCGGCGCTTGTGCTGAGCGACCAAACGCCGCCCGAACGGGGGGAGGGCGCGAATGCTGCCGTGTTTGAAACGGATCTTTACTTCCTTTCCCAGGATGAAAAGAGCCTCAAACGGCAGAGCAGGGCTGTGGAATATACTACGCAAAAAAGCCGCGCCGAGGCCGCAATCGAGGCGCTGATCTCCGGGCCGGAGGCAGACCCGACCGGGATCCGGTACAGCGTCCCTTCGCTGTTCCAGCTTAACCGCGTGGAACTTTGTGGGGATGTCTGCAACGTATACTTTGAGGGGGACGTGTTCATCCCGCTTCCGTCGGAATGGCTCAGGATCCGCGCGGCGGTAGCGGCGACGGTAGCGGCGGCGGAAGAGATCGATTCGGTCAACGTGTTCCTGCTCGAAAGCCAGATGGGATATTATGGCTATTCGCTCGGCTGCATGAGCCCGCTGGAGGAGGGGCTTTCCGCATATTTGCGGAAGATGGAACGAACCTATCCCTACCTAAACGCAGCAGAAAGCGGCATAAATATTGTTGAAGATACGCAATATGTTGCGCAGACGGCCGCGCTGTATTTTGCCAACGCGGAGGGCACGCTGCTCAGCGCGCGCAATGCGGAGATCACCTACCCGGAAGGAAGCAAAAAGGAGGAGATCGCGCAGCAGCTTGTGGAAATGCTCCGCAGCGGGGATGCGGAAGGGACGCTGGAACCGTCCTTGCCAACGGATTTCCGGCTGCTGAAAGAGCCGAACGTGATTTACAGCGGGAAAACCGAAGATGGCAGGGACGATACGGACAGTAATTGCGTCATCGAGCTTGTGATCGCGCAGCCGGAGGCGGCAAACTATAACGAAGAACTGATGTGCGGCGCGCTTACAATGACCATTTCGGGCTTTATCCCGAATGTGAGCGACGTGCGCATCTGCATCGGCGAGGAGAAGCAGATACCGGCCGCGTCGCCCAATCCGGACGGAGCGGAGGCGGCGGAGGAAGATCCGATCACCATCGTGCGCACGCTGGGCGGGCGGGCTTTCCGGCGCGCCGACTTTACGGACATGCTGGGCCATACGGTCGACCTGTATTACCCGGATACGGACGGCCTTGTGCTGCACCGGATTTCGCGCATCATTGCGCAGGACACGGCGTATGATCCGCTGGCGCGCCTGCGGGAGCTGCTGAACGGGTTTTCAGACCAGGGCGTTTCGTACGCCCCGTTTACACCGGAGGATGTTAAGGACGTTTACGTTGCCGGCGATGTTGCCGTGATCGATTGGGAAGCGGGCTTCGCCGAAAAGCTGCGCGCGTTCCTGGACGCGGATTCCACGATGGAGGCGTCCAGACGCGAAAGCATGTTTTTCTACGGCGTAGTGAATACGCTGACGGACATGCCGATGATCGCGAGCGTATGGATGCTCGAAGATGGAGAAAAAATTGATTCGGTTGGGAATATTTATCTCGGCAGTGCGCTTGTGCGCAACCCGGGATTGATTGTGGAGGAATGACGAGGGCATGGAGCAGTTGTTTGAACCCGGGAAGCGGGTCGTTGTGGGAATGTCCGGCGGCGTGGATTCCTCCGTCGCCGCGCTGCTGCTCAAACAGCAGGGGTACGACGTAGTCGGCGTGTTCATGAAGAACTGGGAGGAGACGGATGAAGACGGCGTCTGCACGGCCACGGCGGATTATGAGGATGTGCGCCGCGTCAGCGACCGGATCGGAATCCCATATTATACGGTCAATTTTGCAAAAGAATATCAGGAACGGGTGTTTTCTTATTTTTTGGAGGAATACCGCGCCGGGCGCACGCCCAACCCGGATGTGCTCTGTAATTGCGAAATCAAGTTCAAAGCGTTTTTGGAGTTTGCGCTGCGCACGGGCGCTTCCGCCCTTGCGACGGGGCACTATGCCCGCCTGCGGCGTGAGGGGGAAACGGTCCGGCTCCTGCGGGCGGCGGACGCGGGCAAGGATCAGACCTATTTCCTCGCAGGGCTGACGCAGGCGCAGCTTTCCCGGGCGATGTTCCCGGTTGGAGGCATGCAAAAGAAGGAGCTTCGGGAGACTGCGATGGAAGCCGGGCTTGCGACGGCGCTCAAAAAGGACTCCACGGGGATATGCTTCATCGGCGAGCGCAACTTCAAGCGCTTCCTGATGCAGTATCTGCCTGCGCAGCCGGGCGATATCGTGACGCTTTCCGGCAAGGTGATCGGCCGGCATGACGGGCTGATGTACTATACGCTTGGCCAGCGGCGGGGCCTTGGCATCGGCGGGCAGCGCGAGGGCAGTGGCGAGAGCTGGTTTGTGATCGGCAAAGACCTTGCGCGCAACCTGCTCATCGTGCAGCAGGGCGAGCATGAGGAGCTGTTTTCCCTAGGGCTCCATGCGCCGAAGGTGCATTTCATCGCGGGGGAAGCGCCCGCACGGTCGTTTTCCTGCACTGCGAAGTTCCGCTACCGCCAGCCGGACCAGGCCGTGCGGGTCACGATGGACAGGGAAGGCTGCACGATCGATTTCGAACAGCCGCAGCGCGCCGTGACGCCCGGCCAATGGGCCGTGCTTTACGACGGCGCGGTTTGCCTGGGCGGCGGGCCGATCGCGGAAACGCGGCCGCTCAAAGAGATCCACCTGGCTTGAGAAGCCGGAAAGGGAACGGATGAAAAAGCTATACTATAATGGAACTGTGCTGACGATGGACGCGCCGCTTTACGCGGAGGCGGTCTGCACGGAAAACGGGAAGATCTGCGGCGTGGGGAAGGCGGAGGATCTGCTTCAAGCTTATGGAACGGAACGTGTCGAGCGGATCGACCTCCAAGGGCGCACGCTCATGCCGGGCTTTATCGACGCGCACAGCCACTTTTCCGCAGCGGCGAACGCGCAGCTGCAAGTCCCGTTGGAGGAAGCATACAGCTTTGCGGAGATCTGCGCAAAGCTGCGCGCTTTTTTGGCAGAGAGCGGCTTGAAACCCGGAGAATGGGTGATTGCGAAAGGGTATGACCATAACCAGCTTGCGGAAAAGGGGCACCCGACGGCGGCAATCTTGGATGCGGTGTCCCCGGCAAACCCGGTAGTTTTGCAGCACAAATCCGGGCATATGGGCGTGTTCAACACGCGCGCGCTGGAAATGCTTGGCGTTACGGCGGAAACGGAGGCCCCTGCGGGCGGGATGATCGAAAAGGCAGTGGACGGAAGCCCCACCGGCTATATGGAGGAAAATGCGTTCGTCTCCTACCTGCAAAAAACGCCGATGCCGGACTTGAACGCCCTGCTTGCGGCGTATGAAACCGCGCAGCGGCAATATGCCTCCTATGGGATCACCACGATCCAGGAGGGATTTTTTGCGCCGCAGCTTACTCCGTTTTACCGCATGCTGTTGGAAGGGAACCGGCTTTGGCTTGACGTGGTCGGCTATGCGGACGCAGCGAGCGGCGATGCGCTCCTGCGCGAATTCCCGGGGGCCGTAAAGCGGTATGACAGGCATTTTAAACTTGGCGGCTACAAGATGTTCCTGGACGGCTCGCCACAGGGGCGCACGGCATGGATGCGTGCGCCGTACCGGGATGCACCGGATTATTGCGGCTATGGCACACTTTCAGACGAGGCGGTGCGCGCAAACATCCTGCTGGCGCTTTCGCATAAAATGCAGATCCTTGCGCATTGCAACGGGGACGCGGCGGCGGAACAATACATCGACGCTGTGGCGGCGCTCGAGGGAGAGGGCAAGGATGTCGCGGCGCTGCGGCCGGTCATCATCCATGCGCAGCTGCTGGGATGTGATCAGCTTGCCCGCGTGCGTGCATGCGGGCTGCTCCCATCGTTTTTCGTCGCGCATGTTTATCACTGGGGCGATGTGCATATTGCGAATTTCGGGCGGGAACGGGCGGAGAAGATCAGCCCGGCGGCTTCCGCGCTGAAAGCGGGGATACACTTCACCTTCCACCAGGATGCCCCGGTGATCGAGCCCAACATGCTCGAAACTATTTGGTGCGCGGTGACCCGGAAAACCAGGGCGGGCGTTTCGCTCGGCACGGATGAGGCGGTCAGCACGCTCGAGGCGCTCAAGGCGGTCACATGCAATGCCGCATATCAATATTTTGAAGAAGGGGAAAAGGGGAGCATCCGGGCTGGAAAGCAGGCGGATCTTGTGATCCTGGACCGCGATCCGCTCAAGACGGAGCCGGAGCAGCTCCGGGAGATCCACGTGTTGGAGACGGTAAAGGGCGGCGAGACGGTTTACCGCGCTTAAATCATCCGAAAAATAAAAAACGGCAGCCATGCCGTCAAATGCAAGGCTGCCGGAGAAGCAGGTCGAAAATCGGCCGGTACCGCGCGGGATCGCCGCTGGTGTGGAACTCCACTCCGCCAGCCGATTCCGTGCCGTTTAATATCCCATGTTCGGACAGCACGCGCGCCAACTGATGCGCGGTCGCCTCGTTACCGTCAAACAGCGTGCAGGCGCCTTTGAGATGCATCGCCGCATAGCGCCGGATCGCGCTTCGGATAAAAATATAGTGCGTGCAGCCGAGCACAATCCCATCGATCTGCATAGTATGATATGCAGAAAGGTAACCATCCAGCAGATCGTCGAAGGCGTCCGCTGCAAAAATGCCCTGTTCGATGCGCTCGACCAGGCCGGAACACGGAACATTGACGATGCGGGAGGGATCGGGCATACGCGCTTGCAGGGCAAGATACCGTTGGAGGCGGGTCGTCGCCCGCGTGGCCATCATAAGGATTTTTCCGTCCCCGGGCTGCATGCATGCGGGCTTGATGGCTGGCTCTACGCTCACGACAGGAACCTCCAGCTCGCTGCGGATGCGTTCGATGCAGGTGGCTGTCGCTGTGTTACATGCAATAAGGATGGCTTTTGCGCCACGATCCGCAAGTGTATGGGCACAGCGCATCGTAAGCTCCGTAATTTCGGCCTCCGTGCGATCGCCATAAGGCGCGTTGCGGTTGTCGCCATAGTAGATGAACCTTTCATGCGGGAGGACGTGAAGCGCCTCGCGCAACACGCTTACCCCGCCAAGGCCGGAATCAAATACGCCGATCGGGCTATCCATAACATCGTCTCCATCCGCTGCGCAAACGCGCAGAATTTGCTTGTGTTTTACGTTGTAGATTATACGCGCAGAGGAGTATAGATGCAAATGCGAGATTTTTCGTCAAAAAAATCAGGAAAAGGTATTGACATAAGCGACGTAGTCTGATAATATAAACGAGCTGTCGCGCGAGGGACCGCGGAAGCGGGGGCGCGAAGCGAGGATGCACCTTGAAAACTATATAGTGCAGAAGAGAGAAGAAGAGACGCAATGTAATTTGAGGGAGCCTTGGCACGGGGAAGAGCCGTGCGAAGGGTCTGAGGATAACTTAGAGCCAAGCGAAAGAAGAGCGAGCGCAGAGATGCGTTTTAGCAGGAATTGAACTCAAGAGTTTGATCCTGGCTCAGGACGAACGCTGGCGGCGTGCCTAACACATGCAAG
>UREK01000007.1 GCA_900546845.1 uncultured Eubacteriales bacterium
CAAGGCTTTTCGCTCGCACCGCACAGGTCGCTGCTCGCGATCAAAAGTCAAGGGCCGCGGCCCTTGACAATCCCGGAGAGACTGTTTCGACAAGTGGAATCCATCGCTATGGATTATGCGATATTATGGGGGAAGTATGCAGAGCTATGGAAAATTTGCCGCGCTGTACGACCGGCTGATGCGCGATGTGGACCGCGATGCTTGGGCGGAGTATGTCCTTTCGCTGTTGGGTGGAGCGCCGCGCACGGTGGTGGATTGCGCCTGTGGCACAGGAGAGCTGACCCTCCGGCTCGCGCGCGCGGGGCATACTGTCACTGGGCAGGATATTTCGGGGGAAATGTTGGCGATTGCGGCCGAAAAAGCGCGCAATGCGCGGTTCAGGATCCCCTTCATCCAACAGGATATGCGCAAGCTACGCCTGCACAGGCCGGTGGATGCAGTCGTCTCCGCATGCGACGGCGTCAACTACCTCGCCTCCCGCGCTGCGCTTTCGGAATTTGCCGCCGCGGCATACGCGGCGCTCAAACCGGGCGGCGTGCTGCTGTTTGACGTTTCCTCCCGCTACAAGATTTCCACGGTCCTGGGGAACAATACCTTTGCGCTTGACGAGGCGGATTCCGCGTACATCTGGCAGAACGCCTACGATCCGGAGAGCAAGCTCATCCGCATGGAGCTTACGTTCTTCACGCGGGAAGGGGATGGGCCGCATTACGAGCGCTTTACGGAAACGCATATCCAACGCGCGCATTCCGAGCGGGAGATCCGCGCGGCGCTTTCGGGTGCGGGGTTCGCGGAGGTCACGGCCTACGAAGCGTTTACGCGCACGCCGCCGAAGGCTGAGAGTGAGAGGCTGCAATTCATTGCGAAGAAAGGGATATAAGCGAATTATGGAAGATATTATTATCCGCGGGCTGCTCGCGGATGCGACGGTAAAAATTATGGCAATCTCCGGCGCCGCGCTGGTGGAGAAGGCGCGCAAAACGCACCAACTTTCCCGCGTGTGCACGGCCGCGCTCGGCCGCACGCTCATGATGACCTCCATGATGGGCGCGCAGCTCAAGAATGCGGATGAACGCGTCACGGCCATGCTCAAGGGCGGCGGCGAGGCGGGCAACATCGTCTGCACGGCGGATTGGACAGGCCGCGTCAAGGGCTATGTAGAAAACCCAGGGCTGGAGCTCCCGCCCGCGCCCAACGGCAAGCTCGACGTCGCGCTTGCGGTGGGCTGGTTCGGCGACCTTACCGTCATCCGGGATATGGGCTTGAAGGAACCGTATGTGGGAACCTGCCCGATCCAGTCCGGCGAGATTGCAGAGGATTTCGCGCGGTATTTCACCGTATCGGAGCAGCAACCGTCACTGGTGTACCTGGGCGTGCATGTGGATGTGCCAAGCGGCGCGGTGCGTGCGGCGGGCGGCCTCCTGGCGCAGCCCCTGCCCGGCTGCCCGGATGAGGTGATCGACGCGCTGGCGGAGAAGGCGAAGGAGATCGAGCAGCTCACGGCGACGCTTGAGCGCGGCGTATCCTTAAAGGATGCGCTGATGCGGCTTTTCGACGGCATGGGCTTTGCCATCACCGCGAATCAGCATCCGGAGTTCCGGTGCGATTGCAGCCGGGAGCGGCTGGAGCGCGTGCTTATCTCGCTCGGGGAAGAGGAGCTTTCGGACATGATCGAGAAGGAACACGGCGCGGAGCTTACGTGCCACTTCTGCAACCAACAATACCGGTTCGACGAACAAGACCTCCGGCATTTGCTTGCGGAGGCGAAAGGGAAAGACGACGCGTGACCAAACGAGAGAAACGGGTGCTTGCCGGGTCAGGCAAGGTGCTGCCCTTTGCCCAGCCGGGCGAGTTTTACTATAAACGCGGGCTCGAAAAGCTCGACAAGAACAACCTGCCGGACGCGATGGCGTATTATGGCCGGGCGCTCCAGTGCGACCCGGAGAACGAGGAAATCCGCATCGCAATGGCGCAGGTGCTGACGGAAATGAACCGCTTTGAGGAATCCAACCGCATCCTGTTCACGCTGACGAACGGCGGCACGGATCCGAAGGCGGATCCGGAGTGCTATTTCGGGATGGGCTGCAACTTTGTCGGCCTGTATGACTACCGGAACGCGCGGCATGCCTTGGAGCAGTATCTCGACCTTGACCCGGACGGCGAGTTCATTTACGATGCATACGACATGCTGGACGCGCTGGATGATGCTGAGCTTTCCGAGCATGGCGACGGGCTCGTGGCGCTCTCCAGGGAGGATCGCGCTTACGACCTAGCGGATGAAGGGCGTGCGCTTCTGGAGCAGGATCAATACGACCAGGCGGTGGAAATGCTCCAGCATGCGCTTACGCTCGCGCCGAAGCTGACCTATGTGCGCAACAACCTTGCGCTCGCGTATTTCTGCATGCGGGACAACAAGCGCGCGGCGGCGGAAGCGCGCGCCGTGCTGCGGGAGGATCCAAAGAACGTGCAGGCGATGTGCAACCTCGCCATGATCGAGAGCGTGGCACAGGAAGAGGAGGCGGCCAACCGCATGGCGGATCAGCTTCTGCAGCAGGAGACGGACGACCCGGAGGACCTCAACCGCATCGCGCTTGTGCTGATGGAGCTTGGCCGCTTCGAGGAAGCCTATGGCGTGATGCAGCGCCTCGTGCGACACTGCCCATACGAAACGGGGGCGGTACACCGCCTGGCCGTCTGCGCTTATGAGATTGGGCGCTACCAGGAAGCGACGGAGTGCTACGATAAGCTCCTCAAGATCAACGCGAACGATACGGTCGCGCGCTATTACCGCGGCCTTTGCCGCGCCGCGCAGACGGGCGGCACGCCGCATGGGCGCAAGCGGGAGTTCCTGTTCAATTATCAGGTGCCCGTGGACGAGATGCTTGCGCGGGTGAACCGCCTGAACGCCATCCTGAGCCTGCCGCAGGAGGAGCTTTCCGCCCGCTGGCATGAGGGAGATGAACTTAAAAACCTTGTGGAATGGGGCTTCAGCATGCCGGAGGAGGGCATCAAGCGCGCGCTGCTTTCGCTCGTCACCTCATTTGGCGATGCGCGCGCTGAGGCGATCCTGCGCGATTTTGCCATGCGCATGGATCAGCCGGACCGCCTCAAGAAGGAGACGTTCGCGCTGCTTGCGCAGATGGGCGCAAAGGGACCGTTTACCGGCTACATCGGCGGCAGGCTCGTGGAGAGCAACATCAGCTTTGCAAAGGGCTTCCCGGCGGATCTCCCCAAGGCTTACGGCGAGGTTGTCATGGTTTGCATGAGGGAGATGTGCGGCAGACGGCCGGAGAACGTCCTCATTGCGGCGGTGAAGCTCTGGGCGGAATATGTCTCGCCGCTTTCCGGCCAGTACCCGCGCCTCAACCGGCATCAGATCATGGCGATGGCCGCGGCGCTCGAATACCTGGCCTGCCGCGCATGCGGCGAAAAGGCTGCCCGCGCGGATGTGTGCACGCAATATGGCGTTTCTGCGCTCCGGTTCAACAACGCCCTTTCCAAATTGATGAAACCGAAGGATAAAGCATGAGATTGATCGCAACCTGCAAGCTGGGCCTGGAAGCGCTCGTGGCGGCGGAGCTGCGGCGCATCGGCATCGACCCGGAAACCGTCGCGGACGCGCGCGTCACCTTCCGCGGAGATGAAGCCGCGATGGCGCGCGCCTGCCTTTGGCTGCGCACAGCGGAGCGCGTGCTGATGGAGGTTGGCACGTTTGAGGCAAAGACGTTCGACGCGCTGTTTGAAGGCGTAAAGGCGCTGCCCTGGAAGCAATACCTCACGCGGGACGCGTTCATCCACGTCAACGGAAAAAGCGCGAAGAGCACGCTCTTTTCCGTATCCGACTGCCAAAGCATCACAAAAAAGGCCATTGTGGAGAACCTGCGCGCGGCCTATCATACCGAGATCCTGCCGGAGACGGGCAGGGAGGTCATCGTGGAGGTCGGCATCCTGAAGGACGTGGTTACGCTCGCGCTCGACCCCTGCGGCGCGGGGCTATCCCGCCGGGGCTACCGCACCTGGAACGTGGCCGCGCCCCTTTCGGAAACGCTCGGCGCGGCGATTGTGCTGCTTTCGCGCCATGCGCCGGAGCAGCCGCTTATCGACCCGATGTGCGGCAGCGGCACCATGCCGATCGAGGCTGCGATGATCGCGCAAAACCGCGCGCCAGGCCTCAACCGCCCCTTCGCGGCGGAGGAATGGCCGTTCCTGCCGCAGGGCGTGTTTGCCCGTGCGCGGGAGGAAGCACGCGACGCGATCCTGCCCACAAAGCTCGACATCCTTGGCTCGGATATCGACGCGCGGGCCATCGACCTCTGCAAAAAGCACGCTAAGAAGGCAGGTGTCATGGTAAACTGGGCCGTGCGGCCCGTGAAGGAGCTCCAGGGCGAAAAAACGGACGGCGTGCTCGTATGCAACCCGCCCTATGGCGAGCGCATGCTCAAAAAGAGCGAGGTGGAGCGCCTTTACCGCGAGATGCGCGCGGCGTTCGACGGGCTCCCTTCCGGCTGGCGCAAGAGCATCATCACATCCCACCCGGAGTTTGAGCGTATCTACGGTCGCCGGGCGGACAAGCGCCGCAAGCTCTCCAACGGCGGCATGCCCTGCACGCTGTATCAGTATTTTCGGTAAAGAAAACCAGCAAAATCGAATTGAGAAGGGATTGAGAACGCGATGGAATACACGTTTGAAATCACTGTAGCTGGATGCAATACAAATTGCCGGCATTGTTATGTGAGCGGCGGCCCTGGGCCGCATATGCCGCTTGCAACATACCGTGCCTGCCTGGAAAGGCTCGTGCCCGCGCTCGACCGGCTCGAAGGCAACGTCTCCATCATGCCCGGAAACGAGCCGTTCAACCACCCGGAAGCGGTGGAGCTCATGCGCATGACGCACGCGCTTGCTCCGGAATATTACCCAGATACGGATTATGACTGGCCGACGACAGGAATCGCGCTGATGGGATGCGCGGAACGGGCGGAGGCGTTTGCACTGCTGCGGGAGTTCGGCGCAAAGCGCCTGATGCTGACGCTGCACGGCGCGCAGGCGCACCATGATGAGATCGTGCGTAACCCGCACGGCTTTGAAAGGATCTCCGCAATGGCTGACCTGCTGCATGCGGAAGGGTTTGGCGTTGCTTTCAACTTGATGCTCAACCGCGGCCTGATCGAGGATTGGGACGCGGTCTGCCGCTTTATGGAGGAGAAGCGCTGTGCGGCTGCGTACCTGACTATCCCGCTGTACCTGCCTGCCGAACGTCTGCGCGCATTCCAACAATACCGGGCGACATATGCCGATTGCCAGCGCCTTCGGGGCAGGCTCGGCTACGCTGGGATCGACGAAGCGCAGTTCTTTCAGAACGTTGAAGCCTTTTGCGAGGCTACTGTGCGGGAGCGCGCCCTGCGGGAGGGCTGGGATTATGCCGCGCGCGAGCGGGAGAAGCCGGATTGGGCTTTCTTCCATATTACGCAAGCGCTTGAGCTTTATTATGGCAACGCGGGCATGCACACAAAATGGCTCGGAAACATCGCCGCAATGACGAGCAAGGAGATTTATCAGGCGATTTTGCCCTGCCGCGCAAATTACGATTATTCCGCTTATTATGATCTTGCGGAGCTGCCGCCCATCGCGGCTGTGCTTGCGGCAAACCCGGTACGGGAAAACTATGTTTACCCGGATGCGGAGGGCTGCTTATATCGCTGGCTCGACCAAATGGGCGTGCCGGACATCCTCATCTGAATTATGCCTCCATATCTTGCCCGCATCAGCGGCCTGATGCCGCCTGTGGTAGGGACTCGGCACGCAGTATTTCTTCTGTTCCTGCCACGGTTATAAGGCCGCGGGGGTATGCCCCCGCGCACTGGGGGACGCCCCCATTGCAGGCGGCGAACGGAGGCTGAGGTTGATGCGAATTTGCAAAAAACGCTTTACAAATCGCGGGCGATACAGTATAATAATTCCTGCACGAAAGTGTGGGATTTCGCCCGGTATTCCGGAGCGAACTGCCAATTTGGACTTGGGGCTTTAGCTCAGCTGGCTAGAGTGCCACACTGGCAGTGTGGAAGTCAGGGGTTCGAATCCCCTAAGCTCCACCACGAAAACCGCCTGAAACTCTAGGGTTTCAGGCGGTTTTTCATATGCAGAGTACACACAAAAGTACACGATTACAAAATTTTAGAGAAAACGCCCTCCACGATTTTTGCTGTCTTTTCCAAGTCGCCTTCGGCTTCGTGCTTGTATCTCCCCGCGTCCATGCTGTCAGAGTGACCGATCATCTGCTTTAGTAAGTCCTCGGGCAGTTCGGTCTTGACGAGGCTCACCGTCGTATGGCGCAGTTCGTGCAGGGTTGACTTTATCCCGTGCTGGTCGCGGTAGTGCTGCCATTGCTTGTACATGGCGTTTGCGTCCATCTGGTTGCCATCCGGCCCCGGAAAAAGCCATGCCCGGGTTGCTATGCCCAAGCCCTTTAAGCTCCACCATGAAATAAAACCGCCTGAAACCCTAGAGCTTCAGACGGCTTTGTTTGGAATAGGTCAAAAACACACTTGATTTTTGAAATCCTTATTCTTATGATTCCTCCTGATTTCTCCAGCTCCTGCGCGTCAGGAACAGAGAAAGACTTAGCATCGCGCAAAGAAGCATCATGATTACCCACACGCCAGCAGAATGGAATCGTACGCCGGTATTGGGCGACTCTTTTCCGAGTTGTCCCGCGTCCGTAGAGAGCATGCTCAGCTCCTGCGTGGGCTGCATCGCGTTGGTGAGGGCATAGCGGCTGAAATGCGTCGTTTCGAAGGTGTACACATCGCCCTCGCGCGCGCCGTCCATTTTAGCAACCGTGCCGTCTTCGGCAATATGCCATACGGCCACCTCGCCCTCAAAGGAAGCAGGAATGGGCAATTTGACCACGATGCTGCCGGCCAGCTCCGCGCCGAGGAGGGTAATATCGTAAACGCGAGCATCTGCCAGCGTCAGGCCGCTATTTGCGACGGCCTCCGCGAGAATGCTTTGCACCGTATCGGCAGGTATCTGGTTGACCGAAAAAGCCGGATCGCCGATCAGCGTCCCGGCGTAGGAAACAAATTCCACGCCCGATGCTTCGTCAAAGATCACAACCGTATCGGCATTCAAAGCGGGGGAAGCAGTCGGCGCAGCGGTGGGGTCTTGCGCAGGCTCAGGCGTCGGCTCAGCGGTGGGTTCTTGCGCAGGCTCGGCAGTCGGCGCAGCGGTAGGCTCTTGCGCAGGCTCGGGCGTCGGCTCAGCGGTGGGTTCTTGCGCAAGCTCGGGCGTCGGCTCAGCGGCAGGTTCTTCCGTAGGCCCGGCAGTCGGCTCCTCGTTCGGCTCCGGCATCGTAATTGCCTGCGGCTCCGTCGCTTCGCCTTCGTCTGCCAGGGCTTCGCTCATGCCAAGTGAGGAAAAGCAGAAAATGAAGATCAACATCCAGGCGCATAAGGCTCGAAGCCTCAATTTCCATGTCTTATTTTTCATAGTTCGCATCTCCTTCGCTGTTCTTTCCCTTCTTCCGCGCCCATACGAGCAGCAGGATCATGCCCAACGCGGACGCGGCCATCATGGCCAGGTATAAGGGCAGGTTGTTCTCGTCTCCGGTTTGCACGTTGCCGCCTATGCCGGGCGGGGTGATCGGAGAGGTGGGGGAGATGGGATCGGCCGGGGGCGCAGGCTGGGCATAGCGGTTGGAAAATACCGCGCTTTCCACCTTTTCGCCCGCTGGGTTGTAGATCAGCAGCACGCTGGTCAGGCGACCATCGCTGCCCACATACACCTGCAGCATCACCGTGTACTGCCGCCTGTCATATTCATACCACTCCTCGGCGTCGATCACATCCTGTGTAAGGGTATAGTGGTAGGTGCCGACATGGCTGGCATTGAACTGCAAATCAATGGATGTGTTGCCGCGCAGGGTAAAGGCGTATTCTCCGTTCACGCTGCCATCCGGCATGGGCGCGCCCGTCTCTTCCGCCCGCAGGACGTAGTGGAATACATTGTCCACGCCCGTCAGGTTGGTTGAAAAGGTCTGCTCTACAGGAAGATGCGCCGTAACGCTCTCCGCATAGGCCGACGTCTGCATGCCAAGCAGCAGGATGACCGCCACAAGCAACGCGCCGATTCGCCTTCCGCATTTCATTCTTCTATCACCCCTCATGTTTCTTTTCCTCCCGATTGCTTCTTTGGCGCCGCCGCAGAATAAAAACCAATATACCCAGCAGCAGCAATACCGCTGCCAAAATCCAAAGCCACAGGGGCACTCCCAGGGATTCTCCCAGCCGGTCAACGCCCGTGCCCAAATTCGCCGATTCCTCCGCCTCGGGATAGACCGTATCCGTCAGGCGGCCTACGAGGATATGCCGCCCATTGGTAATGACGCTGGTGCAGGTGCTCAACAGCACCAGATTGTCCTGCGTGGTTACGTCCATTTCCCGTACATACATGGATTTTTCATAGACGCTGTCCAGATACGCTTGCTCCAGCGCTTCCGCCGCGTCCGAACCGGCCTGTTGACCCGGGTTTACTAGTGTGAATATATCATCGTAAGCGTCCACCAGCATGAACGCAAAAAATTCAATGCCATGATCCTTCCCGTCAAAGAACAAATTGCCGTAAGGATGTTCGTCAAAAAATGCCTGCTCCGCAAACAGCCCCAGATCGCCAAACATCTTCCGCTTTTCCATGTGGTGACCGTAGATGATGCTGTTATAGTCCGTAAAGCGAGGGTTGTTGGCGCAATGCAGAAAGATCGCGCCGCTCATGGAAAAATTCCCCTCAACGTCCGTATTGACGTATTTGCTGTTATCTTCCGCCTGCAAAAGCGGGTAGTTGATCTCCGTATCGTTCACGCGCAGCCAGCCGATCACCTCCGGGTTGATCGCCCGCAACTCATCAAAGGATCGGGTATCCTCCTCCGTGGGGATAAACGCCTGATACACCGTTGCTTCCGCCGCGCGGTACACCTGATTCGCGTCCCAAAGGGAATAGCCCGCCAGCAGCATAACGCATACCGTCAACGCCAGCGCGGCGAAGCTCACCACGCTATCCAGCAGGCCGATCAGCCGCCTGCAAGCCTTCTTCCATGGGGGCATTTTGTTCGCATTCCTTTCCCAGCCGATAAAAAAGGGGATGCGGCAGCAGCGCCGCTCGCATCCCCATGAGGTCTGTTCCTTAGTCCTCGTAATCCTGAGCCTTGCGGCGCTTCATCACCGTGAACAGCACGATCATGCCGCCCGCGATAGCGACCATCAGCACGTAGGGCAGGACATTCAGAATTACGCCCGTCGGCGAAACATAGTTGTAAGTGTTGGTCACATCAACCGCGTTTTTGCCTGCAAGCAGCGTACGCTGATCTTCCGTGAGAGTAGGAGCTAACGTGAGAGAATCACCAAAGTCTAGACCAGTTATGTTGCTGTCTACTGTCCCAGCGCCCATTGAGACCACCGCAGAAGGTTTATAGGACGACATGCCAGTTTCTTTCACGTTGACTACCGTTCCAATCGGAAGACCGGTAAGGACCACGTGCTCGCCATTTTTCAGAGTGAACGTAGCACTGCCGCCGGTCGCGGTGGGGTTCAGTGTGACCGTGCCGCTAGCGCCTACCGTGAATGGGTTACCACCAGCAGGATAAGTATAATCGACGATAAATGAGAATGTGGTTTGATCGGCAGCATTGAGGGTGTTCTCAACTTTTTTGCCGATTCTCAAGGAACCAGTATCAGGATCCGTCGGCATACCTGCTTCTTTCGCATAAGTGTTTACAAAGGCGAGCGCACCAACCTTTCCATCATCACCTGATATGGGGTTTCCGAGATCGTCCTTTTTCTGCTCGGCGACAACGCTTTCTACCGCATAATCTTTTCCAGTGTTTTTAATGCTAACAGTAACCTCATACTCTGCTTTCGACATGGCCATTCGGCCGCCGTGTAGGTCAGGCGCAGTAACAGGCACAGAGCCACCGATGGGATCACCCCATATTTGATTCTCCGTGACGGTATATTTGAAGATGCCCTCTGCCCTAAGATTTGTAATCTGAACTGGTATTGTAGCCGTTTCGACGTCAGCGGAGTGATTCGCTGCAAAGATGGCAGGATCAATCGTCAGCGTAGGCGCAGTATTAGTGCCAGACATAGGGTCGGGCTCCGTTTGTTTTACATTGAAAAAGAACTTTGCCCCGTAACCAACAGGGTCGTTATACGTCTTGATTACGTTTATTGACGTAACCTTGGCGTCTTCAGCTTTGGTTTGCTCCGTTGCGAATGCCGTTGCCGCCATGCTCAGCACCAGCATGAGCGCCAACATAATGCTCAAGAGTCTTTTCATTCCTATGGTTCCTCCTTTTAATAAATAAATATAATGTTGTTCTATGGTCAACTGGCCGCGGCGCATCAAATGCCCCGCGTCCGGATAACCGCGATGACCTTGCCTTTCACGTCCGCCAAATCCACGCATCCGTAAACCCGGCTGTCCGTTGCGCTGGGGCGGTTGTCCCCCAGCAGGAATACCTGCCCTTCTCCGACGGTCAGGGGAAAGCTGACTCCCTGCGCAAATTGCGTTGTGTCGTAGTAGATGTCCTGTGCCTGCTGTATTGCTCCGTTCACGATCAGGCCATCGGCGGTGATGTCTACGCTGTCGCCCTCCATGGCAACCACGCGGCCCGTCACCGTATTGCCCTCATACTGGATCACCGCGACGTCCCCGATCGCGAACAGCTTATCCAGCCGGTAGTACACGGCCAGGTCGCCGTCGCGTATGGCGGGCTTCATCGACACATCCGGTATGCGCGCAACGCCGTAGACAAATGTGAACACGACAAAAATGCAGCCCAGGATCAACGCTATCTTGAGGACAAGCTGCATGACGTCCAGCACAAGAGAGTATTTCTTCTTGATGGGCTTGCGCGGACTCGCCGTTTGCGGAGCATGTTCCTCCATTATGACACCCCCTCCTTTTGATTGATATTTTTCACTCAAGAAAGAGTAGGCATGGTATGTCCGCGAAAGTGTACTTCTGCGTATTGACAAATCCGTAAAAGTGTACTTCTGCGTATTGACAGAAATGTCCCCAAATGGGATAATAATATCAATGGAAATGGGAATAAGTGGTATGTCCGTGAAAGTACACTTTCGCGGACTTTTTTCATGTCATAATGGACTTTGCGGGAGCGTCCCCTCGTTCATCTGCTTCACATGATTGTAAAAATATGTGCGGCCTACCTGCAGCGTTTCCAGCGCCTGCGGCAGGGTGATCTCCCTTTCCTGCCATTGCCGCGCGACAGCCTCGAAATTCTCCGGCAGCGGCCTGCCCTTTCTGCCGAAACGCACGCCCCTCGCCTTGGCCGCCGCGATGCCCGCCGCCTGCCGCTCGTGGATGTTCTCCCGCTCCACCTGCGCGACGTAGCTAAGAATCTGCAAAACCAGATCGGTCATGAAGGTGCCGGTCAAATCCTTATCCTTCTTGCGGGTGTCCAGCAGGGGCATATCCAAAACCACTACGTCCGCGCCGATCTGCTTGGTGATCCGCCCCCATTGCTCCAATATCTCCGTGTAATTGCGTCCCAGCCGGTCGATGGAAACAATAAAAAGCGTATCCCCCGCCCGCATACGGCGAATCAGCCGGCCATATGCCTGGCGGCAGAAATCCTTGCCGCTCTGCTTTTCCACGATGATCTGCTTTTTCTCCAAGCCTGCATTCATGAGCGCGTTGATCTGCCGGTCAAGGCGCTGCTCCCTGGTCGATACTCGCGCGTAGCCATACTTGCACATTGCACATTTCCCTCCAATCTCCAAAATCAAAAAAGACAACCCGTGTGAGCCCGTCACATCAGGTTGCCTTTTCTGATTTTGGCCTATTCAACTGATTCCTCCGGCATTCTGGCTTTTCGCAAAACGCCGTGCAAAACATATCGCGCGTTATCGAATTCATAGCTGCAGGTGGACAGCGTCAAAATACGCTCGCCCTGACCCGGCACAACCTTCGTTTCAATACTCGACCGCTCCTTGATGACCTCCCGCCATGCGTCAAATTCGTCCTCGTCCTGAAAGACGATTTTCCATGCGCCGCTGTCGCTTCGGGCCACATGCCCGGAAAAGATTTCCACCACATACCGCGCTGTTTCTGTGATCAGCAGAAAGCGGGGATGCTCGTCGTAGTAGCTCTGCTTTTTGAATTTGCTCAGCCCGCCGAACATGGAGCCGTCCTTGCGGTTATGGGCATAGATGATGCTATGCCCATCCGAAAAATCCCCGACGTTTTCCGCGTCCAAAAACGGGCAGCCGGCTTTGTTTTTCGTTCCGTCAAAGAGGTAATTTAAGTATTTCGCGTTATCCTCCGCCTGCACCACGGGGTAATTGATCTCGCTGCCCTCCAAAACCAGCCAGCCGACGATTTCGGGATTGATCTCTCGCAGCCGCTCAAAATCCACCTCCGGCCAGATGATGCCGGGATAATCGTATTCCATGGGCATCGGTGCGGGTGATGGCGTAGCGGCAGAGGGCGGTATTGCGGATGGCGTCGCAAAACCAGCCGCCGTCTCTGTTGGAGATATGGAAACAAATTCGTCCAGCTTTGTATAGGCCGTGCTGCTTTGCAGGTATTCCCTGCCCTGTACCCATACATGGTAAGCGGCATAAAGAAACACAGCCATGAGCAAGCAGGCCGTGATTGCGATGCATTTCTTTCTCATCGTGCGTCCTTTCATGGGTTAGGGCGGATCGCCCCACCGCTTGCTTTATCCTATCTGCATTCGATAGAACAATCCATATTTAGGATGCGCAGGCCAATAAACCGCCTGCGATCAATACTGGACGCCCATCTTCGTCCATGTTTGATTTTTTTGTGCAGCCGCGCAGCTTTCTACTGAAAATCGTACCATAAATCCTTTGGTGCGTCAATTAGATGGATTAGCCTAAATCCATTACAACGACTTTGCGCCCAGGCGTTAGGCGGTGACATGGACGACCATCCATTTGTCCCTGAAGTCAAGCGCTTAATGGAAACCCGTCCCATGCCATATCAGGAGCCAGCCTTTTACGGATTACGGTGCCCGGTGTATATCCATTCTTGTGCGGTTGCACACAAAAACCGGACGCTGTAAAACTCCTGCTGCTTTTTCCATCGCATACGCTCTTGGCGGGCAAACAATGGAACCGTGAAGGTTTGGCTGCGCTCGCCGCAAGCTGTTGGCTGTTGATTGTATTTTTGCTGTTTGATATACTGTGTGCAAAGGAAATTCATATTTATAGGATGGTGTGTTTTGAAAAAACAGTTGAAGCTATATGTCCCTGAATACCGCGACCTGTGGTACCGGCAGAAAATATTGGGCGATGCTGCTACTATGGACTACAATAAAGGGTATGACCTGGATTTCAAGGGATACCATAAAGACAGCGGCTGCATTGAGTTCCCTCCGGAGCAGTGGAGGGACTGGTATGATTATTTCATCGGGCAGGAGCCGAAGCGGTTTTACGCCTATGTGACCCGCTTGCGGGATGGTGTGTTTATCGGAGAAGTAAATGTCCATAAAAGCGATTCTGCACCGTGGTATGAGATGGGCATTGTTCTGGAAGCCGGGTTCCGGGGGCAGGGCTATGCCATCGAGGCGTTGGAGCTGCTTTTGCAGCATGCCTTTGTAACCCTAAATGCAGAGGCTGTCCACAATAATTTTGAGGGTACACGCGAAGCTGCCATTCGCACCCATCTTGCAGTCGGGTTCACGGAATGTAAAAAGGAAAACGGAATTGTTGAACTGCTGATCACCAGGGAGCAGTATTTCGCAAAACAGGCCGCTTCTCCCTGCTGAGCCAACGCTGGGCTCCGAAATAGGAATGCGTTCGCGCCTTGCGGCACGGCGAAGAGAAGCAGAGTGCCGGAGCGAGGATTCTATGCCCATAAAATCCGCGCTTTTCCGGCAAAAAAGGCGTTGACATCGGAAACATGGGATGATAATATATTATGTATAAACATTCAAGCGCAAGGAAGAAACCAAGTAGGCGGGCGCTTTGCTCCAAAGAGAGCTGCCGGGCGGTGCGAGGCAGTGGGGCAGCGTGCGTTGAATACCTTTCGGAGCGGCTTGCTGAACCAATATAGTAGGCAATGCCGGGAGCGCCCGTTACAGCGCGAGGATATGTCAGTATCCGTTTGAGGCTGCCCTTTGGGGCGGTAAAATGAGGTGGTATCACGGGCCTGCTCGTCCTCTGCAAGATGCAGAGGACTTTTTTTATCCGTACCCAGGAACATAGAAAAAGGAGAAAACAATGGTCATCACGGAATTGTTGGAAAAAAACGCCCGTCTATATGGCGGAGAAACCAGCATCGTGGAAATCAACCCGTCCGAGGAGCGGGACAAGGCTGTCACATGGCGGGATTACAGCCTCATCGAGCAATCCATGCCGGACGCCCCTTACCGCCGGGAGATGAGCTGGTCCTCTTTTAACCGGCGGGCGAACCGCTTTGCGAACCTCCTTTTGAGCCGGGGAATCCAGCGCGGCGCCAAGGTAGGCATCCTGCTGATGAACTGCCTAGAGTGGCTGCCCATCTATTTCGGGATTTTGAAGGCGGGCTGCGTTGCCGTGCCGTTGAATTTCCGCTATTCGAGCGATGAGATCGAATACTGCCTGAACCTCGCGGACGTGGAAGCGCTGGTGTTCGGACCGGAGTTCGTGACGCGGATGGAACCCATCGCAGGCCGGCTTGAGAAGGTGAGGATGATGTTCTTCGTGGGCAAGGATACGCCTTCCTTTGCGGAATCCTACCGCGGCCTTGCGGGCTATTTTTCCTGGGAGGCTCCTGCGGTGGACCTGACGGAGGAGGATCCGGCGGCGATCTATTTTTCCTCCGGCACGACGGGCTTCCCAAAGGCCATCCTGCACAATCACCGCGCGCTTATCAGCTCCTGCATCACGGAGCAGCATCACCACGGCCAGACCCATGAGGACGTGTTCCTCTGCATCCCGCCGCTCTACCATACGGGCGCGAAGATGCACTGGTTCGGGAGCCTCTTGTCGGGCAGCAAAGCGGTGCTTTTGCGGGGTGTGAAGCCGGAGTGGATCTTCCGTACCATCTCCGAGGAAAAGTGCACCATCGTCTGGCTGCTGGTGCCCTGGGCGCAGGATATCCTGGACGCGATCGACGCGGGGCGGATCCATTTGGAGCACTGCATGCTCGATCAATGGCGGCTCATGCACATCGGCGCGCAGCCGGTCCCGCCGAGCCTCATCCGCCGCTGGAAGACCATTTTCCCGCACCATCAATATGACACCAATTATGGCCTCAGCGAATCCACCGGCCCGGGCTGTGTGCACCTCGGCGTGGAAAACATCGAAAAGGTGGGGGCCATCGGTAGACCCGGCTACCTCTGGCAAGCCCGGATTGTGGATGAAAAGGGGCAGGATGTCCCGCAGGGCCAGGTCGGCGAGCTGGCGGTGCGGGGCCCCGGCGTGATGCTGTGCTACTACAAAAATCCAGAGGCCACCGCGGAGATCCTCAGGGACGACTGGCTCTTTACCGGCGATATGGCGCAGATGGACGAGGACGGGTTCATTTACCTGGTGGATCGAAAGAAGGATGTTATCATCTCCGGCGGCGAGAACCTTTATCCCGTTCAGATTGAGGATTTTCTCCGGCAGCACGGGAAGATCAAGGATGTGGCCGTGATCGGCCTGCCGGATCATCGGCTGGGAGAGATTGCCGCGGCAGTTATTGAGTGCAAGGAGGGCGAACCATGCACCGAAGAGGAGATCAACCTTTTCTGCAAGGAGCTGCCGCGCTATAAGCGGCCCCGGAAGATCATTTTCGCCCAGGTACCCCGGAATCCCACGGGCAAGATCGAAAAGCCCCTGCTCCGGGAGCGGTATGGCCGCAGCCGGTTGGTGGAGGCGCAGACCACGAACTGACCCGGCATATTATGTATTTGCTATGGCGCGAAATTTGTATTATTATAAAGGCTAAAAATCCGGCACGCGTTCCCCGCGGAGCCGGATGCACCCGTCGTAAAAAGGCAGGGGCTTTCCCCGCTTTTGCTTTGAACGTATAAGGAGGATGATCATGAAAACACTCATGCTTGGCAACGAAGCGGTTGCCAGGGGCCTGTATGAGGCGGGCTGTTCCGTGCTCTCCAGCTATCCTGGCACGCCCAGCACGGAGATCAGCGAAGCCGCCGCAAAGTATCCGGAGATCTATGCCGAATGGGCCCCGAACGAGAAGGTGGCCATGGAGACGGCCTTCGGCGCCGCGCTCGCGGGCAAGCGGAGCTTCTGCGGCATGAAGCACGTGGGGCTCAACGTGGCGGCAGACCCGCTGTTTACCATCTCCTACACCGGCGTGAACGCCGGGATGGTCATCGGCGTGGCGGACGACGCGGGCATGCACAGCTCCCAGAACGAGCAGGATTCCCGCCATTACGCGAAGGCGGCCAAGCTCCCCATGCTGGAGCCTGCGGACAGCGCGGAGGCGCTCGCATTCGCTAAGCTGGCCTACGAGCTTTCCGAGCGGTTCGATACCCCCGTCCTCCTGAAGATGTGTACCCGGGTGGCCCATTCCCAAAGCATCGTGGAGACCGGCGAGCGGCAGGAGCCCGCGCCCCGGCCCTATGAAAAAGACCCGAAGAAATATATCATGATGCCGGGCTATGCCAAGCTGCGGCACCCAGCCGTGGAAGCGCGCCTCGCGGCGCTTGCGGAATATGCGGAAACGGCGCCCTGCAACCGGGTCGAACCGGGCGGGGATCATTCCATCGGCATCATCACTCACAGCACCAGCTATCAATACGTAAAGGAAGCCTGCGGCGATCGCTTCCCCGTGCTGAAATTGGGCATGGCCTGGCCGCTGCCGGAAAAGCTGATCCGGGAGTTCGCCGCATCCGTATCCCTGCTCGTCGTCGTCGAAGAGCTGGACGGCTTTATTGAAGACCATTGCCGGAATCTGGGCCTTGCCCTTGCCGGCAAGGATTATTTCTCCCCCATCGGGGAGCTTTCCCAGAACATCGTGGCGGAGAAGCTCGGCCTCAAGGCCCACGAAGGCGTTGCGCTGGAAACGCCCATCCCGCCGCGTCCGCCGGTCATGTGCGCGGGCTGCCCGCACAGAGGGCTGTTCTATACCCTTGCCAAGGGAAAATATACCGTCATCGGCGACATTGGGTGCTATACGCTTGGCGCGGTGGCACCGCTCAACGCCATCGATGCGGTGGTCTGCATGGGAGCTTCCATCTCGGGCCTTCATGGCTTCACCAAGGCCGGCGGCTCCGAGGGGCGCAAGACCGTGGCCGTCATCGGGGATTCCACCTTCATGCACTCGGGCATGACGGGCCTTGTGAACGTGGCCTATAACGATTCCAACAGCACCGTCATCATCCTCGACAACTCCATCACCGGCATGACAGGCCATCAGCAGAACCCGACCACAGGCTTTAACCTCAAGGGCGACCCTGCCGCGAAGGTGGACCTTGAGGCGCTGTGCCACGCCATCGGCATCAACCGCGTCCGGGTAGTGGATCCTTACAACCTTGCCGCCTGCGAGACTGCGATCAAGGAGGAGACGGAGGCGGAGGAGCCTTCCGTCATCATCTCCCGGCGGCCCTGCGCCCTGCTTAAATATGTGAAGCACAAGGCGCCCCTTACGGTGGAAGCGGCCGCCTGCAAGGGCTGCAGGATATGCATGAAGATCGGCTGCCCGGCTATCAGCATGGAGGGCGGCAAAGCGAAGGTCGACGCGACGCTTTGCACCGGCTGCGGCGTTTGCTCGGAACTCTGTAAATTCGGCGCGCTCTGCGCCGGGAAGGAGGCCTGAAATGGAGACGAAGAACATCATGATCGTGGGCGTTGGCGGGCAGGGCTCCCTGCTTGCCAGCAAGCTCCTGGGCCGGCTCCTGCTCGGCAGGGGCTATGACGTCAAGGTGTCCGAGGTACACGGCATGAGCCAGCGCGGCGGCTCCGTCGTGACCTATGTGCGCTTTGGGGAGAAGGTCTATTCCCCCATCATTGATAAGGGGGAGGCGGACTATATCCTCTCCTTTGAGCTGCTCGAGGCCGCCCGCTGGACGGAATACCTCAAGCCCGGCGGCAAGATCATCACCAACACCCAGCGGGTCAACCCTATGCCCGTTATCACCGGCGCCGCGGCCTATCCGGGCGGACTCGTGGAGGAGATGCGCGGAAGGGGCATGGATGTGGACGCATTTGACGCGCTTTCCCTGGCGGAGCAGGCGGGGTCTTCCAAGGCGGTGAACCTGGTTCTTCTCGGCAGGCTCTCCAGATCCGCCGAGTTTAGCGAAGCGGAATGGATGCAGGCCATTGAGACGAGCGTGCCGCCTAAATTCCTGGAGCTTAACCGCCGCGCCTTCGCGCTGGGCCGCGGCTCCTGAAGAATATCCTTTACGACCATTAGAGAGGAACAGTATGGAACGTTACTATCAGCCAGAGATTGAATGTGCCAGCCGGGAGCAGATCCTTGCCTGGCAGAACGAGCGCCTGCTGCGCCAGGTGCAAAACGTATGGGACAACGTGCCCTATTACCGCAAAAAGATGGAGGAGAAGGGCCTTAGCCCCAAGGACGTCAAGGGGCTAGAGGATCTGCACAAGCTCCCCTTCCTCACGAAGGACGACCTGCGCGAGGCATATCCCTATGGCCTGATGGCCCGCCCCCTGAAGGATTGCGTACGCATCCAGTCCACCTCCGGCACCACGGGAAAGCGCGTCATCGCTTTTTATACCCAGCACGATCTTGACATCTGGGAGGATTGCTGTGCCCGGGCGATCGTCGCAGCCGGCGGCACGGATGAGGACGTCTGCCATGTCAGCTATGGCTACGGCCTTTTCACCGGCGGGCCTGGCCTCAATGGCGGCAGCCATAAGGTGGGCTGCCTGACCCTGCCGATGTCCTCCGGCAATACGGATAGGCAGCTCCAGTTCATGGTGGACCTTGGTTCCACGATCCTCTGCTGTACGCCTTCCTACGCGGCATACCTGGCGGAATCCGCTGCCGAGCGGGGCATCCGGGATAAACTCAAACTCCGGGCGGGCATCTTCGGGGCCGAGGCCTGGAGCGAGGAGATGCGCCGGGAGATCGAAAAGGGCCTCGGCATCAAGGCTTACGACATCTACGGCCTCACGGAGATCAGCGGCCCCGGCGTGAGCTTTGAATGCTCCGAGCAGACCGGCATGCACATCAATGAAGATCATTTCATCGCGGAGATCATCGACCCCCGCACCGGCGCGGTGCTGCCCGAAGGGGAAAAGGGCGAACTGGTGTTCACCTCCATCACAAAAGAGGCGTTCCCGCTTCTGCGCTACCGCACGCGGGATATCTGCGTGCTGAGCCGAAAACCCTGTTCCTGCGGCCGCACGCACGTGAAGATGTCGCGGCCCATGGGCCGCAGCGACGACATGCTCGTCGTCAAGGGCGTGAACGTATTCCCCTCCCAGATCGAGACTGTCCTTCTGGAGCAGGGTTATGCCGTCAACTACCAGATCATTGTGGACCGGGTCAACAATTCCGATACGCTGGAAGTCCACGTGGAGATGACGCCGGAGATGTTCTCCGATCAGCTCAGCCACGTGGCGGAGATGGAGAAGCAGCTGGTCAGCGCTTTGAAGGCCATGCTGGGCATTTACGCCAAGGTGCGCCTTGTGGCGCCCAAATCCATCGAGCGCAGCGAAGGGAAGGCTGTCCGCCTGATCGACAAGCGAAAAATTTAAAGGAGGGAACCAGCATGACGATCCATCAAATATCCGTGTTCCTGGAAAACCGGGCGGGACAGTTGGCAGAGATCACCAAAATCCTCTCGGAGCGCCATATCGACCTCCGGGCCCTGAACATCGCGGAAACCACTGACTATGGCGTGCTCCGGCTGATCGTGGATCAGCCGGAAGCCGCGGCTTCGATCCTGCTGAGCGAGGGCGTTATCCTTTCCATGACGCCGGTGGTGGCTGTCGGGGTTCCCGACCAGCCCGGTGGGCTTGCGGAAGTGCTGCGCCTCATATCCGAGGCGGGCGTCGATGTGGAGTATATGTATTCCGTATTCGGCCAGGTGAACGGGAAGGCGTATATGATTTTCCGCGTGACGGATACGGATAAGCTCATCGCCATCCTGAATGCAAACGGCATCGCCCCCGCCGCCGGGGAAGAGCTGGGCATTCATTGAAACCGGAACCCAGCTGATTGAGACAGAATTGAAAGAAGGATATAAGACATAATGAAAGAAGTCAGCAGAAAAACGCAGCTGTTCACCGATTCCGTCATCCGGCGGATGACCCGCATCTCCCTCGAGTGCGGGGCCATCAACCTCGCGCAGGGCTTCCCGGATTTCGACCCGCCCAGGGCGTTGACCGACCGCTTGCAGGAGATCAGCACCCTTGGGCCGCATCAATACCCGATCACGATGGGCGCACCCAATTTCCGAGCGGCGCTTGCGCGCAAGTGCGGCCGCTTCATGGGTCGTACCCTGGATCCGGATACAGAAATCGTCGTTACCATCGGCTCCACGGAAGCCATGGTGGATACGATCTTCGCCCTGACCAACCCGGGGGACAAGATCGTTATGTTCTCGCCCTATTTTGAGAACTACCACGCGCAGGCCATCATGGCGGATTGCGAGCCAATCTTCGTGCCGCTGGTGCCGCCCACGTTCCACTTCGACCCGAACGTGCTGGAAGAGGCGTTCAAACAGCATCCGAAAGCCATCCTAATCTGCAACCCCTCCAACCCAAGCGGCAAGGTGTTCACCGAGGCGGAGCTCCGGCTCATCGGCGAACTTGCGGTTCGCTACGACGCTTACGTTATCATGGACGAGGTATATGAGCACATCGTTTACGCCCCGCACCGCCATGTTTACATGAACAGCCTGCCCGGCATGTGGGAGCGGACGGTCTCCTGCAGCTCGCTTTCCAAAACCTATTCCATCACTGGCTGGCGCTTGGGCTATGCCATCGCCCCCAAGCACCTGATGGACCGCATCAAGCAGTTCCACGATTTCAACACCGTGGGCGCGCCCTCTGTGCTCATGGAGGCGGCCATCGCGGGGCTTGACATGCCGGACAGCTACTATACGGAGTTCGGCGCCCACTATACCCACATGAAGGAGCTCTTCACCAAGGGCCTTGATGCGATCGGCATCCCGTATACGGAACCCCAGGGCGCGTACTTCGTGCTTGCAAACATCGGGCCGTTCCTCAAGAATGGGCAGACGGACGTGGAATTCTGCGAGGAGATGGCCCGCAAGGTGGGCGTCGCCTGCGTGCCCGGCACTTCCTTCTTCAAGGAGGATGTAAACGACATCGTTCGGGTACACTTCGCCAAGAAGGACGAAACGCTGCTCGAAGCGCTCAACCGCCTGGCGGACATCAAGGCCAAGATGGCGTAACGGTTTATTTGCAGACAGCAGAAAAGCACACCAAACGGTGTGCTTCAGCTTGTCGAAAAAGTCTCTCCGGGATTGTCAAGGGCCGCAGCCCTTGACTTTCCATCGCGAGCAGCGACCTGTGCGGTGCGAGCGAAAAGCCTTGCGCCGCAAGGCTTTCTTTACACGGAGCGCTGGCCGCGCCATCGGCGCAAGCGCGATGTGCAATCCTCGATAAAGTGGCATCTGCCACTTTATCGACAGCCTAAAGCACACCAAACGGTGTGCTTTTTGTGCATGAAGCCGTTTTTGCAGCCCGTTACTGCCGCTTGCGCGTCGGATCCGGCTTGATGACGCCGCTGCGGTATGCCTCGAGGAGCTTGCGCAGATCTGCGATACGCCCTTCGAGCTCCACGCCCGTATCAATGTCGGAGACCATGACGCGTTTCTGGAACTCCTCCACGATGTGCGTATGGGAGGTAATGTCCCGGTCGTGCCGGACTGCGTCCTCGATGCTGGTGAACGGCTCGTGCGCGGCAATGCGCATGCCCCAGGAGTTGAAGAACATCGTATAGCCTGCGATCCCCGTCTGCCCCTGGTAGGCGCGGCAGAACCCGCCGTCGATCACGACGAGGCGGCCATGCGCCTTGCAGGGATTTTCGCCCTCCTTTGCGCGCACGGGGATGTGCCCGTTTACGATGCGGCTCCAGGGCTTGTCGAGCCCGAACGCGGTGAGGATGCCGCGGCAGAAGTCCTCGTCGTCGTAATACTCGTAATAGGCGTTCTTCGGCTCCTTCCAGGTCGCCTTATCCTCGATGAGCGCGCGCTCAAACGTGGTGATGTGGCTGCGGCCGAAGATGGGAGAATTGCGCCCGCACCAGAGGAACCAGAGGAAATCTCGCCCGTTCTGGCGTTCCGCGGAGCCTTCCGGCGCGAAATAGCCCTGCCGGGCGAGCTTGTCGCAGTAATCGAGGAAATCGCGCCCGCTCAGGCGGTTACGGCCAAACTCGAACTCGAGGAAGCTGCCGTCCCGGTTGCAGGGGATGCAGCCGTGGTAAAGCAGGTTCCCGTTGTAGCAGCGGTAGACGGAACCAACGGAATACAGGAAGCGCGCGTGCTGCTGCAAACGCTCGCTGTGCATGAAGGCAGAGACGAGCTGACCCATCAGGGCCTCCTCCTCCCCGGTGAGCTTCGTCGGGTCGGCGGGGTCGACGGTGGGGAAGTCCGTATCCCGCAGGGGATATTCCTTGCCGTCCACCGTGAGCGTGCCCTTCTCCCAATCCACGCGGGAGAGCATATCCCGGTCGTCCATATGATACTCCGGGTGGCGGCGGATGACCTGCCCCTCCAGCTTGAACAGGATGACGCTGATGGCCTTGTGCATGCGCGCGTAAAGGTTCAGGTCACGCGGCTTGAAGGGTTCCTCCGGCAGCTTGCGCGGCTTGAAGACAGAAGCGTCGCCCGCGCCGTACTGCTCGGTGGAGAACAGCGCAAGCGGCAGCAGATTGATGCCATAGCCATTTTCGAGCATGTCTAGGTTGTCATACTGCACGCAGTTGCGCACGGCAGTGGCGATGCAAACGTCGCTGCCGGCGGCCGCTCCCATCCACATCACGTCATGGTTGCCCCACTGGATGTCTACGTTGTGATGTTCCATCAGGTGGTCGAGGATCACGTCCGCATGCGGCCCGCGGTCGAAAATATCGCCCACGATATGCAGCACGTCCACGGTCATGCGTTTGATGAGCGTCGCCATTTCCACGATGAAGGTGTCCGCGCTGCCGGTGTCGATGATGGCGCGGATGATGTTGTCGTAATAGCGGTCCTGGTTGCGGTTGGGGCCGGTGTTGAGCAGCTCCTCCATGATGTAGGCGAACTCCTTGGGGAGCGCCTTGCGCACCTTGGAGCGGGAGTATTTGGAAGCGGAAAGCCGGCATACGGCGATGAGCCGCCGGAGCATTACGCAATACCAGTCGTAAAGGTCGGCAACGGTCGCCTTGGCTTCGATGAGCTTTTCGCGCGGGTAATAGATCAGCGCGGCGAGTGCGCGCCGCTCCGCAATCACGAGCGAACCCTCGAACGCCTGGTCGATCTTATCCGCGACCGCGCCGGAGCCGTTGTTGAGGATATGCAGGAACGCTTCATGCTCGCCGTGGATGTCGCTCATGAAGTGTTCGGTGCCTTTTGGGAGATTTAAGATAGCGGTCAGGTTGATGATTTCCGCGCTTGCGGCTTGCGGCGAAGGGTATTCCCGTGCAAGGAGCGTGAGGTAGCGGGCATCTCGAGCGTTCATGGAAACCTCCGGATTGGTTATTATATTAACAAAGAGAAACGGTATATTCTATTAACGACACTTATATATTAGCACGTTTTTTGTGCGCTGAATAGATGGAAAAACACGTTTTGCAGGAATTCCTGCAAAAAATCCGCTGGTTGGCGGGAGGGAGCCGGGATGTTATACTATGAATATAGAAACAACGCAAAAGGAGAACGTCATGCTGAAAATCGGGTGCCACCTTTCCTCGTCGAAAGGGTTTTTGCATATGGGCAAAGAAGCCGTTTCCATCGGCGCGAACACATTCCAGTTTTTTACGCGCAACCCGCGCGGTGGCGCGGCGAAGGCGTTGGATGAAGCGGATGCCGCCGCGTACCGCGCTTTTGCGGCGGAGCATGGGATCGGCCCCGTCATCGCGCACGCGCCGTACACGCTTAACGCTTGCGCGGCGGACGAGGGCCTGCGCAGATTTGCGCGGGAGACGATGCAGGACGACCTCCGGCGGCTCGCGCACCTGCCCGGCAGCTTCTACAATTTCCACCCCGGCAGCCATGTGAAGCAGGGGATGGAGGAAGGGATCCGCCTCATTGCGGAGACGCTCAACGCCGTTTTGCCCGAGGCGGGAGAAACGGCCGTGCTGCTTGAGACGATGGCGGGGAAGGGCAGCGAGGTCGGCGGCCGGTTTGAAGAGCTGCGCGCGGTGATCGACCGGGTAGAGCATGCGGAGCGCCTTGGCGTGTGCCTCGACACCTGCCATGTGTTCGACGCGGGCTACGACATCGTGAACGACCTTGACGGCGTGCTCGCGGAGTTTGACCGGGTGATCGGCCTTACCCGCCTCCGCGCGCTGCACCTCAACGACAGCATGAACCCGCTTGGCTCCCACAAGGACCGCCACGCCTGCCTTGGCGCAGGGCATATCGGCCTGCCGGCGCTTCTCAGTGTGGTAAAGCACCCGGCGCTTCGCGGCCTGCCGATCGCGCTCGAGACGCCCAACGACCTTGCGGGTTATGCCCGGGAGATCGCGCTCGTGCGGGGCGGCTGAGACTGCCGGCCAAGCGCACCTGCATTTGAACAAGAAAAAGTGGAGCCTGCGCCGTCTTTTATGGCGCAAGGTGCTCCGCTTTCTTGCGCGCCTCCGGGAATGGGAGCAGCGGCTCCGGCACAGCCGGGTGCGCGCGAAGGAATTTTTCCATCCAGATCATATCCTTCCATGCGCCGAATTTATAGCCACATTTGGTGAAGTGCGCAACGGTTTGATAGCCGAGCTTGCGGTGAAACGCCTCGCTCCTCTCGTTGGGATAGGTGATGCAGGCATTGAGGTTCACGATGTTCTGGCGGCTGAGCCAGCGCTCCAGCTCCGCGTAAAGCAGCGTGCCTGTGCCGCGCCCAGCGCAGCCCATCTTCACATACACGGTGACTTCTACCGCCCAGTCGTAGGCAGGCCGCCCCTTGAACGGGCCGGCATACGCATAGCCGAGCACCGCGCCTTCTTCCTCCGCGACAAGGTAAGGATAGCGCGCGAGCGTCTTTTCCATGCGCGCGGCAAACTCCGCGGCGGAGGGTGCCTCATATTCAAACGTGACGTCCGTCGTCTCCACATATGGCTTGTAGAGCGCCGCCAGCGCGGGCGCGTCCGCAGGTTCCGCGATCCGGATCGTGACCATGCCTTCCCCTCCGCTCCCGTTATTTGTCCGCGAGCGTAATTGTGCCCGCGTCATAACGCACGCCGTCCGCGAGGACGGTCACTTCGTATTTCCCTGAAAGGCGCTCCGGCAGCGTCAGGGAGAAGCCGCGCGGCGCGGCCATGCCGTCCGCAAGGGCCTCGGCCTGCTCCTCCAAAATGGGGAACGCCTCGTAGCAATGCGCCGCATCCCCTTGGCTGAGCAGCACGAAGATGTGCTCCGGCTGGTCGGCGGCGTCAAAGCAGCCCGCAAGCTGCGTATAGCCGCCGCGCCCGTATTGCGTAAGCCGTGCCGCACCGGATTCCATTCCTGCCAGCGCCGGCGCTTCCATCTCGTGTGCAGGCAGCAGCGGCGCGGCGGCGAGCAGGTTTTTGATGTTGCGTTCCACCAACTCGATGAACACCGCGTCCGGCGTTTCCGCATCGAGCAGCGTATAATTATATGGGAATTCCGCGCTGTATTTGACGCGGCCGAGGTTTGTGGAAAGGAGCGGCAGCAGCGCGTTCCCGAAGGAATCCCGGAACAGGTGCAGCGAGACGCCGTTTGCGCTGCTCGTGGTGCCGAAGGTCGTATCCTGCGCGGGGCGCGCGCCTTCATCGTAAGCAAAATCCGCTTCGATGCCGTAATCCGGCTCAGGACGGCCGCCCGCGAGGGCAGGCAAAACGAAATTATGCAGGTCGCCCGCGCCGTCGTAGACGGTCGTGGGCGTAAGGGAAGCGTAGGTTTCATATTCCGCGCCCGCGGCGACGCGTTCCATGATCGCGTTGTAGGCAAGGAGCGCGCCGCGCTCGTTCCAGTGGGTGTCCCGGTCGTGGTAAAGCTGGCCGTCGGCCTTATGGGCAAGGAGCAGCGCGGTGAAATCCACGGTGGGCACACCCGCCTCCGAGAGCGCCGCGTAAAGCCGCTCCCGGTTGCCTGATTCCCTGGTGGGGGCAAGGCGGGAAGGCATGTTCTCCGGGTAGACGGTGTTCTTGTTCGGCGCGATGGAGAACGTGAACGCAATCCCCCGCGCCTCGCACCAGGCCTGCTCGATGCGGAGGCACGCGGCGATGCGGGCGATCTCCTCAGCGGAAAGCAGATTGCGCCCGAGGTAATCATCGAGCGTTTCGGAATAGAACAGCATGCCGTTTTTCCCTACGATCACTTTCTCGTTGAGCGTATCCCCAAGGAGTGCCATCGTGAGGCCGTGGAAGGCCGTGACCATCTCCTCCCGGAAGCCGAAATGATCCTCGAAGTAATCGTCGAATTCCGCCGGGAAGGATAGGTTCAGCCCATCCCGCCCAAAGAGCGAGGCACGCCGCGCAAGGGGGCGGTTTTCCCGGTTTTCCGCTTCGTAGCCGCATAGCAGCGCCGCGGTGGGCAGCAGGCAGAGCGCGAGAAACGCGGCGATGAAGGCGATATAGAACGGTTTCTTCATAAAAAGAACCCCTCCTTAAAAGCGGAAATAAATGAACGGGTTATAGGCCGCCGTGGCAAGGCAAAGCACGCTGAGCACGGCGAGGAGATACGCGGCGGCGTAAACTGTGCCTTCCCAGGCAGGGCGGCGGGCGCTTAAGCGTTCCCCGAGGCGGTGCATGAGCGGCGTACAGGCGAGGGCCGAAACGGCAAGCGCTGCAAGGCTCAGCGGTGTTGCGAGGGCGGAAAGCTCTGCAAGCGCGGCGGGGGAGAGGCTCCACCCCGCAAACATGCGCCCGATGAGGGCGAACGCCTGCGCCATGCTCTCCGCACGGAAGAACACGAAGCCGGCCGTCACCGCGAGGAGGGTGTATGCGTGCCGGAGCGCGCGCGGCCACTTCATGGGCTTGAGCGCGCCATAGGATTCGAGCATCAGGAAGCCGCCGTGATACAGGCCCCAGAAAGCGAAATTCCAGCTTGCGCCATGCCAGAGGCCGGTCAAAAGGAAAACGATGAGCTTATTCACCCCTGTGCGCAGCCTGCCCTTGCGGTTGCCGCCAAGCGGGATATACACATACTCCCGGAACCAGGTGGAAAGCGAGATATGCCACCTGCGCCAGAACTCCTGCATGGTACCTGCGACGTAGGGGTAGTTGAAGTTTTCCTTGAATTCAAAGCCGAAGGCGAGGCCGAGGCCGATGGCCATATCCGAATAGCCGGAGAAATCGAAATAGATCTGGAAAAGATAAGAGAGCGCGCCAAGCCAGGCCGTGGGCGCGGCGACGGCCGAAAGGGGCAGCGCGTAGACCGCGTCCGCCGTAATCGCAAGCGTATTGGCGACGAGCACCTTTTTGGCAAGGCCGAAGCAGAAGCGCCGGAAGCCTGCGGCCGTTTTTTCGGTGGTGACGGTGCGGCAGCGGAGCTGCTCGTCCACGTCGTGATATTTCACGATTGGCCCTGCGATGAGCTGCGGGAAGAGCGCGATATAGAGCAAAACGTTGAAATAGTTCCGGGAAAGGCACGCGTCGCCGCGATATACGTCCAGCACGTAGCTCATGGCCTGGAATGTGAAGAACGAAATGCCGATGGGCAGCGCGATGCCGGGCAGCGGAAGCACGAGGCCGAGCGCCCCGTTCAGGCTCCCGATGAGGAAATCCGTATACTTAAAAAAGACGAGCGTGCCGGCGCTCCAAACAACCGCAGCGCCGCACCAGAAGCGCCGCTTCCCCGGGAAGCGCGCCATGGCGAGCGCCGCGAGGTAGTTCACAAGCGTCGTGAGGAGCATCAGCAGCACGTAAACAGGCTCGCCCCAGGCGTAAAACAGCAGCGAGGCGAGCAGCAGGAGCGCATTGCTCCAGCGGGTGCTGCGCCTGCACAGCAGGTTCACGAGGAACGCTGCCGGCAGGAACAGGAAAAGGAATGTAGGGGAGCTGAAAACCATGGTTTACCCCGCGCAAACTCAATAGCTGGGGGAATAGATGTAGATCGTGCTCACCGCGTCGCCCGCAAACTCGAATTGGATGCGTTCGGCTTGGATGTCCGAAGGGTCGTTGGTGGTAGAATAGGTGATGTAGCCATCGTCGAAATAGTCCGCACCGTAAAGCTCCGTCAAGGCAGAGAGCGCGTCGCCCACCTTCGCGCCGCGCAGCGTCGCGTAGGTGTCGCCGGTCAGCGTGATCATCTCGGTCACGTCCTTGCCGTCCACCGGCACAGTGTTTACCGTGATGCCAGGGTAAGCGTAGGTCTTATCCTTGCCGTCGTAGACGCAGCTCACCATTTCGGAATACTCGTAACCGTCGCCCAGGGCGGCGAGCAGCGCGGCGCTGTCCTCACGCAGGTAATATACCTTGCCGCCGACCTCGATGCCGAGGTCCTTTTCGGAGAATGCGCCAGTGGGCGCGGCGGCAGCGGGCTCTCCGCCGCAGGCCGCCACGACGCAGAGCATCAGCAGTACGGCGATGGAAAGGGAAAGGTTCTTTTTCAGTCTCATCGGGGGAAACCTCCTTTGTGTTTGCAAAATGTGTTCAGCGGCCATTTTCGGGCAGCTCTTCAAACGGAAGCATCGTGACGCGGGAAAGGTCGATGTCCGTGGTCATGTATTTCTTGCTGTCGGTGTCGGAAAAATGCCACCATTCGCTCTTGATGGGGTTGAAGCCGCACTCGGCCATCACATCGGTCATATACTTGACGTTGGCGCTCTGCTCTTCCGTCCAGGTCTTGCAGGTGCGCGCGGATTCCTCGGAAAACGTGTGCATGGGCGTGGGGAAATCGAGCTCGAGGCCCGTTGCGTCGTCGATGAGGGCGATGTCCACCGCCGCGCCGCGGTTGTGGTTGGAGGCCGTGGTGGAAGGATCCGCGATCCAGTGTTTGTTCTGCACGATCTCAAACAGGCGGCGCTGCGCGGAGAGCGGGCGGTAAGCGTCGTAGACCTTGAGCGTGTAGCCATCCGCCTTGAAGACATCCCAGGCTTTCACGAGCTTCTTGGCCGTGCCGCGCTGCAAAAGGAACACGGTGCGGCCATAGAGCGGCTCGCCCACGACATTGTTTTCCGTGTTGAAAAGCTGTTCATACTGCGCGTCCGGCAGGTAGAGCTTGAGATCCACGAGCTCGTTTTTGACCATCACCGGCGTTACCCCATCGTCCTCATAGACGGGGAGGCCGGTCGGGATGTCGATCTTCTGCCCGGTTTCCGGCGGGACGCAGGCATAGAGCACCGTCTCCTCCGGGACAAGATATTCCGCATAGCAGTAGGCCTCTGTGCCGTCCAAAAGCTGCACGCGGCTGAACTCGCCCTCCGCGCCTAGGTAATAGACGGCCTCCTCATAAAGGAGCTGGCCGATGATGTTCCCGCTGTCCGCGGTGGAGGGGGAGGAGCGCACGTTGAGCTCGCTGACGCGAACCTTGTAAAGCGGGCCGGGCGGCGGCGTAGGCGTAGGCACGGGCGTTGCGGTCGGGGCGGGCGTTTCCGTGGGCGCGGGCGTCTCAAGCTGCCTCGCAGGGATGGGCGTCAGGTCGATCGCCCCCGTGCCGTCCGGCTCAGTGGGCGGCTGGGCAGCGGGCGCGCAGGCCGTGCACAGCAGCAGGAGCGCGAGAAGCAGCGCGGATAAACGCATAGCGGAGCCTCCTTTCATGATTCGGATGGAAAAGCGGCTTTAATCCCCCGCTTCGATGTCCGTCGGGTCGTAACGCTTGCCGTTGCGGCTGGGCACCTCGTCGCTCGTGGTGCCCTTGGGGGAGCCGTTTACGATCTCGAGCACCGTGCCTTCCGGGCAGTTTTCGTAGATGAAGCGCGCGGCTTCGGTCACCATCCGGAGGCAGCCGCCCGTGGAGGATTTGCCGATGCCGAGCTCGCCGTCGTAATACTTGGGCCACATATAGCCGTTGTTCTCCTCGCCATAGAGCGGGGAGTGGATGTAGAGCCGGTTGTGGTAGCGCGTGGCAAACTGCACGAAGCCGCCGTCCGGGAATTCATGCCAGCGCTCGCGGTCGCCGCCCAGGGTGAAGGTGCCGGCGGGCGTTTTGTTCCCGCCGTGGGCGATGCGGTAGGTCTTATATACCTCGGAATACGCGCCGTCCGCGCCCTTCTCATAGATGGTGAGGGTGTAGGAACCTTTTTCCACATAGAGATAATAGGGCAGGTCATCCCCGGTGGAGGGGATGGGCGTTTCCGACGGAGCCTCGGTTTGGGCTGGGGCTTCGGTCTGTGCGGGCGGCACGGTCTGCGTTGGCGCCTCGGTCTTGAGCGGAGCCTGCGTCTGCGGGGCCTGTGTAGCCTGTGCGGGCACGGCGGAAGTTTCGGGCGTTTCCGTGGGCATGGGAACGGCAGGGTTCGCGCCGGCGGGCGTGCCGAGGATGAGCGGGGCAAGCGTTTCGGCCGGCGTAGGTGCAGCCGGGCTGCCCGTTTCGTCCGGAACGCCGATGTCGATCACGCCATCGCCATTTGCGGAGACGGCTGCGCGTGGCGCGCATGCGCCGAGGGAAAGCAGCAGCAGGCATGCGAGCAGCGCGGAAAAGATGCGAAGGTATTTCAACTTCAAGCCTCCTTGAAAAGTGCGTCATAATATCTCATAATAGTTTACTACAACGCGGCGGCGCTGTCACCAGCCCGAAGAAAAAACGGCTGCCCTGCCGAAGAATGTTTACAAACCGGGAAAGAGAAGGGCGCGCTGCGCGCGCCCTGTTGCTTGTCGAAAAAGTCTCTCCGGGATTGTCAAGGGCCGCAGCCCTTGACTTTCAATCGCGAGCAGCGACCTGTGCGGTGCGAGCGAAAAGCCTTGCGCCGCAAGGCTTTCTTTACACGGAGCGCTGGCCGCGCCATCGGCGCAAGCGCGGCGTGTATTTCTCGATCAAGTGGCATCTGCCACTTGATCGACAGCCTGCAGGGCGCGCTGCGCGCGCCCTGCATATCCTCAATAAAACGTCGCCACTTCTTCCTCCGGCTTTTCCGCTGGTTCGACGGAGAGTGCTGTCAGCACTGGCCCCTTTGTGCCGTAAGCCTTGTGATATTCGATGGAGACCTTCGCCGTGAGGGTTACCCAGTCCCGCTTGTGGAGCGTTGCCGCCTCCGGCCATTTACAGACGAGCGCGGCGTACTTGATGTCATTCACACAGCAGGTCATCACGTGGCGGCCAACGATGAACACATCCTTGCCGAGCTTGGGCGAAAGCGCCACGACGCCTTTGAAGCGAACGGTTCTGCCGGAATATTTCCCTGCATCCTCGGTGATGTCGCGGTACCAGAGGGCATAGTCCCCATCCGCGATCTCGATGATAGGCGCGTTGAGGTCAAAAGGCAGCGGATCCTCGATCTCGTCGTATTCCACCTTGCCGTTCGGGTATTCAAATGCGATGTTCGTCCGGCGCGACGTTGCGCGGACGATCTTGTGGAACATGAGCTTGTCGGTTTCATCGCTCGCGCGGTTGAATACCACAAGTTCACAGCTTTTGAGCTTGTCCACCACGAGCGGACGCATGTTCGAGTTGTAATTCAAAAATGTGCGCGCGTCCACGAACAGGAACTCCTGATAGATGCTCCAATCCTCCGGCATGTGCTGATAGAGCGAATCCAGCATCCACATGCCGTTGTATTCCACGAGAACGCGGGTGGCCCTGTGCTTCTTTTGCAGCGCAGCAAGGCGCGTTGCGGCAAGGCCGCTTTCCTCCTCGATCATCTCGATGAACACGTTGCCGCCCGCGAAGGTATCCGGGGCATATTCCTCCTCGCCCTCCTCGCACAGCAGCAGCAGTGTGCGTTCATCCGCGTTGAAGCGCTTATCCTCCAGCGTCTCCTGGATGAAACGCGTTTTTCCCGCTTCCAGGAAGCCGGTGAACAGATAAACCGGAATCTCCATAGCCATACCGCCTCCGCGTCAGCGCGTCGGGAAGAGCGCCGCAAGCGCGGCTTCGTTGAGCTTTGAGCCGATCACGCAGAGCCTGCCAGTGATCGGCGCGGGGCCTTCGCGCACCTCGCTTTCGCCGGGCACAAGGTCAAAATGCAGCCACTTGCCGCACGTGCAGGCGACCATGCCCTTTGCGCGGAGCACGAGGCCGTATTGCGCCTCATTGCTGAGCGCCGCGAGCGCGTTCTCGAGCTCTTCCCGGCTGAACTTGTGGGTCGTCTCGATTCCCCAGCTTACGAACACCTCGTCAGCATCGTGGCCATGATGGTGGTGATGGTCATGATGATGGCCGCAGGAACATGCCTCGTGCTCATGGCCGTGTTCATGGTCATGGTCGTGCTCATGGCCGTGTTCGTGGTCATGGTCGTGCTCATGGCCGTGTTCGTGTTCATGTTCATGCTCATGATGATGGCCGCAGACGGGGCATACTTCATCTTCCTCCGATTCGGAAGCGAGCTGCGTCAGCGCAGCCGCGAGCGTATCCTTGCGCTCCATAGCGGCGAGGATCTGCGCGCCGTCAAGCTGATCCCAGGGGGTTGTGACGATCACGGCGGAGGGGTTATGCTCCCGGAGCAGCGCTACTGCCGTGGAGAGCTTGTCCTCCGGGATGGAATCCGTGCGGGAAAGGACGATCGCGCCTGCATGCTCCACCTGGTCGTTGAAGAATTCGCCGAAGTTCTTCATGTACAGCTTGCACTTGTTGGCGTCCACTACGGCGGTGAAGCTGTTGAGCGCAAGCTCCTTGGAGTCCACGCCCTGCACGGCGCGGATCACGTCGCTCAGCTTGCCTACGCCGGATGGTTCGATGAGGATGCGGTCCGGTGCGAACTGGGAGAGCACCTTCTTGAGCGCTTCCGCAAAGTCGCCCACGAGGCTGCAGCAGATGCAGCCGGAGTTCATCTCGGTGATTTCCACGCCGGAATCCTGCAGAAACCCGCCGTCCACGGCGATCTCGCCGAATTCGTTTTCAATTAAAACAAGCTTTTCGCCCGCGTATGCTTCGCGGATCAGCTTTTTGATGAGCGTGGTTTTGCCGGCGCCCAGGAAACCGGAAAAAATATCGATTTTCGTCATTCCATTTCTTCTTTCCGCAGCCCTTGCTGCATGTTTTTCTAACCCTGAATTATAACGCTGAATCCCCGAAAATACAAGCGGTGCGCTCGGAATTGAGCATCATTCTGCAGGCGCTTCTCCAACCGGCAACTCCACGATGCCCGAGACGCTCCAGCTTTCGCAGGAATACCAGAAATAACCGGCATGTTCCGCCCCCGCTTCGTCCCAATACGCATAGCGTATGAGCATGGCGTCGTCCTCCCGCCACTGCACGAAAGTGTATTGCGCGCCTTCCGCGACGCCGAAAAGCAGGCTGACATTTATGGTATGGTTGCCGGCGTAATCGTCTATCACGAGCCGCGTGCCCTCCGCATCCTGCATGGATACGGCGAGATACCGCCCGCTGGGCGACCACCACATGCCGCCGAACTCTGCGCCCAAATAAGTTGTTAAGTAATAGCCGCGATCGCGGCTGGTGCAGACGGTTTTGAGCGTAAAGCCGCCGGCCTTTGGGAAGATGCCGGTCACGTCGCCGCGATAGGCCGTGGCGGTCATGCTGCCATCCGGCGCGGCTTCGCGTGCCGCGATGTGAAAATACCCTTTGCTGAGCAACACGAGTAGGCAGATTATCGTGCCAAGCAGCAGCGCGGCGATGGAAAATGATGCCGTCCGCTTCATGGTGCGGCGCTTTTCCCGGAAAAGGGCTTTTTTGTAATCCAGGCTTTGCGCGGCAGCTTCCTCAGAAAGCGGGGCCTGCATGCGCGCGAGCTCCGCCCGGCAGGCGGGGCACTCCTTCACATGCGTCTCGATGAGCGCAGCGCTTTCCGCGCTCGCAAGCCCGTCCGCGTACAGCGGGAGCAGATCCCGGACGATGCTGCAGTTCGTCATGGCGTTTCCTCCAATTCGTTTAAAATCATGGCCTTCGCGCGGAAAAACGTTACGCGCGCCCAGGTTTCCGTCCTGCCCAGCGCATCGCCGATCTCCCGAAACGGGAGGCCGGAAAGCCGGAGGAAGAACGCTTCCCGGTAAGGCTCCCGGAGCTTCTTTGCGGCGGCAAGCGCCGCATGGGCTGTCTCCCGGTCGAGAAAACAGTCCTCGAAAGGGACGGCCTCCGCAGGAATATCCTCCGGGAAGGGCGCATACCGCTTTTGCCGCCGGACTTCGCTGAAATACAGGTTTTTTGCGATGGCGCACAGCCAGGTGGAAGGCTTGCAGCACCCGTCATAGAGCGCCGGCTTTTGCAGCGCGCGCAGGAACGTCTCGGCAGCAAGTTCCTCCGCAATGGCTGCGCTGCCGGAAAGGGAGAGCAGGTAGCCGTAAACGATCCGATAATTGTCCCGGTAGAAATCCTCGCGCGTCATCGGCATCCTCCTTTCCCAGTTGTTAATGAAACGCCGCAGCGCGCGTTTTGTTACAAGGCGCCTTGCCTTAAATTTTAACGGCGTGTGCGGGGGACGATACAGGAAGCGTTTTGAAAATTTTGCTGCACAACGAGCGGTCGGACTGCGTGCTGTGTTCCACACTGGCCTCCGACACACTCATATTCGCCTCTTCAGCCATCGTGAGCGGCTATACCTTGGAAACGCTCGGCGTGGCGGAATAGAGGGTGCATAAAAACGGACGCGCAGGCGTCCGCTTTTTGCGTGGCGTTTTATTGTTAGGCCGCCTTGCCCCTTTCAGCAGCCGCAGCGCGCGAGAATGCGCTCGCGGAGCTTGCGCACATCCTCCGGCAGATCCTCCAGCGTGAGGTTTTGCAGGGAAGCGGCGGAGCCGGCCTTCGCGGCGGCGTCATAATACCAGCATTTGTAGTCGATCACATCGAGCGTAGCCTGCAGCGTTTCCATTTGTTTGAGGACGGCGCGCCTGCGCTCGTAAAACATGTCCCGCCGCTGCGGCAGCGTCGCATCCCCTTCCAGGCACCAGTCGATGAACTGCTTGATGTCCCGGATAGGCATGCCGGTCGCCTTTAGGCATTCGATCAGCCGGAGCCATTCGAAATCCGATTCCTTGAATACGCGGATGCCGCTCTCGCTGCGGTCCACAAAGGGGAGCAGGCCTTCCTTGTCGTAATAGCGCAGGGTAGGCGCACTCAGGTGCATGCGCGCGGCGGCTTCGCCGATGGTATAGGGCATAGAATTCTCCTTCTTACGTTCTCGCTGTTGGTCCGTCCTTGTTGCAGAACAATGGAAATATGAAAAGCTGCACTTAAAGCTCACTTTAAGTGCAGCATTATCATACCGCAAACGTGCGTACCCGTCAAGGGGCAGGGTCAGAACAGCGTGAGCTGCTTCCCCTGTTCCGCATGGCGCCTGCGTGCGGTCTCGCGCAGGATGGAATCCGGGAGTTCCCGCAAAAATTCAGAGGGTGGGTTCGGCGCGGTCAGGATCAGCTCATCCCGCGCGCGGGTCATGCCCACGAAGAAGAGCCGCCGCTCCTCTTCCAGGTCAGAAACCATACCCTCGCGTTCCAGCGGGAACGCGCCTGCGGAAAGCCCGGCGAGGAACACGACCGGGAATTCGAGGCCCTTTGCGCCGTGCAGCGTCATCAGACGCACCGCGCCGGAGGAATAGGCTTTCCCGGCCGCGCGGCGCAGATCCGCCTCCTCGCCGAGCGCAAGCGCGTGCAGGAACCCCGCCATGTCCGCATAGTAAGCAGCAAGCTCGGCAAGCCGCGTGAGCGCGGGCGCATCCGGCGCGTACTCCGCCTGATAGCGCTCCACGAGCTTGCGCGGCTTTTCGTGTGCAGTGCGCGGAAGAAAGTCCGCGCAGGCGGAAAGGAACGCTTCCGGGCAGCCGGCTGCACGCAGCGCTTCCGGGGAGAATGTGCCTGGGGACGCGCCCGGCGTGGACAAGCGCGATGTGGACGCGCTTACGCGGGCGGCGTCTGCATCCGTGCAGCCGAAGGCAAGGCGCAGGCAGGCGCGGAGGGAGAGCGCGTCCGCGGGGTTCAGCAGGAAGCGGAAGAAGGCGAGCGCGCCCTGCACCGCGCCGTCCGCAAGCTCGCTGCCGCGGCCGGACACGATGCAGGGGATGTCGTCGTGCCGCAGGCAGGCTTCGACGGCCTCCAACTGGCGGTGGGTGCGGCAAAGGACTGCCAGGTCGGAAAACGGGCGCGCATCCTCCTGCCGGTTCCCGGCGCGCGCGTGTGCGGAGAGCATGTCCAGCCCGCCCGCCATGCGCGCGATCTCCTTGGCAATCCAGACGCCCTCGGCAAACGGCGTTTCCGCGCGCAGCAGGCGCACCGCCGCCCCGCCTGGCCGCGCAGGGAGCAGCTCCCGCGGGCCGCCCGGGTTGCGCGCGATGGCCTGCCGCGCGCATGCGAGGATCTCCGGCGTGGAGCGGTAGTTGGTGCGGAGGCGGATAGTGGAAAGCGCGGGGAAATCCGCCCGAAGCTCGTCAAAGCAGACGGCGCTCGCGCCGCGGAAGCCGTAGATGGACTGATCTGGGTCGCCGATCACAAAGAGGCTCTCCCCACCCTTGGCCCAGGCGCGTACCAGCTTGCGCTGCACGGCGTTGATGTCCTGGAATTCGTCCACGAGCAGGTGGCGGAACCGGGCGCGCTTCCGCTTCCCGGCGGGCTCGTTTTCGGCGGCGTCAAGCGCTTCGAGCAGCAGGTCGTCCAGATCCCGCGCGCCAAGGGCGCGGCAGGCCGCGCAGTACGCTTCGTATACGCGGGGGTCGAGCGCCGCTTCCTCCAGGGAAGCTCCGTTCTTTACACGCGAAATGGCGCGCTGCGCGTCGCGCACGGAAGCTGGGGAGCCGGCGGCGCCGAGTGCTTCCTGCACGAGGAGCTCCGCCTCCGCTTCGCCGAGGAGCGGTTTTTGGGGAAGCAGGCCGAGGCAGACGGCGTGGAACGTGCCGATGGTCATGCCGGCGAGCGCCTGTTTGCCGCCAAGGCGCGCCGCAAGGCGTTCACGCATTTCCGCGGCGGCTTGGTTGGTGAACGTCACCGCCGTGATCTCCGCGGGCTTTGCGCCGCGCGTTTCGATCAAATACGCGATGCGGGCGACGAGCGTTTTCGTCTTGCCCGTGCCCGGCCCTGCGATGACGGCGACGGCGGGCTCTTCCGTTTCGACGGCGCTGCGCTGCTCCGCGTTGAGCGCGTCTGCGCGCGGCGCTTCCGGCGTGCTTGCCTGCGCCCGCGCTGGCTCTGCCGGCAGTGCAGCGGCAGGCTTTTTCTGTGCGGAGGCTTCCGGCGCGGCCGCGCCGAACAGCGAGAGCTGCCCTTGCAGCGCGGCGCGCTCCTCTGGGGAAAAGAGCGTGATTTTGCCGTATTCGCCGTCGTACCCGCCGGTGCGCGCCACCTGCCCGGCGCGCAGGCGGCGCACGCCTTCCGCGATGCAGGGCCCCGCTGCCCGCTCGATTTCCGCGAGGGGCGCTTCCCGCAAAATGTAGAACTCCGGGCCGAGCGCGCGCAGAAGCGCCTCGTATTGCCGCTGGGCCTTTTGCCCCGCAGCAGACGTGCCCATGGCGGCGGCGATCAGCTCCGGCAGGGGGACGAGGCTCTCGTACGGTTTCCTGTCTGGCGGGAGGAAGCCTTCGGCCCGGTCTGCAAGGGCGAGCACGCGGTGCTGCACGCCGATGGTTAGCTTCCGGCCGCAGACCGGGCATTTGCCGCCGAGGCGGAGCGTTTCCTCCGGCTCGAGGCGCACGCCGCAGTTCCGGTGGCCGTCCAGGTGGTACTTCCCTTCTTCCGGGAAGAATTCGATGGTGCCCTGAAAGCCTTCGCCGGTTTGCAGAGCGTGCCGCAGCGCAGGATAGGAAAGCGGCGCTTCGATGCAGTTTGCCTCCCGGCCAAGCTTTGCGGGGGAATGGGCATCCGAATTGGAGACGAGCGTAAAACGGTCGAGCGCGCTGACGCGCCAGTTCATGGGCGGGTCAGAGGAAAGGCCGGTCTCGAGGGCATGGATCTCGCCCGCGAGGCCGCCAAAGCATTCCTCGATTGTATCGAACCCTGAAAACGCGCCGAACAGCGAAAAGTGCGGCGTCCAGATATGCGCGGGGATGAACATGGCCTCCGGGCAGGTGTCGAGCGTGATCTCGAGCAAGTCCTCGCAGTCGAGGCCGAGGATGGGCCGCCCGTCCGAGCGGATGTTGCCGATGGCATCAAGGCGTTGGGCAAGGGCATCCGCCGCGCTGAGTCCCGGCAGGAGAATGAGGCTGTGTACCTTGCGGGTCCTGCCGCCCTTCTTATAGATGGTGCTGATCTCGCCCGTGACGAGGAAACGCGCGGGCTCGTCCGCGCCGGCGGCCTCGGCGGGCAGGCGGAATTCGCGGCGCAGCATGTAAAGCCCTTCCTCCGCAGGGACGAGCTGTTCGCGCATCGCGGCGCGCCAGGCGGGATGCGTGAAATCCCCAGTGCCGACGAGGAGGATGCCCTTGTTGCGCGCGGCAAGGTCGAGGTGCGGCAAGTCGCAGTCCCGGCTGGTGGCGCGGGAATAGCTGGAATGGATATGAAGGTCTGCGATATACATGCGTTTCTCCTGTGGGGCATATTTTGGCGGATGTTCCCGATTCCTTATTAATTATAATGAAGGCGGCGGCGCGCGTCAACGCGGGGAACGCCTGTACAAACCGGGGGAAACCATATATACTGTTGCTTGTCCGCGGGTGCTTTGAAGATCTTCCCGCGGGGAAGAGGTTCCTTTGGAAGCGTTCGTTTCGTATCTCATCGTATGCCCGCTCGTTTTCATCGCGGGCTTTGTGGACGCGGTCGCGGGCGGCGGCGGATTGATCTCCCTGCCCGCTTACCTGATCTCCGGCGTGCCGGTACACATGGCGATCGGCACAAACAAGCTGAGCTCCGGCATGGGCACCGCCCTTGCGACGTTCCGCTACGCGAAGAGCGGCTACATCCGCTGGAAGCTCGCAGTGTTTTGCGCTGTCAGCGCTCTCATCGGCTCCTCCTGCGGCGCGGAGCTCGCGCTTTTAATCGGAGACGGCGTGTTCAAGCTCATCATGCTCGTGATCCTGCCGCTCGCGGCGGCCTATGTGCTGCGGGGCAGGGCGCTTGCGGGCGATGCGGAAAAAGAGCCGCTTCCGCAGGGAAAAACCATCGCCGTTTCGGTGGCGGTCGCGCTCACCGTCGGCGCGTACGACGGCTTTTACGGCCCCGGCACCGGAACGTTCCTGATCCTGCTGCTGACAGGGCTTGCGCACATGCGTCTCTCGGAGGCGAACGGCATCGCAAAGGTCATCAACCTTTCCACGAACGTCGCCGCGCTCGCGGTGTATCTTTTCAACGGCAAGGTGATCTTCCCGCTCGGCCTTGCGGCGGGCTGCTTTAGCCTTGCCGGGAACTATATCGGCACGCGCTTCTTCGCAAAGGGCGGCGCGAAGGCCGTGAAGCCCATCATCCTCATCGTGCTTGCGATCTTCTTTGTGAAGGTGCTCACCGAGGTACTGTAAATGCAAGGATTTATCTTTCACAGCTTAAAACCGCCCCGGCGGTTTAGGCTGTCGATAAAGTGTCAGATGCCACTTTATCGAGGGATTCACGTCGCGCTTGCGCCGGTGGCGCGGCCAGCGCTCCGTGTAAAGAAAGCCTTGCGGCGCAAGGCTTTTCGCTCGCACCGCACAGGTCGCTGCTCGCGATCAAAAGTCAGGGGCTGCGGCCCTTGACAATCTCGGAGAGCCTTTTTTGACAAGCTGAACCGCTCCGGCGGTTTTTTGTTTGCCAAAAAACGCGGTATGCGCGCGAACCCGGGGAAAGTTCCAAGAAGCGCATCGTATCCGCCCGAAAGGGATGCAAACGCCGCCCTTTTGTTGCATGATGTTGTTGCCGGTATACGCGGCGACATGAATTGCGGGAGGCGGGAAGATGTATTTGGATCTGTTGGGACGAAGGGCGCGGCGCGCGGCCGCGGCCGCGTTGGCGCTTCTGCTTGCGTGCCATATATGCGCGCTGGCACGCGCGGCGGAGCCGGGCGGGGTGGACGTGATCCTCCTGATGGACGCTTCCGCGATGACTGCGCTTTCCGGCGCAGCGGCGGAGGAGCCCTGGCTTGCCTGCCCATGCCTCAATCCGGAGCATTTTTATTTAAAGCCTGTGGCGGTGGATGCGGAGGAAGCTGCGGCGGGCGCAACGTTCCCGCGCGCAGCGCCGCTTGCCGCCGGGGAGGCGGCGGGCGCGGGAGAGCTTTCCGTTTATGATGAGGCGGTGGGCGCGTGGGTGGCGCTTTCCTTAGAACGGGAATACCGGTTTTGCCACAGCTTCCTTTCGGAGCCGGAGGCGCACGGCTGGCAGCCCTGGCGCTACCATTTTACGCAGGATGAGAACGGCGCGCCCGTGCGCATTGCGTGCAGCGAAGCGTGCGGCTGTTTTGGCCGGGAGCAGGCTGCGAAGGCGCTTGCCCGCATGCTGGCAGCCGCTGTGCTCGCGGAAAACGGGGAAAACCGCGTAGCCTTCTGCGCGTTTGGGGAGGCGGGTTCCTCCCGCTGGTCCTGCCCGCTGACGGGAACGCTCGCCGACGTGCTCGCCTGCATCGACGCAAGCCCGGTGCAGCGCGGCGGGGATCATGCGGCGGGCCTCGCCCGGGCGCTGCGGCTCCTGAACCGCCGCCCGCTTTCCGAACGGATCAGGCGGCGCGCGGTCGTGGTCGTGCTCTCGGGCGGCGAGGCCTTCCCGGCGGGGAACGCGGCACGCGCGGTGCGCCTGGCGGATGCGCTCAAGGCCCGAAGGGGCGCGGAAACGCCCGCGGTGTTCGGCACGGCGCTTGCGCCGGAGGAACGCCGGGGCTGTGGGGCGGAGGTGATCGTCCTTGGCTTTTGGGACGGCGGGAGCGCCCTGCTTGACGCGCTTGCCTCCGGACCGGATGCCCGTTTTTGCATGGAGGATCCCGCGGCGGCAGAAGCGGCGGCTGCCGCTGTGCTGGAACGGGCGATGGAGTCCGCCCCCGGCATATAAAAAGAAAACCGGCCGGAGCAGCAGCCCTGGCCGGTTTGTAATTCGTTTTGGTTGAAACGGGAGTGTGTCAGGCGGAAATGCCGCCGTTTGCAAGCCAGGTGCCCTTGCGGTAATAGTACAGCGCGAGCAGGCCGCGCACGCATAGGTCGCTCGCCATGGCGATCCAGGCACAGGTGAGGCCAAGGTCCGTGGTATGCAGGAGCAGGAGCGCAAGCGGGATGCGCACCACCCACATGCCGGCGAGCGCGATCACAAAGGTGATCTTCGTCTGCCGTGCGCCGCGCATGATGCCGGATACGACCATCGAAAGCGCGGAGAACGGCTGGGCGAGCGCCTCGATGCGCAGCACTGCGCCGCCGAGGGCGATCACCTCCAGATCCGGCGTGAACAGCGAAACCAGGAACTGCCCGCTGAAGAAAAGCACCACGCCCATGGCGGTCATGAAGAGCACGGCGCCGAGCGTGCAATAGCGCCCAAAACGCTTCGCAAGCGCGGGGCGTTCTGCGCCGAGGGATTGGGCGATGAGCGTCGTTGCCGCGGCGGAAAAGCCGAACGCGGGCATATAGGTGATGGATTCCGCGGTGTTGGCGAGGCTGTGCGCGGCGAGCTCCGCCGTGCCGAGCGCCGTGACCATAGCGGTAACGGCCACCTGCCCGAGCGAGATCGTCACGCGCTCGAACGTGACCGGGGAGCCAAGGCGCACCATGTCCTTGAAGATCGCCTGGTCGAAGCGGAATTTGTCCTTCAGGCGGATGGAGACGGGGAACGACGGGCGGAACAGCGCGCTCAGGAGCATGATGCCGGAGAAGGCTGTGGCAATCGCTGTGGCGGCGGCCGCGCCGCGCACGCCCCAGCCTGCGCCCCACATTGTAAAGCTAAGGCCGAACAGGTTCACGGTGCGCGTCGGGAAGATGAGCAGCGTGTTGAGCACCACGTTGATGACGTTTGTGGCGATGTTGAACACGAGCGGCGTGCGCGTGTCGCCCGCGCAGCGCAGGATATTGGAACATACGTTGATGGAAAGGGTGAACAGGTACACGGCGCTCACAATGGCGATATACGCCGAGGCGTCCGCACGGATCGCTTCTTCCGCACCAAGCCAGACGGGCAGGTGCGGTGCGAGGAACTGCATGATGAGCGTTGAAAGGAGGCCGAAGCCGAGGATCGCAAGCACGGATTGGCGGACAACGGCTTTTGCCTGCTCCGGCTTGCCTGCGCCGATATAGCGGCCGACCGGAACGCCGAAACCAAGCGCGATGCCGGAAAAAATGCCGCCCATCAGCCAGGTGAACGAAGAGGTCACGGCGATGGCGGCGGTCGCGTTTTTGCCGAGGGAACCCACCATTGCCGTGTCCACATATTGTACGATCATGATGAGAAGCTGTTCAAGGACGGTCGGCCATGCCAGCCGCCAAATGATGCGCGTCGGGTGCATGCTTTCATCAAGCACGTCGACGGTACGGCCCAAACCCATGTGTGAAGGCATCCTTTCCATGTGGCGTTTTTGCGTGTTGGCAGGCTTTATCTTACCACTTAAAGCCCGCTTCAAGTCAACCCCGCAGGCGCTCCGGGCACTGCGGCGGAATCGTGAAAACATTGCAACATATCGGATTATAACGAAAACGGAGGATTGTGTAAAGACGGAGGGTCAATTATAATATTTAGAAAATAATGGGATAGGAAGCATCGCTATGGATCTGTTTTCCGGAAACGCAGGAAAGCGTGCGCCGCTTGCGGACCGCATGCGCCCGCGCACGCTGGATGAATTTATCGGCCAGGCGCACATCGTCGGCAAGGGCCGCCTGCTGCGCCGGGCGATCGAGACGGACAGCCTCACAAGCTCCATTTTTTTCGGCCCGCCGGGCTGCGGCAAAACCACGCTTGCAAACGTCATTGCCAACCAGACGGGCGCGCGCATCGCAAAGCTTAACGCCGTCACCGCCGGGGTGAAGGAGGTGCGCGCCGTCATAGACGAGGCGCAAAACACCCTTTCACTGTATGGCCAGAGCACCTACCTTTTGCTGGACGAATGCCACCGCTGGTCCAAAACCCAGAGCGACAGCATCTTGCCTGCGCTCGAGAGCGGCGTGATCCGCTTTATCGGCTCCACGACGGAAAACCCGATGGTCTCGATGACGGGAGCGGTCGTCTCCCGCTGCCGCCTGTTCCAGTTTTATCCGCTCACCACGGAGGATGTGGCGCAGGCCATGCGCAATGCCCTTGCGGACAAGGAGCGCGGGCTTGGCAATTATAATGTAGAGATCGAGCCGGAAGCGTTCGAGCACATCGCGCGCATCGCAAACGGGGACGCGCGCAGCGCCCTCAACGCGCTGGAGCTCGCTGTGCTCACTACACCGCCCGAAAACGGCGTGATCCGCATCGACCGGGAGATCGCGGCGGAGTCCGTGCAGCAGAAGGTCGTCAAGTGCGACGACCAGCAGTTTTACGATATGCTTTCCGCTTTCTGCAAAAGCCTACGGGGCGGGGACAGCGACGCGGCGCTCGCCTGGTTTGCCCGGCTGATCTACGCGGGCGTGGACCCGCGCGTTATCGCGCGCAGGCTCATCGCCCATGCGTCGGAGGACATCGGCCTAGCGAACCCGCAGGCCATGGTGCAGGCCGTGAGCGCGGCGACGGCGCTCGAGCACATCGGCATGCCGGAGGCGAAGCTGCCGCTCGCGCAGGCGATCATCTTCCTGTGCGAAAGCCCGAAATCCAACGCTGTCGTCATGGCGATCGACGCGGCGTTTGCAGACGCGAAGGACGTGCCGGACGAGCCTGTCCCCATCCATTTGCGGGATACAGCTTTCCGCGGCGCGGAAAAGCTCGGACACGGCAAGGGGTACAAATACCCGCACGATTATCCCGGCCACGTAGTGGCGCAGGAATATATGCCGCCTTCGGTGAAGGGCCGGCGGTACTACATCCCGGGCGAGCTCGGGAACGAGGCGAAGATCCGCCAGAACCACATCCGCAGCGGCAAGCTCAAAACGCCGGGAGGGGAACCGGCAGAAAAGAATGAATAAGGAGGAAAAAGGGATTTGATCGAGAAACGGATCGCACAAAACGTACTCGCGGCGGCGCTCCAGACGGGCGGCGATTACAGCGAGCTCTACATGGAGGATACGGAGCAAAACAGCGTATCCATGGTGGATGGCAAGGTGGAAAACGCGCAGTATACCCGCCGCAGCGGCGCGGGCGTGCGCGTGCTCCAGGGCGGCAAGAGCGTATACGCCTATTCCGCGGACACAAGCGAAGCGGCGCTCATGGCGGCAGCCCGCGCGGCCGCGGCGGCGCTTTCCGGCGCGAAGGAATGCGAACCGCAGGCGTTTTCCGTGACGCGGGCCTGCGCGCAAGCGCCGGAAGCCCCCTATTCCACGGTGGACAACGCGGCGCGCATCGCGCTTTTGCGCGACGGTGTGAAGGCTGCGCGCGCCAATTCGGACGAGATCACGCAGGTGACGGCAAATTACGTCGACGTGGATCAGCGCGTGCTCATCGCCACGAGCGACGGCGTCTGGGCGGAGGACAGGCGGCCCCGCGGCCGCGTGAGCTTCAACGCCGTCGCCATGAAGGACGGCGAGGCACAGACCGGCGCGGTCAGCCCCGGCCGCGGCGAGGGCTTTGAACAGTTCCGCAAGCTGGATATGGCCGCCCTCGGCAGCGAAGCGGCGCGCATGGCGGCGACTATGCTGCACGCGCCGGATTGCCCGGCGGGCTTCGTGCCGGTGGTGATTGACGGCGGCTTCGGCGGCGTAATCCTGCACGAGGCCTGCGTGCATTCCCTGGAGGCGACGAGCGTCGCTAAGGGGAATTCGGAATTTTGCGGCAAACTTGGCCAGAAGATCGCAAGCGATGTTGTGACCGCTGTGGATGACGGCACGATGCCCGGCGAGTGGGGCTCCCTCCATGTGGACGACGAGGGCATGCCCACGCAGCGCAACGTGCTCATTGAAAACGGCGTGCTCAAAAGCTACCTGGTGGATCTGCTCGGAAGCCGCCTCATGAACCACCCGCGCACGGGCAGCTCCCGGCGGCAGGGATACACCTATGCACCCACCTCGCGCATGACGAACACCTTCTTTGCACCCGGCACGGACGATGAGGAGGAGATGCTGCGCACGATGGGCGAGGGCCTTTTTGCCAAAGCGATGGGCGGCGGCAGCGTGAACCCGCTCACGGGCGAATTCAACTTTGCCGTGCGGGAAGCCTATTGGGTGAAGGACGGCAAGATCTTCTGCCCGGTGCGCGGGGCGACGCTCGTCGGCCGCGGGGCGGACGTGCTGATGCAGATCGACCGCATTGGCAGGAATATGTGGATGAGCCCGGGCATGTGCGGCTCCCTTTCAGGCAGCGTACCGACGAACGTGGGCCAGCCGCGCATCCGCGTGCGCGGCATCACTGTGGGCGGAAAAGGAGGCAAGCTGTAATGGACTTCAATCAATTCAAGGAAAAGGCGTTTGAAACCGCGCTTGCGAAGGGCTGCGACGCGGCGGAGCTGTATTTTGTGGAAGGCGATTCCTTCCTGGCGATGGTGCTCGAGCAACAGCTCGACTCCTACTCCGTTTCTCGGGAGCGCGGGCTGAACCTGCGCGTGCAGCTTGCGGGGAAGAACGGCTATGCGTACACCGAAAGCCTCGAAGCGCCGGAAACGCTTGTGCTGCGCGCGATGGACAATGCCCGTGCGATCGAAAACGAGGATGACCACCCCATGCAGGGCAAATGTGAATACCAGGCGCTTCCGAAGCGGGAATGCCGCGTGGATACAGCCTCTGAACGGGAGAAAATCGAGCTTGCGATGGCCCTTGAGCGGGCTGCAAAAGCGCAGGATCCGCGCATTGCGCGCGTGATGCGCAGCGCCGTGGGCAGCGTGAGCGCGGTGACGCGCATCTGCAACACGCTGGGGCTTGACGCCGAAGGCGAGGAGCGCGTGGCGTATTCCTACGTTGTGCCGGTCGCCTCTGCGGAGGGGCAGGTGAAGGATGGCTTCGCATTCCGCGTGGATGACGGCGTGTTCGATGTGGAGGGCTGCGCCAAGGAAGCCGCCGCGCGCGCGGTGGAACAGCTTGGCGGCGCGCCCGTGCCGGCGGGGGAATACCGCATCCTGTTTGAAAACCAGGCGATGGCGGATCTGCTCGCAGCGTTCTCGCCGATGTTCTCCGCGGATGCGGCGCAAAAGGGGCTCTCCCTGCTCGCGGGCAAGGAAGGCGAGACGATCGCCGCGCCCTGCGTTACCATATTGGATGATCCGTTCCATGCGGTGAACCCGCGCGCGTTTGATGCGGAAGGCGTACCCTGCGCGCAGAAAGCCGTGGTGGAAAGCGGCGTGCTCAGGACGCTGCTGCACAACCTGAAAACGGCGAAGAAGGCGGGCGTGGCATCCACCGGAAACGGCGGGCGGGCGGATACTGCCGCGCCGGTCGGCGTGATGCCGACGAACTTCTATCTGAAGGCGGGGGCGGAAGATTTCGACGCGCTCGTTGCAAGGCTCGGGGACGGCGTCATCATCACGGATGTGAGCGGCCTGCACGCCGGGCTCAACACCATCTCCGGCGAGTTTTCGCTGCTTGCCTCCGGCAAGCTGGTGGAGGGCGGTAAGGTGGTGCGCGCGGTGGAACAGATCACCGTGAGCGGTTCCTTCCTCTCGCTGATGCGCGGCGTGGAAGCCGTGGGCAGCGACCTGCGCTTCGGCCTGCCGGGCGGCTCCTGCTTCGGCAGCCCGAGCGTGCTTGCCGGGAAGCTGACGGTCTCCGGAAAATAAAGGAAATATTTGACGAAACAATGCGCAGGAGCGCGTTCCCCGCGCTCCTGCTCCCCTTTTCTTTTGACATCGCGCGGAACGGGACGTATAATTAAACTAGAGACAATCTATGTTCCGTTTGGCGGCTTGCTGTGCTTTCAACTCTGTGCGATGGATTTCAAAGAAAGGAAGGGGGAACCATGTTTCAGGTCGGAGACCAGGTGTGTTACCCGATGCATGGCGTTGGCGTAATTGAAGCGATTGAGGAGCGGACGGTGCTCGGCGTCCCGGCGCAATACTATGTGCTGCGCTTCCTCGTTGGAAAGATGACGGCGCTGGTTCCCGTGGAAAGCGCGGAGCGCATCGGCCTAAGGTATATGATCTCGGCGGAGGAATGCGAACGCGTGCTTCAGTTCCTGCAGGAGAAACCCCGCCTGGAGAACGGCAACTGGAATAAGCGTTACCGCGAGAACTACGACAAGCTGCGCGGCGGCAATATTTATGACGTTGCAGACGTTGTAAAATGCCTGTGCAAACGGGATGAAGAGAAGGGCCTTTCCGCAGGCGAGCGGAAGATGCTGTCCGGCGCTCGCCAGGTGCTTTTGGCGGAGCTTGCGGCGGCGAGCGGCCGCGATGTAGAGGAGCTGTCCCTCACAATCGGCATGTGAGCTCTTCCGGGATTTTGCGCCGCGACGCGGCGCGCAAAAAAGGAGTGTGACTTTATTGGCTAGAAAGATCGCGCGCTGGTTTGCGACGCTTCTTGGCATCGTGATCGGCATCGGGATCGTGGAAGCGGTCAACCAGATCTTTGTTTCTTTGGGCATGATGAGCATGTATGACAGGCTGATCCCCTGGGTAATCCCGGTGATCTTCATCGCGTCGGGGCTGATTTGCGGCATCATTACTTTTATTTTTTCCCCGCGCCTGATCTCCGTGTTCGCGGCCTTCATCCACGAGACGGAGGCGATGCTTGCCGACATGGCGCTCGTGGATATTTTTTTCGGCGTAGTCGGGCTCATGATCGGCCTTGTGATCGCGTTCCTCGTGAGCACGCTGACGGCGAGCATCCCGTTCAGCTGGCTGCGGCTGATCGTTAACATCGCGCTTTATGTGATGTTCGGCTATCTGGGCTGGTCGATCGTGACCAAGCGCAAGGGGGAGATCAACATCCCCTCTTGGTTCAAACGCGGGCAGAAGGACAAAACGGGCAAGACCAGCGGCGTTGCGCGGCCGAAGATCCTCGATACTTCCGTTATCATCGATGGGCGGATCGCGGACATCTGCCGCACGGGCATCATCGAAGGGACGCTCATCGTGCCCGGGTTCGTGCTGCAGGAGCTCAGGCACATCGCGGACAGCGCAGATCCTTTGAAGCGCAACCGCGGCCGCCGGGGGCTTGATATCCTCAACAAGATGCAGCAGGAGCTAGACGTCCCCATCAAGGTGAATGAAACGGATTATGACGACATCGCCGAGGTGGACGCAAAGCTCATCAAGCTCGCCTACGACATGGGCGGCGTGGTCGTGACGAACGATTATAACCTCAACAAAGTGGCGGGTGTGCAGCGGGTGCCGGTGTTCAACATCAACGAGCTTGCCAACGCCATAAAGCCCGTCGTGCTTCCGGGCGAGGAGATGATGGTGACGATCGTCAAGGAAGGCAAGGAGGCCGGGCAGGGCGTGGCCTATCTGGACGACGGCACGATGATCGTCGTGGACGGCGGGCGCAAGCGCGTTGGCGATGCGGTGGAGGCCGTGGTGACGAGCGTGCTGCAAACCTCCGCCGGGCGGATGATATTTGCGAAGATCAAATAACCTTACAAAAAACGGCATAGACCCCGCACGGAAACCCTTCCGCGCGGGGCTTTTTGTTGCGAATTTGTAAATTGTGGAAAACGCCAAAATGCGGGAATTGACGCATGCGGGGATACATGATACGCTTTAAGCATCCTCTTCACGCACCTGCGGGCCGCGCGGCGCAAGGGAATCGCATATTCCCGGCAGGGCGGGAATAGGGTGGGAATACCTATTGACAGAATACCGGCAGCAACGTACACGCTCAAAACAACAGAAAACACATTCGCAGAACGCTCAACGATCCCCTTATCTAGCGCGCCCTGGGCGTGCAGCCCTGAAAAAACCGGAACAAGCATGAACGGAAACGGCCTTTAATTCTTCAATCCAGATAGGAGGAAATAAGAATGAGACTAAGACGTTATGTATTATTCTTCACCCTGCTGCTCACGCTTGCCACCGTGGGAAGTGCAGCACCGGCGGCGCATGCGTGGGCATGCAACCATGTGTGGAATGAAAGGGTAACGAACCGGTACCTTCACGTGGATGCGTCAGAGCATGAACTCCGCAGAACGACGCGCAAAGCATGCCGGATATGCGGCTATTTTGAGCTGGATACCGAGCGCATCTTTCAAGAGCATAGGGAACAGCTTTACAATTTAGGCCATAACTATGCAGACCATACGCATAGCTACCGGGCAGGCTGCTCCCAGTGCGGATATACGGTGCGCCTGCAAACGATCCCATTCCCAGACCTGCCATGCCCCGAAGCAAGAAGCCCAAGATCCGCATACGAGCTGCAATGCTGCCCCAAAGCGGTGCAGCGGGATTAAAGCGAACCGGCTATGCGGCTGCACGCTATTTGATTCCCGCTTTGCGCGCCTGCAGGCCGTGCGGCGCAAGGGAATAATATATTCCCGGCAGGCGGGGAATGCCCATTGACAAAAGATTGGCAGCAACGTACACTGAAAATAACAGAAAACATTTTTGCAGAACAGATTCACGAATTCCTTACAACGTGTGCCTTGGGTGTGCAGCCTTGAAAATACCAGAACAAGCATGAACTGAAATGAGCCAAAACCGACTTACTTAAAAGAAAGATGAGGAAGAAACCATGAAACTCAAACAGTGTATCTCCATATTCCTCACCCTGCTGTTCACGCTTGTCACCGTGGCGGGCGTGGCGCCGGCAGCGCATGCGCGGGCATGCAACCACACGTATGAAGCATTGTCGAATATTAAGGAGTACCGAAATCCTACGGCAAGCGGGCATGAATGCCGTATTACTACGAGAGAACGCTGCACGAAGTGCGGACATCTTGTTGAGGACATTGGGGAATGGTATTCAGAAGGGCATAGCGAGCGAATCTATGACTTGGGGCACAACACAGCCCAAGGTACGCATACCTACGAAAGACGCTGCTCAAAGTGTTATTTACAAATCCGTACCCAAACGTTCCCCTGCTCAGGCCCTCCGTGCCCTGAACCGCAAAGTCTAAGGCCGATCTATGAGCTGCAATGACCCCTTGAAGGACAGCGGAACTAAAGTGAACTGACGCCGGGGCTGCACACCCAGCACATCAAAATTGATTTCCCCAAACGGCTTTGAAAGGAAGGTAGCCTATGTTCACGAGAACCGAACTGCGGATGCTCTGCCGCGCGCCATGGCGCACGGGGCTGTTCGCACTGCTGCTTGCGGCGGCAGTGGCGGCGGCATGCCTTGGGGGCGGACTGCTTGCAGCCTCCGGCGAAGGGATGACCGGGCTTTCGGAACGGTATACGACTATCGCGCTGCACACGAGCACGCGGGAGGCGGAGATCAAAGAACTGAACGAGCTAGCGGACGCGACGGAGCATGGGATGGTGGACCGTCGTGTTTTATATGGCGGCTACTGGCCGGGCGTGCATACGGCGACCTCGTTAAAGGAAACTTGGGAGCTGGAAGTGAACAGCTCGTTTAAATCTTACGAAGAGATCATTGAGAAAAATCTGCTGCTGGTTCCGGGAAACATGTCCGAATTCGATGAAGAGTATTCCCGGATCGCTGTCATCGCCACTTGCCTGGAAAAGATCCCGGACGAGTTCGACCCTGATTGGGCTCTGTCGGGTACTTTGGAACATGGAAAATGGAACTTCCGGATCGACGAGGTGCTCTTTGCGCATGAAAGCTACACGGTTCCGGAAACGATGCTGCATCACTATTATAATTACGGGAACGGCGACAGCAATGCGCACCTTTACGAAGTGGGCAGGCAGTACCTGATCGTCGGGGACATTGGGTACAGTAATTTTCCGGAGGAAGCGCCGTGGTTTGGCACAGAAGGATGGGGACGCAGAGATTCGGAGACGAAGGAATATGATTTCGAGTTCTACTGCGCTGAAATGAGCGGAACGCTGGAGGAAACGTTGGCCCGGCCGGAAAATGAAAGAATGGCAGTTTCCCTGCGCGACTGCGAGATCAGCCTCAACAGCATAACCGTGATCTCAACCCTGCGGCTCAACAGCATACCGCAGTTTAACCGGGGAGACCTTTATATCACCGAGGGGCGGGATTTCACCGCGCGGGAATATGAGCAGGTTGCACCCGTCTGCATCATGAGCGAAAAACTCGCGCAGCTCAACGGCGTCTCCGTTGGCGATACGGTTCCATTGTCGCTGTTTGAAGCGAAAATATCCCCATGGGAAAATGAATGGTCGCGCGATAAGTTTGATAGCCGACGATTTGATGATGTGCTTTCGGAAGAACGGGAATATAAGGTGGTTGGCCTGTTCCAAACGCCGGAATGGCAGTTCCACGGAAGGAAGCTGACGTTTTCCCCGAATACGGTGTTCATCCCGGGAGACCCTGGGACGGAACTTTACAGGATCACGTTGCATCCGGGGCTGTATACGATCCTCATCGAAAACGGGCATGCGGAGGACTTCCTTGCGGAAATGGAAGCGCAGAAGCCCGGGAGCAGCGAAAAGTTTGTGGTGTACGACCAGGGGTATTCCGAGGTGCTGCCGACGATGGAGGCGTTCGCGGAGAACGCGCGGCTGGTCGCGGCAGGGTGCGCGGCGGTGTTCGCGCTTGCGGCAGGGGTGTTCCTGGCGCTTGCGGCGGCAAGGAACCGGCATGACCTTGGCGTAATGCGCTCGCTTGGGGTGCAGAAGCGGGCGGCATGCGGGGCGTTTGTGCTGCGGTGCGCGGCTCCTGCGCTGCTGGGGAGCGTGCTGGGGTGCTGCGCAGGGCAGCTGCTGTTTGCGCGGGCGGTAAGCCTGCTGGGCGCGGAAGGGCTGGCCGTGCGGCCGGTTGGCGTACAGTGGGCCGTTGCGGGCGGCTGTGCGGCGCTGGTGCTGCTTGCAGCCGTGGCTACAGGCGCTGCGCTGATGAAAAAGAAACCGCAGGAGCTGATGCGGGAAGGAAGAGGGTAGGGATGAGGATGACATTTCGTTATGTTTGGAAGAGAATGGTGCGCATGCCGTGGGCGAGCCTTGCGACCGCAGCGCTTGCGGCGGCGTTATGCGTGCTGCTTTCGCTGCTCGCGGCCACGAAGGCAAAGCAGGAGGACGAGCTGGAACGAACCTATGATGCAATGGAAATCCGCTGCATCGTTACGAGCGCGGACGGTGTGCGTTCAGACGGGCTGCTCCTTTCCGGGGCAATGGACCGGCTCACCTACGACGCATACGGCCTCACGCAATATATCCGGGACTTGAACAAAAAAGTCACCCTCACCGTAAAGCTGAACGACCTGGATATAGAATACCCGCCCTCGCTGACTGGCATCACGAGCCAAGCCTCCGCGCCGGAACTGGGAAAAGAATACGGCGTGGATGTCGTGTTCATGGATGGCTACGGCTGGGAGTCCATGACGCGCGAGGAGCCGCTTTTGATCGTAAGCGAGACCGTGATGCAGAAATCCAACCTGACGTTCGGGGACGCGTACCCGCTCGCTATCCAGCATGCGCAGTATTATCCGGATTGGGTTGCGCTCTCCAAAGAACCACGTCCGTTCCGCGTGATCGGCTGCGTAATGGGGATGGAGGCGGAGGCAGTCTTTTGCCCATATGCGTACATCAGCCTTCTGGCCCGGGAAGAAGGGCGCGTCATGTATTCGGAAAGCGCGAGCTTTATCCTGCGGGATAACCGCAAGCTGGAGGAATTCCGTGCTGCGGCTTCGGAGCACTTCCCGCCGCCTGACGCGACTGCGGGCGGCAGCGCCTATGGGCCGTTCGCGCTTGTGATCCAGGATCAGCTCTTTCAGGAAACCGTTGCAGACCTTTCACGGGATATTCGCCTCTGCGGCGCTTTGATGCCGGCCGTATGCGCGCTGTGCCTGGGCGTTGGCCTCTGCACGGGGCTGATCGGCGTGCGCGCACGCCGGCGGGAGCTCGTTTTGATGCGCTGCGCGGGCACGCCGCGCCGCAGCGCATTTGCACTGATGTTCTTGGAACAGGCACTCCTTGGCGCCTGCGGTGCTCTGCTCGGCGCTTTTGGCATTGCAGCGGCTGGTTTGGCCCGCGTGGCCTTCGCTGCGGCGGGGGTCTGCGCTGCATGCTTTTCCGCAGGCGCTGCGGTTGCGGCATGGCGTTTCGTCTCCCAAAGGGTGATGGCGCTTATGCAGGAAAAGGGGTGAAGGGGACGGAGGCGGCTCAAACTGCCGCCAACCGCTGCATGCAAAAAAACACCGCAAACTTGAAACGTTGCCGTTGACAAGCTTGACGGGCGATGATACAATAGTAAACTGCGTTAGCATGATAATTTGCGGAGATTATCGGCTTTTTTGAGTTGTACCCGCAAGTTGATTCCAATTTTTGGGTATTGTATGCGCCCGAAAGGGGAAAACTGCACGTTGGGATGACGCGCCCAACAATCAAGCCGCGCAAGCGGTGCTAGTATAGGAGTGAACGCGATGGTGCATGAGGTGCAGATGGGCACGAGGAAGCGCATGAGCTTCTCCCGTATCGACGAAGTTCTCGACATGCCGGATCTGATCGAAATTCAAAAGAATTCCTATCAGCGGTTCGTTACAGAGGACTTGAAGGAAGTGTTGGCGGACATTTCGCCCATTACCGACTATTCTGAAAAACTTGTCCTCGAATTTGTGGACTACAACATCGACTTTGATCACCCGAAATACTCCGTGGAAGAATGTAAGGAGCGGGACGTCAATTATTCCGCGCCCCTGCGCGTCACCGTGCGCCTTATAAATAAGGAAACCGGAGAGGTAAAGGAACAGCCCGTGTTCATGGGCGATTTCCCGCTCATGACCGAGCAGGGCACCTTCATCATCAACGGCGCGGAGCGCGTCATCGTAAGCCAGCTCGTGCGCTCGCCCGGCGTGTATTTCACCGAGGCGATCGACAAGGTGGGCAAGCATTTGTTCTCTACGCAGGTCATCCCCAACCGCGGCGCGTGGCTCGAATACGAAACCGACTCCAACGAGATCATGTACGTCAAGATCGACCGCCAGCGCAAAGTATTTATTACCGCCCTGCTGCGCGCGCTCGGCTACGGCACCAACGCGGAGATCATCGACCTGCTCGGCGAGGAGGAGCGCCTGCTCACCACGCTCGAAAAGGATACCACAAAATCCGTGGAGGATGGCCTGATCGAAATCTATAAGCGCCAACGCCCCGGCGAACCGCCGACGGAAGAAAGCGCGCGCAGCCTTCTCAATGCGCTGTTCTTCGACAAGCGCTACGACCTTGCGCGCGTCGGCCGCTATAAATTCAACAAGAAGCTCTCCCTTGCCGCCCGCATCGCGGGGCATGTGAGCGCCGAAACCGTCATCGACAAATCGACGGGCGAGGTCTTTGTAGGCGAGGGCGAGACGATCTCCCGCGAGGCGGCGAAGGCCATCGAAAACGCTGGCATCAAAGCCGTTTACCTTGCCGTGGAGGACAAAAAGATCAAGGTGCTCGGCAACCACTTCGTGGACGCGGCGGCCTATCTGGCGTTTGACCCGGAGGAAGTGGGCCTGAACGAAAAGGTGCATTACCCGACGCTCATGCAGCTTCTCGCTGAGGCGAAGGAACTCAACGAGGACGGCCTCAAGGCGTTCCTCAAGGCGCATGTCCACGACCTCATCCCGCGCCACATCGTGCCGGACGACATTGTGGCTTCCATCAGCTACCTCATCGGCATGAACTACGGCATCGGCCGCACGGACGACATCGACCATCTGGGCAACCGCCGTATCCGCAGCGTGGGCGAGCTGCTGCAGAACCAGATCCGCGTGGGCATGACGCGCCTCGAGCGCGTGGTGCGCGAGCGCATGAGCCTGCAGGATATGGACACTGCCATGCCCTCCAACCTCATCAACATCCGCCCTGTGACGGCGGCGATCAAGGAGTTTTTCGGCTCCTCGCAGCTTTCGCAGTTTATGGATCAGACGAACCCCCTCGCGGAGCTGACGCATAAGCGCCGCCTCTCCGCACTCGGCCCCGGCGGCCTCAACCGCGAGCGCGCCACGTTTGACGTGCGCGATGTGCACTACTCCCATTACGGCCGCATGTGCCCCATCGAGACGCCGGAAGGCCCGAACATCGGTCTCATCAACTCGCTTTCGACCTATGCGCGCATCAACAAGTACGGCTTCATCGAAGCGCCGTACCGCAAGGTGGACGCGAAGAACCGTGAGATCCTGGACGACATCATCTACCTGACGGCGGATGAGGAGGACGATTTCATCGTCGCCCAGGCCAACGAGCCTACGGGCGTATATGACGGCAAGGTCTGGTTTAAAAAGGACCGCGTCGTGGCCCGCAAGCTCGACCAGATCGTCGAAGTGAAGAATGTGGATGTGGACTACATGGACGTTTCGCCCAAACAGCTCGTCTCCGTGGCGACGGCCATGATCCCCTTCCTCGAGAACGACGACGCGAACCGCGCGCTGATGGGCTCCAACATGCAGCGCCAGGCTGTGCCGCTCCTCGTGCCGGAAGCCCCCGTGGTCGGCACAGGCATGGAATACAAGGCCGCGCACGATTCCGGCGTGGTGGTGCTTGCGCGCGAGGACGCGAAGGTCGTTTCCGTCAGCGCGGATAAGATCGTCACCGAATCGGCGGACGGCATCCGCCACCAGTATAAGCTCATTAAGTTCAAGCGCTCCAACCAGGGCACCTGCATCAACCAGCGCCCGATCGTGAAGGTCGGCCAGACAGTGCAGAAGGGCGACGTCCTCGCGGACGGCGCTTCCACCGAGCAGGGCGAGATCGCGCTTGGCCGCAACATCCTTATCGGCTTCATGACCTGGGAGGGCTACAACTACGAGGACGCCGTCCTCATCAGCGAAAAGCTCGTCAAGGAGGACGTTTACACCTCCATCCACATCGAGGAGCACGAGACCGAGGCCCGCGACACCAAGCTCGGCGAGGAGGAGATCACGCGCGACATCCCCAACGTGGGCGAGGACGCGCTTGCCGACCTTGACGAGCGCGGCATCATCCGCATCGGCGCGGAGGTCCGCTCGGGCGACATCCTCGTGGGCAAGGTCACGCCTAAGGGCGAGACGGAGCTTACCGCGGAGGAACGCCTGCTCCGGGCGATCTTCGGCGAGAAGGCGCGCGAGGTGCGCGACACTTCCCTGCGCGTGCCGCACGGCGAAGGCGGCGTGATCGTGGACGTGAAGGTGTTCACGAGAGAAAACAAGGACGAACTGCCTCCGGGAGTCAACGAGCTCGTGCGCGTTTACATCGCGCAGAAACGCAAGATCTCCGTGGGCGATAAGATGGCGGGCCGCCACGGCAACAAGGGCGTTATCTCCCGCATCCTCCCGGAGGAGGATATGCCGTTCCTGCCCGACGGCACGCCGCTCCAGATCGTGCTGAACCCGCTGGGCGTTCCCTCCCGTATGAACATCGGCCAGGTGCTCGAGCTGCACCTTGGCATGGCCGCGAAGTCCTTGGGCTGGCACATCGCCACCCCGGTGTTCGACGGCGCGACGGAGGAGGACATCAAGTCCCTGCTCAAACAGGCGGGGCGGGATGAGGACGGCAAGACCATCCTCTACGACGGCCGCAGCGGCGAACCGTTTGAAAACCGCGTTTCCGTCGGCTACATGTACTATCTCAAGCTCCACCACCTGGTGGACGATAAGATCCATGCGCGTTCCACGGGCCCGTACTCCCTCGTGACGCAGCAGCCGCTCGGCGGCAAGGCGCAGTTCGGCGGCCAGCGTTTCGGCGAGATGGAAGTCTGGGCGCTCGAAGCCTACGGCGCGGCGAACACGCTCCAGGAGATCCTCACCGTCAAATCCGACGACGTCGTTGGCCGTGTGAAGACCTATGAAGCCATCGTCAAAGGCGAGAATGTGCCGGAGCCGGGCGTGCCGGAATCCTTCAAAGTGCTCATCAAGGAGCTCCAGTCCCTGGGCCTTGACATCAAGGTCCTCGCGGAGAACAAGGAGGAGATCAAGATCGGCGAGCTGACCGACGACGACGATACGCCGCCCATCGACGTGAACATCGCAGGCACGGAGGACGCGCCCACGCTGCTGCCCACGGCGAGCGACGAATTCAACGAGTTCGACGACTTCGACTTCAACGAGGAGGACGAGGAGGACGAAGAGGACGCCGACGACACGCCGCTTGACGGCTTCACCGTGTTTGACGGCGAAGACGGCGAGCACGAGTAACCAACCGGGACGGAAGGGAGAGAAACGAATTGTTTGAACTCACCAATTTCGATGCAATCCAGATCGGCCTCGCATCGCCCGAAAAGATCCGCGAATGGTCCCACGGCGAGGTTAAGAAGCCTGAAACGATCAATTACCGCACCCTGAAGCCCGAGCGGGACGGCCTGTTCTGCGAACGCATTTTCGGGCCGACGAAGGACTGGGAATGCCATTGCGGCCGCTATAAGCGCGTGCGCTATAAGGGCGTCGTGTGCGACAAGTGCGGCGTGGAGGTCACGCGCGCAAAGGTGCGCCGTGAGCGCATGGGCCACATCGAGCTCGCCGCGCCGGTCTCCCACATCTGGTACTTCAAGGGTATCCCCTGCCGGATGAAAATGCTCCTCGACATGAGCCCGCGGGCGCTCGAAAAGGTGCTCTATTTCGCAGCGTTCGTCGTGACCGACCCTGGCACGACCGACCTGCAGTACAAGCAGCTTCTGACCGACAAGGAATACCGCGAGGCGCAGGAGAAGTTCGGTGCGAAGGCATTCAAGGCCGGCATGGGCGCAGAGGCCATCAAGGAGCTGCTCATGCAGCTTGACCTCGTAAAGCTCGAAGGCGAGCTGCGCGCGGAGATCGAAAGCTCCTCAGGCCAGAAGCGCGCCAATGCGATCAAGCGCCTGGAGGTGATCGAGGCGTTCCTCAAGAGCGGCAACAAGCCGGAGTGGATCATCATGGATGTGATCCCGGTCATCCCACCGGAGCTGCGCCCGATGGTCCAGCTCGACGGCGGCCGCTTCGCCACGAGCGACCTCAACGACCTGTACCGCAGGGTCATCAACCGCAACAACCGCCTGAAGCGGCTGCTTGAGCTGCGCGCGCCGGACATCATCGTCCGCAACGAAAAGCGCATGCTTCAGGAAGCCGTGGACGCGCTCATCGACAACGGCAGGCGCGGCCGCCCCGTCACGGGCCCCGGCAACCGCCCGCTCAAGTCCCTTTCCGACATGCTGCGCGGCAAGCAGGGCCGCTTCCGCCAGAACCTTCTGGGCAAGCGCGTGGACTATTCCGGCCGCAGCGTTATCGTGGTCGGCCCGGAACTCAAGATGTACCAGTGCGGCCTCCCGAAGGAGATGGCGCTCGAGCTCTTCAAGCCCTTCGTGATGAAGAAACTTGTTGAGGACGGCCTTGCGCACAACATCAAGAGCGCGAAGCGCATGGTCGAGCGCGTGCGCACTGAGGTTTGGGACGTGCTCGAGGTGGTCATCAAGGATCACCCGGTCATGCTCAACCGCGCGCCTACGCTGCACCGCCTCGGCATCCAGGCCTTTGAGCCGGTGCTGGTCGAAGGCCGTGCAATTAAGCTGCACCCGCTCGTCTGCACCGCGTTCAACGCGGACTTCGACGGCGACCAGATGGCCGTGCACGTGCCGCTTTCTGTGGAAGCGCAGGCGGAAGCCCGCTTCCTGATGCTCGCATCCAACAACATCCTGAAGCCGCAGGACGGCCAGCCGGTCGTCTGCCCGACGCAGGATATGATCATCGGCTGCTATTACCTCACCCTCCAGCGCGACGGCGAGAAGGGCGAAGGGCGCGCGTTTTCCAGCGAGGACGAAGCGGTCATGGCTTACCAGAACGGCGATATCACGCTGCAATCCAAGGTGCGCATCCGCATGGAACGCGAATGGAACGGCGAGAAGCGCCGCAAGCTCGTGGACACTTCCCTCGGCCGCGTGATCTTCAACAACGCGATCCCGCAGGATCTCGGCTATGTGGACCGCAGCGTGGAGGAGAACATCTTCAAGCTCGAGGTCGATAAGCTCGTCGCCAAGGGCGACCTCAAGGGCATTGTGGACCGCTGCTACCGCCGCCATGGCGCGACAACGACAAGCGAGGTGCTCGACCGCATCAAGGCGCTCGGCTTCAAATATTCCACCCGCGGCGGCATCACCGTCGGCTTCCAGGACATCACCGTCCCGGAAAAGAAGCATGAGATCCTCGCCGCCGCCGAAAAAGAGGTGGACGGCATCGACAACCTGTTCCGCGCGGGCCTTCTTTCCGAAGCGGAGCGCAGGAGCAACGTTATCCACATCTGGGAAAAGGCGACCAACGAGGTCACCGACGCCCTGATGGAGACGCTCGATCCCTATAACCCCATCACGATGATGTCCGATTCGGGCGCGCGCGGTTCCATCAACCAGATCCGCCAGCTCGCGGGCATGCGCGGCCTCATGGCAGACCCATCCGGCCAGATCATCGAGGTGCCGATCCGCGCGAATTTCCGCGAGGGGCTGACGGTGCTTGAATTCTTCATCTCCTCGCACGGCGCGCGCAAGGGCCTGGCCGATACCGCGCTGCGCACCGCGGACTCCGGTTACCTGACCCGCCGCCTTGTGGACGTTTCGCAGGATGTGATCGTCCGCGAGGAGGACTGCTTCGCGGCCCGCGGCGAGACGCCCAAGGGCATGATGATCGAAGCGATCATGGACGACAACAAGGTCGTTGAAAAGTTCGCGGAGCGCATCCTGGGCCGTTACACGGTAGACCCCGTATTCCATCCGGAAACGGGTGAGCTGCTCTGTGATGCGGACACCATGATTACCTACGACATCCGCGACAAGATTGTCGCGGCCGGCGTCACCGGCGTGAACTGCCGCATGGTCCTCACCTGCCGCAGCGAGCACGGCGTCTGCGCGAAGTGCTACGGTGCGAACCTTGCGACCGGCGGGCATGTGGACATCGGCGAGGCGGTCGGCATCATTGCCGCGCAGGCCATCGGCGAACCGGGTACGCAGCTTACGATGCGTACCTTCCACACGGGCGGCGTCGCAAGCGCGGAGGACATCACGCAAGGTCTGCCGCGTGTCGTTGAAATCTTCGAGGCGCGCAAGCCGAAGGGCCTCGCTGTCATCTCGGAGATCGGCGGCAGGGTATCGCTGAGCGAGGGCAAGAAACGCGAGGCCACCATCACCAACGAGGATGGCGAGGCCGAGAAATACCTCATCCCCTTCGGCGCGAAGCTGCGCGTGAAGGATGGCGACGTGATCGAGGCCGGCGACGTGCTGACCGACGGTTCCGTCAACCCCAACGACATCCTCAAGATCAAGGGCGTCAAGGGCGTTCAGGCATACATGCTCACCGAGGTGCAGAACACCTACCGCTCGCAGGGCGTCGACATTGCCGACAAGCATATCGAGGTCATCATCCGCCAGATGCTGCGCAAGGTGCAGGTTGAGGACGCGGGCGACACCTCCATGCTGCCGGGCGAATTGGTGGACATCTTCCGCTTCGAGCGTGAGAACGAGGAAACCATCCTCGCAGGCGGCCAGCCCGCCGTGGCGAAGCGCAAGCTCCTTGGCATCACCAAGGCCGCACTTGCGACGGATTCCTTCCTCTCGGCCGCATCCTTCCAGGAGACGACGCGCGTGCTCACTGAAGCGGCGATCAAGGGCAAGGTGGATCCGCTCGTCGGTCTGAAGGAGAACGTTATCATCGGCAAGCTGATTCCTGCTGGCATCGGCCTCAAGCGCTACCACAACGTGGAGGTCGCGGAAAAGGCGGAGGAACCCTCCGCAGTCAACGTTTGATGATTCATTGAAGCATACGCGGGCGAGCGCGGGTCGCTCCCGCTGGGCGAACGCTGGAATTCCGGCGCTGCGGCGGGTTAAAGGTTCCGCGTTCGCCCGCATGATTGCATGACAGGAGGCAACGATGCCAAGGGTATACCTCAACAAGCAATGCCCGCTGCATGGCAGCGATTACTGCGCGCGGCTGAACATGGAAAACTGTGATACCTGCACGGTGCGCGGCCGAACCGAAGCGGAAATGCAGCTTTTGAAGCTCGACCTGGACGCGATCGCGGCGCTGATGCCGGAGGAGGGGATCTCTGAGCTTTTCCTGACGGACGAATGCGTGCTCTGCAAGGGCAAGGAAAAGGGAAAACGCGCCTGGTATGCACAGACGGACATCGGCAACGCCGAGCCGCGGCGCAAACGTGTGGGCTTCCTCGGCATCAAGCGGGAAGCGCGCGCGGGCTCGATCCTGCCGCTTCAGCTCGCCTGCTGCAACGCATGCCGCAAACGGTATCTGACGCTGCAGTATGTTTTCCCCCTCACGGCGGCCATCTGCATGGCGAGCGGCTTTATGCTCATGAGCGTCCGCGCGATCCGCGAGCCGTTGATGGCAGTCATGCCGGCGCTGCCGGCGATCGTTTTCCTTGCGTTTACACTTGGCGGCGTGCTCGGCGGGCTGTTTTGGCGCAAGGCGCTGCACAAACGCTATGGCGAAAAGACGCACCTTTCCATTTTTAACATCGGTGCGATGCAGCTTATGCGGCGGCTTGGCTGGTTTGAGCTTTACGAGGAGAAGGATCTTTCCCGCCTGGTGTTCTCCAAAAGACGGTTCCGCCAGGGACTCTATACGGGCGCGCCGGAACGCGCCGGGGCGGACAAGCCTGCCGAGGCGGCGGAATTCGCAGAAGAATAGGGCAAAATTGCCCAATTTTGTTTGACAAGGCGCGCTTTGAATGGTAAAATACATCCGTTGCGCCAAAGTACGCAGCTTTCGTTGCGTGCGCGCAAATTACGCTGTGGAAAATGTCCCTTTCAAGGGGTTGCAAGGGATTTTCTTCATATAAACCAAGAATTATTTTACCGTATTTTTACAGGAGGAAAATCATGCCGACCATTAACCAACTGGTTCGCAAGGGCCGTGAGCAGGTGCAGTATAAGTCCAACGCGCCGATCCTCAAGCAGTGCCCGCAGCGCCGCGGTGTGTGCACCGCAGTGCGTACTATGACCCCGAAGAAGCCGAACTCTGCGCTTCGTAAAATCGCCCGTATCCGCCTGACCGATGGCCTCGAAGGTACCGCTTACATCCCCGGCATTGGCCACAACCTGCAGGAGCACTCCGTCGTGCTCATCCGCGGCGGCCGTGTAAAGGATCTCCCCGGCGTGCGTTATCACATCATCCGTGGCGCGCTGGATACTGCCGGCGTTGCCAAGCGCATGCAGGCCCGTTCACTCTACGGCGCAAAGCGCCCGAAGAAATAAGGAGGGAAAAGCTATGCCGAGACGTGGATTTATTCCCAAGCGTGAAGTGCTGGACGACCCCATGTATGGTGGCAAGGTCGTAACCAAACTCATCAACCAGGTTATGCTCGACGGCAAGCGCGGCACGGCCCAGAAGGCCTGCTACGGCGCGTTCGAGATCATCCGCGAAAAGACCGGCCGGGATCCGAAGGAAGTCTTTGAGCAGGCGCTTGCAAACATCATGCCTGTGCTCGAAGTGAAGGCCCGCCGCGTGGGCGGCGCCACCTACCAGGTGCCGATCGAGATCCGCCCGGAGCGCCGCCAGACCCTTGGCCTGCGCTGGCTCGTAAGCTATGCCCGCAGCCGTGGCGAACGCACCATGATGGAACGCCTTGCCGGCGAGATCATGGACGCCGCCAACTCCCAGGGCAATGCCTTCAAGAAGAAGGAAGACACCCACAAGATGGCCGAGGCGAACAAGGCGTTTGCGCACTACCGCTGGTAAGCCCTGCACGAAGGAACCACGTCAAATCCGGCGTTTGCCGCCGGATTTGATTTTTGCCTGTTCGGGAGCGCGGCAGGCGCCGCGCGCGTATGCCCGGATGGAAAACAGATACAATAAAAAGGAATTGAACCCACGGGAAAGGAGGAGAAAACGTGGCACGAGATACATCGCTTGAGATGACGAGAAACATCGGCATCATGGCACATATAGACGCGGGAAAGACGACGACGACCGAGCGCATCCTGTTTTATACTGGCAAGATCCACAAGCTGGGGGAGGTGCACGAAGGCGCCGCTACCATGGACTTTATGGTCCAGGAGCAGGAACGCGGCATCACCATCGCTTCCGCGGCGACGACGGCTTACTGGAAAGGCCACCGGATCAACATTATCGACACGCCCGGTCACGTGGACTTTACCGTGGAGGTGGAACGCTCCCTCCGCGTGCTGGATGGCGCAGTCGCCGTTTTCTGCGCGAAGGGCGGCGTTGAGCCGCAGTCCGAAACGGTATGGCGGCAGGCCAGCAAATACGGCGTGCCCCGCCTTGCGTATGTCAACAAGATGGACATTACGGGTGCGGATTTTTACAACGTCGTAAAAATGATGCATGATCGCCTGAGCGCCAACGCGGTACCGATCCAGCTTCCAATCGGCTCGGAGGCGGACTTCGTCGGCCTGATCGACCTCATTACGATGAAGGCCGAGGTGTATTACGACAACGAGGGGAAGGACATCCGCGAGGAGGAGATCCCCGAGAATATGCGCGACTTGGCGGAGGAATACCGCCAGAAGCTCATTGAGGCCGCCGCCGACGAGGACGAGGCCATCATGGAAAAATACCTGGAGGGTGAAGAACCCAGCGAAGATGAGCTCAAGAAGGCCATCCGCAAGGGAACCATCGGCAACACCATGGTGCCTGTATGCTGCGGCACGTCCTACCGCAATAAGGGCGTGCAGCCGCTGCTGAACGCCATCGTGGATTACATGCCCTCCCCGCTCGATATTCCCCCGGCGCAGGGCACCTCTCTCGACGGGGAGGAGACCGTCATCACCGAGTGCTCGGATGACGCGCCCTTTGCCGCGCTTGCGTTCAAGATCGTGGCGGATCCCTATGTGGGCAAGCTCGCGTTCTTCCGTGTATACAGCGGCACGATCAAATCCGGCACGTATATTTACAACGCTTCCAAGAACAAGCGTGAGCGCATCGGCCGCATTCTTTTGATGCATGCCGCGAGCCGCACTGAGATCGAAGAAGCGCATGCGGGCGACATCGCTGCACTCGTCGGCCTTAAGGAGACCGGCACCGGCGACACGCTTTGCGACGAAAAGCAGCCGCTCTTGCTTGAGACGATGGAGTTCCCGGACCCCGTCATCCAGGTTGCGATCGAGCCCAAAACCAAGGCCGGCCAGGACAAAATGACCATGGCGCTTTTGAAGCTCGCGGACGAGGACCCGACCTTTAAGACCTTCACGGATCAGGAAACGGGCCAGACCATAATCTCCGGCATGGGCGAGCTGCACCTGGAGATCATTGTAGACCGTTTGATCCGCGAATTCCGCGTGGAATGCAAGGTCGGCAAGCCGCAGGTCGCTTACCGCGAGACGATCACAAAGACCGTTAAGTCGGAAGGGCGCTACGTCCGGCAGACGGGCGGCCATGGCCAGTACGGCCACTGCATTGTGGAGTTCTCGCCCCTCGAGCCCGGCAGCGGCTTTGAGTTTGAGGACAAGACGGTCGGCGGCGTGGTTCCGAAGGAATTCATCCCCGCTATCAAGACCGGCATCGAGGAAGCTTCCCGCAGCGGCGTGCTTGGCGGCTACGAGGTCGTGGATTTCAAGGCGACGCTTCTCGACGGCAGCTACCACGATGTGGACTCCTCCGAAATGGCTTATAAGATTGCGGGCTCCCTCGCGCTCAAGGACGCGCTCGAAAAGGCGCACTGTGTGCTGCTTGAGCCTGTAATGAAGGTCGAAGTGCTCATGCCCGAAGAATACATGGGCGACGTAATCGGCAACCTGACGGCGCGGCGCTGCCGCATCGAAGGCACTGAGGTGCGTGGCAACGCGCAGGTTGTGAACGCGATCTGCCCGCTGTCCGAAATGTTTGGCTATTCGACCGACCTGCGCTCCCGCACGCAGGGGCGCGGCACGTTCACCATGCAGTTTGACCACTATGAACAGGTGTCTGACGGCGTGGCGAAGAAGATCCTCGGCTTGCGCGTGTAAACAGAGCGCGGCTTAACATGAAATAAACACTGAATTTGAGGTAAGGAGAGCTACAATGGCAAAGGCAAAATTTGAACGCACGAAACCGCACGTAAACATTGGCACGATCGGCCACGTAGACCATGGCAAGACGACGTTGACGGCGGCGATCACGATGGCGCTGGCGCAGCAGGGGCAGGCGGCGGCGATGCGTTACGACGAAATCGACAAGGCGCCGGAAGAGAAAGCGCGCGGCATCACGATCAACACAGCGCACGTGGAATACGAGACGGAGCACCGTCACTATGCGCACGTGGACTGCCCGGGCCACGCGGACTATGTAAAGAACATGATCACGGGCGCGGCGCAGATGGACGGCGCGATCCTGGTCGTATCGGCGGCGGACGGCCCGATGCCGCAGACGCGCGAGCACATTCTGCTTGCGCGGCAGGTTGGCGTGCCGTACATCGTGGTGTTCATGAACAAGGTGGACCAGGTGGACGACGAGGAGCTGCTTGAGCTGGTCGAAATGGAGATTCGTGAGCTGCTTTCGAGCTATGATTTCCCGGGCGACGATATTCCGATCGTGAAGGGCTCCGCGCTGCAGGCGCTGGAAGCGATCCAGAACGGCGCTGTTGCAAAGGACGCGCCGGAGTGCAAGTGCATTTTCGAGCTGATGGACGCGGTGGACAGCTACATTCCGGAACCGGAGCGTGCAGCCGACAAGCCGTTCCTGATGCCGGTAGAGGACGTGTTCTCGATCACGGGACGCGGTACGGTAGCGACGGGCCGTGTGGAGCGCGGTACGGTGAAGGTGCAGGACACGGTGGAGATCGTGGGTCTGACGGAAGAGAAGCGCTCCACGGTGGTAACGGGCGTGGAAATGTTCCGGAAGCTGCTTGACCAGGCGATCGCGGGCGACAACATCGGCGTGCTTCTGCGCGGCGTGCAGAGGACGGACATCGAGCGCGGGCAGGTGCTTGCGAAGCCGGGTTCGATCCATCCGCACACGCACTTCAACAGCGAGGTGTACGTGCTGACGAAGGAAGAAGGCGGCCGTCATACGCCGTTCTTCAGCGGCTACCGTCCGCAGTTCTACTTCCGGACGACGGACGTAACCGGTACGATCAAGCTGCCGGAAGGCGTGGAGATGGTGATGCCGGGCGACAACATCCGGATGGAGATCACGCTGATCACGCCGATCGCAATGGATGAAGGCCTTCGGTTCGCAATCCGCGAAGGCGGCCGCACGGTAGCGTCGGGCGTTGTATCGAGCATCATAGAATAACAAAAAGCATACAGCAAAGGCTTCGGAGGAATTCCGGAGCCTTTTTGCGTAGGAGGAGGGGAGTTCCCTGGCATGTTTAGCGGAACGGCTTTCTGGATAAGGCAATCCTCCGTCAGCGCTTACGCGCTGTCACCTCCTTTCAAAAAGGAGGCTTTTGGGCGTGGTGAACTCTGGTGGTTTTTCGTACTCGGGCGGCGCACGGGAGCGCATCGACCAAACGGCTCCTTTGGCAAAGGGGCGGAGCCGAGGCGCACCCCGCCCGCCCGACTCGCGGTCGCTTCGCTCTGTACCGCTCGCTGGACTAGGCCTCTGAGCCGTCGCAGGCGGGGGCTCACGGCGCGTCTCCCGCGCCGGAAGTTCCTTGCTTGGGCGATGCAGCGAGGCGGAAGCTCAGTGAGCAAGGGAGCGCCAAGAAGCCGCTCCTGCGGCGACACAGCGCGACCATTGCGAACTTTGGGGCCTGGCAGCGCGCAGCGCTGGCTGAGGATTGTTCCTGCCGCAGCGGCTAACCCGTTCGGCAGCGCGTTCCTGTGGCGGCCCCTTCACTGCCTATGGGAAGCGCACATCCCAAAAGGCTCCCTCTCGGAGGAAGCTGCCGCCCCTGCGGCAAGACTTCCCAAAGCGCCTGCATGCACAGTGGGTCACAAAGGAACGGCTTTTTCCAAGCAAAAAGGCGAACCTTACGGTCCGCCTTTTCTCATGCGCATTTGCTTATTGGAACTTCATGCCGTTGAACTTTACGCCAGGGCCCATCGTGGTGGAGATGACCACGCTCTTGAGGTAGGTACCCTTCGCGGCCGCGGGCTTCGCCTTCACGATCGCGTCCATCAGGGAAGCGAGGTTCTCCGTGAGCTTGTCAACGCCGAAGGAAACCTTGCCGACGGGGACATGCACGATAGCAGTCTTATCGACGCGGTATTCAACCTTACCGGCTTTGATGTCGGCAACAGCCTTGGCAACATCCATCGTGACGGTGCCGCTCTTCGGGTTCGGCATGAGGCCCTTAGGGCCGAGGATACGCGCGATGCGGCCGATGGTACCCATCATGTCCGGCGTCGCAACGCAAACGTCAAAGCCAAACCAGTTCTCGGTCTGGATCTTCTTTACGAGATCGTCGTCGCCTACGAAATCAGCGCCGGCTTCCTGCGCTTCCTTGGCCTTGTCGCCCTTGGCGAACACGAGCACGCGGACGGTCTTACCGGTACCATGGGGCAGAACCACGGTGCCGCGAACCTGCTGATCCGCATGACGCGGGTCAACGCCCAAGCGGATAGAAGCCTCGACGGTCTCGTCAAACTTGGCTTTCGCGGTGGAAAGAACGGCTTCGATGCCCTCGCGGGGATCATAAAGCTTCTGCTTGTCGATCAGCTTAACGCTGTCCTGGTATTTCTTGCCATGCTTCATACTTCAATCCCCCCTTAGTCCACAACGACGATGCCCATGCTGCGGGCCGTGCCTGCCACCATACGCATGGCGGCCTCAACGCTCGCGGCGTTCAGGTCGGGCATTTTCAGCTCCGCAATCTCGCGGACCTGCGCCTGCGTGATGTTGGCAACCTTCTGCGTGTTCGGGCGGCCGGAAGCGGTCTCGATGCCGCAAGCCTTCTTGATCAGGACGGCCGCGGGCGGCGTCTTGGTGATGAAGGTGAAGGAGCGGTCCTGATACACAGTGATGACAACCGGGATGATCAGGCCCGCCTGCTTGGCGGTACGCTCGTTGAACTCCTTGCAGAAGCCCATGATGTTCACGCCGTGCTGACCCAGCGCGGGGCCGACCGGCGGCGCCGGCGTCGCTTTGCCAGCGGGGATCTGAAGCTTCACATACCCTGTGATCTTCTTTGCCATTGAAGTTTTCCTCCTGAATAAAATGTGGTGCGAGCGGCCTTGGTCTTTCTTCTCAAAAGCAGGGAAGAGAGGGCCTCCCACTTATGCAAACCCTTTCGGGCTACATAGCGAAAAACGGTTCTTACAATTTCTGTACCTGGATGTAGTCGAGCTCCACGGGCGTGTTGCGGCCAAACATGGAAACGACGAGCTTCACCTTCTGGCGCTCCGGGTCGAGCGCTTCCACGGTGCCGATGAAGTTCTCCAGCGGGCCGGAGACCACGCGCACGCTCTCGCCGACGGCGATGTCCAGCTCGATGGGGATGTGCTCCACACCCATGGCCGTGACCTCTTCATCCGTAAGCGGGATGGGCTTGGATCCTGGGCCGACAAACCCCGTCACGCCGCGCGTGTTGCGCACGACATACCAGGTTTTGTCGTTCATGATCATCTTGATCATTACATAGCCCGGGTAAACCTTCCGCTGGATGACCTTGCGCTTCGCGTCCTTGATCTCAATGACTTCCTCCGTGGGATATTTCACCTCGAGGATCATATCCTGGAGGTTGCGGTTTTCCACGGCCTTTTCAAGGTCTTCCTTTACTTTGTTCTCATACCCGGAATAGGTATGGACGACGTACCACTTGGCTTCCTCGGACATGGTAGCTCCTGTCAAGGCGCCGCTCAAAGCGTGCCGAGGAGCGAAAGCCCCTGACCGAACACGAAATCGAGCACGCCGATCACGATGCTCATCAGCACGATGAACGCAAGGACCGTGAGGGTATAGGAAGCGAGTTCCTTCTTGGTGGGCCAAGCGAGCTTCTTCACCTCGCCGAACACCTCGCGGAAGAATTTGCCGATCCGCGCAAACAGGCCCGGACCTTTCGCCTTCTTCTTGGCGACTTCCTTCTTTTCGTTCTTCTCGTTCGCCATTTTTACTCTCCTGTCAGCTTACTTCGCTTCTTTGTGGACGGTATGCTTGCGGCAGAAACGGCAGTACTTGCTGAACTCCAGGCGGTCGGGGTCGTTCTTCTTGTTTTTGAAGGTATTGTAATTCCTCTGCTTGCACTCGCTGCAGGCCAACGTGATCTTAACGCGCATGATTGATTTCCTCCTCAAGTATCCAACGGCGAACCGTTTTGTGGATTGCGAACCTAAATAAACCCCCCTGATGGGGGTTGCTTAACTAATTTAGCACACGCGCGCTGGAATGTCAAGGAAAACCGCGAAAACTTCTTGCTTTTTCCGGCATTTTGGCCGTCTTGTGGCCGCGTTTGCGGCAGGGCCATAGATGTTGTGGAGGAGGAAGAAAATGTTGGGAATTGATAATTGGCAATGGGCGCGGGGGTAAGGCAATCCACAGTCACGGCTTGCGCCGTTTATTGCGGCAGTTCGCAAAGGCCGCGCGAATAAGGTCAATCCTCAGTCCGCTTCGCGGACGGCTCCTTTGCCAAAGGAGCCTTTTGGTCAGTGCGCTCTCGAATGCCATCCGAATACGAAACCCGTTGGAGTTCACCACCCTCAAACGCCCCCTTTCTGAAAGGGGGCGGCACGGCGTGATTGCCGTATTCCAGCAGCGCGCAAGCACTGCCGGAGGGAGTTCTCTATGGCCGAGGCTTAAGCCGGAACAAAGCAACTCCCTCAGCCGCCTGCGGCGGCAGCTCCCTCTGAGAAGGAGCCTTTCGAGCCGGAGAACAGGCTTGCGTATCCACGCCAAAATGCGCGCATGCGCAGGGCAAGGGCCGGCGTCCGAGAGGTTGCGCGGTGCGCGCGAGCGCATGCCGCGTTTGCTGCATGGGCACGCGCCGAATCCGCGCTGGCAAAGCATGCGGCCGTCGGCGCGGCAAGCGCGAACGGATTGGATGGACCCGGCCCGGCAAGCCCGAGCACCGGCGCGCGCTTTTTGCTTCTTTTTCTAAAAAAGAAGTCCCCCGCCGGGACAAGGCGGGACAGCCGCACCTTTTCTCGCGGGACGTCCGGGACGCCGTACCCCTACGATGGCTTACATCAAAGGCCCGCTTTCTGTTTCTTCATTCACCTTTCTCCATTATTACCGTTTCGCTTCACCTTCACCCAGTAGCCGTTTCCGTTTGTGTCACGCACAAAGCGCGTATAGCCGCGGGCACGGTATGGCTGGGCGGGATAGCCCTCGCCGGGCAGGGCATAGACGGTACTGCGCGCGCCGTTCACAAGGCCGCTTCCTTCCAGATAGTAACGCCGCGTCCCCGGATAGCGTACACGCCGCCAAGAAATGCCTGGGAACGCCTCCGGGAAGAGGCTCCCCGCCGCCTCCGCCGTGCCCACGCCGGAGGGCTTAGGCGCATCCTCCGGCCTGCTCAGCTCGCGCACCGCGTCGCTCCATTGCGGGTCGCGCAGCCGAGTGTGCCCCGCCATACCGGCAGGGATCATATTCCTGCGCCTGCGTTCCTCCTGCACGGCGAGCGGCCGCGGCACAAAAGCGCCGCGCAAGGGTTCGTCGGACGCAAAGTGTGCCGCAGCGCCACCCTCGCCACCGCCGGGCGGAAAGAGTTCGCTCGCTTTGGAAAGAATGCTCTGGAGCGCCTCGGAACGCGGCTGCGGCGGTTCCGGCCGGTGCGTGGCGGTCCGCTGTTCCGCCCGCGCAGGTTTTTCCGCCGGGGCCTCCGGGAGCGCAGGCGCTGGGGGCGCGGCCTGCGCGCGGGGTTCCTGCGGTTCGCGCTCAGCCATGGGCGTTTTTGCCGCTTCCGCAGTGTGCGGCGGGGCCGCCCGCGGCGCTTCGGCCGGCGGGCTTTCCCGGTTGCCGCCCGCCCGCAAAGCCCGCAGCGGCCGCTTCAGCGCCTCGACCGCACGGCGGTCCAGCGCGCCGCGCGCACCCTCCGCGCAGAAGATCTCGCCCCCCGGCGCATCCGCAACGAGGAGGATCACCGCCGGGTCGACGCGCGCCGCCGTCCGCCCAGCTCCGCCGGAAAGCGGGACGCGCACTGCCGTCCCATCCAGCCCGGCGAGGCATGCGGCCTTTGGGATGGGTGCGTCCAGCTTTGCGCCCGGGCGCAGCGTGAGCGTAATGTGCGTCCCATCCGCGCCGGACAGAATATGCGCCGCACCCCTGCGCATGCCGTGAAAAGCGATGATGCGTTCCGTTTCTCTCGCGTTCATGCCGCAATCCCCCTTCTTTCTTCTAATCATGTATATGACGCGCAGGGGACGGTATGTTATAATGAATGTGCGGCGTCTGCAAAAAACCGCCGCAAACCGCCGCAAAGGAGGATCTGAATGAAACAGCTCAGGGATAAAAACGGCCTCACGCTGGAAGAATTCCTTGCCAATTACGACCCGGACAAATACCGCCGCCCTTCCGTCACGGTAGACATGGCGGTGTTTACCATGCTGCGCACGGAGGGTGAGTGCGACCTTGCTGTGCTGCTCATCCGCCGGGGCAACCACCCGTTCCTCGGCACGTGGGCGCTGCCCGGCGGCTTCGTCAAGATAGACGAGGAGCTTGCGGACGCAGCCGCCCGCGAGCTCCAGGAGGAAACCGGTGTGACGGATGTGCCGCTTCGTCCCTTCGGCGTGTTCGGCGGCGTGGACCGCGACCCCCGCACGCGCGTGATCTCCGCCGGGTTCTTCGCGGTCGCGCCCATGTGCAGCCTCGCACCCGATGCGGGCGACGACGCGGCGGACGCTTCGCTTTTCGTGGTGGAAACGAGCCTTGAAGCCGCGAGCGCCTCCGCCGAGACATACCGCATGACGCTCTTTGGCCGCCGCATCCTCTGCGCGCGCGCCCAACTACGCTATGACGCGCTCGGCGCGCAGGCGGCGCAGATGCCGGGCGAAATGGCGGGCGACCTTGCAAGCGACCATGGCCTCGTGCTTTTTTCCGCGCTCCGGGCGTTGGCGGCGCTGCCGCGCGCGCGCGTTGCGCGCCTGCTCACGCGGGACTGCCCGGACCTTTTCGACGATGCGGTAGAGGCGCTTGACCGCGCCCTCGGCGCGATCCCGACGGAGGATGAGGAGGACTAGGCGCGGCGCGCTTTGCGCGAACCAAAAGGCGCCCTCTTATAGGGAGCTGCCGCCGCAGGCAGCTAAGGGAGTTGTCTTGTCCCGGCTGAAACCGCGTAGGGGACGGCGTGCTTTCTGAAACGGTTTCTTGATACGGCAATCCCCCGGCATGCTAACGCATGCCACCCCTTTTCAAAAAGGGAGCGTTTGGAAGTGGTGAACCCCAACGCTTTTCCGTATACGGATCCCGCACGAGAGCGTGCAAACCAAAAAGGCTCCCTCTCAAGGGGAGCTGCCACTGCAGACGGCCGAAGCAGTTCCCGTTGCACTTGGAACGTGGCTTTAGAAGAAAGGACGAAAAGCAAACGCTTATGAACCAAAACAAACCCATGCCGAAGCTGGCCGCGGCCCTCGCGTTCCTCGCGGCGCTGCTGCTGATCGTATCGCTGCTGTTCACGGCGCTCCAGCTTGTGCTGCACGACGAAGCCTGGTTTGCCGCGCGCTATGGAGCTTACGGCACCGCGGAGGCGATCGGCATCCCCACGGACGACATCACTGCCGCACTGATGCGGCTAATATACTACATGGAGGGCGACGTCCCTTCGATCGACCTTACCGTGACGGAGAACGGCACGCCCGTTTCGATGTATAACGAGCGGGAAACACAGCACATGGTGGATGTGCGGGAGCTTTACCAGGCCTGGCGCGGCGTGCGCGATTTCGGCGTACCCGCGGCGGCGCTGCTGATCCTCGGCGCGTGCGCGCTGCTCCCCAGGGGGCAGCGCATGAAGGCGCTTTCCAAAGGGTACCTCCGCGCGAGCATCGTTTTTGGCCTCATCGCCGCCGCGCTCGGCGTTTGGGTCATGGCCGACTTCAACAGCTTCTGGATCAATTTCCACTATCTGTTTTTCGACAATGACCTCTGGATTCTCTCCTACGCCACGGACCGCATGATCCGGATTTGTCCGCAGCAGCTTTTCTATGACATTGTGGTGAAGTTTGGGCTCATCTTCTTCGCCGCCTTCGGCGCGCTGCTCGCAGCCTCCATTTTCGGCGCGAGAGGGAGGAAAGCGCGGGGAGAAGGATAGGGGGCAATGACAATCCCCCGTCAGCGCTTGCGCGCTGCCACCCCCTTTCAGAAAGGGGGATTTTGGGAGCGGTGAACTCAAACGTTTTTTCGTATTCGGATAGCACATGGGAGCGCACTGACCAAAAGGCTCCTTTTTGAAAGGAGCTGTCATGGCGTAAGCCATGACTGAGGATTGTCTTATCCGCGCAAGCGCCGGATATACCCCGCTGGGAAAGCGAAGGATCATTCCCGCCGCAATCCGGGTTCATCACAAATATGCACCGAAGTGCAGAAAGGGATTCTGCCCATGCAATACGAAACGCTGGCCCGCGCGGGCGTGCAGGCCTATCAGCAAAAAGAAGCACCCCTCCTGCTCGCCATCGAGAGCTCCTGCGACGAAACCGCCGCGGCCGTGCTGCGCGGCGCGCGGGATGTGCGCGCGATGACGGTCTACACGCAGATCCCGCTGCATCAGAAGTTCGGCGGGGTCGTGCCGGAGCTCGCCTCCCGCAGCCACGTGGAAAAGATCGGCGCGGTGACGGAGGCAGCCCTCCGGGAGGCGGGCGTGTCCATCCATGAGATAGACGCCATCGCCGTCACCTATGGCCCAGGGCTCGTTGGCGCGCTACTCGTAGGCGTGAGCTACGCGAAGGGACTCGCCCTTGCAGCGGGCAAGCCCTTCGTGGGCGTGAACCACATCGCCGGGCATATCGCGGCGAACTATCTGACCTATCCGGATTTAAAGCCCCCGTTCGTCTGCCTCGTGGCTTCCGGTGGGCATAGCCACATCGTGCGCGTGGAGGATTACTGCTCTTTCGCGCTCCTTGGCCGCACCCGGGACGATGCCGCCGGCGAAGCGTTCGACAAGGTGGCCCGCGTGCTCGGCCTCGGCTATCCCGGCGGCCCGGCGCTCGAGGCGCTCGCGCGGGAGGGCGACCCCCATGCCTTCCGCTTCCACGCGGGCTTCAACGACAAGCCCACGTTCGATTTCAGCTTTTCCGGCCTGAAGACGGCCGTCATCAACCAGGTGCACACGGCGCAGCAGCGCGGCGAAACGCTCAGCGCGGCGGATGTGGCCGCCTCCTTCCAGCATGCCGTGGTGGAGACGCTCGCGGAAAAATCCGTGCGCGCCGCCGTGGAAAGCGGCATGGGTACGCTTGCCCTCGCGGGCGGCGTTTCTGCAAACCGGGCGCTGCGCGGCGCGATGCAGCGGCGCGCGGAGGCTGCGGGCCTGCGCTTTTGCTGCCCGGAGTTCCGCTTCTGCACGGACAATGCCGCGATGATCGCCTGCGCCGGGCATTATGCGCTCATGGCCGGTCAGTTGTCCCCGCTTTCGCTTAACGCCGTGCCGGGGCTTGCGCTCGCGCCGGAGCCTTCCGCCAGGTAGGCGAGCACGCCGTCCGCAATGCCGTGCGCCAGCTTCTGCTGGTGCGTTTCCGTTTGCAGGAGCGCCTCATCCTCCGCGTTGGAAAGGAACCCGCACTCGACGAGCACGGAGGGCGCGGGGCTTTCCCGGATCACGAAATAATCCCCCGGGTTCGCGCTGCGCACCGGCCTGCCTGCCGCCTCGCATACGGAGGCGATCACGAGCTCCGCCAGGCGCTGGCCCTCCGCGGAGCCTTTCATGTAAAACGCCATGGGGCCGGAGACCGCCGGGTCCGTAAAGCGGTTCATGTGCACGCTGACGACGAGATCCACGTCCGCCGTGTTCATGATCGCGCGGCGGGCCTGCATATCGCCCTGCTTGGTATCCGCAAGGGCGTTTTCATCCGTGCGCGTCATGAGCACAGTCACGCCCGCTTCCTCCAGCGCGTCCCGCACGGCGCAGGCGACGGTCAGGTTCAGCCCGGCTTCCACCACGCCCGTCTTGCTGCCCACCGCGCCGCCATCCGCGCCGCCATGCCCCGCATCCACCACCACGGTGTAGGCATGGGCAGGTGTTTCCGCCTCCGCACCGGGCGCCTCCACGCCGGGCGCCTCCGCACCGGGCGCCTCCGTCGGGAACGGCTCGATCACCGGCCTATCCGCGCGTCCCAGCATACGCGCGCCGAATACCCCCACGATGCACACCAGCATCCCCAACAGCAGCGTGTCGCACGCATGCCTGAGCCGCGTGCCCGCTTTCCGCTTCCCCATAAAATCACCTCATGGTGATTATATTGGTGGAAAGGCCCACTTATAACACACCTACGCGCCACTTTCGTGCCTTTTTCCCGCATTTTGCATGCCTGCCCCTGCATATGCGATGTATGTCCACATGCAGAAATCTTTGAATATTCGCCTTGACAAGCCGGAAATATCCACACTGTCCACAAAGTTATCCACACCCTGCTGCGGGGATTTAGGCGCTTTTTCGCGTTCTTGTCCACAGAATTCACACCGCCTGTCCATAGATTTTACACAAGCGCATATGAGTGGTATATGCAAATGCGGAAAAGCACGAAAAACCGCGGACGGGCCTTGCGCGCCCCCGCGGTTTGCCTTGGATGCATATTCGTTTTCGATATTTACAGCTTCCCTTCGCTGCGCAGCCAGGCGAGCGCGTCCGCGACCGTCTCGCGCAGGGGGCGCGTCCGGAAACCGAGCTCCCGCGCGGCCTTCTCGTGGGAAAAGGCGGAATTGCTTTTGAGCGTGTAAAGCGAATACCGCGTGAACAGCGGCTTGCGCTTGGTGATGGCCGTGCTGAGGCCGAAGAACGGCAGCGCAAGGCAGGCGACCCACGTCGGCAGCATGCGGCGCACCTCCCGCGCACCGCCCTGCTCATGGATGCAATGCAGCAGCTCGCGCACGGAAACATAGCGGTTGGCCAGGATGTATCCCTCGCCCTTGCGGCCGCGCGTGCAGCAGCTGACCACGCCCGCCGCCACGTCCCGCACGTCCACGAAGTCGTACCCGCCGTTCACGCCTACGGGCAGCCTGCCCCGGCATGCGTCGATGAGAAGCTGCGTCACGCTCCCACCTGCCAAGTCGTTTGGGCCGCAGAGCCCGCCTGGGAACACGATGGAAGCATCCAGCCCCTCCTCGCGCACGGCGCGCATTACGAGGGCCGAAGCCTCCGCCTTGGTTTTTCCATAAAAGCCTTTGATTTTGTCCGGGTCGAACTCGGTTCCTTCGGTGATAACCTGCCCGTGCGGCAGCTCACGCAGCGCGTGTACGGAGCTCACGTAGACGAGCTTTTTCACCCCGGATTCCACGCACTGGGCCACCACATTGCGCGTGCCCTCCACGTTGACCGCGTGCACGCGCTTGTTGAAATTCCATCCAATCGAAACGATGCCCGCGCAGTGGATCACGCAGAGCTCCGTCCCCGCAGGCGCCTCGAAGAACCTCCGCAGGGACGCGCGATCCAGCACGTCGCCCTCGAAGCGTTCCATCGCCTCCGGCAGCTTTTGCGCCGCCTTGTCGCCCGGCAAAACGAGCCCGCGCACGTTTGCGCCGCACGAAACCAGCTCCCGCGCCACGTTGCTGCCCAAATAGCCTGCAGCGCCCGTCAAAAGATATAACCGTTCCATCTTGCACACCTCGCCTTGTAATGAATGAATTTGCTCAATGCCAGATAAATTAATGCGGCAAATTGTGCAACATAGTGTTGTTTATCTTTCTTAATATTATTATACTAACGGTATATCGCATGCTCAACCGCCAAATGTGCGGCGAATGCAAGTTAGCCAACAGGTGCGCGGTGCGGTGTCGGTTATCAATGTGAACGTTTTTTGGCGGAAAAGCGGAGGAAGATAAAGACTTCGCGGGCGCAGGCCCTTGGGTATGCTTTACGGGGTGCTCGGTGTATAATGGCAATCCCCCGCAGCGCTTACGCCGCAAGAATACGGCAATCCCCCGGCATGCTAACGCATGCCACCCCCTTTCAAAAAGGGGGCGTTTGGAAGTGATTCACCCCTACGTTTTTCGTATTCGGACGGCGCGCGGGAGCGCACACCCAAAAGGCTCCTTTGGCAAAGGAGCTGGCACGGCGTAAGCCGTGACTGAGGATTGTCTTACCCCAAACGCACCCTCACCAAACACACAACAAACCCTAGGAGGAACCACCCATGAAAAGCGACCGGCGCGTGCGCTATACGCGCATGGTTCTAAAGCAGGCGCTGCTCTCGCTGATGCTGGAGCGGCCGATCAGCCGCATCACCGTCACGGAGATCTGCGCGCGGGCGGAGGTCAACCGCGCGACCTTCTACGCGCACTACACCGACCCTTACGACCTGCTCGCGCGCATCGAGAACGAACTGTTGGAGGCAATCCAAGGTTCGATCCGCAGCGGGCTTTCCTCCAGCAGCCTCCGCCAGCTTTTGACGGACATCTGCCACTCCATCCGGGAAAACGGCGCGCTTTGCCGGGTGATCTTCAGCGAGCACGGGGACAGGGAATTCCTGGAGCGCGTGCTCAACATCGCGCACGAGGAAAGCATGGCCCTCTGGAAGAAGATGGCCCCTCAGGCAGGGGAGCGGGAGCTCGCCCGGCTTTACGACTTCTTCTCTCACGGCAGCGCCGCAGTGATCCGCAGCTGGGTGCTCTCCGGCATGCGGGATACGCCGGAGGAAATCGCCTCCTTCATCGAGCGCATCAGCGCGGGCGGGCTTGCGCAAATCGCGGGAAAATGAGCGGATTTTCTTGTAATCATGGGCATTCGCGCTTATAATAAATTCGATGGAGTATACAAACGATAACCAAAATCCCAACGGGCTGCTCGCGCTCGTTTCCGCCGGCCTGCCGGAGCCGCGCCGCCGCAATCCGCGGCAGGTAAGCCCGCTCGTGCTCGCGTACATCGGGGATACGGTGTACGACCTTTTTGTGCGCACGCTGCTGGTGGAGCGCACGGACGCGACGGCCCACGGCATGCACATGCAGGCCGCAAAGCGCGTCTGCGCGGCGGCGCAGGCGGAGGCGTTCCGCCGCATCGAACCCCGTTTGACTGAGGACGAACTCGCCGTGTTCAAGCGCGGCCGCAACGCCCACATGGGCACTGTCCCCAAGCACGCGCACATTGCGGATTACCGGGCGGCCACGGGGCTTGAGGCGCTTTTCGGCTACCTTTACCTCGCGGGCGCGGACGCGCGCCTGGCAGAGCTCATGCGTGCGGCGCTCGGGGAGGATGCAGACGGGTAAAGGCGGGGGCTGATTCAGCAATCCCCCGGCATGTTTTACGGAGCGGCATCCTAATACGGCAATCCTCCGTCAGCGCTTACGCGCTGCCACCTCCTTTCAAAAAGGAGG
>UREK01000008.1 GCA_900546845.1 uncultured Eubacteriales bacterium
CGTCGGCAGCGTCAGATGTGTATAAGAGACAGAAACTATAGAGACGCTTCCCAACTTCATTTGATAGAACCGTTGGCATTTCTTTAATCAGTGGCATAGAGTTGATATTGATTACTCCGATGTTATTGCTGCTAAAATAAGACAGTTGAGTATCATCAACAATCTCCTGATCCAATATAAGGTAGCCAACTCTTCTATTCTCGTCTAATGCTCCGTTTTGCGAACGCATGTAGTTTAGCCAACTAAGTATAAGCTTGATGTTATAATCATTTAACGAATATCCTAAAAATAGCACAATATGGTCAGTCAGCAAGGATTTAATGAAAAGTTCAATTAATACATGTTTTTGCGAGTAGTTTAAATAGTCTTGCTCTTTTAGAACTATGCTGGAAGGTTCGGAAAGATCCCCGTGCATTTTGACGATGTACTTTCCTTTGTCTGCATTTAACAAATCCTTATCATGCACAATCACTTGGTATTGCTTACAAAATATATTTTTTGATGATTCAAGCAACTGGTCATAATTTGTGGTTATAATATGGGCTGGATTTATATCAAGAATTGCTGACGATAAAGGTGCATCTGCTGTCACAGCAGGAATACTTTCGGCTAATACACGGTTATATAATTCTTTATCCTTGTTAAACACATGCTGCGGTATCTTTAGAAATTCATCTGTCGAAAAATCATCTTTCAGCAAACAGGTACTTTCGCATTTTTCTGCTTTATGTCTGCAAGAATTACATCTTGAATAGTTAATTGCTTTTGCCATGTTTTGAATCAGGGTATTCCAGCTGGGCATTCCATCCACATTGCAAGATACTCCCGCACCGACAAAAATGACTAACTTTCCTTGCTCGTCTTTTTCCCTGAACAAACTGATATAGTTGAGCAGTTCATCGTTGCTCATAAACACATCTACCTTCTTTATCTATGAGGTCATTTTTATACGTAAGTAACGGCGGAACTCGTCAAATCAAACAAAGCATTCTTCTACTCTTGCTACATGTTCAGTACCTTTATCCTTCGTGATACCGTAACCACCGCTCAAAACTTGAAGTGGTATAGAGAGAAAACTGCTTTATATACTTTATTATACTATACTGCAAGATATTACTCTTGGCAACTCTTTGCTACAATAGTCTCAACATCTACAAAGGAGCTGAGGCTATGCCAACCACTTATCCCACTGAACTCAAAGTCAAAACCATTCGCCGCTATGAAAAAGGCGAGTCCATCAAAGCGTTGAGCCAAGAGTTGCACATCTCCCAAAGCACCCTGTACCAATGGAGGAAAGAGTACTGCTCGATCAAAGCACACAACTGCACCTACACGCCCGCCGAATTTGACGCCATTTCCCACCGTCTGCAAAAGCTGGAGCATCACATGGAGATCATCCGCCAGACCGGGTATCTGTCCAGTGTTCCCTTGCAGAAAAAGCTTGCCACCCTTGAGGAACTCTACAACCGGGCGGGCAATCCCTACAGTGTCCATGAGCTATGCGACGCTCTTGACGTTGCAAGGGGGACCTTCTACAACCACATCTTCCGAAGAGCAGACAGAAGCAAATATCAGGAGGAACAGGCGCAACTCATGTTGATGGTCAAGCAGGTGTTTGACGACAGCGAGCAACGCTTTGGTGCGGAGAAGATCCGTGTCATTTTGGCTGAAAGCGGCATTCGCGTGGGTAAAAAGCGTATTTCCGCCATCATGCAGGAGTTGGGGCTGCACAGTGTTCGAGTAGACGCAAAAAAGCAGTTCAAACGCAAGCAGCAATACGCAAAACAAAATCTGCTGAAACATGAGTTTTCAGCAGATCATCCCAATCAAACATGGGTCAGCGATATTACATACTTCAAGGTCAAAAGCTACTGGGTCTATCTATGCATCATTCTTGACCTGTACTCCCGTAAGATCATTGGCTGGCGAGTATCCAAACACATGAGTACACATTTGGTCACGGCAACCTTCAAGGCCACTTATCAGGAACGGGGACGACCACAAAACCTAACCTTTCACAGTGACCGGGGTAGTCAATATGTTTCCAAAACACTGACCGGGCTATTTCAGCAGCATGGTGTGAAGCAGTCTTTTTCTGCTACCGCCAGACCACTGGATAACGCCGTGGCCGAGACTTTCTTTTCTTCATTCAAACGGGAGGAGGCTTACCGAAAAGATTACACCTCCGAACAGCACTTTCGCAGAAGTGTGGAGGAATATATTCGGTTCTACAATGAGGTACGACCCCACTAGACGCTAAACTACAAGACACCACAGGCATTTGAGGATAACTATAAGTCTGTTTTATCGAAAAGCAGTGTCTAAATTTCCACTTCGCGTAAAAATATTAGTTTTGCGTTTTGAGCGTTTTGGAAAAACAGCGCTTCCCCTACAAAAAGCGGGGAGCCGCCGTGTTGTAAGGCTTTCCGGATATGACAAGTCCCGCTTTTCGATAAAACTGTTCGAAAAGCGGGACTCATTCATTATGGTGCCGGAAGTGGGACTCGAACCCACACGGTATCGCTACCAACGGATTTTGAGTCCGTCACGTCTGCCAATTCCATCATTCCGGCAAAATTTACGAGACACAGTTTATCACAATTTAAGCAAATCCGCAACCATAAAGTGCTCGCTTGCGTTATAATGATACGGTATAATAAAATTTACCGTACCCACAACCCGAAAAATTTGCATGTGTGCAAGGAAGGACGGTTTTTATGAAATGGAGAAGGAGGATCGTTGCTGCGGCGCTGCTGGCTGCGCTTTTGGCGGCAGGCTGCTCGGCTCGGAGCAACACGGCGGATGTTTTGACAGAATATTCCATGCCAAGCGAGCCGCAGGCAGCGGCCACGGAGCATGAAAGCGCGGCGTATGACGCGTCCTACGCGCTTTCGGCAAGCGCCGAGGCGGTAAAGCGTTCGGAGGCTGCAGGGGAGCAGTATGGCGGCCGCAAGGTGATTTTGACCTATGAGATCCGGTTGGAAACGGATGCGTTTGATTCGCTGCTTGCCGCGCTGAAGGAGCGGCTGGAGGCGGCGGGCGGCTATCTGCAAAGCTCGTATATCGACGGGAAAAAACCGGAGGTTTACGGGGAGAGCGGGCGCACAGCTACGCTCTCCCTGCGCGTCCCCGCCGAAGGCGCGGAGGCGTTCTTCAGCGATGTGAAGGCCATGGGGGCTGTGCGGAGCGAACAGGCTTACACGGACGATGTGACCCCGGAGTATTTCGACCGGGAGACGCGCCTTGAAGTGCTCAACATCCAGCTTGAACGGCTCAAGGGCATCCTCGTTGAAACGGACAACTTGGCGGATGTGATCGCCCTTGAAACGGAGATTGCCCGCGTGACGATGGAGATCGAGGCGCTGACCAGGGAGCTGCGCCGCTACGACGCGCTGATCGAGTACACTACCATCGACGTAACGGTGTATGAAACCGTCTACCGGGAAGGTCCGGCCGCCGCCGAAACCGTGGGCGAGCGCATCGAAGCAGGCTTTTCGGATTCGCTCAACGCCGTGGGCGTGTTCTTTGTGGATGCGTTCGTCTGGTTCGTATCGGCGCTGCCGGTGCTTGCAGTGCTGGCGGCGGTCGCCGCTGCGGCATTCCTTTGCATCCGCGCGGCACGTAAGCGCCGTAAGGCGCGGAAGGGCGCAAACAAGGACGACAAGAAATTATATGAGGAGAGGAAAGAATGAAAAAACAAGCGATTCTTCTGTATGGCGCGCTTTTGTGCATGGCGGCGCTGGCCGGATGTAAATCAGATGAGCAGATCGCTGAGACTTCCCAGCCGCAGCCCGCGGTGATCTCGCCGGATGTGCACATCACGCAGGAAGCGGACGAACGCGATACGCTTACTGTGAGCGGTGCGGGTGAGGTCAAGCTGAAGCCGGATCAGGCGAAGGTCTCTATCGTGATCAAAGTCACGGAGCGGCAGGCTGATGACGCGCAGCAGCGCAACGCGGAACTGACGGACGCCGTCCTTGCATCCCTCAAGGCCAACGGCGTGCAGGATGCGGACATCCAAACCGAGGATGTCCGCCTGAGCGAGGAATATGATTACGACAAATCCCCGGCTGAGCTCACAGGCTATTCCATGCGCAACACGCTGAACATTACGGTGCGGGATACGGAAATCGTCGGCAAGGTCATCTCGGATGCGATCTCCGCGGGCGCGACGAGCACCTATGGCCTTACGTTCACGGTGTCCGATCCGAGCGGCGCATACCAGGATGCGCTGAAAGCCGCTGTCGCGGAGGCGCAGGGCAAGGCGGCCGCAATCGCCGAGGCGCTTGGCGTGGAGCTTGCGCCGATCCCCGTTTCCGTGGACGAAGCCAGCAGCAGCTACCAGCCCTATCTTTATGACAGCATGGTGAGGGAGGAGGCTACGGCCGCCGTGAGCAACGACGCGGGCAGCATTGCCGTGAGCACGGGAGAGCTCTCCGTCACCGCGAAGGTGGACGTTGTGTATGAGATCACGTCCGCTGCGGCTGTAGCGCCGCCCGAGACCTGATCGAGCCCATAAGGCAGCGGCGCCGCCCCAAAATAAGCACGGGAATGCCAGATGGCATTCCCGTTTTAATCTGTGTGCTGCCTTATGGGAGGCGCGTTTTCATGCTTGTTCCGCCGTTTCCGGCGCGGCGGCAGACGCTTGCGCTCCTTCCGCCTTCGGCGTGCCGAGGTAGTTCGGCAGCTGCATGCCCGCCATGTCGAACAGCTCCTGCATGGGCGGGATGCTCTTGACCATCCCAGCGAGGAAGTTTGCGGTGGCGGTCTTTTCGCCGTTCGCGCCGTCCCAGACGGTGACCTTGTCGATCTTGATGTTCTTGATGGCGTCCACCTGGATCTGCATCAGGGCTTCCATCTTGTCCGCGAGCATCAAGCGGAGCGCGTCGGAGGGGTTGCCTGCCGCGGCCACGACCTGCGTGAAGCCGTCCGCCTGCTTGATGAGCATTTCCTGCGCGCCGCGCGCTTCCGCTTCCATGCGCATAAAGATCGCGTCCGCTTCGCCGCGCGCCTTGCGGCGGATCTGCTCCGCCTGCGCTTCGGCCTCGAGCTCCATGCGGCGCTTTTCCACCTCAGTCTTTACGATAATGTCGGCCTCGAGCGTAGCTTTTTCGCGCGCTGCGCGGGCTTCTTCCGCCGCGCGTTCCGCGGAATAGGATTCCTCGAGCGCCTTTGCGGATTGCACCTTTTCCGCCGCGGTGGCGACGCGCTGGGCTTCTGCCTCCTGCTCGCGCAGCTTGGCGTTGGAGCGCGTCACATCGATGCGCGCCTCGTTTTCGCCTTGGATGGCAGTGGCGTTGGCCTGGGCGACCTTGATGCGCTGATCCATGTTCGCGTTTGCTTCGCCGATGGCGCCGTCGCGCTCCTTTTCGGCGACGGACTTCTTCGCGTCGTTGATGGCCTTGGCGGCGGCTTCCCGGCCGAGCGCGGTGATGTAGCCGGATTCGTCGCTGATGTCGGTCACGTTCACGTTGATGAGGCGCAGGCCGATCTTCTTGAGCTCGGTCTCCACGTTGCGGGAGACAGCTTCAAGGAACTTATCGCGGTCGGTGTTGATCTCCTCGATGTCCATCGTTGCGACGACAAGGCGCAGCTGGCCGAAGATGATATCCTTTGCAAGTTCCTGTATGGAGGCGAGGCTCAGGCCGAGCAGGCGCTCCGCCGCGTTTTGCATGACGCCCTGCTCCGTGGAGATGCCGACCGTGAAGCGGGAGGGGACGTCCACGCGGATGTTCTGGCGGGAAAGCGCGTTGACAAGGTCCACCTGTAGCGACATGGGCGTAAGGTCCAGAAACTGATATGCCTGCACGAGCGGCCAGACGAACGCAGCGCCGCCGTGGATGCAGATGGACGATTTGCTCGAACCGTCCCGGTTGCGGCCAACCTGGCCGTAGATGACCATGATTTTATCCGAAGGGCATTTCTTGTAGCGCGTGAGCAGCACGAGCAGCAGCGAGAACAGCAGCACGGCTATGACGACTACGGCGATGATTCCTTCCAATCCTGGCATTTTTGATGTACCCCCTTAAATTTGTTCTATATTGCAAACGACCGTTCAGTTTTTGGGCTGCACGATCAGCGTCGTCTTTCCTGATACGCCGATGACCACGACCTCGGCGCCGGTTTTGATGGGCGCCTCGCAATCCGTCACGGCGTCGAGCTGCGTCAAGCGCTCCTGCAAAAGCAGCGTCACCTTGCCGGTCTCGCTGCGCGCGGGCGGGATGGTGAGGTACACCGTGCCGGAAAGGCCCACGGCGTTGCGCACATCGAGCGTACCGTTGTATTGCAGGCGCAGGAAGGATTTGAGAATGAGCGCCGTCAGGACCATCGCAAGCGCGCCGGCCGCGACGGCGAGCAGCACCGCAAGCCCACGGTCCATGCCGCCGCGCAGCAGCGCGAGACCCGCCCAGCCGCCAACGGCGAACAAAGCGATGATCCCGCGCAGGGAAAAGAGCTGGAGCCCCGCGCCAAAGCCCGCGTCCTGATCCCCGATGGAAGCCGCGTCTGCGGCGCTGATGTCCGGGATATCCGGGATGCCATCGCCGTCCACGTCGATGGTCAGATCCATATCTGCGTCCGCGTCGTGGCCAAGGCCGAGGAGCGTTAGCACCATCTGGATCAGCAGCAGCGCCGTGGCCGGAAAAGCGACGAAGGCGAAGCCGCGCTCCAGCGCGCCCAGCGATTCCCACCAAGCAAGCATAATGATTCCTCCCCCGTAAACAGTTAACAGTTATAGGTCGAGCGTCTTAAGCAGGCGCTCCGCGTTTTGATGCAGCACGCTCGAAGAGTAGGCGAGCAGCATGATTTCGAGCACGTTCAAAAGCCGTGCCTTTGCGCCGGCATAGGGCTCGGCGTAATCCGCAAGCGACGCTTCCACGGCCGTGCGCATCGCCCCGCGCGCGGGGATCCCCGCACCAAGGGCGCCGAGCGCGTCCGCAAAGCGGCAATACAGCTCCGTATCGCTCATTACGTTTGCCCCCATATATGCGCCCGCGTGTGCGCAGAGCGCGATGATGCTTTCGATCTGAAGGGAATCCTTCAAGGCGTTGATGATGAGGAGCCGGGAAAGCTGCTCGCGCGAATACCGTTTTGCCTTCGGCGGGGAAACGAACCCGCGCTTGACCCAGTTCTGGATGGTATGCGGCGCAAGCCCAGTGATCTCCGCTACCTGGGAAAGCACGAGCCCGCCGGCGAGGAACATCGGCGCAAGGAGGCCGTCCGCAATGTTGCGGCGCGAGAGCTCCACCTCGATCGTGGAGCCGGGCAAAAGACCGATCATGGGAACCTCCTCGCCTTGTTTGTGTATAGTATAACATATGGTCACATGACTGTCAATTATGGTTTGGCGAAACGAAAGAGCGATTGAGATCGGGCTTGACAAACGTCCACATTCCGCATAAACTAAAGCTTAATTGAATGATTGCGTTGAAGAAGAGGAGTACGCGTTCCATCCTGCATCAGAGAGACGGCTTCACCGGCTGCAAGGGCTGTCGGCGGGCAGGCGCGGAAGGTCGCTTCGGAGCATCCCGGCCGAGCAATTTTGGGTAAGCCGGGGCGTGCGCGCCGCGTTAAGGCGCTTGGAGGTGGGGCTGCGCCCTTGCGGCGCGCTCAACAAAGGTGGTACCGCGAGCGATTCGTCCTTTGAAGGCGAATGGCTCTTTTTTATTTTGTGAACCGAACAGAAACAGGAGGATCGATCCAATGAACAGGGAAATGCCCAAGGCATACGACCACAGCGCCGTGGAAGCCAGGCTCTATGAAACCTGGGAGAAAAACGGCTACTTCCATGCGGAACCCAACACCGGCAAGCCGCCGTACTGCATTGTCATCCCGCCGCCGAACATCACCGGGCAGCTCCACATGGGCCATGCGCTTGATGAGACGCTGCAGGATGTGCTTATCCGCTATAAACGCATGGCGGGCTACGAGGCGCTCTGGCTCCCCGGCACGGACCATGCTTCCATCGCCACGGAAGTGAAGATCGTGGAGCAGATGGCCAAGGAGGGCTTGGACAAGCGGGACATCGGCCGCGAGGCGTTTTTGGAGCGCGCGTGGGAATGGAAGCGCGTCTACGGCGGCCGCATCGTGCAGCAGCTCAAGAAGCTCGGCTCCTCCTGCGATTGGGCGCGCGAGCGCTTCACGATGGACGCGGGCTGCAACAAGGCCGTCACCAAGGTGTTTGTGGAGCTTTACAACAAGGGCCTCATCTACCGGGGCGACCGCATCATCAACTGGTGCCCCACCTGCAAGACCGCCCTTTCCGACGCGGAGGTGGAGTACGAGGAGCAGAACAGCCACCTTTGGCATGTGCGCTACGACGCTCCGGATAAATCCTATTCCATCACCGTGGCGACGACGCGCCCGGAGACTATTCTGGGCGATACAGCCATCGCCGTGAACCCGGCGGATGAGCGCTATGCGGGCGTTGTGGGCAAAACCGTGGTCATCCCCGTGGTGGGGCGCGAGATCCCTATCGTGGCGGACGAATACGTTGAGATGGAATTCGGCACCGGCGCGGTGAAGATCACCCCGGCGCACGACCCGAACGATTTCGAGGTCGGCGTGCGCTGCAACCTGCCTGTGCTGCGCGTCTTTACGGACGATGGCCACATCAACGAGCTTGGCGGCGCGTACGAGGGCCTCACGACCATGGAGTGCCGCAGGAAGCTCGTCGCGGACATCGACGCGGCGGGCAACCTCGTGAAGGTGGAGCCTTACGCGCACAACGTCGGCACATGCTACCGCTGCCATTCCACGGTGGAGCCGCTCGTCTCCAAGCAGTGGTTCGTGGATATGAAGCCGCTTGCGGAGCCCGCGCTCGAAGCCGTGCGCTCGGGCGAGATCAAGTTCGTGCCGGAGCGGTTCGACAAGACGTATTATAACTGGATGGAAAACATCCGCGATTGGTGCATCTCCCGCCAGCTCTGGTGGGGCCACCGCATCCCGGCCTATTACTGCGACGCGTGCGGCGAAACGGTGGTTTCCGCCGAAGCGCCGGAGAAATGCCCGAAGTGCGGCGCGCCGATGCGTCAGGATGAGGATGTGCTCGATACCTGGTTCTCGAGCGGCATGTGGCCGTTCTCCACGCTCGGCTGGCCGGAGGAGACGGAAGCGCTCAAGTATTTCTACCCGACGGCGACGCTCGTGACGGGCTATGACATCATCTTCTTCTGGGTGGCGCGCATGATCGTGTTCGGCAAAGAGGTGATGAAGCAGAAGCCCTTCAGCACGGTTTATATCCACGGCATCGTGCGCGACGAGCTTGGGCGGAAGATGTCCAAATCCCTCGGCAACGGCATCGACCCGCTGGAAATCATCAAGGATTACGGTGCGGATTCGCTCCGCTTCAGCCTTATTACCGGCAACAGCGCGGGCAACGACATGCGCTTTTACAGCAAGAAGGTGGAGGCGGCGCGCAACTTCTGCAACAAGGTGTACAACGCCGCGCGCTTCGTGCTCATGAACCTGGGCGGGGAAACGCCGGGCGAGATCGACCGCACCGCGCTCGACCTGGCGGACAAGTGGATTCTCCACCGCCTGAACACGGTCACGAAGGAAGTGACGGGCAACCTCGATTCGTTCGACCTGAACCTCGCCGCGCAGAAGATATACGATTTCATCTGGACGGAGTTCTGCGACTGGTATATCGAAATGGCGAAGCCCCGCCTGAACGGCGCGGACGAGGCCGCGAAGGCCAACGTGCGCGCGATCCTCGTGCATGTGCTCGCAGCGTCGATGAAGCTGCTGCATCCGTTCATGCCGTTCATTACGGAGGAGCTCTACCAGAACCTACCCGGCGCGGAGGAAACCATCATGCGCACGGCCTGGCCGGAGTATGACGCGGCGCTCGAATTCCCCGCAGAAGCCGCGACGATGGAAGGCGTGATGGACCTCATCCGCTCCATCCGCAACGTGCGCGCGGAGATGAACGTGCCGCCAGCCAAGCGTGTTTCCATGACGCTTGTGGCGCATAAGGATGACGCGGCGGCGATGGAGGAGGCGTCCCCCTACGTGATGAAGCTCGGCGGCGCGGATCGCATCCGCGTGCAGCTTGACAAGGCCGGCGTCCCGGAAAACGCCGTTTCCGTGGTGGGCCAGCTTGCGGAAGCCTTCATCCCGCTCACCGATCTTGTGGATATCGACAAAGAGATCGAGCGCATGAAGAAGGAGATCGCCAAGACCGAGGGCGACATTGCCCGCGCGGCGGGCAAGCTCAACAACGCGGGCTTTGTGGCCAAAGCGCCGGAGCGGGTCATCGCGGAGGAGCGGCAGAAGCTCGAAAACGCCAAAGCCCTGCTCGAAAAGCAGAAGGCAAGGCTTGCGGAACTGCAAAAGTAAGGGGTAGAAAAACAGAAAAATGGCTCCTGTCCGAACCGGGCGGGAGCCTGTTTTATAACGCGATAAGCCCACCGTTGGTTGTCCACAGAGGCGTGTACGTACACGTCCGGCAACGTCTCAAACGCCGTTTGCGGGGGTACGACAATCCTCTCATGCAGGCGTACGAAAGCCAGCTTTTCTTGCTACATGCTTTTTAGTAAGTCCAGAATGAGCTGCTTTTGCGCTTCGTTTAACGCGGACCAACTGTCCAACATTTCCTTTTGTACTGATGTAAGAAAGACCGCATCATCACCTTCCGCAAAAAATTGCGAAAGCGTAATTCCAAATCCTTTGCACACCTTGTCTAATGTCTGTATCGTTGGCGTTTGGTTCTTTCGATACCAAGTGGAGATTGTAGATTGAGTCAGCCCCGAGTTTTTTGCCAACTCATATTCCGACCACTTTCGCTTTATACGAAGTCTCGTAATTTCCTTTAAGACATCTTTCATAAATAATCACTCGCTTGCTTGGCTATTGCGTATATTATAGTTCGCAGAAAACTTGATTATTAGTTAGGCGAGACGTATAATAAATTCGTAATACCGTAGCATTTATACAAGTGAAACAAAATATGAGGAGAAAGGATACCATGAACATCAAATCCGAATTGGAAGCGATGCGCAAGAGAATGTTCACCGATCAACTGCTGGGCAGCATCCTTGCGGCACATAAAAAGGAGCTGGCAGAGACGGGCTTTGAAGCGGATGCGCAAAATTATGCGGAGGCGAAACGGGCCCTCGCCGCGATGCTGAATGAAGGGTAAAAAGAAAGCCTGGCAGAAATCGAGGCGGCTTATTTGGACAACCTGAAATACGCCCTGGAATTCGGTTTTACGCACGGTGTTTACGTTGGATTTAGCCAATATTTTGTGGATGATGCGGATGCGGACGAGAGGCCATTTGAACGGTTTGTTGAGGAAGCGGTTCTCCGCGGCCCTGAAATACAACGGTATTCCGTTTACGATGAAAAGCGGAGGCGCGCGAATGCGTTGCTTGCGGATTTGTGTGGGCAGCTCGGCAGGAACGGCGACGAGCATTTAATATCCATTGAAACGGCATGGGATGAACGGGATTGCGGAACGCTTCGCTATGCGTTTTATATTGGCTACCGTTACGCCCTTTCCATCATTGAGGACGTTGCGCCCCTTGGCAGCACGCGCGACATCATCGGCAAAACGCTTTTGACAGAGCATGAGCTTGGCTTTACGCAAACCCGGTTGGAGCAGGAGCGGGATGAGACTGCCCGCCGCGGGCGTGCGGACTCCCTAAAGGTTCCCCTGTAAAAAATTCAATTCCGCGCACATCGTTTCATCCGGCATATTTGGCGGCGATCTGCCGCGGAAACAATCCCCATCAGGGCAGCGTATACAGCCCCTCCCCGCGCGCATGGAGCGCCGCAGCATTCACGATGCGGTAATGCCCGCGTCCGGCGTGTGCAATGAGGCCCTCGGCGGTCAGCCGTTCAAGCGCGCGCAGCAGGTGGCGGTAGCTCGCGCCGATGAGCTCCGCCGTCTCCGTAAGCGGCTCCGCGAACATGCCGGAACGCGCCGTGGCAGCGATGTAGGCGCAAAGGCGCGCCTCCAGCGGATAGAGGATGATGTGGGAGCAGTTTTCCGTACTGCGTTTGAGCTTTCCCGCGAGCGCGGCCCCGGCACGGTTCAAGAATTCCGTGTGCGTGCGGAGCGTTTCGCGGTTGCGCGCAAGCGGCACGCCCGCGCAGACCACGTCCGTCATGGCGCGGATGCTTGTCTCTGCGGTGGACGTGCCGAGCATCAGCTCAAGGTCGCCGATGATGTCCCCCGCCTGCGAAAAGCAGAGCAGCAGCTCCCGCCCGTTTTCCGCGAGCACGCTGACCTTTGCCCGGCCGGAAAGCACGAGCATCAGGTACGCAAGCGGGCGCCCGGCCGTGCAGACGGCCTCGCCCTGCGCAAAGCGGAGCGCCGCCGCGCCGGAAAGCGCGTCCGGCGGGAGGCCCGCCGCGGCCATCGCCTGGCGCTGCAGCGGGGAAAGCGGAAGCTGCTGCATGGAAGTTCTCCTTTTCAAAAGCAGGCTATTTTTGAAAAAATGGTTTTTGCCATTCAGAATATGACATATGTCCTATTCGATTGTCAAGCCCCTGCCGTATGCTATTGAGCGGAAAAGGAGCGAAGCGATGTATTATCTGATTTCATTTGTTACCGCCATGCTGGTTTCCGCGATGGTCACGGTCAACGGGAACCTTTCGGGCGCATATGGGACGTATCTTTCCACGGCGATCATCCACGCGGTCGGCATCGTGCCGGCCACGCTCATCGCGCTCGCGCGCCGGGAGCGCCTGTTCGATGTGCGCGGCCTCAAGCCCGGCGTGTTCCTCGGCGGGGCGATCGGCGTGGTCACGGTCGTGTGCAATAACGCGGCTTACACCGGCGGCATCAGCGTTTCGGCGATGGTCGCGCTAAGCCTGCTGGGGCAGACGGTAGCGTCCCTTCTTGTGGATCAGTTCGGCCTGTTCCGCATGCCAGCCAAGCGCTTCAACCGTGCGAAGCTCCTCGGCCTCCTCTGCACGGCGGCGGGCATCGCCTGCATGCTCTATGGCGCGGATACCTCCGCGCTGCCGGTGCTGCTCTCGTTTTTGATGGGCGTAACGATCGTCCTTTCACGCAGCGTGAACGCGATGCTTGCGAAAAAAACGAGCCTTTTTGTCAGCACGTGGTATAATTATTCCGTTGGGCTTTCCGTCTCCCTTGCCGTATGGCTGCTCGCAGGCCTGTTTGAGCGTGTGCCGCTCTTGCTTACACCTGCGGCGGCTCCGCCGCTTTGGGCATTTTTCGGCGGGCTGATGGGCGTGGTCACAGTGTCCGTGCAAAGTTTTGTGACGCCGCGCATGCCCGCGTTCCAGCTCACACTGGTGCTGTTCGTCGGGCAGGTGTTCACGGGGCTTCTGATCGACGCGCTTTCCGGCGCGGGAGGCTCCGCGCAGGAGTGGATCGGCGGCGCGTTCGCCGTGGCAGGGCTTTCGCTCAATGCGCTGCTGGACCGACGCGCGGAGCGCGTGCGGGCTCTCGAAGCAAAAACGGAGAACCCAAATTAAAAAACGAAATGGAAAGGAACGGAACCCGATGCTGATCGATTTTTCCAAGATGGAAGAAACCGTGCTCCAGAATTTCTATGGCGGCGAGCAGGAGATGATAGCGAACATGCATATCGACGCGCACAACCGCATCCTGCACGGCAGGCTTGCGCCAGGCGCTTCCATCGGCATGCACGCGCACGAGACGAGCAGCGAGATCATCTACATCCTGCATGGCGCCGGCAAAGCGCTCTGTGACGATAGCGCCGAACCCCTTGCGCCCGGGCTGTGCCACTACTGCCCGAAGGGGCATTCCCACAGCATCGTCAACGACGGTGCGGAGGAACTCGTGTTCTTTGCGGTCGTGCCGCAGCAGTAAAAAACGGAAGCTAGAACTGAGGAGGGCGCATGCGCCCTCCTCAGCATATCCGAAAAACCTATCTGAGATCGCAAGGAGAAGCATCTCTTGAATTCAGGACGCGAAAAAAGCGATTTTATAAGTGCATTAAATGCAGCTTGCAACGCGCGTGGGAGAAAAGCCCGCGCGTGTTTTTTGGGAACGAGCCGGAAAGAATAGGGGATACCAGTTTTCAGGAGGACATGTGGACATGGCGGCCAACCGATCGTTTTTTGGGCTTTTGGGCGTAACGCTGGAAGGGGAGCGGCTCGAGGAGCGCGCGCGGGAATTGGCGGCGCGCACCGCGGGGCGCGCCCGGCGCGCACGCTTTGCAGAGGCTCTGCATCCGGGCGGCGACCGGCGGGCCATCCTTTCGGATTACAAGCGCCTTTCCGCCTGCGCCCGCGCAGGCGTGGAGCTTTCCCCCGCGGCTGAAACGCTTTTGGATTCGTTTTATCTTGTGGAGAAAAGCCTTGTTGCGCTCACGAACGCGGGCGAGCAGCTGCGGGACCGCACGCTGCCCGTTAACCGGGAAGGGGAGCACGTCGGCTTTGCGCGGGCCTATTCCGCCGCAGCGGGGCTCGTCGGCCACCATGGCGCACGCATCGATGACGCTGCGCTTACGCGGTACATCACGGCATTCCAACAGGTCAGCCCGCTTTCCATGCGCGAGCTCTGTGCGCTGCCCATGATGCTCAGGCTCTGCACAGTGCGCGTGGTACGCCTGATGAGCGCGGCCGCGGCGCGCCGGGCGGAGGAACACCTGCGCGCGCGGGAGCTTGCGGATGCGCTCTGCCGCGTGGCGTGGGACGAGAAGCGGGTGGATGCAATTTTGGAACGCGCCGGGCTGCATGCCCGGCCCGCCTGCGTGGAGCGGCTGACAGCGCTCCTGCAGGAGCGGGATGAATACCGCCTCATCGAGCGGATGAACGCGGCGCTGCGCATAGCGGACGCGGAGGCGGAGGCGCTCACCGGGAAGGACCGCCTGCTGCAGGCGCAGGACGCGGCGCGCATGCAAAACGCCATTGCGAGCCTGCGCTTCCTCGACGCATTGGATTTCCGAGATTTTTTCGAGCGCTTCAGCGCCGTGGAAGCCGCGCTGCGGGAGGACGCCGTCTATCCCGAGATGGACGCCGCGACGCGCGGCTATTACCGCACCTGCGTGGAACGCCTCGCGGGGCGGCTTGGGGTGGCGGAAACGGTGGTCGCCAAAACGGCGGTGCGCCTTGCACGCGGCGGGGAAGGCCGGCTTTCGCATGTGGGGGCGTATTTGTTTGAAGAGGGCGAACCGCTGCTTTGCGAGGCCCTCCGGCCGGACCGGCATCGCATCAGGCTCACGGAAAACCAGAAGCTCGCGCTCTTTGCGGCGGGGGAAGCCGCGTTCACGGCAGCGCTTGTGGCGCTCGCCGCGACGGGCGGCCTCGTGCAGTGCCTGCTTTCGCTCCTGCCCGCGTGGAGCCTTGGGCGTTTCCTGGCGGCGCGCATCGCCATGTGGGGGCGGGATGCAAGGCGTATCCCGCGCATGGAGTTTGCCTCCGGCGTGCCGGAGGATGCCCGCACGCTCATCGTTGTGCCGACGCTGATTCTTTCCGAGGACGCGGTTGCAGCTTCGCTTGCGCAGCTCGAGACGCATTACCTTGCAAACCCATTGCCGAATTGCTGCTTCGCGGTCCTCGGGGATTTTAAGGACGGGCCGGAGGAATGGCGGGATGGGGAAAAAGAGCTCCTTGCCAAGGCGAAGGAACAGACGGACGCCCTCAACGCGCGCTACGCGAAAGGAGGGCCGCCCATCTTCTTTTTCCTGCACCGCAAGCGGGAGCTGTCACGCTTTGACGGAATATATATGGGGCGCGAGCGCAAGCGCGGCGCGCTGTGCGACCTGGTGGAGCTGATCGCGGCGGGAGAAGCGGAGCCGTTTGCGCTCATCAGCGCGCCGCTTCCTTCCTCCGTGCGCTATTGTTTGACGCTCGACGCGGATACCATCCTGCCGCCGGGCGCGCTTGCCAAGTGCGTCGGCGCGATGGCGCATCCGCTCAACCGCCCCGTCGCGGACCGCAACGGCGTCGTCCGCCTGGGGCATGGCGTGATCGCCCCGCGCATGCGGCAAACGCTTGCTTCCGCCGCAAAAACGCCCTTCGCGCGGCTTGCAAGCGGGGAAAGCGGGGTGGATCTCTATGCTTCGGCCGCGAACGAATTTTACCAGGACGTGTTCGGCACGGGGAATTTCGGCGGCAAGGGCATCTTTGATGTGGCGGCCTTCCGCGCCGCGCTGCCCCATTGGATCCCGGAAAACAGCGTTTTGAGCCACGATCTTTTGGAAGGCTGCTTCCTGCGGGCGGGCTTTCTCGGGGATGTAGCGCTTTACGACGGCGAACCTTCCACGTTCGCGGCCTGGTGGAAGCGGCAGCACCGCTGGATGCGCGGGGATTGGCAGCTGCTGCCGTTCCTGCTGCCACGCCTGCGGGACGCGGCGGACAGCCCGCATAAAACGCCGCTTTCCCTGCTTTCCCGCGCGAAGATGCTCGACAACCTGCGCCGCACGCTCCTTGCGCCAGCGGTGTTCAACCTGCTGCTGCTCATGCCGTATTTCGGCGGCGGCGCGTATGTCTGGGTCGGCCTTGCCGCGCTGTGGGACGGCTTTTTGTGGGACGCGCTCTCGCTGCTCGGCTCGTTTTTCGTGCATGGCTTCCGCGGGCGGGACGCTTGGGGCGCTTTGCGCGAACGCGCTGCGGCGGCGCTGCGGGCGCTGCTCGAATTTGTGACGCTGCCGTTCGCTGCGCTTAAAAACGGGGATGCGATGGGCCGCTCCCTCTGGCGGGTGCTCGTTTCCCACCGGAACATGCTCGAATGGCAGACTGCGGCGGAAACCTCAAAAAAAGCAAAGCAACAGGGGATTGCAGGCATGTGCAGGCTGCTCTGGCCCTGCCTTGCGGCAGGCGCGTGGATGGCCGCGAGCGCGTTCTTCGGTCGCATGCCCGTGGCAAGCGTGCTCCTCGCGCTGCTGTTCTTTTCCGCGCCTGCGCTCGTGCTGCGGCTGGACCGGCCGCGTGCCGCGGAGACGCTTTCCCCCGCTGCGCGCGAGGCCGTCGCGGGATGGGCCGCGCGAACCTGGCGCTATTTTGAAACCTTCTGCACGGAGGAGACCGGCTTCCTGCCGCCGGACAATTTCCAGGAGGCGCCGCTTGGCGTCACGGTAAACAACACCTCGCCCACGAACATCGGCATGGCGATGCTCTCCGCCGTCGCGGCGCACACGCTCGGGCTGATCGACGCGGCGGGCCTCGTTTTGCGCCTCGGGCGCATCGCAGAGCGCGTGGAGACGGCCGAAAAGTGGAACGGGCATCTTTACAACTGGTATTCCCTTGCGCCGTTTGCGCCGCTTGCGCCCCGCTATGTTTCTACCGTGGACAGCGGGAACCTGGCCGCCTGCCTGCTCGCGTGCGAAAGCGCGCTCCTTTCGCTCGGCCAACCGGAGGCGGAAGCGCTGGGCAAGCGCCTGCGCGCCCTTGCGGAAGGGATGGACTTCCGCGCGCTGTACGACCCGAAGAAGAAGCTCTTCCACATCGGGTTCGACTGCGTTTCCGGCGTGCTTACGAAGTCCTGGTACGACCTGCTCGCCTCCGAATCGCGCCTGACGAGCTTTGTCGCCATCGCGCTGCACCAGGTGGATGCGGAACACTGGCAGAACCTTTCCCGCCTGCTCGTGGACGCGGGCGGAGGGCGGACGCTCATCTCCTGGAGCGGCACGATGTTTGAATACCTGATGCCCGTGCTCCTGACAGGGATGGCGCCGGGCAGCCTTTTGTGCGAAAGCTGCATGGCCGCCGTGCGCGCGCAGCGTGCGGCCGTCCCGGCCGAAACGCCCTGGGGCATTTCGGAATCGGGCTATTACGCGTTTGACCGGGCGATGTTCTACCAATACCGCGCCTTCGGCGTGCATGCGGTCGCGCTTTCCCCGGCGCGGGAGCGGGAGCGCGTGATCTCGCCCTATTCCGCGATGCTCGCGCTTATGGCGGAGCCGCGCGAGGCCGCAGCGAACCTCGGACGGTTGGAGGCGCTCGGCGCGCTCGGGGAATACGGCTTTTACGAGGCGCTCGACTTCACGCCGCAGCGTCTGCGCGCGGGCGTGCCCTATGAAACGGTGAAAAGCTACATGGCGCACCACCAGGGCATGAGCCTTTGCGCGGCGGCAAACGCGCTCACGGGCGGCGCGCTTGCGGCGCATTTCCTGCGCGTGCCGGAGGTGCGCGCGGCAAGCCTGCTTCTTGCGGAGAAGCGGCCCTCCCTCGCGCTTGCCATCCGCGCGTTCCACAGCAACAACGCGCCGGAGGAGGAGCCGCTGCCGCGCCGGGAGAGCAAGCCCCGCGTGGTGACGCGCGCGGGCGCGCTGCCGGAAACGCAGCTCATCACCAACGGGCGCTATACCGCCTTCCTGACGGACGGCGGCATTTCCTACAGCCGCTGCGGGGAGATCATGCTTACGCGCTTCCGGCCGGATGCGCTGCGCGCGGATTCCGGCGTCCATTTCCTCGTGCGGGACGGCGCGCGGGTCTGGTCCCTCGCAAGCGCGCCCGGGAACGCGCAGGCGGACGCGTACCGCGTGACGCTCGAACCCCACAAGGTCACCTATGAACGCAGGGACGGAAGCATTTCCTCCCGCCTTTCGGTCTGCGTTTCCCCGCGGCACGACGGCGAGGTGCGCCACCTGCTGCTCAAAAACGATGGGGCCTCGCCCTGCGAGCTGGAGCTTGGCGTGTTTGCGGAGATCGCGCTTGCAACCCAGGCGGAGGATCTCGCACACCCGGCGTTCGTGAAGCTGACCGTGGACGCGAAGCTCGTGGACGGCACACTCCTGTTCGAACGCAGGGGAAAGAACGCCTGCTGGGCATACGCGCGCCTCTGCGGCCCTGCGAAACCGCAGTACGCGACAGACCGGCTTGCCTACCTGGGGCGCAACCGGACGTATGCGGAGGCGATGAAAACGCCTATGGTTGCGCCGGAAACCGTATCCGCGCCCATCGAACCCGGGCTTTGTGCGCGCACGAGCGTAACGCTCCGGCCGGGGGAAAGCGCGGAATTCACCTTCCTGTTCGGCATGGCGGAAAGCGAGCGCAAAGCGCTTGCGGAGGCAGAGGCCATGCGGGCGGAAGCGGGCGAGGCGTTCGACCTCGCCTGGGCGCATGCGAACAGCGCTTTGCGCTTTGCGGGCGTGGAGCAGGGGAAGGCGGCGCTGTTCGAGCGTATCGCCGCGCGGCTCATCCTCGGCGTCCCGCAGGGGCGCGCGCTGCCCGGAGGGCCTTGCCCAGGCGTGCCGGGGCTTTGGAAGCTCGGCATTTCCGGCGACCTCCCAATCGTGACGCTCCGCGTGGACCGGCATGCCTCCATGCGCATGGCGAAAACGCTGCTGGAGCTGCATGCGTACCTGCGCGCGCGCGGCGTGCGGTTTGAGCTCGTGTTCCTCGGCGTTTACCCGAACGAATATGCGGGCGAGCTGCGCCTGCGGCTTCAGGACATGATCGAGGCCTGCGCGGGCGGGGATGATACCGTGCATCTGCTGCACGATTATGCGCTCACGGACGAGGACCGCGCCGTGCTCGCGGCGCTCGCGCTTGTCGTGATCGACCCGGAAAAGAGCCTAAGCCGCCAGTTCCAAACGCCTGCGGCCCGGGAGATCCCCACCCCCGCCTTCACCCCGCGGCGGGAGGCGCGCGGCGCGTTCGCGCCGAAGGAAGAAGCGCTCCTGTTCCCGAACGGCTGCGGCGGCTTCAGTGAAGCGGGGGATGAATACGTCATCCGTCTTTCGCCGGGCGAGAGCACGCCGCTCCCTTGGGCGAACGTGCTTGCAAACGAGCGCTTTGGCACACTCGTGACGGAAAATGGCGGCGGCTATACCTGGTGCGGCAACAGCCGGGAGCACAAGCTCACGCCTTGGGCGAATGATCCGGTGCGCGACCCGAAGGGGGAGATCCTCCTGCTGTATGATCTTGAGGACAGGACGGCATGGACGCTCACGCAGGGGCCGCTTTCCCGCGGCGCGCGCACCGAAACGCGCCATGGCTTTGGCTATACGCGCTATTCCTCCGAAGCGGAGGAGCTTTCCGCGGCGCTTACGGTGTTCGTGGACGCGGAACTGCCGGTGAAGTATTCGCTGCTTACGCTGCGCAACCCCATGCTGCGGGAGCGGCGCGTGGGCGTGGTCTACGCGGCGGAATGGGTGCTTGCGAGCCTGCCATGCCCGGAGGCCGTGCATACTTGCTTCGACGGCCGCGCCTGCTACGCGGAAAACCTGCGGGAGCCTTCTGCTGCAAAGGCTTATATCGCTATGGCAGGTGGGGCGGACGCGGTGGAATGCGCGGCAGACCGGGAGGATGTGCTCGTAGGCGGCTGGGCGCGGGACGCATGGGACGATGGGAAAACGGCTTACGGAACGGGCTTTTCCGCGCTGCGCACGCGGCTCACCCTCGCGCCCGGCGAGACGCGCACGCTCGTGCTGCTGCTGGGCGAGGATGTGCCGGAAGAAGCCGCGCCGCTGCTCACGATGGACGCGCATGCGGCGGAGGAACGCCTTGAGGCCGTGAAAGCGCTCTGGCGGGAGCGGCTCGGCGCGGTGCGCGTAAAAACGCCGGACCGGGCGATGGACGTGCTCCTGAACGGGTGGCTGATGTACCAAACATGGAGCGCGCGCGTGCTTGGACGCACGGGATATTACCAGTGCGGCGGCGCGGTTGGCTTCCGGGATCAGCTTCAGGATATGCTTTCCATCCTCCATTCCGACCCGGCGCGCGTGCGCGCGCATATCCTGCTGTGCGCATCCCGGCAGTTTGAGGCTGGGGATGTGCTGCATTGGTGGCATCCGCCTGTGAACGGCGTGCGTACGCGCATCACGGACGACCGGCTGTTCCTGCCGTATGTGGCCCTCGCGTACGCGGAAAGCACGGGGGACGCTTCCATCTGGGAGGAAAACGCGCCGTACCTCGAGGATATGCCCATCTTGGAAGGGAAGCGCGACCTTTACTGCGCGATGCGGGAGGGGAAAATTGCGGAGCCGCTGTACCTGCACTGTGCGCGGGCGGTCGAGCGCACGCTCGAAATGGGCGCGCATGGCCTGCCGCTGATGGGCGGCGGGGACTGGAACGACGGCATGGATCATGTCGGGGACGGCGGCGGCGAGAGCGTCTGGCTCGGGATGCTGCTCCTCCACGTGCTCACGCGCTTTGCGCCGCTCGCGCGGCAGCGCGGCGACGCGGAGCGGGCCGCACGCTACGACGCGGAGGCGGCGCGGCTTCGCGCCGCGCTGGAGGAAGCCGGCTGGGACGGCGCATGGTACCGCAGGGCGTATTTTGGCGACGGGCGGAGCCTCGGCGCGCGCGGCGGGGAAGCCTGTGCAATTGACCTCATCGCCCAGGCCTGGGCGGCGATGTGCGGGCTCCCGCACGCGGAGGAGGCGTTCGATTCCGCGATGGCGCTGCTCTCCGACCGGGAGAACGGCGTGGTGCGCCTGCTTGCACCGCCCTTCGAGCGGCCGGACCCGGCGGTCGGCTACATCAGCAGCTACCTGCCCGGCGTACGGGAGAACGGCGGCCAATACACCCATGCGGCGGCTTGGCTGCTGCGCGCGGCATGCCTGCTGAACAAGCCGGACAAGGCGCGGGAGCTTTTTTCCATGCTCAGCCCCATCGCGCATGGGGACAGCCCGTTTGCGATGCGGCGCTACAAGGCAGAGCCTTATGTGCTCGCGGGGGACGTTTACGCCGTGGGCCGCAATGCCGGGCGCGGCGGATGGACGTGGTATACCGGCGCGGCCGGCTGGCTGTACGAGGTGACGCTTTCGGACCTCTTGGGCGTGACGCGGCGCGGGGACCGGCTCTTCCTCACGCCCTGCACGGACTTCCCGGAATATTCGGTGTGGCTGCGCTTCGGCAAGACGGCCTATGAAATCACCGTGCGCGGCGGCGCGCGCGGGCCGGAGGAGGGGATCCCGCTCGTGGACGACGGGCTGCACCACAGCCTTTTGTTCGAGCCGCCGCAGCCCACTTGAAAAGGCGGCGGGTTTGCGGTAAAGTAAGGGCATGACAAAGCAAACGAAACCCGCCGATACCTCCCGCTTCTTGCCCACCACTGCCGCGGAGCTTTCCGCGCGCGGCATTGAGCAGCTCGATTTCGTATACATCATTGGGGACGCGTATGTGGATCACCCGAGCTTCGGCCCGGCGATCATCAGCCGCGTGCTCGAGAGCCATAGCTATACTGTCGGCATCATCGCCCAGCCGGATTGGCACAGCGCGGAGGAGTTCCGCCGCCTCGGCAGGCCGCGTCTTGCGTTCCTCATCAGCGCGGGGAACATCGACTCCATGGTGAACCACTATACCTCCGCGAAAAAGCGCCGCTCCAGCGACGCTTACACCCCTGGTGGCGAGCCTGGGAAACGCCCCGACCGCGCGACGATCGTCTATGCGAACCGGGCGCGGGAGGCTTACCGGGGCGTGCCGGTTGTCATCGGCGGCATCGAGGCGAGCCTCCGCCGCTTTGCCCATTACGATTATTGGGACGACAAGGTGCGCCGCAGCATCCTTTCGGATTCGGGCGCGGATCTTCTCATCTACGGCATGGGGGAGCGGCAGATCGTCGAGATTGCGGACGCGCTTGCGGGCGGATTGCCTGCGGAGCAGATCACCTATGTGAATGGCACCTGCTATATGACGCATTCGCTCGAGCGGGTGTATGAATACGAACGGATCGAAAGCTATGAGGATGTGGCGCGGGATAAAAAGGCCTATGCGTCCGCCTTTCTGGCGCAGTACCGGGAGCAGGACGCGATCCGCGGGAAGCGCCTCGTGCAGCCGCATGGGGATTCCTTCCTCGTCGCCAACCCGCCTGCCGCGCCGCTCTCGACGGAGGAGCTTGACGCGGTGTACGAACTGCCTTATACGCGCGCGCCGCATCCTTCCTATCAAAAAGAGATCCCTGCGCTGTTCGAGGTGAAGTTTTCGCTCACCTCCTGCCGCGGGTGCTTCGGCGCGTGCTCGTTTTGCGCGCTCACGTTCCACCAAGGCCGCGTGATCTCCGCGCGCAGCCATGCGTCGCTTCTGCGGGAGGCGGCGCTCCTCGCGCAGCAGCCGGACTTCAAGGGCAACATCCACGACGTCGGCGGCCCGACGGCGAACTTCCGCCAGCCCGCCTGCAAAAAACAGCTTAAAAGCGGCGTCTGCGCCGACAGGCAATGCCTCGGCTTTGAGCACTGCAAGAACCTCGAAGTCGACCACCGGGATTATATCGAGCTGCTCGAAAAGCTTTCCGCCGTGCCGGGCGTAAAGCGCGTGTTCGTGCGCTCCGGCATCCGTTACGACTATGCGATGTACGATAAAAGCGACGCGTTTTTGCGCGCGCTCATCAAAAACCATGTCTCCGGGCAGCTCAAGGTCGCGCCGGAACACGTATCCGACCAGGTGCTGCGCCTTATGGGCAAACCCGCCTGCGCGCTTTACGACCGCTTTGTCGCAAAATATATGCAGCTCAACCGCAACCTGGGGAAGGAACAATACATCGTGCCGTATTTCATGTCCTCGCATCCGGGGAGCGACCTCTCTGCGGCCGTGGAGCTTGCGGAATACCTCAAACGCACGGGGCAGCGGCCGGAGCAGGTACAGGACTTTTACCCCACGCCCGGCACGCTTTCCACCTGCATGTATTACACTGGTTTCGACCCGCGCACGGGCGAGCGCGTTTACGTACCCAAAAGCGCCTCCGAAAAGGCGATGCAGCGGGCGCTGATGCAGTACTTTATGCCCCAATACCGCGACCTGGCGCGCACGGCGCTGCAAAAGGCGGGGCGGGAGGATCTCATCGGCTATGGGAAGCATGCCCTCGTGCCGCCGCGCGCGGAAAAACGGGCGGGGGAAACGCCGGCCGGATGCAGGAAGAAAAACGCGGACTTGCACGAAAAACGGAAGAAAGCCGCACAAGCTCCCCGAAAAGGGGCGCCAAAGCAGCGCTGAGCCAGCACTATATGAAAACTATAAAATAAAAAATTCATTCTGCATTTCTGACTTTCTTTTCACGATTCCTTGTGATAAAATCATAAGAAATATATTGTCGGTTTTATGACGATAAGCGACCGGTCTATTTATTTTCAAGGAGGGCAAAGACACATGGCCAATGGACAGGGCACTCGTAAGGAACTTTACGAGCAGCTGGACAAAGTCATCCTGCAATGGAAGGATGAGCCCGGCGGGCTCCTTCCGATCATGCAGAACGCGCAGGAGATCCTCGGCTGCGTCGACGAAGAGGTGCAGCATTATATCTCCAAGAAGATCAGCGTCCCCATATCCACGATTTACGGCGTGGCAACGTTCTATTCCCAATTCACGCTGCAGCCGAAGGGCAAATACGCGATCGGCCTCTGCCTTGGCACAGCCTGCTATGTCCGCGGCTCTCAGCTCGTGATGGATGAATTGGTGAAACAGCTTGGCGTGGAAGCGGGCCATACCACCGGAGACGGCCTCTTCACCCTCGACGCCACCCGCTGCATTGGCTGCTGCGGCCTTGCGCCCGCGATGATGATCAACGACGATGTTTACGGCAAGGTAACGCCTGAGGAGATCCCGGGCATTCTCGCCAAATATCGCCAAATCGGCTAAAAACGGGGGCACTGCGCAAAAGTATCCTGAATTGCGCAAAATCCGTGCAGGGAGAGGCGCTGCAGGAAGAGCCTGCCCTTGCGGTATCTATTCCCCTGCTCCACCGCAGACGGCATGCCTGCTACAGATTCCTGAAAAATGCTTAAGCGTTTGGAAGCAGATCCCAAAGCGGCGTGCGGGCTGCTTGACGCCTCCTGTGGGGTGGAGATCAGCCTTGCGGCTTATCGCCCTATCGCCCGGCGGGAGCAGAGCGCCTCGCTTGTTCCGATCATATCCTTCTTATCATTGAGAACGCCGGCCGCAGCATCGCGGACGTCAACCTTGCGGTGCAGGCAGGCTGCCCCGGGCGGTTCACATGCTGGGCTTTGACGCCGGCATGAGCCACCGAAACATAAAACGCTGCCTGGACACCTTTGAAATCACATCTGAACTGGGTTCAGAAACGGCGATCCGCATGGGTCTCATTGACTTAACAACGCAACGGACTGCGGCGGATGCCGCGCGCATACAGACGCCAGTGGGAGGGATGCGCATGAACCAGAAACGACCGGCCGCAACGCAAGGCTGGGAAGGACAAATGCGTGAGCCGCACCGCACACCGAAAACGCCGCATGGCAGAAAGCGCAGCGCCTGGCTGTGTTAAGGAGCCGGGCCGCGCGCATCCGAGTACAGGAAAAGCCAACGGCCTGAGCACCGGATGGCAGAACTGGCCAACCTGCAACGAAACCGCTTGGGAGGCAACCTATGATTACCGTTGCGCAATTAATGGAACCGCTGGAATTGACGCTGCTCACCCCGGACGCTGAGCTTGCACGCGAGGTGACGGGCGCCTGCGTTTGCGACCTGCTCAGCTTCGTGATGGCGCGTGGGGAGGCTGGCATGGCCTGGATCACGGTGCAGACGCACCTGAACGTGATCGCCGTTGCGAGCCTGTGTGAGTTTTCCTGCGTCATCATAGCGGAGGGCTCCGCCGTGGAGCCGGAAACGCTTGCAAAAGCGGCCGGAGAGGGCATCCCTGTGCTGCGCAGCGCGCTTTCGGAATACACGCTCGGTGGCAGGCTTTACGCCTTAGGCGTGCGCTGAAGAGAAAAGCCCGGTGGGACTGCACGCCCGTTCCTCCTGTGCGGAAGATGCTATGCCCGCATGGCACATAGCCGGCCGGCGGAGCGCGAGGGCGGCGGGGTGGGAAGGAGAACGCGTGAAGGAAATTTCCCTGCATATCCTTGACCTGGCGCAGAACTCCATCCGTGCGGGCGCAAAGAACGTCCGCATCCGCATTGAGGAGGACAGCGCCGCGGATACTTTCGCTGTCTCCATCGCGGACGACGGTTGCGGTATGGAGCCGGAATTGGCCAGGGCTGCGCAAAACCCGTTTGTGACGACGCGCACGACGCGCAAGGTAGGCTTGGGTCTCCCGCTGTTCCTCACAGGCTGCGAAAACTGCGAAGGCAGTTTCCGACTTGAGAGCGAGCCGGGGCGCGGCACGCGCGTGGCAGGAACTTACCGGCGCAGCCACATCGACCGGCCGCCGCTTGGCAACATTGCGGACACGGTAGCGATGCTCATCGCCGCAAATCCGTGCCTGCGCCTGCGCTATGAGCACCGCCTGGATGGCGGCGAATACGCGCTCGACACGGCGAAGCTTGGAGAACTCCTCGGCGGGATCCCACTCGACGCTCCCAAAGTTATGGCTTTTATAACAGAATTTATTCACAGCAGCGAATCAGAACTAGAATCAATGGAGGTACACAAACCATGAAGACACTGCAAGAGTTGGAGGCGATCCGCCAGAGGACGCTCAACGAGCTCAACCTGCGCAAGCGCCGCGAGGATGGCGTCCGCGTGGTGGTAGGCCTTGCCACCTGCGGCATCGCGGCGGGTGCGCGCGAGGTTGTGGCTGCGTTTATGGAGGAAGCCCACAAGCGCCAGCTCACCAACGTCACCGTATCGCAGATGGGATGCATCGGCCTTTGCCGGTTGGAACCCATTGTGGAAGTGCATCTGCCGGGGCAGGAGAAGGTGACCTACTGCAAGGTAACGCCGGAGCAGGTAGGGCGCATCGTATCAGAGCATATCATCGGCGGCACCCCCGTTGCGGAATATACCATCGGCAGCTTCGAGTAAAATCAACGGAACGACAGAAGGAGAGTTAAGAAGATGAACTACAGGTCGCATGTGTTGGTCTGCGCAGGCACGGGCTGCACGTCCTCAAATTCCCTGCGCATTATTGAAAATTTTCATAAAAAGCTGGAAGAAACCGGCTATGATAAAGAGGTTCAGGTCATCCGCACGGGCTGCTTCGGCCTCTGCGCAGCCGGCCCCGTCGTGGTGGTTTACCCCGAGGGTGTGTATTACAGCCATGTCAAGCCGGAGGACGTTGAGGAGATCGTGAACGAGCACCTCATCAAGGGCCGCCCGGTGCAGCGCCTCATCTACAAGGAGCAGGACGAAAGCGGCGTCAACATCACGCTCAACGATTCCGACTTCTACAAAAAGCAGCACCGCATCGCGTTGCGCAACTGCGGCATGATCGACCCGGAAAACATCGACGAATACATTGCCTTCGACGGCTACAAAGCCCTCGGCAAGGTGCTCACCGAGATGACGCGGGACGAGGTCATCGATACCATCATCCGTTCCGGCCTGCGCGGCCGCGGCGGCGGCGGCTTCCCCACCGGCCTGAAATGGAAATTCGCCAAGGCACCGGAAAGCGACGTGAAATACGTTTGCTGCAACGCGGATGAGGGCGACCCCGGCGCGTTTATGGATCGCTCTGTGCTTGAGGGCGACCCGCATTCCGTGCTGGAGGCCATGACCATCGCGGGCTATGCCATCGGCGCGCAGCAGGGCTACATCTACGTACGCGCGGAATACCCCATCGCCGTAAAGCGCCTCCGCGTGGCGATTGGCCAGGCGCGGGAATACGGCCTCCTGGGCGACAACATCATGGGCACCGGCTTCAAGTTTGACATCGACCTGCGCCTTGGCAGCGGCGCGTTCGTCTGCGGCGAGGAAACCGCGCTGCTCGCCTCCATCGAAGGCGGCCGCGGCGAGCCCCGCCCGCGCCCCCCGTTCCCGGCGGTGAAGGGCCTTTTCGGCAAGCCGACGCTGCTCAACAATGTGGAAACCTATGCCAACATCTGCCAGATCATCCTCAACGGAGCGGAATGGTTCGCCGCGATGGGCACCGAAAAGAGCAAGGGCACCAAGGTGTTTGCGCTCGGCGGCAAGATCAACAACACCGGCCTTGTGGAGATCCCGATGGGCACCACGCTGCGCGAGGTCATTTACGAGATCGGCGGCGGCATCCCGAACGGGAAGAAGTTCAAGGCCGCGCAGACGGGCGGCCCCTCCGGCGGCTGCATTCCCGCGGAACACCTTGACATCCCGATCGATTATGACAACCTCATCGCCATCGGCTCCATGATGGGTTCCGGCGGCATGATCGTCATGGATGAGGACAACTGCATGGTCAACATCGCCAAGTTCTTCCTCGAGTTCACGGTGGATGAATCCTGCGGCAAGTGCCCGCCCTGCCGCATCGGCACGCGGCGCATGCTCGAGATGCTTGAAAAGATCACGAGCGGCAAGGGCGAGCCGGGCGACATTGAGAAGCTCGAAAAGCTCGCTTACAACATCAAGGCAGCGGCGCTGTGCGGCCTGGGCCAGACCGCGCCCAACCCCGTGCTTTCCACCATCCGCTATTTCCGGGATGAATACGAGGCGCATATCAACGAAAAGCGCTGCCCGGCGGGCGTGTGCAAGGCGCTGCTCAACTACGTGATCGACCCCGAGAAGTGCCGCGGATGCAGCCTCTGCGCGCGCAAGTGCCCCGCGGGCGCGATCTCCGGCGAGATCAAGAAGCCGTTTGTGATCGATCCCGCGAAGTGCGTCAAGTGCGGCGCGTGCATGGAAACGTGCAAATTCGGCGCGATCAGCAAGAAGTGACGGCAAAACAATACGAACGCATGGGGAGCACCTTCATTTCCGGGGGTGCTCCCGCTTGTGAAAAGGGCGGCGCATGCTGCGGTTGCGGCGAAGCGGAACGCATCTGCGCAAACCTGCAAAAACATATGGGCTTTGCTGGATGCGCTTGCGGAGACAGGGAAGGATGTGCTACAATATCTTTGATGGTTAGAATATGCTAACCTTTATGCGCGAAAGGAACTGAAAAACCGGAAAGTACCGGCAAGCCGGATATGCAAAACACGGATGGGATAGGGGGGAAGGCGCGTGGGCGAAACGGCAAAGATAATCATGGGGGTAATGATCCCTTTCCTGGGGACAGCGCTTGGCGCGGCGATGGTGTTCTTCATGAAGGAGGCGATGGACGCCCGCCTGCAAAAGCTGCTGCTGGGTTTCGCGGCGGGCGTGATGATCGCGGCCTCGGTCTGGTCGCTGTTGATCCCGGCCATCGAGATGGCGGAAGCGGCGGGCAAGACGGCCTGGGTTCCCGCCGTGGTGGGGTTCCTCGTGGGCGTCGGGTTTCTGCTGGCGCTCGATACGCTCATCCCGCACCTGCACCTGGATTCCACCACGCCGGAGGGCCGCCCAAGTACGCTTGGGAAATCCCTCATGCTGGTGCTGGCTGTGACGCTGCACAACATCCCGGAGGGGATGGCGGTGGGCGTCGTGCTCGCGGGCATGCGCGCCGGGAACGAGGCGATCAGCGCGGCCAGCGCGCTTGCGCTCGCTGCGGGCATCGCGCTCCAGAACTTTCCGGAGGGCGCGATCATCTCCATGCCGCTTGTGAGCACGGGGATCTCCAAGCGCAAGGCGTTCGGGTATGGGCTCCTTTCCGGCGTCGTCGAGCCGGTGGGAGCGGTGCTGACGATCCTCCTGACCTCGCTTGTGACGCCCATCCTGCCGTACGTTCTCGCCTTTGCCGCCGGGGCCATGATCTACGTGGTGGTGGAGGAGCTGATCCCGGAGGCGCAGGCCGGGGCGCATTCCAACATCGGGACCATCGGCGCGGCGCTCGGCTTTGCGCTCATGATGGTGCTCGACGTGGCGCTCGGCTGACCCAGCCCCAAAAGCCCAACCAAAAAGAGCCCGCCGCCGTCCTCTGGCTGCTGGGCTCTCTTCCTGTTATAAATTTTTTTGCTTTTGACCTTGCGGCTCACCGGGTTGAACGCCCAAGTGCGCCGCCCGGCCCGGTCCAGTTCCCGCCGGGCCTTTTTGCTGAGTTTTTCCTTTGGAATAAAATGCGTCATGTTGTCCTCCGTTCTTTTGGTTCCAGTTCAGTCTTGTTCTCCTGTGCCGCCCGCCAATGGAATATTGCCTCCAATACGCCGCCGGCGATGGCGAGCGCCTTGTCGGAAACCGTGAAGCAATGCTCCCGCGCGCAGCGGGGGTCCACGTCGCCCGCCTTCATCCCGGCAGGAACAGGGAGGCCGTCCGGCAGGATGCCCCGCAGGCAGCCCGCGATCTCCGTGCGCAGCGGCACGCCGCCCACATCCGCGACGGCGTCGCCGGCGGCGACCATCTCGCCGATCAGCAGACGGGCGTGGAATACGCCCGCGGCAGGCGCATAAAGCACGCGCTCCTTGGCATAACCACCCACGCTGCCGGGCACGCCGGTGTTGGGCAGGGCGGAGCCTTCATAGATGCAGCGGCCGAGCGTATGCCCGCGCATGGTCTCCACCACGCAGTGGCAATCGGCCCCTGCCGTGAAGCCCGGCCCGAGCGCCACGACGAGCGGCGCATCCGAGATACGCGTGCCGAGGTTCCGCTTGGCGAGCATCGCGTCCACGAGCACATCCGGGCGGTAGGCTGCTATGTTTTCCCCCGCGGGGTCGATGATGACGGCGGGCGCGCCGCGCAGAAGCGCTTCCCGCACCTCCGCTTCCGTCCCGCACAGGCGGGCGGTTACGCCCTCCACCGTGGCGGAGCCATGGTAAACTGCCTCCGAGAAGGCGACCGTGCGCCGCACGGCTGTTGGCCGGGGCAGCTCGGTCAAAATCAGTGAAAACCCACAGCGGTGCAGCCGCAGGGCGACGCCCGTTGCGATGTCGCCCGCGCCGCGTATTAAAACCAGCATCCGATCACATCCTCCCTTAACATAGCAGTGGCGGCGGGATACCCTTCCGCGCGGAGCAAACGGGCGATGGCTTCACCCCGGGCGCGCAGCTCCGGCGTATCCGCCTGGTTGAGCAGCGCGGCCGCCGGGCAGGAAACGCCGCTGTGCCGGAAGCCTCGGAGCAGGATGCGCGCAACGTCCTCTTCCCCGATGCAATGCGCGGGAGAGAACCCGGAAAGCGCACAGCGGTGCAGCACTTCGCCTGCCGGCCTGCCGAGTGCGGAAAGCCCGGCTACCTGGATGAGCAGCCCTGTCCCCTCCGGGATGCAGGGCTCGTCCGCCCGGTGCCACTTGAGCGGCAGCCGCCGGGAGCCATCCGCCTCGCAGAGCACGTGGTCGAAAGCCCCACATGCCGCGGCGAAAAGCTCCGGCGCAAGCCCGGCCATCTTCCCGCCTCCCGCCGGGTATCCGGCGAGCACGAGCGCGCCGGGCCGCGCGGCCGCGGTGAGCTCCTCCGGCGCGGCGGGCGCGCAAAACGCAACGCCTGCGGGCGGCGGCCAGGCGAGGTGGGTGGTGGTCGTGAGCAGCACCGCAGCGCCGTCCGCGGCGAGCGCGCGGCCCAGATGGAACAGGAGCGCCGTCTTTCCGCCGCCGCCCGTTATGGCAATTACCTTTGGCGGCGGACAGGGAAGGGAAAGCTGCATGGGATTCCTCCTGCGGGCAATGGAATCTTTCTATTTCATCATACTATATTTTCCCGCAAAACGCCAATGTGATCACCACAAAACACGGCGCTTCCTTTTGGGTGGACAAGCCGGCATGCAATCTGGTATAATGAATTAGCGTTATTCTCGTATAAAAATAACGATCTTGGTGGAACGCTATGGCTTCTTTGCGAAAAAAACAACCGGCCATTCCGAAGCAGCGCAGCGCACGCTCCCAGCCCCGGGTGCTGCTTTTGCTCGCGCTGCTGCTCCTTGCGTTGTTCCTCACCTCCTTCGCGTTCGGGCGCTACGGCGTGCCCGTTTGGGATGTGGCGCGCATTCTTGCCTACCGCGCGGCCGCGCTCGTGGAGGATGGGCTTGGCTGGCTGCTGCGGCGCCCCGTGGAATTCCTGCCCGATACGGCGCCCTGGACGGCGCAGATGGAGACGGCTGTTATCAACATCCGCCTACCGCGCATCCTGCTTGCGTGCATGGTGGGCTGCTGCCTTTCGGCGGCGGGCGCGGCGTATCAAGGCGTGTTCCAGAACCCGATGGCCTCGCCGGACGTGCTGGGCGCGTCCTCCGGCGCGGCGTTTGGCGCGGCGCTTGCGATCCTGCTCGGCACATCCAAGCGGGGCGTAACGCTCGCGGCCTTCGCGGCAAGCCTCGTTGCGGTTTCGCTCGTGTTCCTGATCGCGCAGCGCGCGCCGGGGAACCGAGTCGTGAACCTGATCCTCGGCGGCATTATGGCAGGCTCCCTATTCTCGGCGGCGACCTCCTATGTGAAGCTGGTGGCGGATCCGGCGAACCAGCTCCCGGAGATCACCTATTGGCTCATGGGGAGCCTTTCCGGCACAAGGCTTGCGGATGTTGGCCTTGCGGCCATCCCCATGGCGCTCGGCTGCATTCCGCTGCTGCTGATCCGCTGGCGCATCAATCTGCTGACCCTGGGCGATGAGGAAGCGCGTACGCTCGGCGTGAACACGAACCTGCTGCGCATCCTCGTGATCGTATGCGCGACGCTCGTTACTGCGGCGAGCATCTCTGTTTCCGGCATGATCGGCTGGGTCGGCCTCGTGATCCCGCACCTCGCGCGCAAGCTCGCCGGGAACAACTACCGCTATCTCATGCCGGCAAGCATGCTGGCGGGAGCAGCGTTCCTGCTGGTGGTGGACAGCATTTCGCGCAACCTGCTTGCCGTGGAGATCCCCATAGGCATCCTGACCGCGTTCATCGGCGCGCCGTTCTTCCTATACTTGATTTTAAGACGGGAGAAAACGCTGTGAGCATTTCCATAGAACAACTGCAATTTGCGTACCGTGCGCATCCCGTGCTGCAAGGGGTGAGCTTTTCGGCGGAGAATGGCTGCCTGCTCGCGGTGCTCGGGCCAAACGGCGCGGGCAAAACGACGCTGTTCCGCTGCATCCTCGGCCTCCTCAGCCGTTACCGGGGGCGCATCCTCGTGGACGGCATGGACGCGCGGGCGCTTTCCGCCCGGGAGCTTGCGCGCCGCGTCGCCTACATCCCCCAGGTGCATGGGCAGGCGTTCTCCTATTCCGTGTTGGAGATGGTGCTTATGGGCATGACGCATGGGATTTCGCCGCTTGCAGCCCCGAAGGAGAAGGAGGCCGCCGCGGCGCGTGCCGCACTCGCGCGGCTTGGGATCGAGCATCTTGCGCGGGTCCCGTTTTCCCAGCTTTCCGGCGGGGAGCAGCAGCTCGTGCTGATCGCCCGGGCGCTTGCGCAGGCGGCGCGTACGCTCGTGATGGACGAGCCGACGGCGAGCCTCGATTACGGCAACCAGGCGCGCGTGCTCGAACATGCGCGCACACTCGCGCGGGAGGGCTACGCCGTAGTGCTTTCCACGCACAACCCGCAGCATGCGCTCACCTATGCGGATGCGGCGCTGGCCCTGCTGGATGGGCGTGTTGCGGCATATGGCCCGCCGGCGGAGGTGCTGGATGCGGCGTTGCTGTACCGGCTTTATGGTGTGCGGGTGGAATTTTTGAAAACGGAAAGCGGCATGCTGATCGCGCCGCGCGCCGGAGGTGGGGAACATGCGGTTTGAATGGACGCGGGACGCGATCCGCTTCCGCCTGGATGCGGCGGCGCGCGTCCGCTTTGATGAGGCGATTGCCGCGCGCATCCTGCCGTACCTGCCGGAAAATGCGCACCTGTGCGACGCGGGCTGCGGCCTCGGGCTGCTGAGCCTCGCGCTCGCGCCCCGCTGCCGCGCCGTGACGGCGGTGGACGAAAGCGGCGCTGCGCTCGCCGTACTGGAAGAAAACGCGGCGCGTGCAGGGATTGAGAATATACGAGGCGTGCAGGGGAACCTGTTCGCCATGCGGCCGGAGACGCCGTATGACGCGATGGTTTTCTGCTTCTTCGGCCATACACGGGAAACGCTGCGCGCGGTGCGCGCCCAGTGCGCCGGGCGTGCGATCCTCATCAAACGGGATCATGCGGAGCGGCGTTTCACACTGGAGCACCGGCCGGCGCGGCGGCTGAACTTCCAAACGGCCTGCGCGGAGCTTGCGGCGCTCCAGACACCCTTTCTTTCGGAGACGTTCCCGCTGGAGATGGGGCAGCCCTTCCGCTCACTCGCGGATGCGGCGCGCTTCTTCGCGCTTTTCAGCGAGGATGGCGCATCCCAGGATCTGGAGCGGATCGCGGAGCGGCTCGTGGAAACCGGGGAAGCGGAATTCCCGTATTATTTGCCGGCCCGGCGCATGCTCGGCATGATCGTGCTCGACGCGGGGGACATTCCCGATTTCGTATAAATTACATTCTGACCAACTGGAGGATTATACGATGAAAAAACTGCTCGCTTTTACGCTGGCCGCGCTGGTGGCGGCATCGGCCCTTGGATGCGCCGCGCAAACGCCTGCGCGGACGCACGCGCCTGCGCAAACGGAGCTTCCGCCGGAAACTGCGCCGGGAACGCGGCAGTTTACCGATTCCGCCGGGCGTACGGTGGAGCTGCCCGCGCAGCTTGATTTGGTCGCCGTGTCCGGGCCGCTCGCGCAGATCGTGCTGTTCGCACTCTGCCCGGACAAGCTCGTAGGCATCGCTTCCGCGTGGGATGAGAGCGCCGCGGAATATCTTGCGGCGGAGTATTACAACCTGCCTGAGCTTGGCCAGCTTTACGGCGGGAAGGGCGAGCTGAACCTGGAAGCGCTGCTTGCAAGCGGCGCGCAGGTGGTCATCGACGTTGGCGAACCCAAGGACAGCGTCGCGGAGGATCTCGACGCGCTGCAGGAGCAGACAGGCGTCCCGTTTGTGCATATCACGGCGACGACGGAGACGATGGGCGAGGCATACCGCAAGCTGGGTGAGCTCACCGGCATGGCGGAGGCAGCGGAAACGCTTGCCGCTTACTGCGATGAAATCTACGCGCAAACGCTTGCGCTTGCGGGCAGCGTCAAAAAGGTGAACCTGCTCTACTGCCTGGGCGATGCGGGGCTCAACGTGATCGCGCAGGGGAGCTACCATGCGGAGATCATCGACCTGCTTTCCAACAACCTTGCCGTTGTGGATGAGCCCTCCAGCAAGGGCAGCGGCAACGAGGTGGATATGGAGCAGATCCTCCTCTGGAACCCGGACGTGATCCTGTTTGCGCCGGGCGGCATCTATGCTGCGGTTGGGGAGGACGCCATCTGGCAGCAAGTCGCGGCCATTCAAAGCGGCGCGTACTACGAGGTACCCTTTGGGCCGTATAACTGGATGGGTTTTCCGCCTTCCGTGCAGCGCTACCTCGGCATGCTCTGGATGGCGAAGCTGCTTTATCCGGAGTCTGCGGAATACGACCTTTACGCGGAGGCGGCGGAATACTTCCGCCTGTTTTACCACAGCGAGCTGACCGAGGCGCAGTACGGCGCTTTGGTTGCAAATTCCATCGGCGCGGCGGAAACGCCTGCTGCATAGGAGGACATATATGAAGGAATTGTTTTCGGCGATGCGGGACGCGGTTGCCCGGGGCGAGGACGCGGCGCTTTGCACGATCGTCGCAAGCTCGGGTTCCACACCCCGGGGCAGCGGGGCGAAGATGGCTGTGTTTGCGGATGGGACGACGCGCGGGACCATCGGCGGCGGCGCGGTGGAGCATGAGAGCATCGCGCTCGCAAAGGAGGCGCTTGCGCGCCGCTGCGCGTTCACGCGGGGCTTCTGCCTTGCGCCCAACCAGGTAGCGGATATCGGCATGATCTGCGGGGGGCAGGTCGTTATCACGTTCCAGTTTTTCGCGGGCGGGGATGCGGCGGCGCTGACGCTGCTTTCCCATATCGCGGCGCTGTTTGATACGCAGCAGGACGCTTGGCTTATCACGAAGCTTTCCGGCGGTGTGGCGGCGGACATGGGCGTTTACGCGCGAGATACGGGGCTTTTATTCGCAAAGGAGATTCCAGAAGCGGAGATCCTGCCGCTGCTCGCGCCGCGCGCGGTGCGCGGGCAGGGGGAGCCGTGCTATTATGTGGAGCCGCTCACGCGCGCGGGGCTTGTGTATGTGTTCGGCGGCGGGCATGTTTCGCAGGAGCTTGTGCCGCTGCTTGCGCGCGTCGGCTTTTCTGTAATGGTGTATGAGGACCGGGAACGCTTTGCCGACCCAGCGCGCTTCCCCGGCGCGGTGCGCACGATCCTCGCGCCGTTCCCAGAGGCGGCGGAGCGCGTCGCCGTCACACGGGACGACTATATCGTCATCATGACGCGGGGCCACCAGGCGGATTTCGAGGTGCTTGCGCAGATGCTCCGCACGCCTGCAACATACGTCGGGGTGATCGGCAGCCGGCATAAGATCGCCGCAACGAACGCGCGCCTGCTTGCCGCGGGCATCCCGGAAACGGAGCTTGCGCGCATCCATACGCCGATCGGCCTGCCCATCGGCGCGGAAACGCCTGCGGAGATCGCCGTCAGCATTGCGGCGGAGCTGATCGCGCACCGCGCGAACGCGAAAAAGGAGGGAGCCTGATGCCGCGGCATATCCTCCTGACCGGTGCGCGCGGCGCGGGGAAGAGCGTGCTACTCCGGCGCCTGCTTGCGGCGGCCGACATGCCCGTATATGGATTTATAACGAAAAGGGAAGCCGCGGATGCAAGCGGCTTCCACCCGATCTATATCCATCCGGCGGGGATGCCGGAACAGGAACGCACCCATACAGAGGAGAACCTCGCGGGCACGTGCGACCGCAGGGTGCACACCGTCCGCCCGGAGGCATTCAATGCGATCGGCGCGGGCTGCCTGCGCGCGGCGCGCCCGGGCGGCGTCCTCGTCATGGACGAGCTTGGCTTTTTGGAAGCGAGTGCGGAGACGGAAGCGTTTCAGCAGGCCGTGTTTGCGGCGCTCGATGGGGACATCCCCGTGCTTGCGGCCGTGAAGGATCGGGAGGACATCCCGTTCCTCGGCGCGGTGCGCGCGCACCCGAACGCGGCGCTCTATACCGTCACCCCGCAGAACCGGGATGCGCTTTATGCGTTGCTCGCGCCGCGCGTGCTGGCCTGGCGGGAGAGAGGCGGGGCGTAATCCCGGCAGAATGTGGAAGAGAAAAGCCGCGCCCGGCCTTTGCAGACCGGGCGCGGCTTTTGCGCGAACGCAGCGCATCAGCCGAGGTAGCTCAGCAAAAATGCGAGCATCGTGCGGAAGCCTGCGGGTAGGCTCGCAAGCTCGATGTATTCCTTCCGCGTATGCGCGCCGCGCCCGCGGTAAACTCCGGTGCAGACGGCGGGGATGCCCAGCGAGAAGGGGATGTTGCAGTCCGTGGATCCGGAGTGGAAAAAGGGCTCGCATTCCGCTTCCGCACGGATCGCAGCAGAAAGGCGTTCCTCCAGCGCCCGCTGGCGCGCGGGGTTTACGTCTCCCATGCAGGGCCGTTCGCCCAGAAGCGTGACTTCCACTTCGACGCCCATGCTGCGGTACGCCGCGACGACGCTTTCAAACATCGTTTTCATCTTGCCCAAACAGACGCGCGAATCGGAACGGTATTCATAGAGCATGGAAGCCTCCTGCGCGATGGTGTTCACGGAGGTCCCGCCTTGGATCATGCCGACGTTGTAGGTGGTTTTGCTGTCGCCTTCCACGGGCGGCTTCACGGTATAAAGCGTGCCGATCATCGAGGCGAGCGCATGGATTGCGTTGCGGTTGCCGAACGCGCCGAAGGAGTGGCCGCCCTCCGTGCGCACGGTCACGCGGTAGCGCGCGCTGCCGACCGCCTTGTTGCAGATGCTGCCAAGCCCGCCGTCAAAGGAGATCACCTCCCGCACGCGGCCCGCATAATCCTGCATGAGCTGGCGGCAGCCCTTGAGGTTGCCAAGCCCCTCCTCGCAGGTGTTGGCCACGAACAGGAAGCCGCAATCCGCGGTCTGCGGCTGCGCGCGGAAATAGCGCGCGGCGAGCATCAACGCGGCGAGGTTTGCCGTATCGTCCCCAACGCCGGGGCAATAGAGCCTGCCGTTTTCCCGGCGCAAGGGCATCGGCTCCGTGTCAGGAAAAACGGTATCCGTGTGCGCCATGAAAACGACAACCTCCCGGCCAGGCGCACAGTTGACCGGCGCGATGACATTTTGCGCCGCGTCTGTCGTTACATCCGGAAAGCCGTTTTCCGCAAACCAGGCTTTGACGAACGCCGCGCGCCGCTCCTCATGGTGCGAAGGCGCGGGGATTTTGCAGAGCGCTTCGATCAGCTCGACGAGCGGGCGCTCCTGTTCGGCGGCGTAGACGCGGCCTTTGCCGTTCAGTTGGAACTCCATTTACATCTCCTCCTCATTCATAAAGTTCCGCCATACTCCAATCCCCAAGCGCATCGAGGATGGGCATGAGCGTTTCGCCGCGCGCGGTCAGGCTGTATTCCACGCGCACAGGGACTTCCAGGTATTCCTGCCGCGCGACGAGCCCGTCCTGCTCCAATTCCTTGAGCGCAGCCGCGAGCACGGTGTTGGAAACGCCGTCCAGGCTTTTGCGCAGAGCGTTGTAGCGGGAGGTTCCGTTGTTGTGCAGCGAGCAAAGGATCTGCATCTTCCACTTGCCGCCGATGCGCGCGAGCGCCCGGTTCAGCGGGCAGGTTTCCATGCAGGGGCAGTTTGCGTGAACGTCTTCCATGCGGTAAGCGCCTCCTGAGTTGGTTAGAAAGAACTGCGTTCTTGCGGAACACGAAAATGATATTATAATAATAGCAGGTAAGAAAAACGAAGTAAAGCCGGAAGGGGAATTTCAATGGGGTTTTATTTGCAGGGGCTGACCATCGGCCTTGCGTACGTTGCGCCAATCGGCCTCCAAAACCTGTTCGTCATCAATTCCGCGCTCACGCAGAAGCGGGGGCGGGCTTATCTGACGGCCCTGATCGTCACGTTTTTCGACGTTACGCTGATGCTTGCCTGCTTCTTTGGCGTAGGCGCGCTGATGGAGCGCTTTCAATGGCTGCAGCTCGCCGTCCTCCTCGTGGGGAGCCTCATCGTGTGCTGGATCGGCATTGGCCTCCTACGCAGCAAGGCAACGCTCGATGCGGGCCGGGCGGATGTGAACGTCCCGCTTTTGCAGCTTGCGGGCAAGGCGTGCGTGGTAACCTGGTTCAACCCGCAGGCGCTCATCGATGGGACGATGCTCTTCGGCGCGTTCCGCGCGTCGCTACCCGCTGGGATCGAGGCGGCGTTTGTACTTGGCGCGGCGTCTGCGTCCACCCTCTGGTTTTTCGGGGTGACGACGCTCATCTCGCTCTTCAGCGCGAAGTTCAACGGCAAGGTGCTGCGCGCGATCAACATCGTATGCGGCTGCGTCATCATTTTCTATGGCCTGAAGCTGCTATATACTTTCGTGCGGATGATCGCGGGGTAAGCTGTAATGCATAAAAGTGCGGGCGGCGTTCCAAGCTGGGAAACGCCGCCCGCGCTGCGATTTTGGTTTGTTATTATTGGAAAATCTCCGCATAGAGCGTTTCGAGGTGCGCCGCATCCACCGGCGTGCCGGTGTTGTGCGCGCCGCCCTGCGCGGCCGTCTGCTGAGCCCAGAGCGGGAACATGGTGCGGTCCGGCGTGAAGTCGATCGGATAATTGCGCTCTGCATAGGCGGTCAGCTCCGCCTGGGTCATGCCGAGCGCGCCGAGCACCAGGGCGAGGCGCTCCGGCCGGTGAGCGGCAAGCTCCCTCAGGTACACGGGCAGCACGAAAGCGTTCGCAAGGCCGTGCGCTGTGCCATGGAAATAGGTGAGCGGATAGGCGATGGAGTGCATGAGCGTCGTGCCTGTGTGGGAGATCGTAATGCCGCCAAGGAGGGAGATGAGCATCAGTTCGTCCCGCAGCGAAACCACGTCGCCCGCCTCAAGCTGCGGCATGAGCTTGCCGAAGCGCGAAAGCGCATGGAAATTCAGCGCGTCCGTGAGCGGCGACGCCTTAACGGAAATGACGCTCTCAAAGCAATGGGTGAAAGCGTCCATCGCCGTGCTGCGCGTGATGGCAAGGGGCAGGTTGTCGGTATAGGCCGGATCGAGCAGCGCAACGCGGGGATAGGTCTGGAGGCTCCCGAAGGAGCGCTTGGTCTTTACCGCGTGCCAGGTCATGACGGACCAGGGCGTAGCCTCGCTCCCGGTGCCCGAGGTGGTCGGGACGGCAACGATGGGCAAAACCCCGTTTTCATATTGATTGGTGAAAAGCTGCTCCGCAGGGATGTCGTTTGCGGCGAACACGGCGACGGCCTTTGCGGCGTCGAGCGGCGATCCGCCGCCGATGCCGATGATGAACTCAGCGCCGAACGCGCGCGCCTGCGCGCCGACCGCGCGGCATTGCTCCACGTCGGGGTTGTTGCCGATGCCTTCGAACACACTGCATTCGATCTTTTCGTGGGTGAGCGCCGCAATGACGTCCGCAAGCGCGCCGCTCGCGCGGCCGGAATGCTTGCCGGTTACGATGAATGCGCGCGCGCCTAAGCGCAGCGCAGCGCTTTTGCGCTGCACGATGCCGCGGCCAAAACAGAGCTCTGTCGGGAAATGAAAGCTGAATTCCATAGAAAACCTCCGGGATGGCGTCAATTATGCATAATCATACCATCTCGGAGGGGATTTAGCAAGCGGCCGCGAGATGATCCGCGGCAAAATCCGTAAACGCCTTGCAAATGAGCGCATAGCCGGCTTCGCTCGGGTGCACGCCGTCGATGCAGATGAGATCCCGGAAGCGGGGCTGCTCCAGAAAATAGCTGCGCACGTCCACCAGCGGGCAGCCCGTATCTTCCGCGATGCGCACGATGGCGTTGGAGTACGATTCGTGGAAGCGGTAGATACGCTGCACATCCCCAAGCCAGCGCAGGATCTGCTTTGCATCGTTCCCGTTGCGCCCGAGGAAAGCGAGGTAGCGCTCTGCGTCGATGGGCGGGAGTGTCATCAGCACGGGCTGGATGTTCGCCTGTTTCAGGTCACGTACCATGCTGCGGTAGGTTTCTTTGAACTGGGCAAGCTGCGTGAGCGGCTTGTGCTCCGATTCGGGTAGCACGGAGATTTCGTTCCATTTGAAATTGCAGTCGTTCCCACCGAATTCGACGAGCGCGTAATCGCACGCGACGCCTTTTTCGAGATCCTGGCGGAGCAGGGAATACCCCTTATCCACCGTAATGCCGAAGCGGGAGCGGTTCTCCGTTTCCACGGAGAATCTTTCCCGGAATTTTGCAAGGTACTCCTCCATCAGCGCATGGTAGCGGTACGCGCGGTCGATCACCGTGCCCTTCATTACGGAATCGCCGTAGATCCTTGCCTTCAATATCTCTTTCATATAGGCCACCTCCTACGCCATATTATCTCCAAAATTTCTTAATAGTTGCGTCATAATCTAGTATTCAATACCAGATTAATTAGATTATAATATTGACAACCGAATAAGTCAAGCACGATTGACGGTATTTGCCATGGTATGCTATACTTTTTAAAAATGTGCGCGTTGGCGCGCAAGCTCGGAGGGGAAACATGAGGATCACGCCGGAACGGGCGGGCGCATTCCATTGCCCGCGCTGGGAGGAGCTGCCCAAGCTCCTGCTTTATATGGATCAGGTGATCCTTGTGCTGGAAGAAACGCTTAGCCTCTTCGTGGAGGAGAAGGAACACGTCGTGACCTCCACAATGATCAACAATTATGTGAAGCAGAAGGTAATCGGACCGCCGGTGCAGAAAAAATACGGACGGGAGCAGCTCGCGCAGCTGATGATCGTCTGCCTGCTTAAAAAGGTACTTTCCATCAACGAGATCGCCTGTCTCATGGGGATGATGACCGCGCGATTTACCCCGCAGGAGGCATACGACAGCTTTTGCGGCGCGCTGGAGAACGCGCTCGTAAAGGCTTTTGCGCAGGAGCAGCGCGAGGTGCCCCCCATCGCTTCCGGGGAGCCGGGGCTCGCGGCGCAAAGTGCGGCGATTGCGGCGCTCATGGGGAAGCTCGTCGTGGAGGACTGCCTTGCTGCGGAAGCCGCCGCACAGGCGGCGCGCACAAAAAATGCGCCGCAGAAGAAGCCCCAGGCAAAGACGCAGCCGCAGAAGGAGGGCGCGCCGGAGGCGCCGGCGGAAAGCGCGGAAGAAGCGCTGCAGAAAAAGCCGTGAACAAATTGAAAAAAGGGCGGTTTTCGGGCCTGAATTGGAATTGCAAAACCGGTTTGGTTGTGATAAGCTATACTGACGGCGGTATGTCCATGGCGTGTACATGCTGCGTTTGTGTAGCTTAATTATAATTTCGGAGGGTTTTATGGCAACGATGGAAAAGCTCGAAGGGAGCAAGGTGAAACTGACGATCGAGGTTGCGGCGGACGAGTTTGAAAAGGCCGTGCAGCAGGCGTACCTTAAAACGAGAAAGAACTATAACGTTCCCGGCTTCCGCAAGGGACATGCGCCGCGCAAGGTGATCGAGAACGCATACGGCTGGCTCGTGTTCTTTGACGAAGCTTTTGACATCGTCTACCCTGAAGCATATGAGGCCGCCGTGAAGGAGCACGGCGTCACGCCCGTTGACCGGCCGGACGTGTCCATCCTTTCCTGCGAGCAGGGCGCGCCCGTAGTTTTCGCGGCGGAAGTGGCCGTGAAGCCGGAGGTCGTGCTCGGCGCCTACAAGGGTATAGAAGTAGAGAAGCATGAGTATAATGTTACGGATGAAATGGTCGAGGCTGAGATCGACAAGGAGCGTGAGAAGATCGCAAGCACTACGGAAGTCGCCGGCCGCCCCGTCGCAAACGGCGATAAGGTCAACCTTGACTATTCCGGCAGCGTGGGCGGTGTGAAGTTTGACGGCGGCACCGCTGAAAACCAGGAGCTCACCATCGGTTCCGGCATGTTCATCCCCGGCTTTGAAGAGCAGATGGTCGGCATGAACCCAGGCGAGGAGAGGGATATCACCGTGACCTTCCCCGAACAGTACCATTCCGAGGAACTCGCGGGCAAGGAAGCCGTGTTCCACGTGAAGGTGAACGCGATCGAAGAAACCATACTGCCCGAGGCGGACGATGAGTTTGCCAAGGACGTTTCCGAATTTGATACCATCGAGGAGCTGCGTGCGGACAAGCGCAAGAAACTGGAAGAGGCCGAGGCGCAGCATGCGAAGAACCTGCGCGAGAACGAGCTGATCACGAAGGCATGCGAGAACGCGGCTGTGGAGATCCCGGAAGCGATGATCGAGCGCCAGATGGATCATATCCTCAACGACATCCGCTACCGCCTCAGCATGCAGGGCGTCTCCCTGGAGGATTACTGCAAGTACACCGGCGCCTCCATCGAGGATATGCGCAAAGAGATGCGCGGCGACGCGGAGAAGCGCGTAAAGAGCCAGCTCGTGCTGGAGGCGATCTCAAAGGCTGAGGCTATCGAGGCTGCTGCCGAGGAGATCGAAGAAAAGCTCAACGAGTATGCTGCCCAGTTCGGCGACAAGGCGGAAACCTTTAAGGCCGGCCTGACGGACGAGGATAAGCTTTACTTCGCGGATCAGATCGTGCTGGATAAGACCATCGCGCTGCTCAACGAGAATGCAGTGGAAAAGTGAGCCGGAACAATACGCGCATATTATACACTGAAGGAGGGAAGTACGATGAGCCTCATCCCGATGGTTGTGGAACAATCCAACCGCGGCGAACGTTCCTATGATATATACTCGCGCCTTTTGAAGGACCGGATCGTCTTTCTTGGCGGCGAAGTGACCGACGAGGAGGCCAACCTGGTTGTGGCACAGCTTCTCTTTTTGGAAGCCGATGATCCCGACAAGGACATCAGCCTTTACATCAACAGCCCCGGCGGTTCGGTTACGGCCGGCATGGCGATCTACGACACCATGCAGTACATCAAGTGCGACGTTTCCACTATCTGCCTCGGCATGGCGGCAAGCATGGGCGCGTTCCTGCTTGCGGCGGGCGTGAAGGGCAAGCGCCGCGCGCTTCCCAACAGTGAGATCATGATCCACCAGCCGCTCGGCGGCGCGCGCGGGCAGGCCACCGATGTGGCGATCCACGCGGACTGGCTGCTGCGCACCAAGAAAAAGATGAACGAGATCCTTGCGGCGCGCACGGGCCAGCCCATCGAGCGGGTGCAGGCGGACACGGAACGCGACAATTTCATGACGGCCGAGGACGCGCTGCGTTACGGCCTCATTGACGAAATCATCCCTCCAAGGAGGTAGGAAAATGGCAAAATATGACGAGAAAGGCACCGTGAAGTGCTCCTTCTGCGGCAAATCGCAGGATGAGGTGCATCGGGTCATCGCGGGGCCGGGCGTCTACATTTGCAGCGAATGCATCGAGCTTTGCCGCGAGATCTTGGAGGACGACGTGGATACCGCGCCGGTCGATCTTGCGGATATCCCGAAGCCGCACGAAATCGCTGCGATTCTCGACCAATACGTCATCGGCCAGCAGGACGCGAAGCGCGCGCTCGCGGTTGCGGTATACAACCACTATAAGCGCATCAACGCGGGCGAATCGAGCGATGATGTGGAGCTTCAAAAGAGCAACATCATCATGCTTGGGCCGACCGGCTGCGGCAAGACGATGCTCGCGCAGACGCTTGCGAAGATCCTCAACGTTCCCTTCGCCATGGCGGACGCGACTTCCCTGACCGAGGCGGGCTATGTGGGCGAGGATGTGGAAAACATCCTGCTCAAGCTCATCCAGGCGGCGGATTTCGACGTGGAACGCGCGGAAAAGGGCATCATCTACATCGACGAGATCGACAAGATCGCCCGCAAGAGCGAGAATACGTCCATCACGCGCGACGTTTCGGGCGAGGGCGTGCAGCAGGCGCTGCTGAAGATCCTTGAAGGCACGGTCGCAAGCGTGCCGCCGCAGGGCGGGCGCAAGCATCCGCACCAGGAATTTATTCAGATCGACACGACGAAGATCCTCTTCATCTGCGGCGGCGCGTTTGCCGGGATCGAGGACATCATCTCCAAGCGCACGGGCAAGAAGATCATGGGCTTTGGCGCGGATGTACAGTCCAACGTGGAGAAGGACGTGGGTGCGATCCTCAAGAACATCCTGCCGGAGGATCTGCTCAAGTTCGGCCTCATCCCCGAATTTGTGGGCCGCATGCCGATCATCGTGACGCTGCACCAGCTGGATCAGGACGCGCTTATTGACATCCTGACGAAGCCCAAGAACGCGCTCACACGGCAGTATAAGCGCCTGTTCGAGATGGACGGCGTGGAACTTGTGTTCGAGGATGACGCGCTCATCGAGATCGCCAAGAAGGCTATCGAGCGCAAGACCGGCGCGCGCGGCCTGCGCGCCATCTGCGAGGAAGTGATGCTTGACATCATGTATGACATTCCTTCCCGCACGGACGTGAAACGGTGCACCATCACCAAGGACGTGATCGACAAGATCGCGCCGCCCCGCTTCGATCTTGCGCTGGCGGAAGCCGCCGCCTTGCCCGAGGGCACGGCGGTATAAAAGAATACAACAGATGTGAGCGGCCCGCCTTTTGGCGGGCCGTTCATGCTGTCGATAAAGTGGCATCTGCCACTTTATCGAGGGATTCACGTCGTGCTTGCGCCCATGGCGCGGCCAGCGCTCCGTGTAAAGAAAGCCTTGCGGCGCAAGGCTTTCCGCTCGCACCGCACAGGTTGCTGCTCGCGATCAAAAGTCAAGGGCTGCGGCCCTTGACAATCCCGGAGAGACTTTTTTGACAGGCCGTTCAGCTTGCCGCCCTGCCAACTCTTAACTGTTCTATTTTCCGGGAAACGTATCCATACTAACGCCGAGAAAGGGTTCGGAGGGACGGTATGGAGATCATCATATGGATTTTGATGCAGCTTGCGCTGTTCGGAGGGATGCTTTGGTTTGTAAATGCACGGCGGAACCGGGAATTGGGCGTTACGCGGCGGCCTGCACCGAAGGGAGAAACGCGGGAACTGCATGACCTGCGCGCGCAGCGTGCGCGCGCGTTGAACATGCCGCTTGCGGAACTCGCACGCCCCGCCAGCATGGAGGACATCGTCGGCCAAGGAGACGGCATCCGGGCGCTGCGCGCCGCCATGTGCGGCCCAAACCCGCAGCACGTGCTGCTCTATGGCCCGCCGGGTGTGGGCAAAACCTGCGCGGCGCGCCTCGTGCTGGAGGAGGCCAAGCGCAACCCGGAGTCCCCGTTTGACGCGGAGTCCGCCTTTGTGGAGGTGGACGCAACTTGTGTGCGCTTTGACGAGCGCGCGATTGCGGATCCGCTGATCGGCTCCGTACATGACCCGATTTATCAGGGCGCGGGGACGCTCGGCGCGCAGGGCGTGCCGCAGCCCAAGCCCGGCGCGGTGACGCGCGCGCACTGCGGCGTGCTGTTCCTCGACGAGATCGGCGAACTGCACCCGATGCAGATGAACAAGCTGCTCAAGGTGCTGGAGGACCGGCGCGTGTATTTCGACAGCGCGTACTATTCCCCGGAAAATACCGCTATCCCGCCGCATATCCACGACATCTTCCAGAACGGCCTGCCTGCGGATTTCCGCCTCATCGGCGCGACGACGCGCAGCCCGGAGGAGATGCCGCCCGCGCTGCGCTCCCGCTGCGTGGAGCTCTTCTTCCGGCCGCTTGGGCAGGCGGAGCTTGCCGCCATCGCGGAGGGCGCGGCGCGCCGGCTCGGCGTTGCGATGGGCGATGCGGCGCTCCAAGCCTGCGCCTCCTACTGCGCCTCCGGCCGGGACGCGGTGAACATCGTGCAGCTTGCGGGCGGCGCGGCGCATGCGGAAGGACGGGATGAAATCACGCCGGAGGACGTGCTTTGGGTGGCGGAAACCTGCCGCCACAGCCGCAGAATGACGCAGCGCCTTTCCGAGACGGCGCGCGTGGGCGTGTGCGCGGGGCTCGCCGTATCCGGCGCTGGGCAGGGCGTGGCGATGGAGATCGAATGTACCGCTTCGCGTGCGGCACACGGCGCGGGCACGCTGCTCCTGGGCGGCATGGTGGAGGAAGAGGAGCTCGACCTGCGCACGCGCAGGCTCCGCCGCAAAGGGACGGCGCGCGTTTCGGCGGAGAACGTCCGCGCGGCGTTCCAACGGCGCTTTGCGCTCGACTGCGGAGAATATGACGTGAGCTTCAACGTGCCGGGCGGCGTGCCGATGGACGGTCCTTCCGCGGGCATCGCGCTCGCCGTTGCGCTCATGAGCGCCATCACGGGGAAGGCGCCCGTGCCGCTCCTGGCGCTCACGGGGGAGATCACCGCGCAGGGCGAGGTGCGCCCTGTGGGCGGCGTGCGGGAAAAACTTGCCGCCGCCGTGGAGGCCGGCGCGCAGACGCTCGTCATCCCGGCGGACAACTGGGAGGAGGGGTTTGCAAAACTTCCCGCTGCGGTATATCCGGTAAAGGATATTGCGGAGGTGATGCGTATTGCATTCGACGTTGCGCCCGAGGCGGAATGGGATGGCGTTATCCCGATCGGAGACCGTCAGCTCGCCATTGGAGATTAAAACATAGCTTATATTTACACCCCCTGCCCAGCGGACGGGACCCCATGGCTTCATTCGCTGGCAGGGGGCACTTTTCGTTCCTCCGATTCCTTTTTTATGTTTTTGCACCAAATTCATATTGTTGTCACACACACGGTTTATATGTATAATTGAATAACACCAACGCTGGAGACGTCCGGCGGAAAAAAGGAATGAAAACAATGGAACGGAACAACGCAATTTATGAACATATTCCGGTCGTTCCCCTGCGGGGCCTCGTCGTGCTCCCAGGCGAACTGCTGCACTTTGATGCGGGCAGGCAGGGAAGCGTCAAGGCGCTTACTGCGGCGGCCGAAGATGGCAGCCTTGTATTCCTCACGTCCCAGAAGGACGTGCGCAAGAACGAGGTTGGCCGGGATGACATCTACCGCATCGGCACGGTCTGCCGTATCCGCCAGGTGCTCAACCTTCCGGGAGATGCGATGCGCGTGCTCGTGCACGGCATTTGCCGTGCGCGCTTCACGAGCCTGGAACATGGCGAATACCTGACTGCGGACGCCGTGCAGCTCGACGCGCCGCCCTATGATGAGACCGAAGCAGAGGCCCTGCGACGCCGCCTGGCAAAAGCGCTCGGCGAATACGCCGCGCTTTCCACCAAACTTACAGCGGACACTGCGGAGAGCGTATCGCGCACGGAGGATGCGGGCGCGTTCGCGGACGCGGTCGCCAACGTGACGCTTGGAAAGGCCGAGCAGCGCCAACACGTGCTCGAGTGCTTCGACGTGCTCGAACGCCTGCGTGAGACGCTCACGCTTGTGCTGGGCGAGATCGAGGTCCTGCGCGTGGATCGCCGTATTTCCCAAGAGGTCAAGCGCCGGGTGGACAAAAACCAGAAGGAATATTATCTGCGCGAACAGATCAAGGCCATCCGCGCAGAGCTGGGCGAGACTGACCAGGCGGAGGCGGATCTTTTCTTGGAGCGCTTGGAAAAGAAGGACATGCCGGACGCGCTGCGCGAAACGGTCAAGAAAGAGATCGACCGCTTTCGGGAACTGCCGGCGGGTTCGCACGAGCAGCCGCAGATGCGCAATTACATCGAATGTATGCTCGATCTGCCATGGACGGAGCAGACGCAGGATGACCTCGACCTGGCGCATGCACGCGCGGTGCTTGACGCGGACCATTACGGCCTTGAAAAGGTGAAGGACCGCATCGTCGAGCATCTGGCCGTTGCACGCCTCACGGGCAAAGTCACGGGGCAGATCCTTTGCTTCGTCGGCCCTCCGGGCGTAGGCAAGACCTCCGTCTCGGAATCCATTGCCCGGGCGCTTGGACGCAATTTTGTGCGCATGAGCCTCGGTGGCGTGCATGACGAAGCGGAGATCCGCGGCCACCGCCGCACCTATATTGGTGCCATGCCGGGCCGCGTGATCGCGGCCATGCGGCAGGCGGGCTCCGTCAACCCCGTGCTGCTGTTCGACGAGATCGACAAGCTCACGAGCGACATGCGGGGCGACCCTGCCTCGGCCATGCTCGAAGTGCTGGATAGCGCGCAGAACCACGCCTTCCGGGATCATTTCCTCGAGGTGCCGTACGACCTTTCCAAGGTCATGTTCATCACGACCGCCAACAGCACGGACACCATCCCGCGGCCGCTCCTCGACCGCATGGAGGTCATTGAGGTGCCGAGCTATCTTGAGAATGAGAAGCGGGAGATCGCAAAGCGCCACCTGCTGCCCAAGCAAATGGAGAAGCATGGGCTGAAGAAATCCATGCTGAGCATCCCGGATGAGGTGATGCGCGAGCTGATCCGCGGCTACACGCGGGAGGCGGGCGTACGCTCGCTGGAGCGGACGCTTGCGAAGGTATGCCGCAAGGCGGCCTGTGATATCGGCGAAGGGAAAACGCGCGTGCGGCTCACACCGCAGCGCATGAGGGAATATCTCGGGCCGGTACGCTATCTGGATGTGGCGGCGCACAAGGAGGACATGGCCGGCGTCGTGAACGGCCTTGCGTGGACGAGCGTGGGCGGCGAGCTGCTGGAGGTCGAGGTGCAGGCCGTACCCGGAAGCGGGCAGGTGATCCTGACCGGCAAGCTCGGGGACGTGATGCAGGAAAGCGCGCGTGCGGCGCTCACGTTCCTCAAAGCGCATGCGGAGGTGCTCGGCATCCCGATGCCGCTTGACAAGCGCGATATCCATGTACATGTGCCGGAGGGTGCGGTGCCCAAGGACGGCCCCTCCGCAGGCGTGACGATCATGACGGCCATCGCAAGCGCGCTCACGGGTATCCCCGTACGGGCTGACGTGGCCATGACGGGCGAGATCACGCTGCGCGGCCGGGTGCTGCCCATCGGGGGCCTGCGTGAAAAGCTGCTCGCGGCGGCGCGCGCGGGCATGACCAAGGTCATCATCCCGGAGGAGAACCGCAAGGATCTCTTCGAGGTGCCTGCCGAAGTGCGGGACGCGCTCCGCATCGTCTTTGCACGGGACGCGATGTGTGTGCTCGCGGAGGCGCTCACGCGTATGCCAGGCGGGGAGGAAGCCTGTGCGGAGGTTCTGCCGCTGCATGTGCCGGCGCATGGCCGGCCGGGCGCGATCCAATAATATTGATTGCAGGCTGCCGGCAAAGCGGCAAGCTGAGGGGTGCACGCCGTGCAGGCGCTGAGCGCAGTTGGAAGCCGGGGATGATACATCCCTGAAACATTCCAGGAGGGCTTTTCGGCAAGCTGGCTATTAAAAACAGACGCGGGGGGAAAGATGGAAGAATTTACGATCAAAAAGGCTGTGTTTGAGACGAGCGTGGGAATCGGAGGCACATATCCCGCGGACGGCGTGCAGATTGCCATGGTGGGCAAATCCAACGTGGGGAAATCGAGCCTCATCAACTCGCTGTGCAACAATTTTAAACTGGCGCGCATCTCGTCCAGCCCTGGGAAAACGCGGCTGATCAACTTCTTCCGCATCAACGATGCGTTCCACCTGGTGGATCTGCCGGGCTATGGCTTCGCCAAAGCCCCAAAAACGGAGCAGGAAAAGTGGGGCAGGCTGATGGAGGATTACCTTTCCTCCGGCCTGCTGACACACATCTTTATGCTCATCGACATCCGGCATGCGCCGACGGCGGAGGACAAGCAGATGTTCGAATGGATCCTGTATTACGGGATCCCGTTCACGCTCATCGCCACCAAGGCGGACAAGCTTGCGCGCTCCAAACGCAAACAGGCCGCGAACGCTGCGGCAAAGCTCCTGGGCGCGCCGCCGTATGCTATCCCCTATTCCGCAGAGAATGCGGAAGGCCGCGCGGAGGTCTATGCCCGCATTGGGGCGATCCTTGCGGACGCGGGGGCAAGAGCATGACGGGAATTTGTAGAAAAGAGGCTCTCTCGAGCTTCTTTTTTATCATTTTGGCTGGAATGCGAAAATGGGTATTGACATATAAAAGCCCCTTTCGCATAATAGTGGAGTAAAAAATCAATCTGCCGGAGGGTACCGCGATGGGCCTTAGAAAATGTCCCCGCTGTGAGCTGAACTATATTCGTGACGACGAGAAATACTGCAACGTTTGCAAACGCGAAATGAAGGGGGAAGCGGACGCTGAAGAAACCGTCACGCTTTGCATCGAATGCGGGGAGAACCCTGTGGTAAAGGGGTCTGACCTTTGCGCGATCTGCCTGCGCGAAGCGCGGCGGCAGGAAAAACTTTCTCCCCGCTTGCCGGATGAGATCGGTGCCAGTGACCTTTCGCTCACGAGCGTTGCACTCGACGAAATCGAAGTGCCTCTGCCTGCGGACGGGGAGATCCCCGAAAGCGAGCTGGACGAGATCGACAAGGAACTCGGCGAGGATGATGCGGACGAGCTGCCTGATGACGAGGATGCGGAAGATGCGTGATGCGTTTTGAGCGGGATGCGGGTATTCGCGCTGGCTGACCTGCACCTTTCCGGCAGCGTTGACAAGCCAATGGACGTGTTTGGCCCGGCATGGGACAACCACCTCGCGCGCATCCGCACAGCCTGGCTGGAAAGCGTGGGGGAAGAGGATCTTGTGCTCATTCCGGGGGATATAAGCTGGGCGATGCGCTTGCAGGAGGCGGAAACGGATCTCCGGACGATCGCCGCCCTGCCCGGGAAGAAACTCATCCTGCGCGGCAATCACGATTATTGGTGGAATTCGCTTTCCAAGGTGCGCGCGGCTTTGCCGGAAGGCATGTATGCGCTGCAAAACGATGCTTTTGCGTTTGGAGATGTCGCTGTTGCTGGCTCCCGGGGCTGGGTCTGCCCGGAGAGCGCCGGCTTTGACGATGCGGAGGACCGCTCCATTTACGAACGCGAGGTACTCCGCTTGGGGCTTTCGCTTTCCCATGCGCCGAAGGACAAATTCCTAGTCTGCATGATGCATTATCCGCCGTTCAACGAGCGGCGCAACCCTTCTGGGTTTACGGAGCTGTTCGAACAGTACGGCGTGAAGCGTGTCGTATATGGGCACCTCCATGGAAAAGCGTGCCGCAACGCGTTTGAAGGGGAACGCAACGGCGTAGAGTACACGCTTTGCTCCGCGGATCACCTGGAGTTTAAACCCAAATTGATCCTGGAACTGTGAAACTGTTTTAACATTGATAGAACCACGCGAAGCCTCCGTTTTCGGAGGCTTTTCAGCTTGCCGAAAAAGTCTCCCCAGGATTGTCAAGGGCCGCAGCCCTTGACTTTTGATCGCGAGCAACGACCTGTGCGGTGCGAGCGAAAAGCCTTGCGGCGCAAGGCTTCCTTTACACGGAGCGCTGGCCGCGCCATGGGCGCAAGCGCGCTGTGTAACCTCGATCAAGTGGCAGATGCCACTTGATCGACAGCCTGAAAGCCTCCGCTTCGGAGGCTTTTTTGTATAAAAACAGGCTTTCTGCCGGGAAAAACGGAAAAAACGCGCATGTGCGGCACACGTGATTTTTCCGGGAGAAATGGGCGTGAAATTCAATTAAGGTGGTGACAAGTGTTGCGAAGTGGTGTATAATGGGTTCAGATGATGCGGTGGTGTATCCATATGCACTGCCGCAGAACCGAAAGGGGCGTACGCGATGCTGATCAACTCGTTTGAGCATAACGTGGACGCCAAGGGCCGGCTCTTCATTCCGGCCAAGTGGCGCGAGGATCTGGGGAGCACCATCATCGTCACCCGGGGCATGCTGGGGAAGAGCGATCGGCGGTGTCTTTTCGGCATGTCGCTCGCAACGTGGGACATGCTCCTTGAGCGCTACAACAAAATCGCAATGACGGATGTGAAGGCACAAAACGCGCTGCGCATGACGTTTGCTAACGCCTGTGACTGCGAACTGGACAAGCAGGGGCGCATCCTCATTTCCAGCACGCTGCGCAAATACGCGGGCATTGACAAGGACGCGGTGCTCGTCGGCATGGGGAATCGCATCGAGATTTGGAGCGGCGACATGTGGGCGAGCCAGCTCGAGGCAAGCGAGGATGAGGACGAAGCGCTTGCCTACCTCGCGGGGCTTGGCATATGATCGGTTTCCATCATATCCCAATCTTGCGGGAGACGGTCGTATCCTTGCTAAACCCCATGCGCGGCGGCGTGTTCGTGGATGGGACGCTCGGGGGCGGAGGCCATGCGGAAGCCGTTCTGGAGCGCCTGCCGGAAGACGGGAGGCTTTATGGGATCGACCGGGACGGCGCGGCAATCGCGGCTGCGTCGGCGCGGCTTGCCCGCTTCGGCGAAGCGTTCACGGCCATTCGCGGCAACTTCTTTGATATGAAGCGTCTGCTCGCGGCGCAGGGCGTGACGGAGGTGGACGGCATCCTGCTGGATCTCGGTGTATCCTCCTACCAGCTCGACACACCGCAGCGCGGCTTTTCCTACCATGAGGATGCGCCACTCGATATGCGGATGGATCCTTCCGCGCCGCTTTCCGCTTACGATGTGGTGAACGGCTATCCCGCGGAGGAACTTACCCGGATTATCCGGGAATACGGGGAGGAACGGTACGCTTCCCGCGTGGCGAACGCCATCGTGCGGGAACGCGAAAAAGCGCCGCTCAACAGCACGGTGCGCCTCGCGGAGATCGTAAAGCTCGCCCTGCCGGCCCCAGCACGGCGGGAAGCGCAGCACCCGGCCCGGCGCACGTTCCAAGCGCTGCGCATCGAGGTGAACGGCGAGCTCGAAGGCCTTTCTGCAGCCCTCAACGACGCGCACGATTTGCTGCGAAGCGGCGGCGTGCTTGCGGTGATCACCTTCCACTCTTTGGAGGACCGCATCGCTAAGCAGGCATTCAAAACGTTTGAGCATCCCTGCACCTGCGACCCGCATGCGCCGGTGTGCACCTGCGGAAAAACGCCCACGGCAAAGGTGCTCACGAAAAAGCCCATCGTTGCGGACGAAGCGGAGCTGCAACAAAATCCCCGGGCGCGCAGCGCGAAGCTGCGCGCAATACAAAAGTTATAAGTTAAGGCGGAAATGAATACCATGGCAATAGCGGCAAGAAAAGACGAATACATATACGCGCCCTCGCGGGTATATTCGCACAGCCGCGCGGCGACGGCCGAGGCGTTGCCAAATCCGGAACCCGAACGGGCGCCGCAGCCGCGGCAGCCGGGCCAGGCGGAGGCTGCGCCACGCACGCGGCCGAAGGAACCCACCGTCAAAACCCGGGTGCACAAGGGCCCTTCCGCCCGACAGCGGCGCAAGCAGCGCGTGCTGCCCAAGGTGGTGAGCGTAGCGTGCATCTTCCTCATAGCCGCGATCCTCATCGGCGTGATCGTGCGCTATTCGATGATCGCGCTCGCGTACTCCGCCGTAAACGATCTGGAGGATCAGATCGCGGAAAGTGAGCGCAGCATCGCAGCGCTCAACGTGCAGCTCAACAGCGTGCTCGATCTGAATACGGCGCGCGAGACGGCGCTTTCCGCTGGCTTGGGGTATCCCACGGCGGAGCAGATCGTCCATGTGCGTGAAACGATCGGCAGTTATCAGAAAGACGATGGCGGTACGGATGGGGAACCCAACCAAAATCAGGATGCGAGCGCAGAACCGGATGGGGACATGAATACGGACTGAGCGCTCCTGTCCTTTGGAGGAAAACACATGGGAGCACCCAGCGTTTCTTACAAGAAAAGATTGCTTGCGGCTTTGATCGTGATCGCTACGGTGTTCGTGGTGCTCATCGGGCGGCTGTTCTACATCCAGGTTGTCCAAAGCGACGAGCTGCAGGAACGGGCGCTTTCCCAGTGGACGAGGGACACATCCCTTTCCGCGGCGCGCGGCAATATCCTGGATACGACGGGCGTGGTGCTCGCCCAAAGCGGCACGGCCTACAAGGTGGTCATCTGGCCAACCAGCATCAAGTCCGACGAGCGCGTACGCGTGGCGACGGAGCTTGCGGAACTGCTTGACATGGATTACGCAAAGGTGCTTTCCAAGGTCAGCGATGGAACAAAGCAGGAGATCGTCCTTGCCCGCCGCGTGGAGCGCGAGGTAATCGACCAGATCGCAGCGCGTAAGCTCGGCATGGGCGTTGGCACTGCGATTGACACCAAACGGTATTACCCCTCGGGCAGCCTGTTTTCGCAGCTCCTTGGGTTCACGACGGTGGACGGCGTGGGGCAATCGGGGCTCGAACAAAAATATGACAAATACCTGGCTGGCGAAAACGGCCGCATGATTACGGAAACCGACCGCAAGGGCAACGCGCTTGCCTACGGCGTGCAGGAGGTCATCGAGCCGGTGGACGGCTACAACCTCGTTTTGACGGTGGACAGCGTATACCAATCGGCGCTTGAAAAGGCGTGCAGGGAAGCGCTCACGGTGAACAACGCGGCAACAGCGCAGGGTATCCTGATGAACTGCAAGACCGGCGAGATCCTTGCGATCACCACCCAGCCGGATTACGACCCCAACGACCCGCCCCGCAGCGATGCGGAGCTTCTCGCTTCAGTCACACGCAACCGCGTTGTGGCCGACGCATATGAGCCGGGCTCCACGTTCAAGCTCATTACGCTTGCTTCGGCGCTCGACAGCCACGCCATCGACGAAAACTTCAGCATCCATTGCCCTGGCTACCACATCGTCAACGGCGAAAGGATTCGCTGCTGGAAATCCGGCGGCCACGGCCAGCAAAACCTCTTCCAGGTGGCGCAGAACTCCTGCAATCCCGCCTTTATGGCGATGGCGCAGGCGATGGGCGTGGAAACGTTTTATGAATATATCTATGCCTTTGGGTTTGGCTCTTCCACGGGGAGCGGCATCACGGGCGAAGCGAGCGGCATCGTAACGCACCAGAAATACATTACGGAAAACACGCTCGCACGCATCGGCTTCGGCCAGAGCATCGCTATGACGCCCTTGCAGCTTGCAACGGCCGTCTCTGCGGCCGTGAACGGCGGCAACCTGATGCAGCCCTATGTGCTGGACCGGATCGTTGCAAACGACGGCACGGTGATCCTCCAAAACGAGCCCACGGTCGTGCGGCGCGTCATCAGCGAGGAAACCTCCGCGCTGGTGCGCGAGATCGCGGAGAGTGTCGTCACAAACGGCAGCGGCCGCAACGCCGCAGTCGCAGGATACCGCATCGGAGGCAAAACGGGTACTGCGCAGAAGTATGAGGACGGCAAGATCGCGGACGGCAAGCTGATCGCTTCGTTCATCGGTTTCGCCCCGGCGGACGACCCGGAGTTTGTGTGTCTCATCCTGGTGGATGAGCCGCAGGTGGGCACAGTATTCGGCAGCACAGTTGCGGCGCCGTTCGTCAAGCAGATGCTGGAAGAGACGCTGCGCCATGCCGGCTATCTCCCAGAAGGAAGCGAGGAATCCGTAGCGGTCCCCACGCTTGCGGGGATGACCATCGCGGAGGCGAAGGAGGCGCTGGAAGCAGCGGGCCTCACTGCAGCCTATCAGGACGACACGGCGGAGCTTGTCGTCGCGCAGGTTCCGGCTGCAGGCCAGACGGCCGTGAAGGGCTCGGGCGTGCTGCTGTACACGGAGAACACGAGTGTGGTGCTGGAAGGCGGCACGGCCGGCGAGCCGGAGCTTGTGACGGTGCCAAACGTAGTGGGCATGACACGCCTCGCTGCGAGCGACGCGCTTGCGGCGCAGGGGCTCAAGATATTGATCTACCCGGAGGATCAGACGGGGAAGGCGATACGTCAATCCCCAGCGGCGGGGGAAAGCGCCGCGGAAGGCACAGAGGTGCTCGTGGAGTTTTCCAACACGAACATTGGAGACTAAGCACGGCACGTTCGGGTGCGGAAGCACGGGAAACCGTGAGAGCGAAAGGAAATGAGGAAACGGGATGCTGCTTTCGGAACTGGCAAGCGCAACGGCTTACGAAAAACGCATGGGGGAGGATACCCCCGTTGCGTCGCTGCAATACAATTCCCGCAAGGTCGGGAAGGGTGATGTATTCTTCTGCATCGTCGGCACGTTTTCGGATGGCCATGCGTATGCCGGGCAGGCGGTGGAAGCGGGCGCGGCCGCGCTCGTGGTAGAGCGGGAACTCCCGCTCCCCGTGCCGCAGGTGATCGTAAAAAACACGCGCATCGCCATGGCGGAAATGGCGGCCGCATTCTATGGATACCCGGCGCGCGGCATGCGCATCGTAGGGGTAACGGGCACCAACGGCAAAACCAGCACCACCTATATGCTCAAGGCGATTGCCGAGCAGTGCGGCCTCAAGGTGGGGCTCATCGGAACGATCCGCAACCTCATCGGGGAGCGCATCATCGATACGGAGCGCACGACCCCCGAAAGCGTGGATTTGCAGCGCATCCTGCGCGAGATGAAGGACGAGGGGGTAGACCTTGTTGTGATGGAAGCGTCCTCCCACTCGCTGGATCAGCGCCGCGTGCACGGCATTGAGTTTGAGACGGCGGTCTTCACCAACCTGACGCAGGACCACCTGGATTACCATAAGACGTTTGAAAACTACCTCGCAGCCAAAATGCGTATCTTCGCACAGGCGCGGCAGGCCGTCGTCAACCGGGATGACCCGCATGCGGAGACGATTCTCGGTGCGCTGACGGTTCCGTATAAGACGTTCGGCGTCCGGGAACAGGCGGATGTTTCCGCCACCGAGATCGACATCACCACCCGCGGCGTGCAGTTCGACATGCATTGCCCGCTTGGGAACGTACGGATGTACGTCCCCATCCCCGGCCTTTTCAGCGTGTTCAACGCCATGGGCGCGGCAGCCGCAGCGATCCAGCTCGGGTTCCCGCTTTCTGCTGTCAAGAACGGGATCGAGACCATGGGCAGCGTTTCCGGCAGGCTGGAGCCTTTGCCCACGGGCGGACGGGACTTCACGGTGCTCCTCGATTACGCGCATACGCCGGACGCGCTCGAGAACATCCTTAAGACCGCACGCGGCTTCGCGGAGGGGCGCATCGTGACGCTCTTTGGCTGCGGCGGGGATCGGGATCACGCGAAGCGCCCCATCATGGGCGAGATCGCGGGCCGGTTTTCAGATTTCCTCGTCGTCACAAGCGACAATCCTCGCACGGAGGACCCGATGGCGATCATCGAGACGGTGCTCGAGGGCGTGCACAAATCCGCTTGTCCTCACGTGGTCATAGAGAACCGCTATGAGGCGATCCGCTATGCACTCGAGCATGCGCAGCCAAAGGATGTGATCATCCTCGCGGGGAAGGGACACGAGAATTACCAGGAGATCGGCGGCGGGAAACGCCATTTTGACGAGAAGGAAATCGTAGCTGAACTGCTTGGCACAAACGAGAAATAACTTGCGGGCGTTTTTGCCCGGTTGGATACGGAGGATGTTATGCAATACCCGATTTACGCGCTGCTGCTCGCTGCGATCGTGACCATCGCACTCGGGCCTGTGCTTATCCCGCTGCTCAAGCGGCTTAAGTTCGGCCAGACGGAGCGCGACGACGGCCCGCAGTCGCACTTGAAGAAGACGGGTACCCCCACGATGGGCGGCATTATGTTCATCGCCGGTATCCTGGTGGGGACGCTTGCCTTTTCTCTGAACGCAACGGAGCTTGCGCTGCCTGCGCTGCTCGTGACGGCCGGGTTTGCGCTCGTGGGCTTCCTGGATGATTTTTTGAAGGTCAAGTATAAAAACACCGTTGGGCTCAAGGCGTACCAGAAGATCATCGCGCAGTTCGGCATCGCGCTCATCCTGGCGCTGTATGCGTACAACAGCCCGTTCATCGGCTCGAAGATCTACCTCGCGTTTTTCGATGTGGAGTGGGATCTCGGCGTCTTCTACATTCCGTTCGTGATGTTCGTCATCATCGGGACGGTCAACAGCGTAAACCTGACCGATGGCCTCGACGGCCTTGCCTCCGGCGTGAGCCTGATCTATGCGGTCACGATGTCCATCATCTTTTGTTATATGTCCACCGTGATGCGCTTGCCCAGCGACGCGGGACAAGCCGCGCAGACGCAGTATGCGGCGGAGCTCAACTCCATGTCCATCTTCGCGGCGGCGGTGGCCGGCGGGTGCCTCGGGTTCCTGCGCTTCAATTCTTACCCTGCGCGGGTATTCATGGGGGATACCGGTTCCCTCGCCCTCGGCGGTGCGATTTCCGCCATGGCGATCTTCAGCCGCTCGGCGCTGCTGCTGCCCATCATGGGCGCATGCTTTGTCGCCTCCTCCGTTTCGGTGATTTTGCAGGTCGGTTCCTACAAGCTGCGCAAGAAGCGCGTGTTCCGCATGGCGCCGCTGCATCACCATTTTGAGCTCAAAGGATATGCGGAAACGCGGATCGTCTCCGTATACATGATCGTTACCACATTCCTTTGCCTCATATGCCTTTTGGCATACGTGTAAGAGTTTTTTCAGCCGTTTGGTGCTTGTGGACGTAAGCCGTGGTTTCTTGATTGGCGCTTGGCACGGCGGACGACAAGGATAAGGTGCTTGAGGCAGAGCGCGGCTCTTTTGCCTCAAGCCCCTTGGCCGCACCGGACGGCTCTTTTTTCAAAACCGCGCATGGATGCCCTCCATGCGCCCAAGCATATATTTTGATCGCGGCAGCCGGCCGCGGGAAGGAAGCACAAACGATGGAAACGAGGAAAAAGCGGGCGCTCATCGTCGGGATGGCGCGAAGCGGCGTCGCGGCGGCGCGGCTGTTGTACGAAAACGGATATGCTGTGACCGTCAACGACATGAAAAACGAGATCGACGGTCTTACGGAGGCGCTCGCCGGCATAGAGTATACCAACGCGCTCGGAAAAGCGCCGGAAACGCTGCTCAATGGAATTGACCTCATGGTGTTAAGCCCAGTCGTCCCGATTTTCGCCCCGTTTGCAAAAGAGGCGAAAGCGCGCGGCATAGAGGTGATCGGGGAGATCGAGCTCGGCTACCGGTTCTCTGACCGGGGTGCGAAGTTCGTCTGCATCAGCGGCACGAACGGGAAAACAACTACCACCGCGCTCACGGGAGAACTGTTCCGCGCAGCGGGCGCGCACACATTCGTGCTCGGCAACATTGGCGTGCCGATCAGCGCGCACGCGATGGAGACACGCCCGGGCGATTATATCGTCGCAGAAACGGCGGCGCTCCAGCTCGAAAGCATCGCGGACTTCCGGCCGAACGCGTTCGGCATGCTCAACATCAGCGAGGATCACCTGAACCGGTTTGAGTATAGGCTGGAAAATTACATCGCGGCCAAATGCCGTGGGTTCGAGAACCAGACGGCGGAGGATTTCGCCGTGCTCAATTACGACGACCCCACCGTGCAGGAGATGAAACGGCTCACGAAAGCCCGCATCGTCTATTTTTCTCAGAAGGAAGAACTGCCGGAAGGCATGTTTCTGCGGGAAGGCAGGATGATATTCCGGCTGGATGGCGTGGAAACACCGCTCATCCAAACGCAGGAGCTGCAGATCCCCGGCCGGCACAACGTGGAAAACGCGCTCTGTGCCGCGGCGCTTGCGCTCTGCATGGGCATGGATGCCGGAAAGGTCTGTGCAGGCCTCCGCGCTTTCCCGGGCGTGGAGCACCGCATCGAATTCGTGCGGGAAAAGGACGGCGTGGCTTACATCAACGATTCCAAGGGCACCAACCCGGATTCCACCATCAAGGCCGTCGAGGCCATGACGCGCCCGACGATCCTGCTCCTCGGCGTGGGGGATTACGACAAGCACAGCGACTTTACGCCGCTGTTTGAGGCGTTCGGCGGCCGCATCAAGCATGTGCTGGTTTCCGGCTGCAACATCCCGGCCGTGCAGGAGGCTGCAAGACGCACAGGGTATGCGAACGTGACGGTGTCCGACGGCAGCTTTGAACAGATGGTGCGGGACGCGCAGGCGATCGCCGAGCCGGGCGATGCGGTGCTGCTTTCACCCGCCGCAGCAAGCTGGGGCAGGTTCAGCGACTACGAGCAGCGCGGGCGCATCTTCAAGGATATTGTGCGCGCGCTGTAACGAATAGGGAGCAAAGCGTATTTTAGGCGAAAGGAGGCGGGCGAGGCTATGGAAGGCAGGCTGGAAAAACGGAGGCCGTTTTACATCGGACAGCTGGATTTTTCATTGCTGATCGCGATCGTGATCCTTTGTGCCTTCGGCCTTGTGATGCTCTTTTCCGCGAGCTATTATACCGCGCAGAACTCTTCGCTTTATAATTACGACGGCTTTTACTTCCTGAAAAGCCAGGCGATGTATCTTGCCGCAGGCCTTGTGGCGATGTATATCGTTTCCCGGGTGGATTATCACTTTTTTGACAAGATCCGCGTGTTCGCGCTCGTGGGTACGCTCCTTTTGATGCTGCTCGTGCTCGTCCCCGGCCTTGGCGTGAGCCGCAACGGCGCGCAGCGCTGGCTCGGCATTCCAGGCACGAGCTTCACCTTCCAGCCCTCGGAGCTTGCAAAGTTCGCGCTCATCGTTTACATGGCGGGCTTCATGTCCCGCCGCCCGCAGACCATGAAGAACCTCACAAAGGGCGTGTTCCCGATGCTGTTCATCATGGGCGCGTTCGGCCTTGTGCTGTTGCTGCAAAAGAACATGTCCATGATGGTCATCCTGCTGATGACGGGCGTTGTGATGCTCTTTTTGGGCGGCGTGGAGATCAAGCACCTGCTGCTGCTCGCGGGCATTGCGCTGCCGATCCTCGTTGTGGCGGTTCTGATGGAGGATTACCGCCAGTCCCGCGTGCTGATGTTCATGAACCCGTGGGAATCGACGGAGGAGGGTGCGTATCAGCTCCGCCAGGCGCTCATTGCGCTCGGCGCGGGCGGCGTGTTCGGCCAGGGACTCAACTTCAGCCGCCAGAAGCTGCTGTTCCTGCCCTATGGCGAGAGCGACTTTATCTTTGCGATCATCGGGGAAGAGTTGGGCTTTGTTGGCTGCGCGCTGCTCATCCTCGTGTATTTGTTTGTAATCTACCGCGGCGTGCGCATCGCCATGCGCTGCAAGGACCGCTTCGGGAGCCTGATGGCGGCCGGCATCACGGCGGTCATAGGCATGCAGGCGGCCATTAACATCGCGGTGGCGACGAGTTCCATCCCGCCCACCGGGCAGACGCTCCCGTTCGTGAGCGCGGGGGGGACGTCGCTGATGATCTTCCTTGCGGCCGCCGGGATTTTGCTCAACATATCCCGGAACATCGAATAGGAACATTGCGCTCCCCTGCCGCATAAGTATGGAATGTGCCGTCTTGCGGCGGAGAGGAGAAAGCATGGCATCCTTGATTGTGACGGGCGGAAGGCCTTTGTCTGGAACGATACGTGTGAGCGGCGCAAAAAACGCCGTGCTGCCGATCCTTGCGGCGGCCCTGCTTGCGGAGGGGCCCGTCACGCTGTATGATTGCCCGCGCCTGCGGGATGTAGACAACATGATCGCGATTTTGGATGCGCTTGGCGTCCGCTGGTCCTGGGAGGAGGGCGCGCTCCTTCTGGACGCTTCCGCCGCGAACGCTTACGTAATGCCGCAGGGGATTTCCAAGGAGCTGCGGTCGTCCATCTTCATGCTGGGGCCGCTGCTTGCCCGCTTCGGGCATGCGGTATGTACGTTTCCCGGCGGCTGCGAGATCGGGCATAGGCCGATTGATCTGCACCTGAGGGGGCTTACGATGCTCGGCGTGGAGATCCGTGAGGAGCATGGGCTTATCCTGTGCGACGGGCGCTCCATGACTGGCGCGGACATCCACCTGGATTATCCGAGCGTGGGTGCGACGGAGAACATCATGATGGCGGCCGTATGTGCGCAGGGCGAGACGGTCATCCAAAACGCGGCGCGGGAGCCGGAGATCGAGGATCTCCAGACCTTCCTGCGCAAGCTGGGCTATGGCGTTTCCGGCGCGGGTTCCTCCACGATCCGGATCCTCGGCGGCCAGATGCGGCGGAACCGGAGTGGTGATGCGGGAGGCATTGCGCACCGCGTAATCCCGGACCGTATCGTGGCGGGCACGCTGCTGTGCGCGGCGGCTATCACTGGCGGCGAAGTTGAGCTGAAGAATGCTGTTCCGGCGCATGTCGCGTCCGTCCTTGCAAAGCTGCGCGAGGCGGGCTGCGCGATCCGCACGGAGGGGGACGCGATCCACATCGCGGCGCCCGCACGTCCGCGGGAGATCAAGCTGATCGAAACGCTGCCTTATCCGGGTTTTCCGACGGATATGCAGGCGCAGTTCTTTGCCCTTTGCGCTGTGGCGGATGGCACGAGCATGATCGTGGAAAACGTGTTTGAAAACCGCTTTAAGCATGGCGCGGAGCTGCTGCGCATGGGCGCGAGCTTCACCCAGAAGGACCGCACTATCGTCATCCGCGGCGTGGAGCGGCTGATGGGGACGCGCGTTGCGGCGCGGGACCTGCGCGGCGGAGCGGCGCTCACGCTTGCGGGCCTTGCGGCGGAAGGCGAAACCATTGTGGAAAACGCAGAGCTGATCGACCGGGGCTATGAGCGTTTTGACCGGATGCTTGCTTCCCTCGGGGCGCAGATCCGCCGGGAAAATACGGAAGAAGAAACACGATGAACGATGGGAACAGGGAAAACCGAAACGAGAAAACCCCTCCGGAGCAGGAGCGCGTTTACGCGCCCACACATTCTGCCGGGACGCTGAACCTGCGCCCGTTCCAGAAGCGCGCCGCACAGGAAAGCGGGATGGATACGCCTTTGGAGTCCCTGGAAGAACAGGAGCCTTTGGACCCCCCCGAGCCGGCAGATGCGCCCGAAGCCGCCCAACACAAGGCGGCTCCGACCGACGCGCCCGCCGCAGCGGACAAGCCCGAACCGGAGATTCCGGACCTGTTTGCGGATGACGATGCGCCGGAGGAGGATGCGCCCAAGGCGGAGCCGCAGCATAGCCGCCATGCGCCCACCGTGCGGGAAGCAAAGCGGCGTGCGCGCCGGCTGACGGAGCGCGAAAAACGCCGCCGCGAGCGGCGCAAACGCATGGTGCGCTTCTTGAGCGCCGCGACGTTCGGCGTGATCCTTATCGCGGCGCTGCTGCTGACCTATTTCATTCTGATTATCGATAGGATCGAGGTTTACGGCTGCGAGCGGTTCACAGAGGAGGAAATCATTTCCGCATCCGGACTCCGGACGGGGCAGCATATGTGGCTCGCCAAACTTGGCGCGGCGAAGGCGGCTGTAGAGGCCGATCCTTACATCGCATCGCTGGAGATTACGCGCGTCTATCCGGACAGGCTGGTGCTTCGCGTGACCGAGCGTGTAGAAAAGGCTGTGATCCTCGGCATGAACACGCACGCGGTGATCGACGGCGAAGGCTATGTGCTCTCGATTGGCACGCGCGCGAGCTATGAAGGGCTGCTCAAGGTATACGGCACCGGCGCGGGCGGCTACCATGTAAACCAGCGCCTGGGCGAGGAATCGGACTTCCATTCCCGCACGCTTGTGACGCTGCTTGCGGCGCTTGAACAGGCGGAGCTGATGGACGTTGTGGAGACGCTCGACATCAGCAACCCGCTGAGCGTTACCATGACGACGTTCGACGGCCTTACCGTGCATTTGGGGCAGCCGGATAACGCGGAAGAAAAGTTGAACAATTTTCGGATTGTCTTGCCCAAGCTCATCGAAGCAGGGTACAATAAGAGCGGGACGCTCGACCTGAGCGCGCGGGGTTCCCCCGTGTATTCCCAGCCGGATTCCAGCGCCGCGCTTCCGGGTGATCCGGAAGGCTCTCCGGAGCCGGGCCAAACGCCAGCGCCGGACGCAACGCCCGGCCCAAACGCTTCCCCCAGGCCAGGCGCGTCGCTTTCGCCTACGCCCACCGGCGTGCCGGATGATCCGTATTCCGGCTGAGCGGATGGAGATGGGATGGGAAATCACCCTGCATTTTCCATTATAGCGGGTGAATGTATTGCACAACATATGGTATCTGTGGTATTCTTTTAATACTGGGAAAGGTATACCCTTACCGTGCGTTTGCGCGTGAACGGAGGCGCTATGAGTCAATATACTGCCGTGCTGGATGTTGGCAGTTCCAAAGTCATATGCTTGATTTGCAGCCCTGACGGCAAGGACAGCATCGTTGTCCATGGCGCAGGGATACGCGAGTATAAGGGCTACAAGCGCGGTGTGATGGAGGATGAGCAGCAGTTTTCCGACGCGATCGTCGATGCTCTCGCGCTCGCGGAGGGCGAGGCGCGCCGCCGCGTGCGGGAGATCTCCGTTGGCGTCCCGGCTCCGTTTACAAAACTTGTGCTGCATGAAGGGGAGATCGCGCCCCGCGCGCGCAACAAGCGCGTGACGCACCGGGACATCGATGAGCTTTTAAACGCTTCGCTCGATTTTGAGCCGCCTGAAGGCTATGAGCTTATCCACAGCACGCCGGTGGAATTTGTCGTGGACGGCGTTGCCCGGGCGGACATGCCCCTCGGCGTTTCGGCCGAAACGCTGCGCGCTACGGTGTCGCACCTTTATGTGGAGGAACGTTTTAAACGCCTGGTTTCGGATGCGCTTCTGCGCGCCGGGCTCGATGCGGATATGTATATCGCCGTGCCGCTTTCCGAGGGGCTGTTCGTGATCCCGGAGGAGGAGCGCGCGCGGCCGGCCGTGCTGCTGGACGTTGGCGCTACGCATACGGACGTATGCGTTATGCGCAATTCTGCGCTCGTCGCCATGCGCACGATTGACGTGGGCGGCAACCACTTCGCGGGGGATCTTAGCTACGGGCTTGGCCTCGCGCGGCCGGTGGCCGAAACTGTCAAGCGCCGCTATGTTTATTCCTTGGATTATCAGGACAGTATAGACACAATCCGGATCCCCGGGGGCGGCGTGATGAACGTTGACCATGCGGCGATTCAGTACATCATTGAAGAGAGGACTAAGGAGCTTGCGGCGCTGATTTCCGGCGCGATCCGGGACATGGGCGTAACGCTTGCGGAGAGCCTCCCGCTCTATATGACGGGCGGAGGGTTCACGCTCATGCGTGGGAGCTGCGAATATATGGAACGGTGCATCGGCGTGCCGATCGAGGTGCGCATGCCGTGGATGCCGCGCCTGTCCTCCCCGAATTACGCGAGCGCGTTTTCCGTGATGGATTTTGTGATGCACGCGACGGACGAGGACAACGCGGGCCGGCTGGAAGGCGCAGGCGCGCAGGGAAAACTGATGAAAAAACTCAAAGATTTCTTTGTGAAGTAACATAAGGAGGAACACCACATGCCCATCGGTTTGGAACTGGATTTTGAAAGCGGCCAATTTGCGCAGCTAAAGGTCGTCGGGGTCGGCGGCGCGGGAAACAACGCGGTCAACCGCATGATTCAATACGGCTTGCGCGGCGTTGAGTTCATCTCTGTGAATACGGATAAGCAGGCGCTGTACCTTTCGCGCGCCGGGCAGAAGATTCAGATCGGAGAAAAGCTGACCAAGGGGCTTGGCGCGGGCGCCGACCCGGAGGTTGGCCGCAAGGCTGCCGAGGAAAGCCGGGACGCCATTACGGAGGCGCTCAAGGGTGCGGACCTGGTGTTCATCACTGCAGGCATGGGCGGCGGCACGGGAACAGGCGCAGCGCCCATCGTGGCCGAATGCGCCAAGGAGATGGGGATCCTCACCATTGGCGTCGTCACAAAGCCCTTTGCCTTTGAGGGCAAGGTGCGCATGAACAACGCGGTCAACGGCATCATGAACCTGAAGGATTCCGTGGATACGCTCATCATCATCCCCAACGATCGCCTGCTCGACACGGTGGGCAATGTCAGCCTTTCGGAGGCGTTCCGCGTGGCGGATGACGTGCTTCGCCAAGGCATCCAGGGCATCAGCGACCTGATCGCTGTGCCAAGCATGGTCAACCTGGACTTTGCGGACGTGCGGACGATCATGCGCGAAAAGGGCATGGCGCATATGGGCATCGGCATGGCTTCCGGCGAAAAGCGTGCGCTTGAGGCCGCGAAGCAGGCCGTCGAGAGTTCGCTGCTGGAAACCAGCATCAACGGCGCGAAGGGCGTTATCATCAACATTACGGGCGGCGCGGATCTCGGCATCCTGGAGGTTTCCGAGGCGGCCGCGTTCATCCAGGAATATGCGGACGGAGATGCGAACATCATCTGGGGCGCGGGCACGGACGAAGAGCTTGGCGACGCGGTGCGCATCACGGTCATTGCGACGGGCTTTGAGTCCGCGGACGCGCGGCTGAGCAACCGGCGCAACGCTGTGCAGCAGGAGCCGCAGCAGGTCGTGCGCACCGGCCGCGTGGCGGACGACTGGCGCAGGAAGGACAACAACGAGCCTTCGCTGCCAGGTTCCAGCGCACCGAAGCGCAATTTCTGGGAGGAAAAGCGCAGCAAGGCGCCGCAGTACAGCTCGCCCTTGCCGGACGGCGAGGAGGTCACGCCGCACTTTACCAAACAGGATCTCCCCAAGGGTGATTATAACCCCAAGGAGAAGAACAACCTCGACCTGCCGAGCTTCCTGCGCAACAAGAACGATTAACAAAGGAGTAAAAGGGAAGGCCCCGCGCGAGCGGGGCCTTTCAGTTTGTCGAAAAAGTCTCTCCGGGATTGTCAAGGGCCGCAGCCCTTGACTTTTGATCGCGAGCAGCGACCTGTGCGGTGCGAGCGAAAAGCCTTGCGGCGCAAGGCTTTCTTTACACGGAGCGCTGGCCGCGCCAGGGGCGCACGCGCGACGTGAATCCCTCGATCAAGTGGCAGATGCCACTTGATCGACAGCCTGGAAGGCCCCGTGCGAGCGGGGCCTTTCATAATGCCGGAAATTGAAACTCGGTGCTGGCCTGGTTCTTCCGCCGCGCGTTACACCCCCATATAATCCGCGAGGTTCGCGCCCGGATCAATCCTGCCTTCGAGGATGGGCGTTTTGCTTGTGAAAATAGTCGTTACGCCAGGGCCATGGCCCATCTTGACGCAATCGCTGTGGACGACCACGCCGATGGTGCGCGCGCCGCGCAGGTATCCGCGGCCAAAGGAGGTATCGCAGTCCTCCAGCAAAACAAAATCGCCATACCGCAGCTTATCGAGGCCAAGGCGGAGAAGCTCGTCACGGTCGGCGGTCATGATGTCGTAGTCCCCGCTTGCGGCAGTGCCTGAGCCGATGCCGCTGCCCATGAGGTACGCCGGCACGCGCGCCGCGACGGGGACGATGAGCTTGCCGCCCTCCACGGTAACGTTCATCTTTTCAAACAGGTTTGGATCGAGGTTCATGCAAAATACGGCATCCTCAAAGCCCTCGATTTTCATGCCCTGCCCTTGCGCACGTACCTGGATGCGGTCGCCTATGGCGAGCTTATCAAGCGTTTCTTCCGGGAAGTAACAGAGCACATGCTCCACGCCGCCGTGCGTACCGGTCACGAAGCCGCGTGCGCCCTTTGCGTCGCCGGAGATGACGGTGGCCGTGTTGCCGACGCAGGAAAGCATGTTGAAAGCCGCGTTTTCATGCGCATCCGGGTTGCGGACGGTCACGCCCGGCTCCACGTGGTCGCATTCCATGGCATAGACGGAGTCGCCGATCTTCACGTTATAGGTGATCGCGCCCGTGGCGGGCAGCACATGCGGCGTGCCTTCGTGGCCGATCCGGTAAGGGCTTGCGATGGAGGGATGGCGCACGGCGCCGGCCACGCTTTGCATTACGAGGCGGGCTGCATTGATTTTCGCTTTCTGCATAGGGAGTCTCCTTTCGGTTTGCGGTTTTCGGGAATGAAGTGTTTCCGCGTTTATGATACCGCAAACGGAGGGAAGGTTCAAGCGAGCGTTGCAAGCCATCCGCTCAAATAGGAAATGGGTACGGTAAGCGCGCACCAGAGCAGTGAGAACGGCAGGCAGACCTGCCCATACAGGTTGAAGGGCACTTTGGAATAATCCCATACGCCAAGCCGGAGCCGGACGTTCACGAGCGCGCCCGCTACGAATTCGATCGCCGTGATGACGAGGCCGCCTACGAAGCATTTGAGAAGGAGCGGCATGTGGAAGCGCAGGAACAGGCCGTGCAGCAGCGCAAGCGCCAGCCCGCCCGCAAAAAACATGGAAATATGGCTCCGGCCGCGCCAGAGGAGCTCCAGCAGCACGTAGGCCGCGCCGCCGAGGAGAAACGCGAAGAGGAAGATGCTTGCAGTCATATCCAATATTGTTTACAGCTTAGCGGTTTTTTTCTCCCGGGAAAGATGGTATAATTTAGAAAAACGTTTATGCAACATGAGGGGGAGTGGCGATATGGCAACAAAAATTTGGGCACACAGGGGCGCGAGCGGCTATGCGCCGGAAAACACCATCCCGGCGTTCAAGCTGGCGGTGGAGCAGGGCGCGGACGGCGTGGAGCTGGACGTGCATATGAGCGCGGACGGCAAGCTCATGGTCATCCATGATGAGACGGTGGACCGCACCTCCAACGGATCCGGCCGCGTGGTAGACATGACCTGCCAGGAGCTCAAACGCCTCGATTTTTCCAACGGGATGGAGGGCTACCAGAACGTCCGCATCCCGACGCTGCGCGAGGTCTACGGCCTTTTGAAGAACACGAACCTCACCATCAACGTGGAGGTCAAGTCCGACGTTGTGATCTATTATGGCATTTGGGATCACCTCATCGCGCTCGAGCGCGAAATGGGCATGCAGGGCCGCATCCTATATTCCTCCTTCAACCATTATGTGCTCCTGAAGATCCGCGAACTCGATCCGGAGGCGGAAATCGGCCTGCTTTATTCCGAGGCGATGGTCGACCCGTGGGTCTACGCCAAGTACGTGGGCGCAAACGCGCTGCACCCGCATTACCTTGCCGCGCTCAACTGTCCCGGCATGCTGGAGGGCTGCCGCAAGGCGGGGGTAGCCGTGCATCCCTGGACGGCGAACGACCCGCAGGTGATGCGCGAGCTGGTGGAGGCCGGCGTCGCTGCGATCATCACGAATTATCCGAACCTGGCGCTTCAGGCAGCCAGGCGATAAGGTAGAGACTGTCGATCAAGTGGCAACTGCCACTTGGCCGAGGGATTCGCATCGTGCTTGCGCCGGTGGCACGGACAGCGCTCCGTGCAAGGAAAGCCTTGCGCCGCAAGGCTCTTCGCTCACACCGCACATCCCCCAGGGGACCTTCTCTTGCCGCTATGCGGCAATTCACCTTGGGTCGCTGCTCGCGATTGAAGCCAAGGACTGCGGCCCTTGACAATCCCGGAAAGACTTTTCGACAAGCTGGGCCGGGCGGAGAATCCGCCTGGCTTTCTCTTTTTCGTTTGCCGCGCATCTGTGCAACCATACCTTGCCGGCCCGCAACCATACCTTGCTTGACGCATGCGCGTACACATGGTTTAATAAAACCCATAATACCTTGCACAGGGAGGCAGCATGAAGAAATCCTATCCCATCGGAAAAACGCTCGGCCGCCTCGTGCGCAACGCATGGCGGCAAAACAAGCGCCTGTTCATAAGTTTTGGCATTTATACGCTTGCGGCGGCGGTCTACCCGATGCTGGCCGTGGCGCTGCCAAAGCTCGTGCTGGGTGAGCTGACGCGGGCGGAGCCTTCCGCCCAACGGCTGATTTTCATTGTGGCCGGTTTTTTTGCTGCGGCAGGGAGCGTCGGGTTCCTCGCAACTTATCTAAATAATACCGCATACCATAAATTATCGTTGTTCCGGCTGGAATACCTCAAGGATATGGTGAACAAGATCCTCACCATGCGCTATTGCAGCACCGAGGACGCGAAGTTTTATGATGAACACGAGCGCGCTATGAACGCGGCAAACAGCAACGGGGAAGGCATAGAGGGCGTATATCATGTGCTGTTTGAAGGCCCTGCCGTGCTCCTGACGGTGCTGGCCTATGTCGTGTTCATCGGCCTCAAAAGCGTGTGGATCCTCGCGGCGCTGCTGCTGCATGTCGCGGCGGTATATTGGGTCAGCCGAGGAACGCATGCGTTCCGCCACAGCCTCCATGCGGAGATCGGCCATGCGGAGCGCCGCGTGCGGTATTATTCCGACGCTGCGAACGATTTTTCCTTCGGCAAGGACGTGCGGCTTTACGGCTTCAAAGCCCGCATCCTCGACAACTTCCGGAGGGAGATCGACGCATATGCGGCCATCCTCGCCCGCATCGCCCGCCGGGAGTTCCTGCTGGGCTTTGCGGCGCTCGCAACGCTCCTTTTGAGCGATGCGGCAACTTATGGCATCCTGATCCGCGACGTGGTTCATGGGATGCCCATCGCGGACTTTTCCATGTACCTTGCTGCGGCGCTGAGCCTTTCGGCGCTGCTCAAGCGCCTCGCGGAAATGCTGGGCAAGGTCTACAGCGAAGGCGAATACGTGTATGACTTTTTCCGCATGATGGACGAGGATCTGGGCGAGCGGGGCGGGATGCGCCCGGCCATCGCGGGCGATACGCTCGAGATCGAATTCAAAAACGTCAGCTTCCGCTACCCGCGCACGGAAAAATACATCTTCCGGAACCTCAATTTCACGATCCATAAGGGCGAGCGCCTTGCAATCGTCGGCGTGAACGGCGCGGGCAAAACCACGCTCGTGAAGCTCATGACCGGCCTGCTGGAACCGACGGAGGGGGAGATCGCCATCAACGGCGTCCCGATCGGGGAGTTTGAAAAAAAGGCTTTGTATTCGATGTTCTCCGTGGTGTTTCAGGATGTGAACGTGCTGGCATATACGGTGCTTGAAAACGTCGCCTGCCGCCCGGATGGCGACCGCGCCCGCGCGATGGATGCGCTTGTGCGTGTCGGCCTTGGCGAAAAGGTGCGCTCGTTCCGAAAAGGGCTGGATCAGACGCTTCTCAAGATCATAGAGGAGGATGGGACGGAGCTTTCCGGCGGCGAAGCGCAGAAGCTTTCGATCGCCCGCGCACTGTATAAGGACGCGAACATGGTCATCATGGATGAGCCGACCGCCGCGCTCGACGCACTGGCCGAGGCGGAGATCTACCAAAACTTCGCGGAGCTTGTGCAGGGAAAGACGGCGGTATACATCTCCCACCGGCTCGCGAGCACGAAGTTCTGCGACCATATCGCCCTTTTCGACGGGAACGGCCTTGCCGAGTACGGCTCCCACGCGGAGCTTATGGCCCTTGGCGGAAAATATTACGAAATGTTCACCGTGCAGGGTAAGTATTACAGCGAGGCGCCGGAGGAGGTGGGCGCATGAAACAGTGGAAAAAGATCCGTTTGTTTTTCTCCGTCGTTTGGGGGATCTCGCATGCGTATGTGCTGCTGCTTTGCGCGTCCGTGCTGCTGCCGGGCGCGCAGGTGCTCTTGAACTTGCTCCTGCCGAGGCTCCTCATCGACGAGCTTACGGGCGGCTGCCGCGCGGAACTGCTCCTGCTTTACGGCGGCGCGGTCGTCGGCTCGAACTTGGCGCTTGCGCTGCTGAACAACCTCGTCAAGCGCGGCGTGGACGTGAAGGAACGCTACATGGTACACATGATGTACCATGTTATGGCGAAGAAGATCATGAGCGTGGAATACAGCTGCCTGGAGACTCCGGAATACCTGGACCTGAAGGAGCGGGCGCTGTTTGCGTTCTACAACCAGAGCGCCCCCTACCAAATGGTGCGGAGCACAGCGCAATTCCTGCAAAGCGCGGTGACCATCGCCGTGACGCTCGCGGTGCTGCTCACGCTGAGCCCCGCGCTCGTGCTGGCCCTTTTGCTCTGCGTGGCGGCGAACCTGTTTGCCTATTCCCGCATGATGCAGGACCAGCTCAAATTCTACGCGAGCCTGCTCCCGATCAACCGGAAATATGGGTACTATGTAAACACCGGCTTCCAGGATGCGATCCAGAAGGATGTGCGCCTTTACGACATGAGCGGCATGATCTCGGGCCGTGCCGGGGAGTATGGCAGGGAGATCTGCGAGGAATTCGGCCGGTTCGGCAAAAAGCTCGGCCGTTTCCAGGGCCTGAGCGGCGCGCTCAACGACATGCAATCCGCGCTGGCCTACGGCTATGCCGGGCTGCGCGTGCTCGGGGCGATCACGGGCAAGGCGCCGGTCAGCCTCGGCGCGCTCACGATGTATGTGAGCGCGGCGGCAAGCTTCGCCAAAGCCGCGACGGACGCTGGAACGAACGCGGTGACCATCGCCGCGATGCTCGGCTATCTTGAACCGTTCTTTGAATTCCTCGCCCTGCCGGATGAAGCCGATCAGGGCGGCAGCCTGCCGTTCCCGGAACGTGTGGAATCCATCCGCTTTGAGCATGTGTCCTTCCGTTATCCGGGCAGCGACAAGCTCGTGCTGCGCGATGTTTCCTTTGAGATCCACGGCGGTGAGAAGATCTCCATCGTCGGGCTCAACGGCGCGGGCAAGACCACGCTTGTGAAACTGCTCGCGCGGCTGTACCGGCCAACGGAAGGGCGCATCCTGCTCAACGGCGTGGACATTTCCCAATATGAGAACGATTCCTACCTTGCAGCCATCGCGGCCGTGTTCCAGGATTACAAGCTCTTCGCGTTCAGTATAGATGAAAACATCACCGGCAAGCGTCCGGGGAGCGACCTCGTGGGCACGGGTGCGGTCATCCGGCGCGTCGGCCTCGGGGAAAAGATGGCGGAATTGGACGAGGGGATTTATTCCATGCTCGGTAAGGCTTATGATGAGAAGGGCGTGGAGCTTTCCGGCGGCGAGCGGCAGAAGATCGCCATCGCACGGGCGCTTTACAAAAACGCGCCGGTCATCATCCTCGATGAGCCGACGAGCGCGCTCGACCCACTCGCAGAGGCCGAGATCTATGAAAACTTCAATTCACTCATCGGGGATAAAACGGCGGTCTACATTTCGCACCGCATGTCCTCAAGCGTTTTTTGCGACCGCATCCTGCTGCTCGACGGCGGGACAGTCAGCGATTTTGACACGCACGAGGACCTTATGCAGAAGACGGATGGGCTCTACTACAAGCTCTTCCACGCGCAGGCGGAAAATTACCGCGTGGAAGGATAAAGCCCCCGCCCACGCCTTGTGGGCAGTGCGGGGCGGTGCAGCAACAACGTTAGACCAGAACCATCATCAAAGGAGCCTTGCGGGATGTAAGGCTCCTTTGGCGCGCCATCCGTCAAAAGCAGGCAGAGGAACATACAGCCGTCCGGGTAGAGCTTGCCTGCGACGGCTGTGCCTGCCGCCGCGCGGAATGCGCCTGCGCCCATCGTAGTCACAGCCGGGTCGAGCATCGCTTCCCGGTGGCCGGAATCCGAAGCCATCCAGGATTGGAATGCGCGCCCGGCGGAAAGCGTCAGGTCGGAAGAATAGGCGAGGTTTTCGCGGGCGTTGCGCCAGTCGGAAAAGCCGGCTTCGTCAAGCGCAGTATAAAACGCGCGGCCATCCGGCCGCAGGTGTGCGGTCTCCTGCGCGCGCATGTCCGCAAAAAGGCATTCCGCAGCGCGCGTTTGGGCCGGGGCGGAGAGCGCAAGGTCGAGCGTGAGCGGCGGCACACCGGCTGCTTCCCGCGCGGCGTTTACAAGCTGCCAAAGCTCGATCACAAAGCGCCGCTGCGCGTGTGCGTCCGGCGCGGCGCCGCCCTCCTCCGCGCGGGCGGGCGGAAGCATGAAAAGCAGCAGCGCAAGGAGCGCTGCTGCAAGGCGGGAGCTTCGCTTAATCCTCCACATCGAAGGCTTCCAGTTTGGAACTCGGCTGCATGGGCTTGTTGTCGCCGTGCTTTACGAAAAGCATCGTCCCAAAGGCGATGGCAACGAAGACGGTCGCATAGGGGAAAAGCGTCGTCATGCCGATCTTATCCATCAAAAGGCCGCTGAAATACGGCGTGATGGTTTGCGCAGCCATGCTGGCCGTGTAATAGAAGCCGGTATATTTGCCAACGTCCCCGCCGCGGGAAAGCTCTACCACCATGGGGAAACTGTTGACGTTGATCGTCGCCCAGCCGACGCCCGCGAGCGCGAACATGCAGTTCATCACGAGCGCGGAGCTCCCTTCGCGCAGGAAGGAGGCCACGCCAAAGGAGGTGGCAAGCATTACGATGCCGGCGAGGATCGTCTTTTTCCGGCCAATCTTTGAGGCGACCATGCCGACGGGCAGATATGCCGCGACGGCCGCGACGTTTGCGAGCAGGAGCGTCGTGTTATAGTCGAGGTTGAGCACCTTGCCTGCGTATACGGAGTATTTTGAGGTCACAGCGTTGTAGCCCATGAACCAGAACACCACGGAAGCGAGGATCAGCAGCAGCGACGCGCGTTCCCCCTTGGAGAGAGGGCGCTTCGCGCCTTCGCCGCCGGGAACGGCTTCCGCCTCCGGCAGATCATCGATGTGATATTTGCGGCTTTCCGCCTCCATCTCGTGCACGAACTGCGGCTCCTTGACCGTCAGCATGAACACGAGGAGCGCGGCGAGCATGAGCCCCGCTACGATGGCGAAAAACGACGTATACGGCATGAGCGCGTTTTTCGCCGCGCCGGTGCTGAACACGATGCCCATCCCAAGCACGAGGATGCCGCCTGCGGTACCCATCAGGTTGATGATGGCGTTCGCCTTGGAGCGCAGGGGCTTGATGGTAACGTCTGGCATGAGCGCGACGGCGGGGGAGCGGAACGTAGCCATGGAGATGAGCGCGACGAGCAGGATGGCGATGAACAGGATGAGCGGGAGCAGGTTCGCCCGCGTCTGCGCGTGCGCGTAAGCGTGCCGCGCGGGCACGACATAGTTGGTATAATCCGGATTGGCCGCGGTTGCGCCGTCCGTCTCGATCTCCGAGGTGATCGAAGCGAACCCTGCCCGGTCAAAGGTTTCGTTCAATACGAACTCCGTCCCGTCCGGCATTTCGAGCTTCTCGCCGCCGACGCTGTCATAAAGCGTCTCAAGCGCCGCGGGGTCGTCGATGGCGGATACGGCTTCGATGTTTTTGAGCTGCATGCCGTCCGCGAACGAGAGCGCCATGAGCGCCGCCGCCGCTACGATGGTGCCGATGAGGATGAACGGCGTGCGCCTGCCCATGCGGCTTTTGCATTTATCCGAGATCGCGCCGAACAGGGGGAGCATGAACAGGGCGAGGATATTGTCGAGCGCCATGATGACGCCCGAGTTCGCCTGGGACATGCCGAACTTATCGGTCAAGATCTTCGGGATGATGGTGTCGTACGCCTGCCAGAACGTGCAGATGAGGAAGAAAGCGAAGCCGACGAGGATGGTGCGCTTGTAATTGAGCTTCATGGGACAAAACCTCCGAAACGATGCGATTGCGGGTGCCCGGTCAACAATTTGATTATAAACGCTGCGCCCGCGGGTTGCAATCCATACTTTCCGCTTGGCGCGCAATGCGTGTGATGTTTTATAGGAGTTCACGCATGCGGTTTGCCGTTTCCGCGGGCATTTCGCCGCTGTTGCAAAGCACATGCGCGCAAAGCGGCAGCACGGGCAGCACGGCAAGCTCCAGCTCCCGGCGGTGCGCCCAGAATGCGATGGAATCCGGGTAAGCCATTTCCGGCATGTTCCGCGCGCGGGCGATGCGCGAAAGGGTTGCGGGGACGCTTTCCGGGGCAAGATAGAAGAGCGTAGGCATAAGCGGGCGGAGTGCCTCCGCTGCGCGTTGGAGGAAGGCGATGATCTCCGCATCCGGCAGGGCGTAGTGCAGCAGCAGATCCTGCACGGGCCGCTGCAAAAACGCGCTTTCCAGCAGCAGGAAGCCGGGCTTGCCGGCCCATTCGGCCGCAAGGCCGCGCCAGCGGGAAAGCGAAACGGCGGAATAAGCCGCAAATGGGATGCGGGGTGAAAGGGCGTAGCGGAACTCGCGGGCTCGGAGACGGCCGAGCAGCGCCCCGGAGAAAATGGGAGCGCCGTTTTCCATATAGCGCACGAGCAGGAAATCCCCCTCTTTGCGCACGTGGTTTGCGAGCGAAGCAACTTGGCCTGGGAATCCGGCGCAAAGGGCCGCGTATTCGGCCTGGGTCAGGCAGGCGTGGTGCTCAAGCTCGGCGGGGTGGCCGCTCTGGCCTTCCAGATAGCAGGCGCAGGGAACGTCCGCCCGCAGCAGCGAGGAAAGGCTGGTTGCAAGCGTCGTTTTCCCAGAGCCAGGAATACCTTCGATCAAGATCAGGCGCGCCATTGGGATGCTCCTTCCAGTAAACAACGATTTGCATATTATCATACCAACGGGAGCGCGCACAGGCAAGAATATATGATTCCGCCTCTTGTGTTCGGGGAGGCGGGCTGATAAAATTTGATAGGAAACAAGAACAAACACATGAATGGAGAAAACAGCATGAAACGGATCCGGCTTATCGCCACGGGCGGCACCATCGCCTGCATGCCAACGGAGCATGGCCTCGCGCCGGGGCTGGACGCGCGCGCTTTGCTCGGCTATGTTGGCGCGGGCGCGGAGGATGTGGACTGCGTGGATCTGTTCAACATGGACAGCTCCAACATCCAGCCGGAGGAATGGCGCAAGATCGCGGGCAAAGTGTTGAAATCCTCTTGGGATTATGACGGGATCGTCATCACGCACGGCACGGATACCATGGCGTATACGGCTTCTATGCTCAGCTTTATGCTGCGCGGCATCGGCGTGCCGGTGGTGCTCACGGGTTCCCAATACCCGATCGCCTATCCGGATTCCGACGGGCGCAGGAACCTCGGAAACGCGCTCCTTGCGGCGCGGGCGCTGCCGGGCGGCGTATACATCTGCTTCGGCAACGCCATCATCAAAGGCTGCCGCGCGGTCAAAACGCGGACGACCTCGCTCGATGCGTTTGAGTCTATCAATTACCCCTATGTCGGCATGGTGGCAAACGGCCGCTGCTATACCCTTGCCGCGCCGGAACCGCAAGGGGAGCTTTCCTTTTCTGACGCTCTCGACCCGCGTGTGGCGCTCATTAAGCTCGTGCCCGGTACGAGCCCGGCTCTCCTCGAAAGCCTTCTTAGCTGCGACACGCGCGGCGTGGTGGTGGAAGCGTTTGGCTTGGGCGGCATGCACAATTTCCGGCGGGATCATACGGAAAGCATCCGGAAACTCATCGCGGCGGGTATCCCGGTGGTGCTGACTTCCCAATGCTTATACGAGGCCAGCACGCCGGACGTTTACGAGGTCAGCGAGCCGCTGCGCAACGCGGGCGTGATCTCCGCGCGGGATATGACCACCGAAGCCGCCGTCACAAAACTGATGTGGGTGCTCGGGCAGACGGATGACCTGGACGAGTTGCGCGTGCTGATGCGGAAAAACCTCTGTGGGGAGATCACGGAGTAAAGGCTTGCCGCGGCGCGTTCCAAAGCGGCTTCAGCAGCAAGGAAATTCCCCGGCATGTTTTACGAAATGGCTTCTTGATAAGGCAATCCTCCGTCAGCGCTTGCGCCGCTAGAATATGGCAATCCCCCGCCAGCGCTTGCGCGCTGCTCCCCCCTTTTTGTAAAGGGGGCGTTTGGGGGTGGTGAACTCCAGCGGTTTTCGTATTCGGACAACGCT
>UREK01000009.1 GCA_900546845.1 uncultured Eubacteriales bacterium
GCCTTTGACAATCCCGGAGAGACTTTTTCGACATGCTGTATTATATATTTATGAGAAAATTGACTTGGCCTTGAAGCATTCTGCGATTTCTGAAAAGGGAACCTTTCTGCAAAAACCGTTCCTCTATTTTCCTGCCGCGCGCCTGCACGCAGGCGCGAACCCGCATGACCTGCTCGCACAATAGCGGAAATGCCGCCGGGATCCCGGCGGCATTTCCTTGGCGCGTATAGATTTTTTATTTTTACCCGCCGCCCAGCAAGCGGCGCGATAAACGAAGCGTATCTGCGCAGCGCTTATGTTATGCCGCGGCGTTCATATCGTAAACATAAAGTTTCCCTTTATCCGCAACCTGCCGCAGTTCCGGCCGGCGCGCCCGCCGAACTTTGCGGGCCTTCTGCCGTTTGTGGCGCTGGAGCTCCTGATGCACGGCGACCGCGCCCATCCCGCCCAGGACGATCCCCGGCAGCATGAAGGAAAAGAACATCCCGAAGTAATTCATAGTGAACCTCCTGCGAAAACCGCGTTCAAAGTTTCTTGTGCGGAACATTTTATTGTCATTAAGGAAATTTTTCTGCATTTCATTTCCTGTAATGCCATTATAGTATCTTATAAAGATACTGTCAAGGACATTTTTCCGCTTTTTTAGAAATTTTTTGCTTGCCTTTCATTTCGGGCGGGGATACAATAAATATGATAAATTCTTTTGTTTGCCGGAGGGCGCATGAGCAGATTGAAGCAGCTGCGCAAAAGCCACGGGATCACCCAGGATGAGCTGGGCGAGATCTTAGGCGTTCAGAAAGCCGCCGTATGCAAATATGAAACCGGCCGCGTCCCGCTTCCGCATGAGGCCATCGTGAAACTTTGCGACCATTTTCACGTTACGGCGGACTACCTGCTCGGCATCGACGCGCCGGAGGAAGCGCCTGCGCAGGTGACGCCGCGGTTCAAGCAGCGTGCTGCCGCGTCGCCTCACTTCCTCCCCATCGGGGAAACGGTGGGGGTGCCGCTCGTCGGGCGTGTGCATGCGGGGCTTCCGATTCTTGCCGATGAAAACATCACCGAGTATATTGGTGTACCAGCGAGCGATGTAGTTTCAGGCGAATATTTTTATATGGAAGTCGAAGGGGACTGCATGGTCGGCGAGTTCATCCCGGAAGGGGCGCTCGTGCTCGTACGCTTACAGCCGCGGGTCGAGAACGGGCAGATCGCCGTCGTCCGCGTGGAAGACGAGGTTCTCCTGCGCAAGGTGAAATACATGAACTCCGCGCTGATGCTGATCCCGGCCAACACAAAGTATGAGCCGATGATCGTGCCGGGAGAGCTCGCGGAGATCGTTGGGCGCGTGGTAGAAGTGCGCATCCGTGGGCTATAAAGCGGGCTGCGCTGCATAAATTTTGGAAACTTCCTTCTTGCAGGAAGGGGTTCAATAGATTAGGAGGTAACATTAACTATGGCATTTTGTGGGAATTGTGGTTCACAGATCAACGACGGTACAAAGTTCTGCCCCGTCTGCGGAGCCGTGCAGGGCGCCGCGGCTTCCGGCCAGCAGCAACAGGCTACCCCGGCGCAGCCGGCAGGGACGCGCATCGATGAGGAAAAATACCGCTACCTTGCGGCGCTTTCCTATCTCAATGTCATCTTCATGATCCTGGGTCTGCTCGTTGGCAATGCGTCCAACTATCTCCGGCACCATGCCAACCAGTGCGTCTGCCTGATGATCTGGAACATCTGCTGCGCAATCGTCTGCATCATCCCCTTCATCGGCTGGTTCGTTGGTATCGTCGGCATGATCGCAGGCTTCGTCATCATGATTATTTGCATCGTGAAGGCGCTCAAGCGCGAATATTACGAGATTCCGATCTTTGGCAAGATCCGCATCATCCCGGAAGTATAATCTCCGGCTTTATGAAATGGGTTCCGGCAGCAGCCGGAACCCATTTTTAGGCTGTCGATAAAGTGGCATCTGCCACTTTATCGAGGGATTCACATCGCGCTTGCGCCGATAGCGCGGTCAGCGCTCCGTGTAAAGAAGGCCTTGCAGCGCAAGGCTTTTCGCTCGCACCGCACAGGTCGCTGCTCGCGATTGAAAGTCAAGGGCTGCGGCCCTTGACAATCCCGGAGAACCTTTTTCGACAAACCGAAATGGGTTCCGGCAACAGCCGGAACCCATTTTTTCGCATAAAGCGCCGTTTATTTTTTCGCTTTCCCGTCCGTTTCCTGCTCCTTCTTCTTATCCCTATCGTCCTGAATCTGTTGCAGGATCGTTGCCGCCACAAAGCCGCCGAGCAGACCGATGAGCATGCCCACCGTGGCACTGCCCAGCCGTGTGCCTATAATGAGGCCGGCAAATACGCCGATGAGCGGAAGGAGCATCATCAGCATAGGCCTGCGCTTGCGGCGGTAATAATCCGCGGGCACCTTTTTCACAGGCACGCGCAGCTCGCTTGCGTACTCCTCCGCCTCCATGTCCCCAAACGGATACACCTCAAGCTCGGGCGAGGTGCCGTGGAAATAGTGCCCCTGCGGGAACCACTTGCGGTATACAAACGCCCAGCGGTCGAATACGCTCTGCAAGCCGGGGCCTTTGCACGGGAAGACCGCATAGTCCGTTTCCTCCGTTTGCAGGGACTCGAACCCCTCAGGTACGGCAAAGCCTTCCGCCACGACCTCAACGGCGATCCAATAATCGTATGCGCGCTTATCGAAATTGTGGCAGGCCGCCACATAGCACCGCGCATCCGGCGCAAAGCCGCGCAGCGCTGCAAGCGTGCCGTCTTCCTCGCACTGCGCCCAGAATGCCCGGATCTGGGCAAGCGCTTTCTGATCCTTCTCGGTAATGATGCGCTTCCGCTTGCCAACGAGAAGCAGCGCGGGCTGCGCGATCACCGTGCCTTCTTCCACCTGAGCACCCAATGCGGCCAGTTGGCATGTGGGCTCTTGCTTGATTTCTTCCATGGCTTCTCCGATCTTTGTTTCTGAAATAGGCGCATGTGCGCCCCATTCGTTTCATTTTAGCATAAACCGCCGCATAGATTCAATCGCCGCGTGTTGAAAAGCCGCCTGGCTTGTGCTATGCTTGAATTTGAAACCCGGAAAGGAGCGACTATGCTGAGCAAACGCTTATTCCGCAGCCTTGCGCTGCTTTTGGCCATCGTCTTTGCGCTCCCCGCGTTCGCGGGCTGCGGCGGTCCTACGGAGAATTCCGGCAGGGACAGCGGGATAACCGTCATCACGACGCTGTTCCCGCTTTATGACTTCGCCCGTGCCATCGCGGAAGGTACGGGAGCGGAGGTGTCCCTCCTGCTGCCGCCCGGCGTGGAAAGCCATTCCTTTGAACCTTCGCCCGCAGACGTCATCGCCATCCAGGGTGCGGATGTGTTCGCCTATACCGGCGATTATATGGAAACCTGGGCGCATGAGATCCTCGAAGGGCTGGACGGCGAACGCGGCACTGCGGAGGATGCCCGATTTTCCACCGTCGGCAGCCTCGTGATCGCGGATTGCTCCATGGGCATCCAGCTCGACGAAGTGGAAGATCACGAGGAAGCAGGCCACGAGGGTCATGGCCACGGAAATTATGACCCGCATATCTGGACCGACCCCACCCAAGCCGCCACCATAGCCGCCACCATTGCGGACGCGCTCTGCGCCGCCGACCCGGAACACGCGGAAGCCTACCGCGCCAACTGCGAAGCCTACCAGGCGGAGCTCATGGCGCTGGACGCAGCGTTTCAGGAACTGGTGGACCGCGCAGCGCGCCGGGAGATCTGCTTCGGCGGGCGGTTCGCACTGCATTATTTTGCCAAGCGCTATGGCCTTTCCTGCATTGCGGCGTACGATTCCTGCTCCTCCGAGACGGAACCCTCTGCGAGGGCCGTCGCGGAGATCACGGACGCGATCACCGCAGGCGGCATCCCGGTAATCTATTATGAAGAACTGGTCGACCCGAAGGTTTCGCGTTCCATTGCGGAGGATACGGGCTGCCAAATGCTGCTGCTCCACTCCTGCCACAACGTATCCAAGGAGGAGCTGGACGACGGGGCCACGTACCTCTCCCTGATGCGCCAGAACCTGGAAAACCTGAAGACCGGCCTGTATTAAGGCTGGGCTATACCATAAGACCCGCCGGCCATGGCCGGCCCGAAAGAAGCGAAATGTCCTTCAAAAAAAACGGAACCGAAAATGACGTCCTGATCCGCTGTCAGGACCTTACCCTCGGCTATGAAACGGGCGTGGTGCTCACGGGCGTGAGCTTCACGGTGCATGCGGGGGACTATCTTTGCATCGTGGGCGAAAACGGCAGCGGCAAATCCACGCTCATCAAGGCGTTGCTGGGCCTTTTGCAGCCCCGTGGCGGCGAGATCGCGTTTTCCGGCGTATCCGCCCGGGAGATCGGCTACCTGCCCCAGCAGACAGCGCTGCAAAAGGATTTTCCCGCAAGCGTATACGAGGTGGTGCTTTCCGGCTGCGCAAACAGCCTTGGCCGCGCGCCGTTTTACGGGAAAGCACAGCATGCACGCGCGGCCGAGAACCTTGCCCGCCTCGGCATTGCGGACCTGGCGAAAGCCTCCTACCGCACGCTTTCCGGCGGGCAGCAGCAGCGCGTGCTCCTGGCCCGTGCCCTTTGCGCCACGACGAAGCTGCTTTTGCTCGATGAGCCCGTCGCCGCGCTCGACCCCATCGCCACGAACGACCTTTACGCGCTCATTCAGCGACTGAACCGTGAGGAAGGCATCACTATCCTCATGGTGTCGCACGACGTGAGCTGCGCGCTGCACGACGCGACGCATGTTTTGCAGCTTTCCGAGCGGGGCGTCGCCTTCTTCGGCACGGCCGCCGCTTACCGCAAAAGCCCCACCGGCGCGCGGTTTTTGCGTTGCGCCTGCGCGGCGGATTACCCGCGCATCCAATTCGGCGTTTGGGAGGAGGAATGACCCATGTTCGCGCTGCTCAGTGAAATCTTCTCCTATTCGTTCCTGGTGCGGGCGCTCGTCGTCGGAAGCCTTGTGGCGCTCTGCGCGGCGCTCCTTGGCGTAAGCCTCGTCTTGAAGCGGTATTCCATGATCGGCGACGGGCTTTCCCACGTGGGCTTCGGCGCGCTCTCCATCGCCATGGCAATGAACGCGGCGCCGCTCGCGGTGGCCATCCCGGTCGTGATCATCGCCGCGTTCCTTCTGCTGCGCATCAGCCAGAACAGCCGCCTTGGCGGGGACAGCGCCATCGCGCTCATCGCCTCCGCGTCGCTCGCGGCGGGCGTGCTCGTTACCTCCCTCACGAGCGGGCTCAACGCGGATGTTTACAGCTACATGTTCGGCAGCATCCTCGCCATGAGCGCGGAGGATGTTTACCTTTCCCTCGCCCTTGCGGCCGTGGTGCTCGTGCTGTTCATCGTGTTCTACAACCGCATCTTCGCCATCACGTTCGATGAAAGTTTCGCCCGGGCGACGGGCACACGCGTTTCGCGCTACAACATGCTGCTCGCCCTGCTCACGGCGCTCACGATCGTCATCGGCATGCGCATCATGGGTACGATGCTGATTTCTGGCCTGATCATTTTCCCTGCGCTCACGGCCATGCGCGTGTGCCGTTCGTTCCGCGGCGTAGTCGTCACGTCCGCGATCATCAGCGTGTTCGCTTTCTTCACGGGCATGGTGCTTTCCTATGTGCTGCGCACGCCCGCGGGCGCGAGCATCGTCGCGGTAAACGCGCTGCTGTTCTGCGTTTTCGCGCTCGTAGGGAAGCTCGCAAGGCGTTGAAACATGCAACCTTTTCCTCCGCCGCACCGTTTTCTTTAGGTAAGAAACGACGAAACGGAGGTCTTTTTATGAAACGGATTCTTCCCCTGTTCCTCGCCCTGTGCCTGGCGCTGCCCCTGTTTGGCTGCGCACGGGGCGAAAAATTGCCCGATGAAAACGGGCAGGTGTTTTTCAACGCGACGGTGCTTGAAGTGTATGAAGGCAGCGGATGCCTGGTGGAGCCGTTCAGAGATGAGGAGGCTGTGCTCCGCTCCGCGGATCAAATTACGCTCGGCGGCGATACGCTGGAGGGAAACGGCCTTACCAACCTTGCTGTGGGCGACGCGATCCGCATCGCATACGACGGCACGATCCTCGAAACCTATCCGGCACAGCTTGCGACGGTATATTCCGCGTATCTGCTGGATGAAAATGGGGAAATTATTCCGATGTGTGGGAACCCGGAATAAGCTGTTGGATTCTGCCGGGAAATAACGCGCATGGAAACAAACCACCGGCCATTTGCTCTGAATGGCTGGTGGTTTGTATGCGAAAGGAAAGCTTCATTCGGCTTCATGGAGAACCGCTTCCAGATAATATGCGTTCGGCTCGTCCTCCGCAAGGCGCGCGATGCGGACTTCTGCATCCCTGCACCCCATTTTCCTGTAAAACGCCACCGTTTCTTCGGCCGGGTTTGCGCAGATGTACAGCCGCTTTGCCCCTAACTGTGCCGCACCAGCGCAGACCAACCGAAAAAGATGCTCCCCGATCCCCTGACGGCGCGCATTCCTCGTCACAAAAAGCTCCAGAAGGTTAAAATACGTATATTCTGGCCCAAGCGGCTGTGTCTCCAACAAACTGAAACCCAACAATTTGCCCTTTTGAAACGCACCGAAAGCGAGGCCTCCTTCTGCGGTCAGCTTTCGCTGAAAATACGGCACTAAAAACGCTTTATCCTCATCCGACCAGTCGTTGACATACTTTTGCGGTTTCAACGTCCATTCGCCGTTTTCCCATTTCCATACACGCTCCGATTTCTGAAGCCGGTCAAACGTTTGAAACAGCGCTCCCGTGAATTCTTCTCCTGCGATCCGCCGATAGGAAATCTCCATGGCCGCCTTTCTCCACGCCCGGATGAGGATGCTTTACGCATTTTCTTCCGGCAGGTTTTCCCGCTCCTTCTCCCGCTTTTTCCTGCGCAGGAACAGCGTGCCGACGAGGCAGACTACGATCGCGCCCGCGGCGTCCACCATCAGGTCCTCCATCGTGTCGCGGATCGCCTCATGGCCGATAAGCTGCACGCCCTGCTCTGTGGCGAACTTCTGCATGTTCATGCCGAGCATACCGTCTACCACGAACTCATAGATCTCCCAGACCGCGCCGCAGGCGAGCGCGAAGCAAAACGCGAAGAACGCCACAAAGCCTGGGGAGAGCTGCATGGGGACGCGCTTTTCTTCATTGAGGATGGACACGAGCGAAAAGCCCAGCGCACCGAGCATCGCGCCGCTGAAGGTGTGCAGGTAGATGTCCCAATTCGGGACGACATAAAAGAAATCATGCACTTCGCCCAGATAGATCGCGCAATAGAGGAAGATGAAATACATGCAGCGCATGTAATTTGGCACTTCGATCGAAAACCGCCTCTGGAAAAACGAGGGCAGGAACATGACCACAAGCCCCAGCATGCATTGCAGCAGGCTCAGGTAATAATCGCTCCGCACCTTGGTATACGGCTCGTCTTCCGGTACAGTGACAGGCGCGGTGAAGACCATCACCGTCACATATACGATCGAGCCAATCAGCACCAAAAACAGGATCGTACCGATGATCTTGCTCCAGTTCCACTTCTTGTCCGGTTTCCGCATCATTTCTTTCCTTCCGTTTTTTTAATATTGTTTATTTTACGGTATCCGGGCAGCGTTTGCAACCGTGTTTCCAGAAAAGCAGGCCCGGAGCAGCGCTCCGAGCCTGTTTTGAAGCCGAATGTATGGCGCGGGCGGCGCGTTACGCAAGGCCCGCGATGTAATCCGCAGCGATGTTCACCGCATTGCACACCGCGCCGGAGCTGATGGAGGCCGCCGTGACGGAATCCACCTCGCCGCCGTCCTTTGCGAGCGCAACCGGCGTTGCAAGGCCCGCGAACTGCTCGGAGAACGCGGCTTCCTTCACCTTCGCGCCGAGGCCCGGCGTCTCGGAGAAGCTGGAACCGCCGCACTGGATGCCGGTGAGCTGACCCTGCGCGTCGATGCCGACCGTGACCTCGATGGGGCCGCCAAAGCCGGTCACCGTGACCTGCGCGACATGGCCTGCCACATTGCCGGATGCGTCCAAGCCGCGATAGCAAGTATCCACCGGGGCGCCATCCGCAGTGGCAACCTCTTCAAAGCTCGCTGCCGCAGGCAGCACCTCAGCGCGCGCGGCTTCCGCAGCAAGCCTGGCCTGCTCTGCGATCGGGCCTTTCGTCAGCGCGTTCGTCACACCGAGCGCGCCGCCTGCAACAAGCGCAATCACGCAGAGAATTACCCAAGCAGGAACCTTTTTCATCTTCAACAACCCTCATTTCTTTTTGATGTATCGCAATAGATATTTCGCCGCAATGCCGGTCACTACGCCGGTTACGGCGGCAGAAATCAAAAGCACCGGAAGATAAGCCAGCACGGCGCGTACCTGCACGAAAAGCGACGCCGCCGCGCATTGGCCGACGTTGTGGCACGCAGCGCCTGCGACGCTCACGCCAACGACGCTTATGCCGCGCGCACGCTGAAGAAGCAGCATCGCGCAAAGGCTTAGAACCGCGCCCGCTGCGCTGTAAAGCATCGAGGCGGGCGAGCCGAACAGGAACCCGGAAAGCAGCACCTTGAGCGCTGCCAGCAGCGCCGCGCTCTTCGCGTCCATCAGGTACAGCGCATAGAGCAGCACCGTGTTGGAAAGGCCGAGCTTCACGCCCGGGATGCCTACGACCGGCAGCAGGGATTCCACATACCCCAGCACGAGCATCACGCCCGTCAGGAGCCCGTAACGGGCGACCTTCCCGGCGTTCATGGCGCGTCCTCCGCCATAAGCTCGATGGAAACACCGTTTGGCAGGCAGATGATCCAGTTTTCAAGCGCCGCATGCGCCGCGCTTTCCAGCGTCACATCCCCCTGCAAAACGCAGAGCTGATTGTGGCAGGTGGAGCTTTGCATCCGCACGCCGCCTTCAAACACCTCCACCACGTTGACCTTGCCCTCCCCCTGGTCGATCGTGAGCGTCTGCGGCTCATCGAGCGGTAAGCGGGCATATTCCACGTCGTTCACATATATGACCGCCCAGCCCGCCGCGCCGGCAGGCCCGCGCAGAAACAGCAGCAGGATGGCGGCCAGCGCCAGCACTGCGCCAAGGATGACGAGATCGGTCCGTTTCATTGAAATATTGTATCATTTCCGCCGGTATGCCGCAATACACTGTCGAATTCTTGTCAGGTTTATTTATTTTTACACGATTTATTCCATGCCCGCGAGGGAGAGCCACTCTATCCTCCCATCCAAAAGTTCCCACACCGCGGAGACGCCGTTTTCCTCCGCGAGCGCCCTGCCTTCTTCATACGGCAGGTTGAACAGCGCCGTCGAAAATGCGTCCGCAAGGCCGGAATCCGCATGCGTCACGGTTACGGCCTTCACGTATTCCGCCGGCATCAGGGTATCCGGGTCGATGATGTGATGGTAGTTCACACCATCCACCGTATAATAGCGCTGGTAGCCGCCGCTCGTCACGAACGAGGCGTCCGAAAGCTCCACCGTGGCGAGCGCCGCTGAAGCGTCGTCCGGATCCTGCACGTTGATGCGCCATGGCTTGCCGTCCGCTCGCGTCCCGAGTGCACATACATTCCCGCCAAGGTTTAACAGCATGCTCGTGATCCCGCGTTCGCGCGCATTCGCACAGGCAAGCTGCGCCGCGAAGCCCTTGCCGACCGCCCCCACATCCAGCCGCAGCGCCGGATCCGCGAAACAGACTGTCCCGGCGGTTTCGTCTAAAATGAGATCGTCAATATCCGCATGCGCCGCGGCCCTCTCCAATGCGTCCCGCTCCGGCAGGGCCGCCGCACCCGGGTCAGCAAGGCCGGCTGTGCGCGCGTCATGCCAGAGGGAGAGCACGCTGCCGAAGGCGATATTCACGCGCCCCCGCGTCAGGCCGTAGACCTCCTTTCCAAAGGAAAGCAGTGCGAACAGCTCCGGCTCCACCGCAACGGGGCCCTGCGCCGCATTGTCGTTCACAGTTTTAAGGCTCGTTACGCCCTCGTGTTCCTCGTAGATGTCGAACAAAGCGTCATAGCGGGCCAAGTCGTCGTAGACGGCACGCAGCACCTCCTGCGCCTCCGCCTCGCTTTCGGCGTAGACCGAGATCGTCACCACTGTGTCGAACAAGGAGAGGTACGTCGCCTCATACCGCTGCGGCGCGCTTGCGCACCCGCCTGTCAGCGGCAGCAGGAGCGCAATGCAGAGCAGGGCGGCAAGCATGCGTGGGATGGCTCTACATTCCCTCAAATTGATTGTCCATTTTCCGTTGTCCATTGCCGATTCTTATCTATCACAGCCTGTTCTATCACAGCCTGTCCCGCAGGATCATCAGCGCAAGGCTGAAGAACACAAGGATCGAGCATGCGTCCGTGACGGTCGTGATCATCGGCGCCGCCATCAGCGCCGGGTCGAGTCCGAGCTTTTTCGCCAGCATCGGCAGGATGCAGCCGAGCGATTTGGCAATGCATACCGTTGCGATGAGCGTTAGGCTCACCACCGCCGCGATGCGCACGCAGTCGGGGTTCGGCGCGGCGGCAAACACGTTATATTGCAGATAAATGCGCACGAAATTGACGATGGAGAGCGTGCCGCCGCAAAGCAGCGCCACGCGGATCTCCTTCCACCATACGCGCAGGAAATCCGCAGGTTCGATCTCATCGAGCGCCATGCCGCGGATGATCATCGTGGAAGCCTGTGAGCCGCAGTTGCCGCCGGTATCCATCAGCATGGGGATGAACGAAACGAGCAGCGGCAGCGTGGCGATCGCCGCCTCGTAATGCTCGAGCATCGCGCCGGTGATCATCGCGGAAAGCATCAGCACGAGCAGCCAGATGATACGGTTTTTCGCCAGCGACACCACGGGCATTTTCAGATATGTGCCATCGCTGTGGGCCATGCCGGCCATCATCTCGAAGTCCTCCGTGTTCTCCTCCTGCATAACGTCCACCGCGTCGTCGATCGTGATGATGCCGACAAGGCGTTCCTCCTTATCCACGACCGGCAGGGAGAGTATATCGTAGCGGGAGAACAGCTTGGCGATCTCTTCCTTGTCATCGAGCGTGTGCGCGTGGATGACGTTCGCGCTCATGATCGTTTCCACCTTTGCTTCCGGGTCCGCAAGCAAAAGCTCGCGCACCGTGACCACACCCTCGAGCTTGCGTTCAGCGCTGATCACATAACAGGTATAGATGGTTTCCTTGTCAACCCCTGTCTTGCGGATGACGTCGAACGCTTCGCGCACCGTAACGTTACGCCGGAAATAGACGTATTCGTTGGTCATGATGCTCCCCGCGGAGTCCTCGGGGTATTGCAGATATTCGTTGATGAGCTTGCGGTTCTGCTCGCTCGAATTGGCAAGCAGGCGTTTGACGACGTTCGCTGGCATCTCCTCGATGAGATCCACGTAGTCGTCCATATACATGTCGTCCAGGATGAAGCGAAGCTCGTTGTCGCTGATGGCTTCGATGATGCTTTGCTGCACATCGCTCTCCATGTAGGAAAACGTCTCCGCAGCGAGCTCCTTAGGCAAAAGCCGGAACAAGCGCAGCGCGGTCTGCGGGGCCTCCAGCTCGTGGAGCTCCGCGAACACCTCGGCGATGTCCACAGCGTTCATTTCCAGCACAGCCTGCTTGGCAAGCGCGTACTTTTTCTCCTGCAAAAGCACAAGAACCTTTGCGATCATTTCTGTGTACCTCCCTCCAGGGGCGGCCACAGAAGATCGCATGGCCGTCCCGCATTATTTGATTTTCGTACTAGGGTAAGGGCCTGCGTCCATTGCGCAATTTTGCTCCTTTCTAATAACTCGCACGCGGCGGGATACGCCGCATACATATTTATTTTATACCCCGCCCAGCCGTCTGGCAAGCGCCAAATGCACGAAAATCTGTGAACGCTGCGTGCTTCCCGCCCGGGTTTGACAGGCGCGCGCAAGGATGATACAATCCTTTTGAAAACGTTTCCAAAGTGTGTTTTACCCTCTTGCTTTTTAGAGTTTCCTACAGGAGAAGCCGCCATGCAGCAAAACGTTACGATATGGGACGTCGCCAAGCGCGCGGGCGTTGGGATCAGCACGGTTTCGCGCGTCCTCAACGGCGGCGCAGGCGTAAACGAAGCCACGCGGGAGCGCGTGCGCACGGTGATCGCCGAATGCGGCTATGAGCCCAACAGCAATGCGCGCCAGCTTAAGCAGCGCCGCGCGGATGCGGCTGCCGTGATCGTGCGCGGCGCGGGGAGCATGTTCCTCGCCTCCATCCTGGAGCGCCTGCAGCCGCGCATCGAGGCGCTCGGGCTCCGCTTCCTCGCGCATTATATCGACGAGCATGACGATGAAGCCGCCGCCGCGCGCGCCATCCATGCCGAGAAAAAGGTGCGCGGCCTCGTTTTCCTCGGCGGCAGCGTCGTCGGCCGGGAAGAAACGCTTGGCCTCCCCGCCATCCCCTGTGTGTATGCGACGCTCGACGCGCGCACCGTGCGCGCGGAAAATGTGTTCAGCGTCAGCGTGGACGACCGGGCCGCTGCCTACGCCGCTGCAGATTACCTGCTCGCCCGCGGCCACCGCAACATCGCCGTGCTCGGCGGCAGGCTGGATGCGGAAAACCCCATCGCCCTGCGACACCGGGGCGTTGTGGACGCTTTCGCGGCCCGCAGCCTCGCGTTCCCGGAGGAAAACTACCTGCCCGCCGGCTTCTCGCTCCCCGCCGCATATGCGGCTATGGACGCGGCGCTGCGCACGGGCTTCCGCTGCACGGCCGTGTTCGCCATGTCGGACCTCATGGCCATCGGCGCGGCCCGCGCGCTCGCGGACCACGGCCGCTCCATCCCGGGCGACGTTTCGCTCATCGGCTTTGACGGCACCGAGCTTTCGCGTTATACGCTTCCCCGCCTCACGACCCTTTGCCAGAACGCGGAGGCCATCGCCCGCGAAAGCGCCGCGCTGCTCGCCCAGGGTCTTTCCGGCGCGCCCGGCTCGCGCCATGTGATGCTCCAGGCGGAGCTGATCGAAGGGGAGTCGGTGCGGAACCTCGGTTGACATTCCCTTGCGCGGATGTTATAGTTTTCCCTAGAAAATATGAACAGGAGTTCCCTTATGCCGGCGACGAACTGATTCCAATTCAACAAGCGACGAACCCGACCTTGGCGCGCAACGCGCGCCGCCTGTTCGCCGCACTTTGGGATCAGTTGTGATATGGTTCTGGCGCGCAGCGCACGGAGTATCCCTCTGTGCGCTTTTTTGTGTCCGCCTTTTTCCGTCCTCCTTTCCCGGTGCGGCGCGCAGCCCAGCCAAGAATGGAGGACAACATGCAGCAGCTTTTCTGGAGTATCACACCAAACGGAATGCCCACCCTCGCCAAGCGCTGCCCCAAGTGCGGGCACCCGCACTATACCAGCGGCGGCCAGTTCCGCGTAAACGCAAACGGCGGCCTGGTGGACGTTTGGCTCGTCTATCGCTGCGGGCGCTGTAAGGCGACCTGGAACCTCGAGGTGCTCGCACGTACGCGCCCGTCGGCCATCGGCCGGGCGCAGTACGAACGCTTCCTCGCAAACGACCCCGCCCTCGCACTGCAATGCGCGTTTGACCCCGCGTTGCTGCGCCGCAACCATGCGGCGCTCGACGTTGAAGCGCTTGCGTTCACCGTGGAAGGCCCGCTCCCCACGGAATATCCCTGCACGGTCGCACTGCAGCCCGCTTTCCCGCTGCCCATTCCCGCCGCAAAGGCGCTTGCCCAGAGGCTTGGCCTGAGCGGGAGCGCGCTGCGCAGGCTGGAGGAGGCGGGCGCGCTTTGCTGCGAGCCCTCGCTGCGCAAGGCGAAACTCTCCGGCCCGGTGCGCGTCGCTTTTCTGCAAGATCCTTTTCACCCGGCCGGTTTTAGGATATAATCCCGTAAGACAGAAAAGGAGAAAACCCATGGAATTTGATTTGAATGTCTGGATGCAAACTTTCACCCAAACCGTGCGGGATGCCTTTGGCTCCCGGGTGCGCTTCATCGGCTTGCAGGGGAGCTATGCCCGGGGCGAGGCGCACGCGGGAAGCGACGTCGACGTGGTCGTAATCCTCGACGCGCTCTGCGGGGAGGACATCGCGCGCTACCGGGAGGCCGTCGCCGCGCTTCCGCACCGCGATCTGCTCTGCGGGTTCCTTTCCGGCGAAGCGGAGCTGCGCGCCTGGGACCGAGCCGACCTGTTCCAGTTTTGCCATGACACGGATGCGTATTTCGGCGCGCTGGAGCCGCTGCTGCCGCCCATTTCGGAGGCGGACGCGCGCCGCGCGGTGCAGCTTGGCGCATGCGCGCTGTATCACGCCTGCTGCCATAACATGACGCACGCGCGCAGCCTGGATGCGCTCCACGCGCTGCAAAAGTCCACCCGCTTCGTGTTGCAGGCAAAACATTTCTGCGAAACCGGCGAATACCTGCGTGGCAAAGCCGCCCTTTTGGAGCAGCTCTCCCCGGCGGAACGCGCGCTGCTCGCCCCCATAGCGGAGAGCGCGTTTGACGCGGCCTCTGCGGCATTGCTCTCCTTTGCCGGGGAAACGCTCCAGGCGTACAGCGCGTAAGGGCTGGGAGCAGGCAAAAGCGCGCAAGATGGCGCATATATCCTGACAATGGCAATCCAACGCCCACGGCAAACCATAGGATGGGCAACTTCTTTAGTCCACACCATTCAAAACAGTGCGGGCAGAGCATCGGAAGCGGCGTTGGCGGTTGGTTGTATTGTTGTACGGGTCGCTATACGGATGTGGTCTGTCCAGGCAGGCATAAGCAAAATATTCGGTACAAAAGCGGCATGTTCCCAGCGAAAGGTGCCGCCGCAGGCTTAAAGACAAGGGCTGCGGTCCTTGACAATCCCGGAGAGACTTTTTCGACAAGCTGAAAAGGCCGCCCAAAGGGCGCCACTCATAAAACAGCATAGGACTAATTCACGGGAAACGGCGTAGCTTCGGCTATGCCGTTTCGACCTTTTGCAGGTCATTCAGTAAAAACGCAGGGAGTATTCCCACAAGGTCATAGGAAATGTCAATCTTCTGTTCCCTATGCCCCTTTGACTTATCCGGCGCGTGAACATACACAGCCTTTACCATGTCATTCAACACAGTGGGCGTTAATTCGTTCAGGTCAAGGTATTTCCGCACTTTGCTGATGAACCTGTCAATGTTTTCTGCCTGTTCTTCCTGTTCGTCAATTTCTTCATTCAACCGCAACAGCTTTTCCCGCAGTTCTTCCTGCTCCTGTTCATAATCGTCAGAGAGCATTTGAAATCTGCTGTCAGATAATTTCCCGTTGGCGTTGTCCTCGTAAATACGCTTAAAAAGTCGGTCAAGTTCCTCAATCCGTCGTTCCGCTTGTGTAAGCTGACGTTTCTTTGCCGCAAGCTCTTTCTTTGCTTCGGCTTTCTGCTTTGCCCCCATAGCTTTTCGGAATTGTTCTTCATGGTTAGCGACGCAGGCAATCGTCAATCTCATGTGAGCGAGTACGCCCTGTTCCAAAACAACGGCGCGGATAAAGTGTGTCGGACAAACCTCTTTCCCCTTGAGCCTTGAAGTGGAGCATACAAAATGGTCTTGCCTTGCTTCAAAGTTTTTGCTTGTGCAGTAGTACAACTTTTCGCCACAATCAGCACAGCGCACAATGCCGGAGAACATATTTGTTTTTCCTGTCCTTGTCGGACGGCGTTTGTTCTTTCGTAATTCCTGTACCCTCGCCCATGTGTCAGCGTCAATAATCGCTTCGTGGGTATTCTCAAATACAAGCTGTTTTTCTTCGGGATTATGCAGCTTCTTTTTGGACTTATAAGATTGCTTGCAGGTTTTGAAATTGACTGTATGCCCCAAGTAATCTTTCTTTTCCAAAATATCAGCTACCGTTGCTCCTACCCATGAATACGGATTTTTCGGCACAGACAGATTTGTGACTTTTCCTTGTGCCTGCCAGTAAGCGGCGGGAGTAAACACCTTGTCCTCTTTCAGAATACGGGCAATCTGCGACGGCCCGTAACCGTCCAGACAAAGAGCAAATATCCGTTTGACTACCTCAGCGGCTTCCGCATCTACAATCCATTGCTTTTTGTTGTCTGGAGCTTTCATATATCCGTATGGCGGATTGGTACAGAGATGTTCGCCCGCTTCGCCTTTGGACTTCATCACAGCGCGGATTTTTTTGCTTGTATCTTTTGCGTACCACTCGTTGATGATGTTCAAAAAAGGGGTGAAGTCACTGTCCTGTTGGTTCGCGCTGTCTATGCCGTTGTTGATAGCGATAAACCGCACGCCCTTTTCCACAAACAGGACTTCCGTATAAAATCCCACTTTCAGATAATCACGCCCAAGCCGCGACATATCCTTGACTATCAACGTAGATACCTCACCGTTCTCGATTTTCTCTATTAACTCGCACCAGCTCGGACGATTGAAATTCGTACCCGAGTACCCGTCGTCCACGAAAAACAATGTATTCGAGAAATGATTTTCTTTTGCGTATTTACTTAAAATCGCCTTTTGATTAACAATGCTGTTGCTGTCGCCCTGTAATTCGTCGTCGCGGGATAAGCGGCAATAGAGGGCGGTAATTTTGTCAGACTGCCTTAACATCGTTTCTGCTCCTTTCATCGGCGGGCAGTCTGCCAATACAGGATTGCTTGTATCTATTGTATCGGCTCCTACATTTTTAATCAACATCTTTCTTGCCTTTTTCCTGCTCCATAAGCCGCAATACCTTGTGGGGCAGGCTCCTTTCCCCGTCATAGCTGCCTGTAAACCGATAGAGCGTCCTACCGGATTTTATGGTTATCTCGTATTTCGGCAACTCCTGATACAGCGGATTTTTCACCACAATATGCCCGTTTTTAATTTTTCGTTTTCGTTCCATTCCTTTCCCGTCCTTTCTAAAGCTAAAACTGAATAGCAAGCATAGGAAGTGGGTACCCACTTCCGTATTTTGCGGTGCAAAATGTTCTTGTTGGGATAATCCCAAACCCTTTGCACTCTGATACTGTAACGGTTAGAAATCTGTTTTTGGCAAAGAAACGGAAAGTGCGGTTGAGATTGTAAAAAGCCGTCTAATATGCTATAATTTCCTCATAAAATTGGAAATTCCGCATATAACGGAGGAAAAGAAAATGGCTGATACATTAGACGGGTTGAGCATGGATATAGAGGCCGAGAACAAGGCGCGGTTGCAAGCTGTTTTCCCGGAGTGCTTCACCGAGGGGAAATTAGACATTGATAAATTACTGTCCCTCTGCGGGGAATATATCACCGATGATTATGAGAAGTACGAATTTAAGTGGAAAGGCAAAAGCGACTGTCTGCGCTTGGCGCAGCGGCGCAGTACGGCGACCTTGCGCCCTTGCGCTGCCGAGAGCGTCAATTTTGACACGACCCAAAACCTTTATATCGAGGGCGACAATCTGGAAGTGTTGAAGCTGCTCCAAAAATCCTACTTCCGCAAAGTCAAAATGATATACATAGACCCGCCGTATAATACGGGCAACGATTTTGTGTATGAGGACGATTTTGCCGACCCCATGCGGCGGTATGTGGAGGTTACGCAGCAGACCACAAAGAGCAACCCCGAAACAATGGGGCGGTATCATACAAACTGGCTGAATATGATGTACCCCCGCTTGCGGCTTGCCGCTAACCTTTTGCGGGACGATGGAGTTATTTTTATTTCCATTGACGATAACGAGGTGGATAATCTAAAAAAGTTGTGTAATGAAGTTTTCGGGGAAGAAAACTTTGTAGGAAATATCATTTGGAAAAATGCAACTGACAACAACCCAACACAAATTGCCGTTGAACATGAATACATTTTGTGTTATGCAAAACGTAAAGACACAGCAGAAGCAGTTTGGAAAACGAAAGTATCTGCCGTGAAAAATATTCTCGTTGAAATTGGAAAGAAACTGAACGATGAATATGATGACGAAGCCATATTGCAAAGTGCATATTCTGATTGGTTGAAGAAGAATAAGGCGTTTTTGTGGCCGCTTGATAGATATAAATATATTGATAAAGGTGGCGTTTATACAGGTAGTCAATCCGTTCATAACCCCGGACGCGAAGGATACCGTTACGACATTATCCACCCCAAAACAGGCAAACCTTGTGTTCAGCCATTATTGGGCTATCGTTTTCCCGAGCACACAATGCAAGCCCTTATTTCAGAGGGAAAAATCTTGTTTGGGAGCGATGAAAAGAAAATAGTTGAATTAAAAGTATATGCAAAAGACTACGAAGAAAAGTTATCAAGTATTTTTGAATTGGACGGGCGTATAGGCGCATACGACCTAAAAGGTTTATTTGGAGAAAAGCCTATTTTTAGTAATCCAAAACCTGTTCAGTTAATTCAAAGATTGTTGTCTTTCATAACGACTGATAATGATATTGTTTTAGACTTTTTCGCAGGAAGTGCAACAACCGCACACGCCGTTATGGAATTAAATAAAGTTGATGGAAAATCCCGAAAAATGATAAGTGTTCAATTACCCGAAAATCTTGATATTAACTTTTCAACGGCAGAGCAAAAAGCAAAATCTATCATAGGAAATTCGATTGACTTTCTTAATTCAATAGGCAAGCCGCACTATATTACTGAAATTGGCAAGGAACGTATCCGCCGCGCCGGAAAGAAAATCCTTGAAACGCTTGACGGGGACAAGCCCCCCGTTGACGTGGGTTTTAAGGTATTCAAATTGGACACGTCCAACATGAAGCTGTGGGACGACACCCCCATTGAGGGCGGCGACCTTGAAACGCTCTTTGACCGTATCGAGGGGCATATCGACGGATTGAAGCCAGACCGCAGCGACGAGGACTTGATTTTTGAGATTCTCTTGAAAATGGGCTACCCCTTGACCGCCGGACTTGCCGCCTTTGACGTGGACGGGCTGACCGTTTACAAAGTGGACAGCGGCGAAATGCTCATTTGCTTGCAGCCGGGTATCACCGCCGAGCATATCGAGAAAATGGCGGCCTTATCCCCGCAGAAAATCGTCCTTGCCGGACACAGCCTTGCAGACAGCAGCACAAAGGCCAACGCCTTTTATCTGCTTGAAAACCGGGGCATTGAGCTAAAAACTGTGTAAAGGGGGCGGCGGTATTGAAGCTGAAGTTTAAGCAGCAGGACTTCCAGACCGACGCGGTAAATGCAGTTTGCGCCCTCTTTGACGGGCAGCAGCGGCAGACATCCACCTTTAGCATGGAGCAAAGTGGCGGGCAAATGGAGCTGTTCGCAAGTGTGGGCGTTTCCAACGCGCTCTACATAGACGACGGACGCATGACCGAGAATATGCGGGCGGTACAACGGAAAAACCTTTTGCCCCAGACCGACGACTTGCAGGGGCGGCAGTTTTCCATCGAAATGGAAACCGGGACGGGCAAGACCTATGTTTATACGAAAACTGTCTATGAGTTAAACCGTCTGTATGGCTTTACAAAATTTATCGTCGTTGTGCCGAGCGTGGCAATCCGCGAGGGCGTATATAAATCCTTGCAGACGACGCAGGAGCATTTTTCCGCACTCTATGACAACACCCCTTGCCGCTATTTTATCTACAACAGCGCGAAGCTGTCCGACGTGCGGCAGTTTGCGACCAGCGCAAATATTGAGATTATGATTATCAACATTGACGCTTTCCGAAAAGCTGAAAACGTCATCAATCAGCAACAGGACAGATTGAACGGCGACGCAGCAATCAGCTACATACAGGCGACCCATCCTATTGTTATCATTGACGAGCCGCAGAGCGTGGACAATACCCAAAAGGCCAAAGACGCTATTGCGTCCCTTGCGCCGTTGTGCGTGTTCCGCTATTCCGCGACCCACCGGGAAAAGATAAATCTGCTTTACCGCTTGACCCCCGTTGACGCTTACCAGATGGGACTTGTCAAGCAGATATGCGTATCCTCTAATCAGGCGGCAGGCGGCTTTAACAAGCCTTATATCAAGCTGCTGTCCGTTTCGGGCGAGGACGGTTTTCGGGCGCGGGTAGAAATCGACATTGAGGGCAAGAACGGGAAAGTGAGCCGCAAGGCCGTTACCGTCAAACCGGACGCGGACTTGCACAAACTGTCCGGCTATCGCGGGATATATGAGGGTTACACCGTTACCGGCATTGACTGTACGCCCGGCATGGAGCAAATCGAGCTTAGCAATACCGAAGTCGTGTGTTTGGGAAAAGCCATAGGCGATATTGATGAAAATATCATCAAGCGTATGCAGATACGCCGCACCATTGAGGCGCATTTGGACAAAGAATTGCGCTACACCGAAAAGGGTATTAAGGTCTTGTCCCTGTTCTTTATCGACGAGGTAAAGAAATACCGCGACCCGGAGGGTGGCAAGGGGATTTATGCGCAGATGTTCGAGGAATTGTATGCGGAATTGATTGCCCTGCCAAAGTACGCGGAATTACGCCGACGTTTTCCCGCCGACGCGGGGCGCGTCCACGACGGGTATTTTTCGCAGGACAAAAAGGGCCGCTATAAGGACACCAAGGGCGACACGCAGGACGATTACAGCACCTATAACACGATTATGAAAGATAAGGAATGGCTGTTGTCCTTTGATTGTCCCTTGCGCTTTATTTTCTCTCACAGCGCATTAAAAGAGGGCTGGGACAATCCGAATGTCTTTCAAGTCTGTACGCTGATTGAGCAGAAAAGCACCTTGACGGCACGGCAAAAGGTAGGGCGCGGCTTGCGCCTTTGCGTCAACCAAGACGGGGAGCGTATTGAGGACAGGAATATCAACCTTTTGCACGTTATGGCAAATGAAAGTTTTACGGAGTTTGCCGACAATCTGCAAAAGGAAATCGAGGAAGAAACAGGCGTAAAGTTTGGAGTTTTGCCGCTTGATTTGTTCAGCGGTATGGTATTTGAGGAAACGAAGACCGTGGAAACGCCGCTGACCGTGGAACAGGCAGAAACGCTCCTGGCCCACCTTGCAGGCGAGGGATTTATTAAGACCGACACGCCTGCGCCGGAGGTTTCCCCCGAACTGCCGAAAGAATTGGAAGCGGCGAAGCAAAAGGCCGTTGAGGTTATCGCCCGCGAGGGCGGCATTACCCCCGCAGCGGTTACGCAGCTAACGGCGCAGAAAACCGTTGTCGTCCAAAATGCGCTGACCTATGACGACGCGCAGCAGCTTATGACCCACTTTGAGAACAAGGGCTATATCACCAAATCCGGCAGGATAAAAGACAACATGAAAGCCGCTATACAGGAAGGAACGCTTGACTTGCCCCCCCGCTTTGAAAGTGCGCGGGCGCAGCTTGTGGCAGCAATCCGGCGCGCCGACACAAAGCCACCTGTCCGGGACGCTTCCCGCGACGTAACGGTACGTCTGAAAAAGGAAGTCACTGTATCGCCGGAGTTTTTAGAGTTGTGGGACAAGGTAAAGCAAAAGACTACTTACCGCGTCCAAATCGACGAGGACGAATTGATACGCCGGAGCGTTGCGGCCTTAAAGGACATGGAGCCGATACCCAAAGCGCGGATTGTGACCCAGACGGCAGATATTCAAATTGACAACCCCGGCGTAACCTACACCGAGCGCGGTATCAAGACTTCCGACCTTGCGGATAGCTATTCTTCCTTGCCGAATATCCTTGCTATCCTTGACGGGCAGACGTTGGCACGGCGCAGCGTGATAGCGGAAATCTTGAAGCAAAGCGGGCGAGGACAGGACTTTTTGAATAACCCGCAGATGTTCCTTGAGAACGCCGCCGAGATTATCCGGGACGCTTGCTATTCCCTTGCCATTGATGGTATCAGCTACAAAAAGCTGTACGGTGCGGAATACTATGTGCAGGAGATATTCGACAGCGCAGAGCTTATAGCAAATCTTGACCGAAATGCCGTAGCAGTGGAACATAGCATATATGACTACATCATTTACGACAGCCCGACAGTTGAAAAGCCCTTTGCCCGTGCGCTTGATGAGGACCCAGATGTAAAGATGTTTTTCAAGCTGCCAAGCCGCTTTAAGATAGACACCCCCATAGGGACGTATAATCCCGATTGGGCGGTCTATGTTGAGATTGACGGCATGAAAAAGTTGTACTTCATCCTTGAAACAAAGGGCAGCACGAATGAACTTGATTTGCGTGGGCGGGAAGCCCTGAAAATCCGTTGTGGTAAGGCGCATTTCAAGGCTCTTGACAGCGGTATAGAGTTGCATACTGCTACAAAGTGGGGAGATTTTAAGATACAAAACGCTAATATATGATAGCTTTTGCACTCTTATCCTTTCGCTTCCGCTCCGACACTGAAAGGAATGAAATGGGTAATTGATATAGTCAGTAATTATTTAATCTTTACTTTGTATATCTTTATTTAATTGCGTTGGTTTTTCCAATACCGGCGGCAAAGATATATTACACTCAAAAAGTGTTCATAACTCTAATATATCTTTTTGAGGGAGCAGAGCGTTACGCAATAGGCGCGTATTTCCCGTTGATTTAAGCGGTCTTGCAGACGCGAAAATGGCAGAGCAAAGGTATGATACTCTGACCCCTGAAAACGGCGTTCTACTGCGTAACAAAAAAGAAAAAGGACGAGTGAAAAGCGATTGCTTTTCACTCGTCCTTTTCTGCACCCCTGTATGGCAGCTACCCTAATTCAATTTGTCGGTTGATACTGTTTTATGAGTAGCTACCAAAGGGCGGCCTTTTGCGGTTTTGTTTACAGGTCGTAATACTTAGCGAATTCCGCCGGGTGCGGCACGCGGTTGATCTGCTCCGCCTCGCGGCGCTTCTTGGCGACCCACTGCGCGAGCAGACGCTCCGGGAATACGCCGCCCGCCGTCAGGTAATCGTGATCGGCCTCGAGCGCGGCAAGCGCGTCCGGCAGGTTTGTAGGCAGCGCGCCGATTTTTGCCTTCTCCGCGTCAGGGAGCTCGAACAGGTTGAAGTCATACGGTCCCCAGCCCCGCTCGTGCGGGTTGATCTTGTTCTTTACGCCGTCCAGGCCCGCCATCAGGATCGCCGCATAGGCGTAATACGGGTTGCAGGTCGCGTCCGGGTTGCGCAGCTCAAAGCGCTTTTTATCCGGCGACTTCGCATAGGCCGGGATGCGCACAACCGCGCTGCGGTTGGCCATCGCATAGCCGATAGTAACAGGCGCTTCAAAGCCTGGTACCAGGCGGCGGAACGAATTCGTAGAAGGGTTCGTAAGCGCACAGAGCGAGGGGGCGTGCTGCAAAAGCCCGCCGATGAACCAAAGCGCAGTTTCGCTCAGGCCGCCGTAGCCGTTTTCATCGTAAAATACCGGCTTCCCATCCTTGAAGAGCAGCATATGCACATGCATGCCGTTTCCAGCCTCATCCCGAACGGGCTTTGGCATGAGCGTCGCGGTCCTGCCAGCCTGCGCAGCGGTGTTTTTGATGACATATTTGATGAGCATCGTGTCGTCCGCCATGCGCGTCATCTCGCCCAGTTCGGTTTCGATCTCAAGCTGGCCGCAGCCGCCGACCTCGTGATGGTGGTATTTGACCTGTACGCCCATCTCCGCCATGCGCAGGCACATTTCCGTGCGCAGGTCATTGGTGACGTCCTGCGGGAGGCCGATGTGATAGCCCCCCTTGTGCGGCACCTGGTATCCGTTGTTTTCAAGCTCGCTGCCGGTGTTCCATTCCGCTTGGCGCGTATCCACGGCGTATCCCACGCGGTTCGGGTGCGTTTCATACTGCACATGGTCGAACACATGGAACTCAAACTCCGGGCCAATGACCATCTTGTCCGCGATTCCGGTCTCCTGCAGATAGGCGGCGGCGCGCTTTGCAACGTTGCGCGGGTATTGGTCGAACGGGCGGTTGTGCGGCGTGTCGATGATCATCACGTCGCCCACCATGGTGAGCGTCGGCGTTTTCATGAATGGGTCGAGCGCCGCAGTGGAAAGATCCGGGATAAACACCATGTCGCTGTTCTCCACCGGCGCATAGCCGTAATTGCTCCCATCAAAACCGATGCCATAGCGCATCGTATCCTCGTTGAGCCGCTCCACGGGGATCGTAATGTGCCGCCACCGGCCGTCAAGGTCGGTCATCTTGAAGTCCACCATCCTTACCTGATGGGCCTTGCAGTAATCCTGCACCTGTTCCAGTGTAGAAAACATGTCTTCCTCCATATTGTCGTTTCATATTTGCCTTTTCCGGCCTATCCTTTGCGAAAGGTTTTTACGTGAATTTATTCTGTATTTGTTTACAGTATGCCATTAACAGGGGGTATATGTCAAGTGCTTTTGCTGGGATATTCTGTATATTATTTTGCGTATGCAAAAGGCCGGAGCCAAGCCAGCCTTTCCTGTAAGCCGGAGGCTTTTGGCTCTAAACGCGCTTCTCCGGAGATATGCTATTTCCCCGCCATGCACAGGCCAATCACATCGCCGGGCACAAGCATCTCCGCGTTGTTCTTTGTTGGTATAAGACTGGATTTGTCTTGAACCCGCATCCGTATTCGCTTGTTTTAACAAAGAATCACCCCATTCGGATGAATGGGGTGATTCGGCGTTCCGGTATTTTAAGCGTTTTTCGTTTTTATCACTTTGCGCCTATCAGGTAGAGGATCGGGAGCAGGATCGCGGCGATGTTGCTCCAAGTGATCTGGAAACCGCCAAAAACAAAGCCGAGCACGGCCAGAACCAACAGGATAATGCCAAGCGTGCGGCACTGGGAGAGCTTGTTTTGCAGGCCTTTTACGCCTGCGACAAACTCCAAAATGCCGCCCAGGCACCCGATGATGACCGCGAGCACCGCAAGGATGCCAGCACCCGGCGCCCCCGCTGCGGCGAGCAGTCCCCCGCCGATGATGCCGATGATCGCAGTGATCACGGAGAAAACGCCGAAAATAAGGAACAATACGCTGATGACCTTCAGCAGAGTGCGATTGGAACCTTCCATACAAAAAACTCCTTTCAAATTTCAAGCGGTTTTAGCATGGCTGCCGTTTGCGCATTCCATGCACAGCACCGCCCCCCAAACGGTGTTGCGAGGGCGATGGGGGCGCTTGGCGGTATGCTTATTGCTTCTGCGCAAGCATATCCTTGGTTTTCATGAGGCGGGTCAGGTTGCCGCGTTCATTCTCATCAAGCTTCATCTTAATGGTTCGGATGGCCTCATCAAACTGCGGGATCATCACATACTCGAGCGCGTTCACACGCCGGCGCGTCTTTTCGATTTCGTCCGCAAGGCGGTTGCAGGTCTTTTCCACCTCCGCAAGCTCGATGAGCAGCGGCAAAAGCTCCGCAAAGGCCTGCACGGCCGCGTCAAGCTCCGCACTCGTGCCCACGATGCCATACGGAAGCTCCACGTTGCCCACCGAAACCAGTTCCAGTTTTGGAACCACGACGGACAGTACATGCTGCGCCGAAACCTTGATCTCCGCAGGGCGTGCGGGATAGCAAAGCGCTTCCTCCACAGCCTCCGCGCGCATGGACGCGCGCGCCAGCACGAAGCCCTGCATCGCGGCAGCAAGTTTCTGCTCCACCTCCTCGCGTAGCGCGCGGTTGCGCCGCACGTACACGATGAAGCGGCGCACCATTTCGTCCCGCTTATCCTTCATCAGCTTATGCCCGCGCACGGCGACTTTCCGCTTCTTTTTGAGGTTGGAAAGCTCCATACGGGTAGGCTTCACATTCAAAGCTGCCATAGCTCCTCCAATTCCGCCGCCTTATGCGGCATTGGGTCCGTCAGGGTCACGCCTGTTCAGCCTCTGCCTTGGGCAGATACTTGTCGAGGTATTCGTCGCGGATACGCTTGAGTTCCGCGCGCGGCAGGATGGAAAGCAGCTTCCAGCCGATGTCCAGCGTTTCCTCGATGGAACGGTTCGTGTAATATCCCTGGGATACATATTCCGCCTCGAACGCATCCGCGAACTTCGCGTAGAGCTTATCCGTATCGGAAAGCGCGGCGTCGCCCAGGATGACCGCGAGCTCCTTTGCGTCCTTGCCGCGGGAATACGCGGCGAAGAGCTGGTTCATCGTATCCGCGTGATCCTCGCGCGTCTTGCCACGGCCGATGCCCTTGTCCTTCAAACGGGAGAGGGACGGCAGGACGTTGATCGGCGGCGTGATGCCCTTGCGATGCAGCTCGCGGGAGAGGATGATCTGCCCCTCGGTGATGTAGCCGGTCAGGTCGGGGATCGGATGGGTGATGTCGTCCTCCGGCATGGAGAGGATCGGGATCATCGTGATGGAGCCGCTGTTGTCCCGGATGCGGCCCGCGCGCTCATACATCGTCGCAAGGTCGGTGTAGAGATAGCCGGGGTAGCCGCGGCGGCCAGGAACTTCCTTGCGCGCGGCGGAAACCTCGCGCAGAGCTTCGGCATAGTTGGTGATGTCCGTGATGATGACAAGCACGTGCATGCCAAGATCGTAAGCGAGGTACTCCGCAGCGGTGATTGCCATGCGCGGGGTCGCAATACGCTCGATGGCCGGGTCGTTCGCAAGGTTCACGAACGTGACGGTGCGGTCGATTGCGCCGGTGGCGCGGAAATCGTTGATGAAGAAGTCCGCCTCTTCAAACGTGATGCCGACCGCGGCGAACACGACGGCGAAGTTCTCGTCCTTGCCGCGCACACGTGCCTGGCGGGCGATCTGCGCCGCAAGCTGGGCGTGCGGCAGGCCGGAGCCGGAGAACACCGGCAGCTTCTGGCCGCGCACGAGCGTGTTGAGGCCGTCGATGGCCGAGATGCCGGTCTGGATGAACTCGGAGGGATAGTCCCGCGCGGCGGGGTTCATCGGGTTGCCATTGATGTCCAGCCGCTTTTCGGGGATCAGCGCGGGGCCGTCGTCCTTGGGGCGGCCCATGCCGTCGAATACGCGGCCAAGCATGTCGGGCGCCACGGCCAGTTCGATGGAGCGGCCGAGGAAGCGCGCCTTGGAGTCGGAAATCCGGAGGCCCTGGGAGCCTTCAAAGAGCTGCAGCAGCGCCCGGTCGCCGTTGACTTCCAGCACGCGGCCATGGCGGATCTCGCCATTCTTCTGCTCGATCTCGACCAGCTCGTCGTACTTGACGCCTTCGACGTGCTCTACCATCATCAGCGGGCCGGCGACTTCCTGAATCGTGCGATATTCCTTACGCATCCTCGTTTCCTCCTTCAGTCAGCGCGCGAATCTCAGCGTTGAGCGCGTCCATGGTTTCTTCGTAGCGCGGCTCGCATTCGGCTTCCGGCACATACTTGAAACGGCCAATCGCCTCGCGTGCGGGCAGCGCCGCAAGTTTTGCGAACGAAGCGTCCGCGTCAAGCGCCTCAACGCCCTTGTTGTAATAAGTGAGGATCAGCTTGAGCAGCATGTGCTGCTTCTTGGGCGAAGTATAGGTATCCACCTCGTGGAACGCGTTCTGGTGGAGATAGTCCTCTCGAATTGAGCGGGCTGCCTCAAGGGTCAGCCTGTCGCGGAAGGACAGCGCGTCGATGCCGACGAGGCGGACGATCTCTTCGAGTTCGCTCTCCTCCTGCAGAAGGTTCATCGTCTCCTGCACCATTGCGGTCCAATCCTCACTCACGTTTTCATTGAACCAGCCTTCCAGCCGGTCGAGATAGAGCGAATAGCTCTGCAGCCAGTCGATTGCCGGGAAGTGGCGCGCGTAGGCGAGTTTGCTCGAAAGGCCCCAGAACACCTTGACGGTGCGCAGCGTAGCCTGCGAGACGGGCTCGGAGATATCGCCGCCCGGAGGAGAGACCGCGCCGATGGCCGTGACCGCGCCGGTGCGCCCTTCGGAGCCGAGCGCCACGACGACGCCCGCGCGCTCATAAAACTCGGCGAGGCGGCTGCCCAAGTATGCCGGGTAGCCTTCTTCACCAGGCATCTCCTCGAGGCGGCCGGACATTTCGCGCAGCGCCTCCGCCCAGCGGGAGGTGGAGTCCGCCATGATAGCGACCTTATAGCCCATGTCGCGGAAATATTCCGCGATGGTGATGCCAGTATAGATCGAAGCCTCGCGCGCCGCAACGGGCATGTCGGAGGTGTTGGCGATGAGCACCGTGCGCTTCATCAGCGAAAGGCCGGTGCGCGGATCCTTGAGCTCCGGGAACTCCATGAGCACGTCGGTCATCTCGTTGCCGCGCTCGCCGCAGCCCACATAGACGATGATGTCCGCGTCCGCCCACTTGGCGAGCTGGTGCTGCACGACCGTCTTGCCGCTGCCAAACGGGCCGGGGACCGCAGCCACGCCGCCCTTGGCGACGGGGAACAGCGTATCAATGACGCGCTGGCCGGTGATCATCGGCTCGGCCGGCGCGAGCTTTTGCTTGTACGGGCGGCCGCGGCGGACAGGCCACTTCTGGAGCATCGGCACCTCCACCTCGCCGTCTTTGCCCGCGATGCGGGCGATGGGCGTCACGATGTTCGCTTCGCCCTCGAAGATCCACGTCAGTTTGCCGGAAACGCCGTAAGGTACCATCACGCGGTGCTCAACGGCCTCGGTCTCCTGCACGGTGCCGAGGATGTCGCCGGGAACGAGCTCGTCCCCTACCTTTGCCGTGGGCTTGAACGCCCAAAGTTTTTCATGATCCAGCGAATCCACCACGATGCCGCGGGTGATGCGGTCGCCAGCCTGCTGGCGGATGACGTTGAGCGGGCGCTGGATGCCGTCATAAATGGATTCGATGAGGCCCGGCGCAAGCTCAACGGAAAGCGGCGCGCCAGTAGATTCTACAGGCTCGCCAGGGCCGATGCCGCCCGTCTCTTCATAAACCTGGATGGACGCGCGGTCGCCGCGCAGCTCAATGACCTCGCCGATGAGCTTCTTCTCCGAAACGCGCACCACGTCGTACATCTGCACATCCGCCATGCCGTTTGCGACGATCAGGGGGCCGGACACCTTAACGATCGTACCTTTCTCTGCCATATTACTCCTCCGAAAATAGAATGTCCGCGCCGATCGCCTTCTCGACATTGGACTTGATCTGTGCCATCGCAACGCCCGAGCTGCCCTTGGAATCCGGGATCGGGATGATGGCCGGGAACGATTCATACCGGTATTTGGAAACCGCCTCGCCGCAAACAGCATAAAGTGGCTCGGTGAGGAAGATCACCTTGCAGCCTTCCCGCGCCAGGCGGTGAATGAGCTTCGACGCTTTTTCCGCATCCGTTTCATCGAACACGGCAAGCCCCGCGGCTTTCGCCAAAAGCACGCTGTCGCGGTCGCCGATCATGGCGATTTCAGCCTGTTTATTCGCCATAAAGCACGCGCATCCTTTCTGTGATGATGGATTCCGGCAGGCCGTTGCGCTTTGCCGTCAAAATGAGGCGGATGCAACGCGCTTCCTGCTCGCGGGCAAGCAGATACCCCACGACCGGCGCGACGGTATCCTGATCGAACCTGCCGCGTTCTGCAAGGTGGATGAGGTAATTGTCCCGCGCGCGCTCCACGGCCTGGGGGCCGCTCTGCTGCGCCGCTTCCACAGCCCTGCGCAGCGCTTCGCCCGCAGGGCCTTCTTCAAGCGCCTTGCCGAGCTGCTCTGCAGGCAGGGAGGCCGCCTTGAGGAACGTTTCCTCCGGGATATTGCCGGCCGGCAGAAGCGCCGCCGCAAGCCGTTCCATGGGCGCGCTCATCGCGCCAAGGCGCAGGAGCGCAAGCGCGTTTTCAAAGTCGGCCTTCGCTTTAAAATACTCAGCGGCAAACGCGCTCTTGCTTGCGTAGCCCATGCGGAAATACGCGCCGTCGAGCGCTGTGCTCACCCGCACGGGGTCCGCCGCCTCATGGGAAAACGTTTCGTCCAGCCCTTTGAGCGCCTCCGCAAGGGGGGCCGGAAGAGCTTCATAATCCGCTTCGCGTACCATGCGCGCGAGCGCCGCCGGATCGAACGCACCGCCCTGCATCAAAGCCGGGCCGGCGTCGCCGCCGCCCAGGAGGCGCAGCTTGTAAAGCGCCTTCAGGTTATGCACGTCCGCCTGCATCAGGAAGAGCTCCGTCAGCGCGGGGTCGGGCGAGACTTCCCGCACCAGCGCATAGGCGCGCGCAAGCTCGGCCGCGATGAGCGCCTCAACGTCCGCAGCGCCTTCGCCGGCGGCACCGCCATAGCCCGCGCCCACAAGCACCTGCATCGCTTCCTCCGCCGTGCCCGCAATCATGCGCGCCATGCGTTCGCGCCCAATGAGCCCGGTCTCGTGGCAGCGGATGCGCGCAACGGCATATAGTGCGTTATCTTGTGCCATGTTTCACCCTACTTTCCGGGCGAATCAGCCGAACAGCCGCTTCGCCACGCCGCCTTCGAGCCGGTCGCGCGCCTCGCGCAGCATCGCCTCAAAGGAGCAGTCCTTTTCGTACCCGCGGCCGGCGAGCGTGAACCCGCCCGCAATGGATTCGTCCACAGCGCCGAGCGTAAGCGCAGCGCGGCCGCTTTCGGCCAGCTTCGCGTTCGCCTTTTGCAGAACGGCCGCCATGCCCGCTTCGTCCGCCCGTGCAGGGCGCAGCGTTTCACCGCCGTCCGCCTCCTGCGCGGCCATCGAGATGAGCAGCGCTTCCCGCGCTTCGCCCTGCATGGCGCAAAGCTCTTTGAGCGCGGCGGCAAACGCCTCGTCCAGCACCATGCGGCGGGATGCGAGCGCCTGCTTGCGCGCTTCAAGCTGCGCGGCGGTCTCGGCATGCTCGATGGCCTCGTCATGCGCGGCCTGCGCGCGCGCCTCGGTTTCCGCAGCGAGCGCCGCAGCCTCCCGCTCTGCGCGCGCACGGATCTCCGCCGCCTGCGCCGAAGCCTGCGCTTCGATTTTCGCGGCCTCGCCGCGCGCATCGTCCAGGATGCGCGCAAGCAGCCTATCCGCGTTGTTGATCCCGTTTGCCATCAGCTGCCTCCCGCGTTACGCGAACAGCACGAGGAACACGGAGATGATAAGCGAAAGCAGAGCGTAGGTTTCCACCATGAGGGTGAACATCATCGCGTTGCCAAAGCCGTCCGGGCGTTTTGCCAGCATGTGGATGCCGCTGACCGCCACCTTGGACTGATGCAGCGCGGAGAGGAGGCCGCCAAACGCGATCGGCATGCTCGCCGCGAAATAGGAAAGGCCCTTTTCCAGCGTGAGCGCGGAGGTGTCGCCGCCGAGCACGCCGGAAAAGATGAGGATGAGGATCGCCACGGCGAAGCCATAGATGCCCTGGGAACCCGGGAGCAGCTGGAGAACCATGCAGTTACCGAAACGGTCGGGCTGCTCTGCGACGACGCCCGCCGCCGCCTGGCCGGCTTTCCCTACGCCGATCGCGGAGCCGATGCCCGCGAGCACCGCGGCAAACGCGACGCCCAGCATGGTGAAGATGACGCCCCAATCGTTCGGGGTAAGGGATGCGAAGATGCTCTGAGATTCGGTTGGCATTGTAAAATTCCTCCTGAGTTTAATCGTAAAAGGTTTTGAATTATGTGCAGGACCCGCGTTTCGGATCACTTGTCACGCAGGATGACGTTGCGCGTGTTAAAGCGCAGGGGCTTGAACGCCCGGCCGTCCGCCTCGTAGAACTTGCCGAAGAATTCGATGAACTGAAGCCTTGCGCAGTGCGCGTAGGCGCCAAGCGTATTGATGAACAGGCTGAACACGTGGAGTACGAGCAGCACCGCGCCGGCGAGGATGCAGCCGAGCACTACGCCGACGACGCCAAGGCCGCCGAACGCATCGTACACCATGCCGCCGATGAGGTTGAAGACCATACCCATCGCGCCGGACACAAGGCCGAGCGCAAAGATGCGCACGTAGGACAGGATGTCCGAAAGGTAGCCCGTGATGTTGTACAGCGCGCCGAGGCCGGAGCCAACGCGCAGGATTGGGTTTTTCTTCGAGCGGCCGGAGAACAGCAGCAGCATGCCGCCGCCCAGGATGGTAAGCACGAGCGCCACGGTTTTGAGCGCGGGCAGCGCGAAGAGCAGAATAAGGCCCGTAAGCAGCAAGATCCACGAAAGCTGATCGAAAATCGCGCTCTGCGGGTCGCCGTCGCGGAAGCACATGTACATCTTCACGATGATGCCGGTATACATGTGGACGAGGCCGAGGCCGCAGCTTAAAAGCATCATGGGCATAACGTCCACCATCGGGTCAAACAGCAGCGGAAAAATGTCCGTATGGAACATGTCGTTCCAGTTCATGCCGAAAAACGTGCCGATGAAGGGGCCACAGATGAACGCGGAAAGACCACCGAAGGTGATGACGCGCGCAAGCTTGGCCATGTTGCCCTGCGGCTTCATGAATTTCGAGAACAGGAGCCCACCGAGGAACAGCGCGAGGCCGTATCCGGAGTCGGAAAGCATCATGCCGAAGAACAGGAAATAGAACGGAGCCATTACCGCCGTCGCATCCACACCGCGGTAGGATGGATACGCATACATGGTGACAATGGATTCAAACGGCTCGATGAGCTTTTTGTTTTTCATTGCGGAAGGCGGCGCTTCCTCCTCGAGCGGCGCGCGCGTTTCAAAGCTGAACACCTCCGCCGCGCTTGCGACGGCCTTCTGCGCCTTCTCCTCCTCGTCCGCGCGCACCCAGCCCTCCAGGATGAAGGCGGCGCTCGTCTTTTCGACGCCGGCCTTGGAAAGCGCGCGGTCACGCTCGATGGTCGCTGCGTCCAAGCCCTCCAGCAGCAGCGCGCGCTGCTTGGCCACCTCGCCGAGCGCCGCTACAGTCTCCGCTTCTGTTTCGCGCAGGGCAGCGGTCTCCTTTTCGAGCGCGCGGATATTCTCCGCAGGCGTACCTGTCATAGCCGGAAAGGCAAACTCTGCAAAATCCAGCTCCTTGAGCGTGCGCTGCATTTCCTCATATTCGGAGGCTGCGCAGGCGATGAGCACAGCGGCCTCCCGCACGCCAGGGAACGCTTCCACGGGGAAGCCCGCCTCCTCCACCTGCGCCACCGTGGAAACAGGCAGGAAGCCCACCGCGTAACGCACGCTGCGCGTTGCGTGGATGTCCTCAACGCGCGCGTCAAGCTGCCGCCAGGGGCGCAGCGACTCGATCAAATTCTCTTTTTTGTCGATCTCCGCGCGCACGGCGGCAAGCGACTTGTCCAGCTCCTCCGTGCGTTCGAGCAGGCGTGCCGCTTCCGGCACGGATGCGAACAGCTCTTCCGCGCTGACCTCGGGCTTCGGGCCCATGGGAGGCTTCTCGCCATAGCGTTTGAGCAGCTGCGCCGCGCTTTCGAGGCGCTGCACCTGCGAGAGAAGATGCTCGTCGCCTGCCCTTTCGTCGCTCACATCCGCCCGGGAGATCACCTCGACCGCCCCGGCGCGCTGGAGCGCCTGAAGGATGGCTTCCTCATCCGCCTTGAGCGCAACGAGGGTAAGCCGTTTCATCGGTACGATCATTTTGTTACCTCGCTGAGAATATATGCCGCCGCATCCGGGATGCGCGCCCTTGCGGCCCTGCCGGAAGCCTCCGCAGCGGCAGCGCCTTCCACACGGATGCGCTGCATGCGCGCTTCGCCTTCCTGCCGGGCTGCTTCCGCGCGGGACCGCAGCGTTTCCCGGGCCTTCTCCCGGGCGTTTGCCGCGGTTTCCTCTGCCTTCCGCTCCGCTTCCGCTATCGCGGCGCGCGCATTTTCTGTTGCTTCCCGCATGATTTTAGCGGCTTCCGCCTCTGTCACGGCCACCCTTTCGATCATGGATGCCAAACCGCAACACCTCCTCCCCATTCATTCGATATGATGTGCATAAAATGCGTTCGACCTTGCCATGCAGTGCTGCGCGCCGCATGGCAAATCTTCCCGAAACGCCAAAAATCCAATTGTCCTTATTATATCCTCAACACGCCGAAAAAGGCAATGTTTTTAGGTTATATTTTTATGTTATTATTTTGTCGCCTTTGTGAAAAAAATGTATTACCCGTCTATAAAAACGCAGGGTGGAACGCTGATATCCCACCCTGTTTTACGCTTCCTTTACGCAGTTTCTCTGAAAAGTTATGCAAAGTTTATTTCGTCCCGAAAAGGCGGTCGCCCGCGTCGCCCAGGCCGGGCACGATGTAGCCGTGGTCGTTGAGGCAATCGTCCACATGGGCGACGTAGATATCCACGTCCGGATGCGCCTGCTGCACGGCTTTCACGCCCTCCGGCGCGGCGATGAGGCAGACGAGCTTCACGCGCTTGCAGCCCGCGCGCTTCACGACGTTGATGCCCTCCACCGCGGAGCCGCCCGTCGCCAGCATCGGGTCAACGATGATGATGTCCCGCTCGCTCACATCCGGCGGGAGCTTGCAGTAATAGTCCACGGGGTTGAGCGTCTCCGGGTCACGGTAAAGGCCGATGTGGCCTACCTTGGCCGCCGGGATGAGGCTCAGCATGCCGTCCACCATGCCAAGGCCCGCGCGCAGGATCGGCACGATGCCGAGCTTGCGGCCCGCGAGGGTATAGGTTTTGGCCATGGCGACCGGCGTTTCCACCATGGTTTCCTTCAGCGGCAAATCGCGCGTCGCCTCATAGGTCAAGAGCATTGCGATCTCCTCCACAAGCTCCCGGAATTCCTTGGAGCCCGTTTTCTTGTCCCGGAGATGGGAGAGTTTGTGCTGCACGAGCGGGTGGTCGATCACCATCAGTTTACTCATAAAAAACTCCTTTCGTATTCACAGCGCGAATGCACGCATGGATTCAAGAAACAGCATAAAAAATGAGGCTTCACGCCTCATATTTTTCGATTTTGCCAATGCGGCCAATGTGACGGGAAGCCTTGGAGAATTCCGTCGTAAGCCACGTGGAAACGATGGACTTTGCAAGCTCCGTGCCAACGATGCGGCCGCCCAGCGCCAGCATGTTGGAATCGTTATGCTCGCGGGTCAAGCGGGCCATGGTCTCATCCGTGCAGAGCGCGCAACGGATGCCGCGCACCTTGTTCGCGCAGATGGAAACGCCGATGCCAGTGCCGCATACGACGATGCCGCGCGCGTATTCGCCGCTTGCCACGGCTTCCGCCACAGGGAAAGCCACGTCCGGATAATCCACGCTCTTTTCGTCCGGGCAGCCAAAGTCCGCCACCTCAAAGCCGAGCTTTTCGATGACGGGGATCAATTCCATTTTGAGGGCGTAGCCGCCGTGATCCGAGCCGATTGCGATCTTCACTGTCAATTCTCCTCCGTTTCAGGATGGGTTCATTCGGAAAGCATATGGAAGCCGGCCGCGCGCAGCAGGCGGTTCATGTAGGCGAGGCCCTCGCCCTGTTCCGGCAGCGCCTCAGCAAGGATAACGTCCACATCGTCCGAATGGGCGCGCAGCTGCGCGAACAAGTTCGCGCAGAGGGTCGCCGGCTGTTTCCTGTCGCCTATTATAACATATTGTCGGCCGCTGTAAAGCGCCCGCGTTTGCTCCGTGGCAAAAATAATGCAGCGTTCGCCCCGCTCCGCGCGCGCGTCGTATTCCCGCGCGATGCGGGAAGCGGCCTGCCGCGGCGCGCCTTCGGCCACGAGCACCTCCGCGTCCGGCGCATAGTGGCGGTATTTCATGCCGGGGGAAGCGGCCGTCTCTCCATCCTTGAGTGGTGCGAGGATAGAGGGCGCAAGCCCCACGGGGCCGGCCACGGCCTCGAGCATCTCCTTTGTGACCGCGCCGGGCCGCAGGATCGTCGGTTCGCCCACGAGCGAAAGCACCGTGGATTCCACGCCGAAGCGGCAGGGCCCGCCGTCGATGATGAGGTCGATCTTGCCTTCCAGATCCGCGCGCACATGCTCCGCCGTAGTGGGGCTCGGCTTGCCGGAGGTGTTGGCGCTCGGCGCTGCCACCGGCACGCCCGCCGCGCGGATGAGCGCAAGGGCCGTCTTGTTGTCCGGCATGCGCACGGCAACGGTCTCAAGCCCGGCCGTGACCTCGTCCGGCACGATGGAAGCGCGGTTGAAGATCAGTGTCAGCGGCCCCGGCCAGAACGCGTCCATCAGGGTGCGCGCCGCATCCGGGATGCGCGTCCAGAGCTGCTTTGCGTCGTTCTTTTTCGCCACGTGCAGGATGAGCGGGTTATCCCCTGGCCTGCCCTTCGCAGCAAAGATGCGGCGGACGGCCTCGCCGTCAAGCCCGTTCGCGCCGAGGCCGTAGACGGTTTCCGTCGGGAAGGCGACAAGGCCGCCCGCCCGCAGGATGCTCCCGCCCAGGCGCGTGCCGTTCTCCTTCTGCGTCACCGCGTTTGCGAATTGCGTTTGCATAGGCTCCCTTCTTTCTCGCAGCCCATCCGCGGAGAAATTGACAATGAATAATTGTCAATTCCCCGCCGTTTCTCCGGAAAGCTGCGCTGTGCGCTCCGCGAGGATCAGCGCGTCGATCAGCTCGTCCATGTCGCCGTCCATGAATGCTTCGAGCTTATAAAGCGTAAGACCGATCCGGTGGTCGGTCACGCGGTTCTGCGGGAAGTTGTAGGTGCGGATGCGCTCGCTGCGGTCGCCGGAACCGACTTGGCTCCTGCGGCTGGTAGCCTCCGCCGCCGCGGCCTCGTTCTGATAAAGTTCGAGCAGGCGGCTCTTGAGCACGCGCATCGCCTTTTCCTTGTTCTTATGTTGGCTGCGCTCATCCTGGCACTGCACCACAAGCCCAGTGGGCAGGTGCGTGATGCGGATGGCGCTTTCGGTCTTGTTCACGTGCTGGCCGCCTGCGCCGCCGCTGCGGTAAGTGTCGATCTGAAGGTCGTTCGGGTTGATCTCCACCTCCACGTCCTCCGCCTCCGGCAGGACGGCAACCGTCGCCGCGCTCGTGTGTATGCGCCCCTGGGATTCCGTTTCCGGCACACGCTGCACCCGGTGCACGCCGCTTTCAAACTTCATGCGGGAATACGCCCCGCGCCCGGAGAGCGAGAGCACGACTTCCTTCACGCCGCCCATCTCCGTCATGTTTTCGCTGAGGAATTCGGCCTTGAAGCCGTGGCGCTCCGCATAGCGCTGGTACATCCGCAGCAGATCCGCGCCAAAGAGCGCCGCCTCGTCTCCGCCCGTGCCGGCGCGGATCTCGATGATGACGCTGCGCTCGTCGTTCGGGTCGCGCGGGAGGAGCATGAACTTGAGTTCCTCCACGAGCTTTGCTTCCGCTTCCTCCAGCTCTGCAAGCTCCGCATGGATCAGCTCGCGCATCTCCGCATCGTGCTGCTCAAAAAGCATGGCACGGCAATCCGCAAGCTCCCGCGCGGTATCCGTATAGCGGTCGTATGCCGAAACGATCTCCGAAAGCTGCGCGTGCTCGCGCGCAAGCTCCCGATAACGCTTCTGATCGTTCATGGTTTCCGGCCGCGCCAGCAGCGCTGAAAGCTCGTCGTACCGGTTTTTGAGGTTCTTGAGCTTATTGAGCATATTCCCCGCTCCATTCGATCAAATTTGCTTGTTCCGTTCCCACGGTTCCCGTCACGTGCGCATAGCATGCCGCGGCCTTTTCGAGCGCATCCCCGTCAAGCGGCATGGCCGCCCGGGCGAGCGAAGCATCCGCATAGCAGGGCACGGCCTGATGCAGCGTCCTACCGTCCGTAAGTTTCTGCCGGATGCAGAGCACGGGCAGGTATTCCACCGCCGTGCAGGAAACCGTGCCGTCCGCGCCGCGCATGAGGCATAGGCGCACGTACATGCCGTAATCCGTATCCGGCTTGGACATGTTGGAAACGAAGTTCCCCAGCGAATAAACGGCCGGCGCGCGCACGAGCTCCCCGCCGCGTTCCGCCTCAATCCATTCGATGGGCTGCACCACATGCGGATGCGAGCCGACGACTGCGTCCGCCCCCGCGGACACGAGCCACTGCGCCGTTTTTTCCTGACGGCTGTTCTGCACAGCCTCAAATTCGTTGCCCCAATGCACAAACGCTATTATAAACTCCGCGCCCGCTTCCCTGCAAGATGCGATCTCGCGCGCGAGCAGCTCCTCCTTGGAAAGGCGGGAAACGGCAAAGTCCCGGCTCTCCGAAGGGATCAGCGCGTCGTTTCGGTTGACGCTCTCCGTCGCGCAGACGAGGCCGATGCGGAGGCCGTTCACCGCAAGGATGCGCGGAGTGAATCGGTCCTCCTCCGAAAGATAGCATCCGCCTTGCAGGAGCCCTGCCGCGCGCAGCGTTTGCGCCGTGCGCAGCAGCCCCGCATAGCCCCGGTCCAAACAATGGTTGTTCGCCGTGGATACGAAGTCCACGCCCGCCTCCGCAAGATCCCGCGCCAGCGCGTCCGGCGCGTTGAAGGTCTGATACGGCTGCTTCGGCGTCGGGTCCGCCTCCGTGGGCGGCGGCGCGGTGGGCCGCGGCTCGGAATAGCCCGCCGCTTCCCCGGCCATCGCCCCTTCAAAATTGACGCACACCACGTCCGTTTCCGCAAAGACGCTTTCCATCGGCGCGAAGCTGCCGGAAAAATCGTAAGTTCCGTCCGCCTGCTCCGCGTTGCGCACCTGCGTCTGCATGATGAGGACATCCCCCGCAAAGCCGACCGTCGCCGCCTGCGGCGTGGGTTCCGGCGTCGGGGGCGGCGTTGGCGTCGGGGGCGGCGTAAGCTCCGCCGTGGGCGTAGGCTCGCCTGCCGCCGTGGGCTTGGGCGTGACCGCGATGGGCGCGAACGTCTCCGCCGCGCATCCCGCAAGGAGCAGGCAGATGAACAGCACGCCGGGCGCAAGCAAGCGTTTCAGCATACCGCCACCACCCGTTCCACGCCGTTTACGTCGCGTAGCGCATAGGCGTTTTCCCCGAACAAGGCACATACTGCCCCCGCTTGGTCAAAGCCGACCTCGAGCAGGAGCGTCCCGCCGGGATTAAGATGCTCCGCATATTCTCTTTGGATGCGGCGGTAAAAATCAAGGCCGTCCGGCCCGCCATAGAGCGCGAGCGCGGGTTCAAAGCGCACCTCCCTCTGGAGGGAAGCCATGTCCGCAGCGGAAAGATACGGTGGGTTGCAGGCGATGAGGTCAAAGTTTTCTTTTATATTGCAAAACAGGTCCGTTTCCACGAAGCGGGCCGCCACGCCGTTTTTCGCTGCGTTTTCCCGCGCGAGGGCAAGCGCGTCCGGGCTTATGTCCGCAAGCGTAACCGCAGTGCCGGAAAGCTTCGCCAGGCTGATACCGATGCAGCCCGTACCGCAGCAAAGGTCGAGCGCAGTATGATACCCCCGTGCCGCGATAAGGCCGAGGGCCGTCTCGATCAGCGTCTCCGTATCCTGCCGGGGAATGAGCGCACGCGCGTCCACCGCAAAGGGCAGGCCCATCAGTTCCCATTCGCCCAGGATGTATTGCAGCGGCTCGCCCGCAAGCCTGCGCGTGAGCATGGCCGAAACCCGCGCCTCGCATTGCCCGGAAAATACGTCGTTTTGGTGCAAAAGCAGGCGCGCCATATCCCACCCGAGCGCGTGGCAGAAAAAAAGCCGCGCTTCCCGTGCGGCTTCTTCCCCGGCAACGGGCGCGAGCGCGGCCTGTGCCGCGCGCAACGCCTCGCGTATGGTTTTGCAGCTCTGTTCAGTCACTTGCCTTCGCTTCCTCCGCCTGCACGGCAACCGGGTTTTCCTGCTCCGCCTTCCCTTCAGCCGTTTCCGCCTCCGCGGCGGCCTGTTTTGCAGCGAAGGCCTCCGGGTCCATCGCCAGTTCGAACGCGGTGATCGCCACCTCGAGCATATCCGGCGTGGGTTCCTTGGTGGTGATGCGCTGCAGCCCCATGCCCGGCGCGCGGATGATGCGCGTAAGCAGGTTGTCATGCTTCGCTGCAAAGCGCAGCACCTCGTAGGAAAGGCCCGCTACGAGCGGCAGGAAGATGAGGCGCGAGGCAAGGCGCACGAGAAAATTCGCATTCCAGCCGACGGCCGCGAAAAACAGGATGGAAACCGCCATCACGAGGAACAGGTAGTTCGTGCCGCAGCGCGGGTGCAGGCGGCTGTGCTTCGCCGCGTTTTCCGGGGTGAGCGGCTCCTCCGCCTCATAGCAGGCGATGGTCTTATGTTCCGCCCCATGGTACATGAACACGCGCCGCACATCCTTCACGCGGGAACAGAGCACGATATACCCGAGGAAAATGGCGAGGCGCACAAGCCCTTCCGTCAAGCTCTTCCAGACGGAAGCGACCTCGCTCCCGCCGAGGATCAGCGAGCTGAGGAGCGTGGGGAGCACGAAGAACAAGCCCACCGCGAGAATCACCGCGAGCACCACCGCAACGCCGATGATGACCGCCTCCACGGATTTGCCGAGCTTTTCTGCCAGCCATTTTTCAAACCTGGTGGGTTCCTCGTCGATCTCCTCCCCGGCGAGCTTCGCGGACTCGGTCAGCGTTCCCATGCCGATGGAGAGCGATTCCACGAATGCGACTACGCCGCGCACGATGGGCAGGCCATAGAACGTCCCTTTCTGCGCGCGGGATTTTGCTTTTTTATATTGCGTCACAATGGTGCCGTCCGGCTTGCGCACCGCCATGGCGATGCCTGTGGGCGACTTCATCATCACGCCTTCCATCACGGCCTGTCCGCCGACCGTGCAGACTTTGCTCATTCCATGCCCTCCCAAGCGCCTGTAAAGGCGCGTCTTTCTTCTGTGTCTGCTCCATTATAGCACGGCCGCGTGCGCGCCGTCAGCCGCACAATGTGAAAAAAGATTGAAAAAGCAAAAAATAGGCAACACTATCTGGCAAGAGGACCGCCCTCGCCCCGCGCGGCCGGGCGCTCCTGCGATACGAATGATGGAGGTGTTCATTTATGCAGAAATTCCGGCAGGCTTTTGCGGCGTTCAAAGAAAAGGCTGCTGTGTTCTTCCGGGCCAAGGGGTATTATATCGCGCTCTCGGCATGCATCGCGTTGCTGTGCGTGGCGGCGGTAGCCGCCTTCTCCGTCCCACAGGACGGGGAAGATACGCCCGACGCAACGGATGCGCCCGTGGCCTATTCCAACGACGAACGGCTCAACGAGGCGGCGCGCACGCCCGCGCTCACGCTTCCCACGCCCACGCCTTCCCCAACCCCGTCGCCTACTCCCATCCCAGATTTCACCGAAGCGCCTAAGGCCACGAAGGCCCCTGCGCGCACGAAGGCCTCCCCGCCCGTCTCCGGCGAGATCATCTGGGGTTTCGCAATGGATTCTCTGCTGTATTCACGCACGCTGAACCAATGGATGACGCACGCGGGCGTTGACGTCGCCTCCCCCAAGGGCACGGAGGTGCATGCCGTGTTCGCTGGCACGGTGCAGGCCGTTTATACCGATGATGCGCTCGGCGTGACGGTGGAGGTGGAAAGCCAGGACAACATGCTCGCCGTTTACGCCAACCTTGCAGCAGAACCGCCCGTGCGTGAGGGAGCGCGGCTCAACGCAGGCGATCTCATCGGCACGGTTGGGGATACGGCCATCTCGGAATGCGGCGACAAGAGCCACCTGCATTTCGAGCTGTACCGGAGCGGTACGCCTGTGAACCCGGAGGAATACATCCTATTTGAGAAGGCGCAATAAGCGCTGCCGGCTGCAGCTTCTGCTTGCAGCTGCGATCTGACTCCCGCCGGGAAAGGCTGTTGGCCTTTCCCGATGGCTCAAGCGCGGACGGATTCCTTTCGCCCGCGCTCAGCATGTCGAAAAAGTCTCTCCGGGATTGTCAAGGGCCGCAGCCCTTGACTTTTGATCGCGAGCAGCGACCTGTGCGGTGCGAGCGAAAAGCCTTGCGCCGCAAGGCTTTCTTTACACGGAGCGCTGGCCGCGCCATCGGCGCAAGCGCGATGTGCAATCCTCGATAAAGTGGCATCTGCCACTTTATCGACAGCCTGAAGCGCGGGCGGATTCCTTTCGCCCGCGCTTTCGGCGGTTTAGGCATGCTTTCCTCCCGCGCCCTGCGCCATGTTCCAGGCTGCCCCGGATGATTCCGGGGGATTTCATAATATGCACGTCTCACCTTCTGTTTCTTCAAAGAATTTGCATTTTCCTCTTGTTTTTGGGGTGCAACATCACTATGATAGAAATAATATATTTTTAATAATTATGAATCATCGTCATCGCCATGCCTTGTGCATGTCGGAATATATTTTTATGCTTACAGAAAGGATACCCGCTATGGAAACCCCGATCCAACAGTTGCTCTGCAAAAACGTCAAAGCCCTCCCGCCTTCCTTTATTAAAGGCATGCTGAAGGCCACGCAGGATCCGGAAATCATTTCCTTCTCGGGCGGCCTGCCGAGCCCGCTTTCCTTCCCGATGGAAGCGCTTGGCGCGTCCATGGCGCGCGCCGTGGAGCGCTACGGCACGAAGCTATTCCAATACTCGCTCACTGCCGGCATCCCGGAGCTGCGTGAGTTCATCGCCGCGCGCTGCAATAAAAAATACGGCCTCGGCGTGACCGCCGCGGATATCCTCATCACGACCGGCTCCCAGCAGGCGCTCGACCTCATCGCCAAGATCACCATCGACCCGGGCGACAGCGTCGTCGTCGAAGAGCCGGGCTACCTCGGCGCGCTCCGAACCTTCCAGCAATATGCGCCTACTTTCCGCCCCGTCGCGCTCAGCGAGGATGGGCTGGATGTTTCCGGCCTTGCAGCCGCGCTCGAAGCGCCCAACGTGAAGTTCATCTACACGGTGCCGAATTTCCAGAACCCGACGGGCCTCACCTACTCCGTGCAAAACCGCGATGCCGTCTACAACGTCATCAAAGGCAAGAACGTCATCTTCGTCGAGGACGACCCCTACGGGGAACTGCGCTTTGATGGCAGCACGCTGCCCTACATCGCCGCGGGCCGGTTTGATAACTGCATCCTGCTCGGAAGCTTCTCCAAAACCGCGACGCCGGGCATGCGCGTGGGCTACCTCGTCTGCAAGAACGCAGAGCTGCTCGAGGCGGTGGCCGCGGCCAAGGAATCCTCGGACGTACACACGAGCGTGCTCTCGCAGTATGTGCTCTACGATTACCTTGCCAACAACGATTACGACGGCCACATCGAGGAGATCCGCACGCTGTATGAAGGCCAGTGCAAGACCATGCTCGGCGCCATGGCCGAATACTTCCCCGCCTCCGTATCCTATACGAAGCCGGACGGCGGCATGTTCATCTGGTGTACGCTGCCTGAGGGCAGGACCGCGCTCGATTTCTTCTATAAGGCCGTGGAAAGCAAGGTGGCTGTCGCGCCTGGCGACCCGTTCTATACCGCGCCCAAGGCGGTGCGCACCTTCCGCCTCAATTACACCAACGCCTCCAAGGACGAGATCCGCGAGGGTATCCGCCGCCTTGGCGCGCTGCTGTAAGCTGCGGCTCCCAAATTCCATCCATGCAAAAGGAGCGGCTCTCAGGCCGCTCCTTTTGCATGTTGAAAAGCCGGTTGGCTCCATCTTGACTTTTATTACGGTTACTGATATAGTTTATTGCGTTAACCGTAATAAGGAGGATTTCGCATGCGGGACAATGTGAAGGGGGGCGCGCTGACCGAGGTGACGTTCTATATCCTGCTTGCCCTGTTCGCACCAAAACACGGATACGCTATCATGCAATTCATCGAAGAAAAGACTGGCGGGCGCTTGTCCCTGGGGGCGGGAACGCTTTACGGCGCGCTGAACGCTCTCGAGGACAAGGGGTGGATCGCGCGGTGCGGCGGCCAGGCAGGCAGAAAAAAGGAATACCAGATCACTGCCCTCGGCAAAGAGATTGCCGGAAAAGAGTTGACGCGCCTACGGGAATTGGAGCAGGCGGCAACAGAGATCATAGGAGGAAGCTTATGAGCAAAAGGTGCTATCGTTTTTACGGCTGGTTGCTTACCTCGCAGGAAAAATGGCTCAACGGGATGGCGGAGCGTGGATACCGGCTGATCCGCGCCGAGAAACTGCTTTACGAGTTTGAAGCGTGCAAACCCGGGCAATATCAGTACCGTCTGGAGTTCGTCGGCCAGAAATCGAAGTCTTCCGCCGAGGATTACGCCCGCTTTTTAGAGGACTGCGGATACCGCGTTTTCTTCAAAAACATCAACCTCAATTATTCCATCGGCAAGGTGCGCTGGCGTCCCTGGGCGGAACAGGGCGGGCAGCTTGCCACAAACACCACCACGTTCAACCGGGAGCTGCTGATCGTCGAAAAGGAGAACGACGGCAAGGCTTTTGCGCTGCATACGACCTATGAGGACAAACGGGCATACTACAAAAATTTAAGGAAGCCGTGGCTGTTCTTTTTCCTGGCGTCAGCAGTTTTGGGGATTGCCCTGCGCGCCCTGATATGGGCGGTTTTTGCAGCCATTTCCCTTGCCGCGCTGGCGGTATACCAGATCGAACTGATAAAGCTCAAAAAGCAGGCCAAAACAAAGGAATGGTAAAACCGGACACGACGTTTGGGCCGGCTGCGCACCGGGACAGTATGCGCGGCCGGCTTTTTTGTTGTACCGTACCCGTTAAATCAGCTGATACAGTAGGCCTTCCTTCGCGCTGTACCAAAGGAGCATCCCATGCCCCCGGCGTTCAATGCGCACCTGCAAATCCCATTCCGGATACTGCTTGACGAGCTGCACCCGGTCGCCCGTCTGAAACGCCACAAAGGAGATATAATCCTCCTTCATCATCGCGTGCGGGCTCGTGATATACCACTCGGTTTCCACGGGTTCAATGGTGAGTTTCTCCGCCGCACCCGCTTTCTTCGGCACAAGGGCGGCGAGCTTCCTGCCGCAGCAGGAGATCGCCACTTCCCCGGTGGTAAGCGTAATGCTGCCGCATGCAGGGCAAACGGCGTATTTTGTTTTTTTCATGTTCCCTCCCACAACGTCATTTGCGCAGAGTTCGCCCAAAAGAAGCGTTTCCGGCTCCACGCCGAGGCGGTCCGAAAGCGCCGGCAAAAGCGAAAGATCCGGGCAGCCTTTTCCGTTTTCCCATTTTGAAACCGTTTTTGGGCTGACGCAAAGCGCCCCCGCAAGCTCTGCCTGCGTCAAGCCACGCTCCAGCCGCAGGGTACGGATCAGCCGCCCCGCTTTTGCGCAATCCATTTTTCTTCACCTCTTGCAGAAAGTATAGCATGTACGCCCGGCCTGCGCTATCCACGCTCCGTAGAGCCGAAGCCGTTTATGCAAGCGTGAACCGGTATTCCGTCCGTTCGTCGTACCGCATGCCTGCCCGCAGCAGCGGGGATGGGAACGCCGTGTGATGCATCGCGTCCGGAAAACGCTGTGTTTCCAGGCACACGCCAGCATATGCCCCGTATTGTGCGCCGCCCTTGCCCGCACGCACGGAGAGGAAATTCGCCGTGTAAAGCTGTATCCCTTCCATCGTGGTATGCACCTCCATCGAAACGCCGCTTCCCGGGCAGGAAAGCAAAGCAGCACGGCGCATCCCCGCGCCCGAAAGGGCAAAATTGTGGTCATACCCCTGCGTGGGCGCAAGCAGCGCGTCCCCGATACGCGCGCCAAGCGCCGCCGCCACGCGGAAATCGAGCGCCGTACCTGCGACAGGCGTAAGCGTGCCAAGCGGCAGGTTTCCCGCACCTGCAGGCGTATATTCCTCCGCCGCAAGCGTTAACATATGCCCGAGCACCGTCCCGTTCCCCTGCCCGGCCAGGTTGAAATACGCATGGTTCGTGAGGCTCACAAAGGTATCGCGCGTGCTCTGCGCTTCGTACTGGATGCGGAGCCCATCCGGCAAAAGCGTATAGGTCACTGTGACCGTAAGCGCGCCGGGGAAGCCCTCCTCCCCGTCCGCTGAAACGCGGGAGAAGGCCACGCCGTCCGCCGCAGGCGCATAATCCCAGACGCGCTTATCAAACCCATGCGCACCGCCGTGGAGCTGGTTTCCCCCTTCGTTCGCGGCGAGGCGGTATTCCACCCCGTTCAGTAAGAACGCCGCGCCGCCGATGCGGTTTGCGTAGCGGCCCACAGTCGCGCCAAGGCATCCGTTCCGCGCACAGTATTCCGCGAGCGTGTCATATCCGAGGCAGACGTCCAGCCCGTTGGGCAGCACGAGGCTTTGCAGCGTAGCCCCATAGTTCAAAAGCGAAATGCGGTAGCCGTGCGCAGAGAGCGTCAGCCGCTTTACGGGACGGCCCTCCGCTTCTCCAAATGTCGTTTCGATATAATTCAAGCCATTTCCCTTCCGTCAATATGCCGTTTACAGTTTGGCTTTATTGTAAGCCTTATCGCATGCAGAGCGCAAGCATGCGCCGCATGAAGCGCCGGTGTTTCGGGAATCCTGAAAAAAACGGCCTCGTTGGAAGCCGGATTTTGAAAGGAGCGCAATTTATGAACAAATACGTTTGCACCGTCTGCGGGTATGTCCACACGGGGGACAGCGCGCCGGACCAATGCCCTGTTTGCAAGGCTCCCGCCTCCAAATTTAAGCCCGTTGCAGAGGTGGAGCATGACCGTAAATATGCCGGCACACAGACCGAGCGGAACCTGATGGATGCCTTTTCCGGAGAATCGCAGGCACGCAATAAATATTGTTTTTTTGCGGAAGCCGCGCGCAATGAAGGGTATGAGCAGATCGCCGCACTGTTTGAGCAAACAGCGATGCAGGAGCGCCAACACGCCAAGATGTGGTATGCGGAATTCCACGGCATCGGTAGCACCGCAGAAAACCTCGTTACTGCTGCCGAGGGCGAGCACATGGAATGGGCTGACATGTATGCCCGCATGGCGCGCGAGGCGCGCGAAGAGGGGTTTTATGCCCTCGCCGAACGATTCGCACGCGTTGCGGACGTTGAGCAGGCTCATGAGGAACGCTATCTCCGCCTGCTCGAAAACATCCGCAAGAACCGCGTTTTTTCCGAGGAAAGCGAAGAAACGGTCTGGATGTGCCGCCAGTGCGGTTATCTGCACACTGGTCCGGAGGCGCCTGAGCGCTGCCCTGCCTGTGGGTATGCACAATCTTTCTTCGAGCGGAAAGCCGAAAATTACTGACGCAGCGGCGCTTTACCCTTCGATTATCCCGCAGCCAATGCGGCTGCCGGCATCGCCTGCCGGTTGGGATGTGAAATCATCCCTTTGGCTATGGAGGATGACCGCGCGGTGCAGGATCTCCCGCACGGTAAAGCGTTCTGTATAGAATGCAGAAAACGCATATCCCCGGTTTGAAAACAGCGGTGGAAGATCCCCCGCATGCGCTGGATGCGGGCAGCCCGCCGGGTTATAATGCCCGCCCGCGCCGGCAAACGCCCCGCCATCCCCAGCGCAGCTGCCGTTCGTATGGATGTGCATGGCGAATATGTTTTCCGTACAGCGCGCCGCGTTATACGGCAAGCCGTGGAATTCCGCAAGCACAAGCGTTCCGCTTCCCGCCGGATAAAAGCGCACGACCCCGCACAGCTGTGGATGCGCGGCATCTCCGCTCACCCGCGCAACCGCACCCGGGCTTGCGCTAAGCCCGGAAAACAAAGTTTGCATTCCCGCTTTCTGCCGGTTGTTCTGCATAGGTTTCACCTCGTTTCTGGTTCATACTATGCGTACCGCGTTTGGAAAGCAACAGAATGCAGGATAAGGAATTTGATATGAACCGTTTACAGAATGAAATCAGCCCATATCTGCTCCAGCACGCGGAGAACCCCGTGGATTGGTATCCCTGGGGTCCGGAGGCATTCGAGGCCGCACGGCGGGCGGATAAGCCCGTGTTCCTGAGCGTTGGGTATTCCACCTGCCATTGGTGCCACGTCATGGCGCACGAAAGCTTTGAGGACACGGAGGTCGCCGCGTTTCTCAACACGCACTTCATCTCTATCAAGGTGGATAAGGAGGAGCGGCCGGACGTAGACAGCGTGTATATGCGCGTATGCGAGGCGTATACCGGCAGCGGCGGCTGGCCGACGAGCATCTTCATGACCGCCGGGCAGAAGCCTTTTTTCGCGGGGACATATTTTCCGAAGGACGCGTTCCTCGCGCTGCTCCAAAACATCGTTTTCCTCTGGCAAACGGACCGTGCTGCCCTCCTCAAGAACGGGGACGCGGTCATAGGCGCGCTGCAAAAAAGCGCCCGGTCCGGGGATGGCCCGGAGCCGACCGAATCGCTCATCCGGAGAGCGCTTTCGCATTTTCGCGCAACGTTTGACGCGCGATACGGCGGCTTCGGCCACGCGCCCAAATTCCCTGCCGCGCACAACCTGATGTTCCTGCTCGCGCTTCACGCCCACGATGGGGATACGGAAGCGCGCGCCATGGCGGAAAAGACGCTCGTTTCGCTTTACCGCGGCGGCATCTTCGACCACATCGGCGGCGGCTTCTCGCGCTATTCTACGGACCAGCGCTTCCTCGTCCCGCATTTTGAAAAGATGCTCTATGACAACGCGCTCCTGATCCTCGCCTACGCAATGGCGTTCCAGCTCACGGGCAACGCGCTTTATAAAACCGTCGCGGAAAAGACGGCAGCCTACGTCCTGCGCGCGCTTGTTTCCCCGGAGGGCGGCTTTTACAGCGCCGAGGACGCGGACAGCGAGGGCGTGGAGGGCAAATATTACGTATTTGAACCGGAGGAACTCACCCATCTGCTCGGCCCGGACGTAGGCGCGTTGTTCAACCGGTATTACGGCATCGTGCCCGGCGGGAACTTTGAAGGGAAGAGCATCCCGAACCTGCTCGGTGCGGAAGCGCTGACGGACGTGTTCGAGCAATACCTGCCCAGGGTGCGCGAATACCGGCAAAAGCGCGCGCAGCTCCACCGGGACGACAAGGTTTTGACGTCTTGGAACGGCCTTATGATTGCGGCGCTCGCAAAGCTTTTCTGCGCCACGGGCAACGCGGAATACCTGGAGGCCGCAAAGCGCGCCTGTACCTTTCTGGAACGGGCTTGCATGCCCGGCGGCATGCTCCGCGCAGGCACGCGCGGCGGCCGCCCGCTCGGCCCCGGCTTTCTGGACGATTACGCCGCGCTCGCGTTCGCATACCTCGCGCTGTATGAAGCCGCCTTTACCGATGAATATCTTGAAAAGGCTGCGTCGCTCGCCGAGCGGGCGGAAGCGCTCTTTTCCGATCCAGAGGAGGGCGGCTATTTCCTTTCCGGTGCGCAAAACGAGCCGCTGATCCTGCGGCCCAAAGAAACCTATGACGGCGCGATGCCAAGCGGCAATTCCATGATGGCGTACGTGCTCACGCGGCTGAGCCAGGTTCATGACGAAGCGCGCTTTGGCCCGCGCGCGGAGGCACAGCTGCGCTTCCTCGCCGCCGAAGCGCAGGCGCATCCTGCCGGGCATTGCTTTTTCCTTTTCGCGCTGCTGCTTTCCCGCCCCCATGCAACGCTCGTCTGCGTGCTCCAAAACGAGAACGACGCGGAGGAGCTTGCCCGCCGCGTTCCGTTCGATACCGCCCTGCGCGTCCTGCACGCCCCTACGGCAGCTTACCCGTGCAAGGACGGGCGGGCTGCCTATTATGTCTGCCGGGGAAACGCCTGCCTCCCGCCGGTGAACACGCTTTCGGAAGCGCTCCAGCTCATCGGCCAGCGCCCATGAGCGCGCACCCGGGCGCTAAGCGCTCCTAGCAAAGGCGGAATTGCGCTCACGCTGCAATTCCGCCTGTTTTTTCTTCAGCCGGCCGGCCTTGGCCCGTATCTTATCCATGCGCCGCGCGGGCACGCTATTTCTTCTTCGCAAGCTCCATGATCGCGCCGAAATGCTGCATAACGTAATCATATCCGGCGCCGCGCCTGTGCGGGATCATGCAGTTGCTGCAATCCTTAACGCCGTTTTCCGTATAGGTGAAATTGCCGCCGCATTTGTCGCCCAGCGCATACAGCGGGCAATAGCAGAACAGGCAGTTGAAGTTTTCCGGGTCGCTGGTTTTATGGCACGGGAAAAACTCGCATTCCGAATTGCGAAAAAAAGAATACGCTTTCTTTTCTTCCATAATTAAAATCATCTCCTTTTATATTCCGCCGCCAAGCGCCCGCAGCGGCGCTTCCAGCCGGCGCCCCAGATAGGCTGCAAGGACGATCTTAAGCGCATCGCCCACAAGGAAGGGGAGCACGCAGTAAGCGAGGCTTACCCAAAGCCCTGTGCCTGTAACCGCCATGAACCAAACCGTGCCGAACGCATAGCACGCGGCCGTGCCAAGCGCCATCGCGGCACAGAGCCGCCAGAACCCCATGCCCCAGCGCTCCCGCAGGTATCCATCCAGGAACGCTGCAAGCAAATACCCAACGAGGTAGCCGCCCGTCTTTCCAGCGATGACCTGCGCCCCGCCCGCAAAACCCGCGAACACTGGCGCGCCGAGCGCCCCGAGAAGCACATAGGCCGCGGCTGCCGCCACACCGCGCTTGGGGCCGAGCGATATGCCCGCGAGGTGTACCGCGAACAACGCAAGGTTGAGCGGAACCATCGGCAGCGGGATCTGGATCTGCGCGCATACAGCGCACAGCGCGGTAAATACGGCGCAAATGCAGCATTGCCTAAGTCCCTTTTCCATGTTGCGGCTTCCTTTCTTCCCCATTATACCGGCCGGGGCAAGGCATTGTCAAACCGGACGGCGCGCCCCCGCACCGCATTTCTCCCTGAAAATCTTTTAGGTGTTGACAAAAACATTCATATGTATATATACTGTATCCATACAAATACAATATGCAAGCCACAGCATACGCGGCAAACCGGAACAGCCGCATGATTGATAAAAAAGGAATAAAGGAGACGCCATCGTGAACAAAATCGTGATCGCACTTGGTGGAAACGCCCTTCAGGAGGCCGGAAAGCCGGCGACCGCACAGGCGCAGCTTGAAGTGGTCGAGAGAACTTCCATTTACATCGCCGACATCCTCGAAAAAGGCTATCACATCGTGCTTGCGCACGGCAACGGGCCTCAGGTGGGCCGCCTCGTCATCCAGAACGAATACGCGGAACCCGTCACCCCCGCCATGCCGTTTGACGTCTGCGGCGCGATGAGCCAGGGCATGATTGGCTACCACATCCAGCAAGGCCTCGGCAAGGTGCTTCGAAGCCGCGGCGGCCATACTCACGTTGCCACCGTAGTGACGCAGGTCGTCGTTGACGCGGAGGATCCGAAGTTCCAGAACCCTTCCAAGCCCATCGGCCCGTTCTATACCGAAGAGGAAGCTGCGGCCATCGCCGCACAGAAGGGCTACATTATGAAGGAGGACGCGGGCCGCGGCTGGCGGCGCGTCGTCGCCTCCCCGATGCCGGTGGAAATCGTGGAGCTTGACGCAGTGCGCTGTTTGGTGGATAATGGGTTCATCGTCGTGACCGTAGGCGGCGGCGGCATCCCTGTCGTGCGCAATGCGGCGGGCGACCTCGAAGGCGTCGCCGCCGTGATCGACAAGGATCTTGCGAGCGAGCGCCTGGCCGAGGATCTTGACGCGGACGCGCTCGTGATCCTCACCGCCGTGGAAAAGGTTAGCATCAACTTCAAAAAGCCGGATCAGAAGGACCTCGATGCGATCACCCCAACCGAGGCAAGGCAGTACATGGCAGAGGGGCATTTTGCGCCCGGCTCCATGCTGCCCAAGATCGAAGCCGCCGTCAAATTCGTGGAAAGCAAGCCTGGCCGCAAGGCGATCATCACCTCGCTCGACAAGGCGGCCCTCGCTTTGGAAGGCAAGGCGGGCACCACGATCCAATAACCGCCGGCCCGGCGCATTCCCGTGCGGCAGGCTTGCGGGAAACCCATCCATATTATTTTTACGGAGGACATTCGCATGTTCCAAAACTCCATCGGCGTTCAGGTTCCCGACATCCTGCTGCCGCGCAAGGGCGTATCCATGGAAAAATGGGCCGTTGTCGCCTGCGACCAGTTCACCTCCCAGCCAGAATACTGGGAAGAGGCGGAGCGCATCGTAGGGGAAGCGCCTTCCACACTGCGCCTGATGCTGCCCGAAATGTATCTCGACAAGCCCGGCGAGGCGGAACGCATCGCCACGATCAATGCCACCATGGATCGCTACATGGCCGGAGGCACGCTCGAGAGCCGCGGCCAGGGCTTCGTTTTCGTGCGCCGCACGGTAGACGGCAAGACCCGCAACGGCCTCATCGTAGCGCTCGACCTTGAGCAGTACGATTACAGCCGCGGCTCCGAAACGCTCATCCGCGCCTCGGAGGGCACGATCGTGGAGCGCATCCCTCCGCGCCTGCGCATCCGCAAGGACGCGGCGCTGGAGCTGCCGCACATCCTCGTCCTCATCGACGACCCGGCCTGCACGGTGATCGAGCCGCTCGCAGCAGCGGCCAATGCGGAGACAAAGCTCTACGATTTCGAGCTCATGCTCGGCGGCGGCCACATCGAGGGCTATATGATTCAAGACGCCGCACGCATCAATGGCGCGCTGCGTGCGCTCGAAGCCCTTGCCGACCCTGCCCGCTTCGCGGCGCAGTATGGCGAAGGCAAAGCCCCGATGCTCTTTGCGATGGGCGACGGCAATCACTCCTTCGCCACCGCGAAGGCCAACTGGGAAGCCCGGAAGCAGGAGCTCACCCCTGCTGAACGGGAGAACCACCCGGCGCGCTACGCGCTGGTGGAGCTTGAGAACATCCACGACGAAGGCATCCTCTTCGAGCCCATCCACAGGGTTTTGTTCAACCTTGATGTGGAAAAGGCCCTGCGCTGGCTCGTGAAACGCCTTGCCGCGGACAACGGCGCCTGCAAGCTGAACCGCTTTGAAACTAAGGAAGCCTGCGACGCTTCCGTCAAGATCGCCGAGACCTGCGGCGGGCATATCCTGCCCTTCGTCTCCGCCGAAGGGTACGGTTACCTCAAGGTAAACGCCCCCACGGCGCAGCTTGAGGTCGGCACGCTGCAAAACGCGCTCGACGCGATGCTCAAAGCCTTCCCGGAAGCCACGATCGACTATATCCACGGCGCGGACGTCGTCTGCGAACTCGGCGCAAAGCCCGGCAACCTCGGTTTTCTGCTGCCGCCGATGGCGAAGAGCGCCTTCTTCCCCACCGTGGTGTTCGACGGCGCGCTCCCGCGCAAGACCTTCTCCATGGGCGAGGCGAACGAGAAACGTTATTACCTTGAATGCCGCAAAATAAAATAATAACGAGCGTCGCTTGCTTCCGTTGCGGCGTATGGCAGTGTTATGCTGAAGGGGGCGCGGCAGCGCCCCTTTTTGAGTTGCTGCGGCAATCCGAACAACGCGGTATCGTTTAAAGCCTTCGGGATTGGATGCGGGGGAGCATAAGCCCCCGCGCTGTCAGATCCTCGTTCAATGCCACGCGCCGTATGTGCTTTTACGCTGCGCTTCCCAGCTTCACGTGGGATATGCCGCTCCATATGGGCATGAATGCCGCCGCTTGGATAACCATCCGTTTGCATGGGAATACTTGGCGTTGCGCCCAAAGGCTACGCAAAACAAGGGTGATCCGATAATGAAACGAAAGCGCGAAACCAAACCCAAACCGCAGCCGCCCGTCCCTTACACGCTGGCGTATCTCCTGCTTTGGCCCTATCTGCGCCTGCGCTATGGTTACCGGCGGCCGAAATCGCTTGCTGTGCGCAGGGAGCGCGGCCCCATCGCCGTGCTCGGCAACCATGCCTCCAACCTCGATTTTCTGTTCGCCATCGTAGCGCTTTATCCCAAGCGGATGAACTTCCTCGTGTCCGCGCACTTCTTCAACCAGAAGCCGCTCTGCTACCTGCTGCGCGTCGCCCAATGCGTGCGCAAGACGCAATTTACCGCGGATGTGGCCGCCATCCGGGATATGCGCGCGCTTGTATCCGCAGGCGGCAGCATCCTGCTTTACCCAGAAGGCGAGGTCAACGGCACCGGCCGGACGGAAGAATTCCCAGAAAGCACGGCACGCCTTTGCAAGCTGCTACGCGCTCCTGTTTACGCTGTGCGCACCAAGGGGAGTTACCTGACGCGGCCAAAATGGGGGCCCGGCCGCCGGCGCGGCCGCGTGGAAACGGATGTGACGCTTATCGCTGCGGCGGAGGAGCTGCCCACGCTTTCCAACGAAGCGCTCTACGCCCGCATCCGGGAAGGCATCTTCCAGGATGAATACGCATGGCAGGAAACGGCGCGCGTCCGCTTCCGCGCCAAATGTCCGGCGGAGGGTTTGGAACTGCTCCTTTACCGCTGCCCAAAATGCGGTGCGGAGTTCACGATGCGTACCGAGGGGAACGAGATCTTCTGCGCGGCCTGCGGCAACCGGGGAAGGATGGACGAATATGGCTTCCTCGCCCCGGCGGGCCAGGAAGACGTGATCCCCGCCTCCCCGCTCGCTTGGGCGGACGCGCAGCGCGCGGCGCTCCGTGAGGAAATGCGGAACCCTGCTTACCGCCTGTCCGCGCGCTGCTGCCTGCAATACCACCTCACCGAGCGGGCGCTCGACCATGTGGACGTCGGCGAGGGCGTCGTCACGCTCGACCGCAGCGGCATCTCCTATGAAGGCATGGCGGAAGGCAAGCCGCTTTCATTCCATTATCCGCTCGCGGCTTTCTACAAGCTCCCGTTCGCGCCGGGCCGCCGCTTCGAGCTCCCGCCCGCCCCGCGCGTCACGGCCATCCGCACGCTGGAGCCCGCCGCCATCTGGAAGTTCGTGCTGGCTCTGCCGCTGATGCAGGAGGCCGCCGCGTACGATGCGCAAAACAGCGATTGACCGGTTTTCCGGCTGCCCAGGTCAAGTGGGTGGCCGGTTCTCTTTTTCAGCAAAAAAGGTCGAGCGGAAACGCCCGGCATGCTGGTATGCTATGGGAAGCTAAGAAGGGGGAACGCCGATGAAGGAACAGATCGAAGCCGTCCAACGCATGCAGGATTATATCGCCGCGCATCTGGAGGAACGCATCACGCTTGCGGCTCTCGCGGGAGCTTCCCTGTTTTCGCCCTGGTATTGCTACCGCCTGTTCCGGCAGTATACCGGCCTGAGCCCTGCCGATTACGTGCGCCGCCTGCGGCTCTCCCATCCGCCCTACGCCTGCGCGATGGGGCGGACACAGTCGCGGACGTGGCGTTCAGCCTGGGTTTTGGAAGCGTAGACGGCTACCAGCGCGCATTCTTCCGGGCGTTCGGCTGCAATCCGGCGGAATACGCAGCCAATCCCATCCCACTCGGCCTCTTTACCCCTTACGGCGTAAAATATCGGGAACTGAGAAAGGAAACGAAACCTATGGAACCTGTGAAAACCGTTTTTGTCCACCTCGTCGAAAAGCCCGCGCGCAAGGCCGTCATCAAGCGCGGCATGCAGGCCAACGAGTATTTCGCTTATTGCGAGGAGGTGGGCTGCGACGTTTGGGGCACCCTCGTCAGCCTGCGTTCCCTGGCGGGGGAGCCGGTCTGCATGTGGCTGCCTGCGTCCTACCGCATGCCCGGCACCTCGGAATACGTGCAGGGCATAGAGTGCCCGCTTGACGACTTCGCTCCCATACCGGAAGGGGTTGACGTGATCGAGCTGCCCGCGGCGAAATACCTGATGTTCCAGGGCGAACCCTTTGCCGAAGAGGACTACTGCAATGCGATTGCCGCGGTGCAGGAGGCCATCCGGCGCTATGATCCCTCCGCGCTCGGCTATTCCTGGGATCCCACAAACCCGCGCATCCAGCTTGAGCCCGTCGGCACGCGCGGCTACATTGAGCTTTGGCCCGTGCGGTAAGAATGCGCTGCGGAGAAGAACTCCCGCAACCGCTTCCGGCGGCATCCTCCCCGTAAAAGGGGGGCTTTTTATTGTGATACGCGCAAACCCACGATAAGCCACCATAAATGTTCCGTGAAAGCAGCCTGAAACCAGGTCTTTCCCCATTATCTTCACTCTTTCACGGCAATCCCGCTTCGCAGCGCAGCCGGCACGGTTGACAAATACCGCAAAAGGATATACCATCCCAATAGGAAGGCGGTGAACTCTTATGAGGTTTGTTCGAGATAATCGCTCGGTGCAGTGTATCTGATAGCGGATTGCATCGAGTTTTTGTTTTTGCTATCAGCTGGCTGCACCGGTTTCATAATCAAAAAACAAATTATGAAAGGGAGTAGTCAATATGGATTTAGAATCCTTAAAAGCACAATGGCAGCAGGAAGAACGCATTGCTCATATCCATGGATGGGATTTTTCGCACATAGACGGCCGTTATGAAGAAGGTCAGGACATCCCGTGGGATTATGGAGCAATCATACGCCAATATTTATCCCCAAACGATAAATTGCTGGACATGGATACCGGGGGCGGCGAGTTTTTATTAACCTTAAACCACCCTCACGAAAACACCAGCGCAACGGAAGGCTATCCCCCAAACGTTGCCCTGTGCAAATCGGTTTTGCTGCCGCTCGGAATCGATTTCCGGGAAGCTGGAGACGCCCGCCATCTGCCGTTTGACGCGCGCTCGTTCGACATGGTAACAAACCGGCATGGCGGCTTCGACGCCAATGAATTGTTCCGCATATTAAAACCCGGCGGGCTTTTTGTTACGCAGCAGGTAGGCGCGGAAAATGACCGGGAGCTGGTCGATCTGCTGCTCCCTAACACGGAACTTCCCTATCCGGAACAATATCTTCAAAAGAATAAAACAAAGTTTTTGAACGCCGGATTTGAAGTCCTGCATGCGCAGGAAGCGTTTTCCAAAATCAGGTTTTATGACGTTGGGGCTTTGGTATGGTTTGCCCGGGTCATCGAATGGGAATTTCCGGGATTCTCTGTGGAACGTTGTCTGGACCGGCTGTGGAGCGCGCAAGAGATGCTGGAGAGAGACGGCGTGATCGAAGCGGCTACGCACAGGTTCCTCCTGGTGGCATTGAAACCGGCGCGGAATGAATAACGCGGGATAGCAGAAGCAGGCACATCGTCAAGCAGAACGGGGACATGTCCTGGCTGACGGCGCCCCTGCGCATCAGACAGACAAAAGAGCGAAAGCATTTTTTGCTTTCGCTCTTTTTAGGTTGTCGCTTAAGCGGCAGTTGCCATTTTTTTAAATGCACTTCAGAGCAAGAGCACCAGCTTCTGCCCGTCGGCAAGGGTTTCCGAAAGGCCGGGGTTCGTGTCCAGCAGGCGCTTGCGCGGCAGGTTAAAGCGGCGGCCTACGTCAAAGAGCGTTTCCCCCTCGCCCGCGAAGTAGATCACCACCCCGCGCGGGGCGGCGGCCTGCGCGCATTCCTCCATGCCCGTCACAGCGGCGGTTCGCACGATCTCATAGGGCTGCGCGGATACCTGCAACGTATAGGAAAACTCAATCCCGCGCCCCGCGCCGGAGGCCGCGGCAGAAACTATGCGCACCTGGGCCCGCGCTTCCGGAAGCGCGCCCACGCCGCCGTTTTCGCAGCGAAACGGAATATCCTCCGTGAAGGCATATAGCATGCCGCCTTCCGTCTGGTACAGCACGCGCGTGAACAAAAGCCCTTCCACCGCAAGGCGTCCATCCTCCACAGCGGCGGAGGTCACGACCGGCCGTGCCGTGCAGTACGCCACGCGGTAGCACTCCGGCATGCCGTCCGGAATGTTCAGCGTTTCCGACGTGCCGAAGCGGAAACGCACCGTCTCGCCGCGCAGCAGCAGCTGCACCTCCTCCTTGACGCACGCGAGCGGCAGGGACGGCGCATACGCGTCCTGCGGCAGAGCCACAGTTTCCGCCTGCGGCGCTTCCACGCGCACCGCGATGCGCGCTTCCACGCTCATGAGCCCGCTGTCCTCGCCCACCGGCGCAAGCCCGAGCGATTCCACCTCCGCCTCCGCCACGCAGCGTGCCGGGTCTGCGCCCACAGCGTCCACCCCAGTCTCGAGCGTCACCGGAACATGCTGCACCAGCTGCGCAAGCTTGCCATCCGCACCGATGGTCAGCGCAGTGACGGTCAGCGTGCCTTCCGAAATGGCCGTGTCCCCACCCAAGCGCAGCTCGCGGATCTGGCAGGTTCCCGAAGCCCGCAGCACAGCGGCCACGTTCGGCGCGCTCATGTCCTCACGGATGCGCACTGCCTCCTGCCCGAGCTGCGCATAGCGCACGGTCCCATAGCTCTGCGTCTTGCATTCGAGATCCTCCGCGCCCTTGATGCCTGCGAGCACGCGCAGCGGCTCCTCCCGCAGCACCAGGCACTCCACATCCAAAACCGCCGAGAGCGCAAGCGCCCCCGCTTGCTCGACGGAAAGCGTTTGCAGCGTGGCATACGCCTCCGCCGTCATCCCCTCCTTCGCGCCCGGCGCAGGGAGCGAATGGCGGAACGCAGCGCTGGACGCGAAAGCGAACACCTCGTCCCCATCGCGGCAGATCAGCTCTACGCGCACGCGCCCCTCCACCGTGACCGCGCCCTCGCTTGCGGCCGCGCCCGTGACTGTAACGCTGCCGTCCGCGCAGAGCACTTCTGCGCTTTGCCGCCCTTCGGGCAAGGGCAGATCCCCTTCTACCAGCGCCTGCGATGCCGCCCGAAGCACGAGGCGCGTCGCGCCCAGCTCGCTAAATTGCAGTTCCATCGTTTTCCCTCCCAATCGTATGGCTGTATCAGTCCATATTTATGAAGATCCGCCCGCATTTATGCGTAATGCAGGACTTGCAGCGCAACGCTGCAATCCGCATGCTGCTTTTGTCACTTCTTTGAAATTAATCAAATATCAGTTCCTGGATATGGCCAGGTTTCCTATTCGGGCCGGAGTTATCCACATCATCCACAGACTTATCCACAAATTGCCCGTTTTCGGGGACAAGCAATGTGAATAATCTGTGAACTGCTTTTTTGCGCCGGTATATCGCGCTGCATAAGGCGCATAAATTCATTTCCCCTGTAAAATTTTTATTTTTTCCAAATTTCAACAAAAAAACGTCCCCATGGGCTGGCATGCGGCGCTTCCTGCATCGCGCCGCAGCGTAGGCTGCGGCGCGCAAATTCCTGCTCGATTTCCAGTCAATTTCCTTCTTTCGTCCGGTTTCAGCCGACGTCCCGGATCTCCTGCCGGGTGCGCTCACGCGCGTCCTCCATGATGAGCTTGTCGGCCACAAGCGCGATGAACTCGCCGTTCGTAGGCTTATCGTTCTTGGAATAGATGTTGTAGCCGAAGAGCTGGTTGATGTTCTCGATCTTGCCCCGCGTCCAGGCGACTTCGATGGAATGGCGGATCGCGCGCTCCACCTTGGAGGCTGAAGTATTGAAGCGCTTGGCGATGCCGGGATACAGTTCCTTGGTGATGCGGTTGATGAGCTCCGGCTCAAAGTACACCATGCGGATGGCCTCGCGCAGGTAATGGTACCCCTTGATGTGCGCCGGGATGCCAATGACAAGGAACACCGCCGTGATCTTCTCATCGAGCGTCTTGGGCTGCGCTGCCGCCATGCAGACCTGAGAACGGCCCAGGTAGGTGTTCTCCAGCATGTCGAGCAGGCGCTTGGCGAGCGTTTCCGGATCCGCCGGCTTCACCATGAAGTATTTCGCACCCATCGCACAGGCCTGGCGCACCATGTCCTCATGGCGCATGGCGCTTACGACCATCACGGCCGGCGGGTTTTCCAGAAGGCCTCCGCTGATGCGCTCCAGCAGCTCGAAGCCATCCACGCGCGGCAGGATCAGCTCCGTGATCAGCGCGTCATAATGCCCTGCGCGCAGCGCATCGAGCGCTGCCTGCCCATCCGGCACGGCCTCAAACTGCGCCACCTGTTCCTGCGCCGTAAGGCAGTCCCGCACTGCCGTCTGAAACTGAAGGTTGCTGTCCGCCATGAGAATTCGATATTTTGTCATTCGTATGCCTCCTTTTTGCAATCGAGATGCAATTTTTGTCTGCAACCCAATCATACCACCGCGATTTTCGCGGCGATAGAGCATGAATTTGGCCGGTATTGTCGTGTTTTGCTGTGCTTTAAGCATCTGCTGTCGCTTCGTGTCTCCCGTTGAAGATTTTCAGTTTTATTTGTATAATTTTACCGCAAAAAAACGGTTTGCACATTTCCGTCAAACTACCCGTTGACAAATTTTGCCCCACAGCGTAAAATATCAATCGGTTAATTGTTAATCGGTTCACTTTCGTGAAGAGGAGATTGCATACCATGGCTTTACCGGAACAATACCGCGAGATCATCGGCGCAATGCACCGGTTGGATCTGCTGCGGCGCATCAGCATCCGGGACAGCGCGCGCGGCATCGAGCTGCACCGCACGCAAATGCCGATGCTGGAATACATTTCTGCGCATCCGGGCTGTACGCAGGCCGATGTTTCCAACCACCTGCATGTTTCGCCCGCATCCATCGCCTGTTCGGCCAAACGGATGGAAAGCGCAGGGCTCATCGCCCGCGTGCCGGATGAAGCGAACCTGCGCCGCAACAAGCTCACCGCAACCGCGGCGGGGCGCGCGCGGCTCATGCAGATGCGCGCCGTGTTCGACGCGCTGGACGCGCGCACGTTCCGCGGCTTTTCCGGCGCGGAACTTGCGTCCCTTTCCAGCATGCTCAACCGGATGATCCAAAACTCCGCCCGCGGGGACGCCGCACAAAAAACGATGCACGAGCTGATCTGCCAGCTCAACGAAATGGAAGGAGAAGATCCATGCTGAAAAAGTTGTTCCCTTTTCTTAAGGGATACGGGCTTCGCTCGATGCTTGCCTCGCTGACGGTCATCTGCGAGGTTCTGCTTGAGGTATACATCCCATACTTGATGGCCGCCATCATCAACATCGGCATTGCGACAGGCAACGTGGATTTCATCCTGCGCCGGGGGCTGCTGATGATCGGCATGGCCTGCCTGTCGCTTACAATGGGCGCGCTTTCGGCGCGGTTTTCCGTCACAGCCAGCGCGGGCTTTGCAAAGAACCTGCGCGCCGGCCTGTTTGAGCGCGTGCAGGGCTTTTCGTTTGCCAACGTGGATAAGTTTTCCACCGCATCGCTCATCACCCGCCTGACTACGGACGTGACGAACGTGCAGCAATCCTTCATGATGATCATCCGCACGCTCGTGCGCTCGCCGCTCATGCTCATCGCGGCCACAGTCATGGCCGTGCGGCTCAATGCGGAGCTTGCCGTTGTGTTTGCGTTCGCAATCCCACTGCTCGCCTTCTTCCTGATCTTCATCGGCACGCGCGCATTCCCGCGCTTCAAGGCGATGCTCAAAAAATACGACGGGATGAACGCGCAGGTGCAGGAAAACCTGATCGCCATCCGCGTGGTAAAAGCGTTCGTGCGCGAAAAGCACGAGGACGCACGCTTCACCGCATCTGCGGAGGCCGTGCGCGAGGCGCAGATCAAGGCTGAGCGCCTGCTCGTCTGGAACATGCCCATCGGCCAATACGTGCTGTACCTCTGCATGATCGCCGTCTGCTACATCGGCGGCCACCTGATCGTCGCGGGCGATATGCTCACCGGCGACCTGATGAGCTTCATCAGCTACATCTCGCAGATCCTCTCCTCGCTGATGATGCTTTCGATGATGTTCGTGATGCTCATCATGACCCGCGCGAGCGCGTCGCGCATCGTGGAGGTGCTGGATGAAGAGAACGACATCCGTGACAATGAGGCCGACGCTTCCCTCGCCGTGCCGGACGGCTCCGTCGAATTCCGGGACGTTTGCTTCAGCTACTCCAAGGACCCGAACAACCTCACGCTTTCGCACATCAACCTCAAGATCAGGAGCGGCGAGACGATCGGCGTCATCGGCGGCACCGGCTCCGCAAAATCCTCGCTCGTGCAGCTGATCCCGCGGCTTTACGACGTAATCTCCGGCTCCGTGCTCGTAGGCGGGCACGATGTGCGGGAGTATAAAATCGAAGCCCTGCGCAACAGCGTTTCCATGGTGCTGCAAAAAAACGTGCTTTTCTCCGGCACCATCCGCGACAACCTGCGCTGGGGCGATGCAGACGCCACGGACGCGCAAATCGAAGAAGCATGCTGCGCAGCCGCGGCGCACGATTTCATCACCGCTTTCCCGAACGGGTATGATACCGACCTCGGGCAGGGCGGCGTGAACGTCTCCGGCGGGCAGAAGCAGCGCCTGTGTATCGCGCGGGCCCTCCTCAAGCGCCCGAAGATCATCATCCTGGACGACAGCACGAGCGCCGTTGACACGGCGACGGACGCCTCCATCCGCAGAGCGCTGCGCGAAGAGCTTGCCAGTACCACGACCATCATCATCGCCCAGCGCATCACCTCCGTGATGGACGCGGACCGCATCGTCGTCATGCACGACGGTAAGATCGAGGACGTCGGCACGCACGATGAGCTCCTCGCACGCAACGAGATCTACCGCGAAGTTTACGAATCCCAGCAAAAGGGGGTGGCCTAATATGCCTCCGGTACGTCAAAGCAAAAACGCGTTCCGCCGCCCCAAGAACATGCGGCGTACCTTCTCGCGCACGTTTTCCTATTTCCGTGCATACCGTTTCCAGCTCGTGCTGGTGCTCATCGGCATTGTGCTGAGCGCAGGCGCGAACGTCGCGGGAACCTACATGCTCAGGCCTATCATCGACGATTACATCGTGCCCTGGATCGGCAGCGCGGAGCCGGATTTCTCCGGCCTCATCGGCCAGCTTGCCATCCTGTTCGCAATGTACACCATCGGCATCGGCGGCGCATACCTTTACAACCGCCTGATGATCAATATCTCCACAGGCACGCTTCTGCAGCTGCGCAAAGAGCTGTTCACGCACATGCAGAAGCTCCCCATCCGCTACTTCGACGCGCGCACGCACGGCGAGATCATGTCCGCTTACACCAACGACATCGACGCCATGCGCGAAATGCTCAGCCAGGGCATCCCGCAGTTCATCAGCTCCATCATCAGCATCGTCGGCACGTTCGTGATGATGATCGTACTGAGCCCGATCCTCACGCTCATCGCCATCGCCATGCTCGTTGTGATGCTTTTTATCACCAAGGCCATCGCAAAGCGCAGCGGACGCTATTTCAAGGCGCGCCAGGATTCCCTTTCCCAGGTGAATGGCTACATTGAGGAGATGATCGAAGGGCAGAAGGTCGTAAAGGTATTCTGCCACGAGGACGCCGTGAACGGCGCGTTCGGCGGGCTGAACGAAACGCTCACCCAAAACACCGTGACGGCGAACACCTTGGCAAACCTGATGGGCCCCATCATGAACAACCTGGGCCACGTGACCTATGCGCTCACGGCTGCGGCGGGCGGCCTGCTCGCGGTCGGCGGTTTGATGGGCCTTGGCACCATCGCCGCTTTCCTGCAATATACGCGCAAGTTCGCCATGCCGATCTCCCAGCTCTCCCAGCAAATGAACAATGTGATGGGGGCGCTCGCGGGCGCGGAGCGCATCTTCGACATGATCGACGAGCCCGTGGAAGAGGACGGCGGCGACGTGACCATGGTAAACGCCTGCCGCAACGCGGAAGGCGCGCTCGAGGAATGCAGCGCACGCACGGGCATTTGGGCCTGGAAGGTCCCTTCCGAAACGGCGGAAAGCGGCTATGAGCTCGTCGAGGTGCGCGGGGACGTGCGCTTCCACGACGTGACGTTCAGCTACGACGGCGAAAAGACCGTACTCAAAAACGTTTCGCTCTATGCGCGGCCCGGCCAGAAGATCGCCTTCGTCGGCTCCACCGGCGCGGGCAAGACGACGATCACGAACCTCATCAACCGCTTCTACGACGTGCATGAGGGCGAGATCACCTATGACGGCATCCCCGTCCTGCGCATCAAGAAAGACGCGCTGCGCGGCTCGCTTGCCATGGTGCTGCAGGACACACACCTGTTCACCGGCACCGTACGGGAAAACATCCGCTACGGCAGGCTGGACGCGACGGATGCGGAGGTCGAAGCGGCGGCGAAGCTCGCCAACGCGCACTTTTTCATCTCCCACCTGCCGCAGGGATACGACACCGTGCTCACCGCGGACGGCGCGAACCTGAGCCAGGGCCAGCGGCAGCTCATCGCCATCGCCCGGGCGGCGGTCGCGGACCCGCCGGTGCTGATTCTCGACGAAGCCACAAGCTCCATCGACACCCGCACGGAGGCGCACATCGAACGCGGCATGGACCAGCTCATGAAGGATCGCACCGTGTTCGTCATCGCCCACCGGCTCTCCACCGTGCGCAACGCAAACGCCATCATGGTGCTTGAGCACGGCGAGATCATCGAACGCGGCGGCCACGACGACCTCATCGCCCAGAAGGGCAAGTATTACCAACTTTACATGGGCATGTTCGAGCTGTCGTAACCGGAGAAAGGCCCCAAGCGGCCATGCGCATTGCAAAAAGATTTGAGAAAGGAACCAACCATGCCATTTACGTTTGAACCGGCCGCCCCGGCCGAACTCGACGCGGCGCTCGCCATCGCGCGTGCCGCCGCCAAAAGCCCGTATTCCCACTGGGATGCGGATTACCCGAACCGCGAAATCCTTGCGGAGGACATCGCGCACGGCGAACTGTATTTCCTGTGGGAAAACGGCGCGCCCCTCGCCATCATCGCCATCCTGGACGAATCCGAGGAAGCCATCGAGTTTCCCTGGCCGGAGGCGAAGGAGCATACCTGCATGCTCGCCCGCCTCGGCATCCTGCCGGAAGCGCAGGGCCGCGGCCTTGCGGCAAAGACGATGCGCCTTGCGGCCGAAGCCGCACGCGCACGCGGCTTTACCACCGCGCGGCTGCTCGCCTCTGAGGACAACCCGGTCACCAACCACATCTATCAAAAGCTCGGCTATGAAGCGCGCGGCCGCGCGCGCCTATGGGATTCCGAGGATTTTGTGGGATACGAGCTCAGGCTCTAAGCGCAAAACAGAAACAGGGTGCGGTTCCCCGCCGGGAGCCGCACCCTGTTTGCAGGCAGGAACGAATATTATTAGGTTCCGCTTTCCGCAATCGCCGCCAGGCAGGCTTCGAGCGCGGTCTGGCCTTCCTTTGCTTCAATGTCTGGCTTTGTGCCCACGATGGCGTTGCAGGTTCCGTCGTCGTTAAACGCATGATAGGCTTCGTAAGAAATCACAAGACCGCTGTTGGGCAACGCAAACCAAAGCGGAGCCCACCCCGCGCCATTACCACCCGTAGTTGCACCAACTAACGTTGCAAATCCTGTGTTCTTACAGAATATGGAAAATTCGTCCGACGCGGAGTAGGTTTTACGTCCCGTTAAGACCCAGATGTGGCCTGCGTATCGGACGCTATCTTCCGACGGCATAAGAGATTCTCGTTCCGATGTAATAAGCCAATCCATTCCCTCTACTGCATTCGGCTTTACGTTTGGGAACATCTCGCGCCATTCGTTGTCGCTTGGAGAAAACGCTTTTCCTTCCGGTTTTTCAGCGTTCCATATGTATTGATTATACGCGCCGGACTTTATACCCCATAATATACTGTATTGAGGCGTAGGTTCAGCTAACAAAGAAGAAACCATCTCCATCCAAAACATAGAGCCGCCGCCGCTGTTACCTGAAATGTCTATAATAAGGTTAGGGTAATCCCGGTTCTCTTCAAAAAAGCGTTTACATATATCCACTAATTCGGCTCCAAAGCCGTTGGGATCCTCAGGAGGTAAGAACTGGTTGACCTGGATATAGGCGGCGTTGTCAAACAACTTTGTTGCGATATATCGATTTTCGATAAGATACTGTTCTATCTCCGTAACGTCTGGGCTGTCTTGTGGAGCCGTTGTTTGGAGACGGCCTCCTGCGTTGTTCAGACTGCCCAAATACTCATACAGTTGCCGTACCTTATCGGAATCCATAATAGCGCGCATTTGCTTTTGAGTTTTATTCTGATTTTCTATTGGAAATGAAACCATATAAGCATAATCGGAAGGAGAAACAGACCATAGATGGCCAACAGGGTTAAATTCAAAAAGGCTGCGGTCTATAACATCATTGAACTGCGTTATCAAAATTCCAGCTTCACCGATGTTCAAAAGCTCTGCACGGTACTTCTCCCTTACCTGCTCGTGGTCTACTCCCTTTTCAGCTTTTATAGCGTCAAAAAACGGGAAGTTCTCTTCTAAGGTTTCCCACATAGCATCGTAATCCTCCAACGCCTGCTGCTTTGTGAGGATCAGGTTGCCGGATGGGCTGATCTCGATTTCGCTGTCGTTTGGGAACGGGAAACTCTCCGTTTCGGAAAACCGGGCAGGCGCCTTTGCGGTGGCTTCCGGTTCGTTTGTGGCCATTGGCGTTGCGGTTGGGGCCGTGGATGGGGGCGGCCCCACTGCGTTCTGGCAACAGGAAAATGCGAAAAGCATTGCCAGAAACAGGAATAACGCGGTCGCTCTTTTCATTTTCATAAGCTATTATACTCCTTTGCAATAAGTGAGAGTGGCAAATGCGCCTTTTCAATATTCCTCCGCCCCAGCGATCCGTTTCCGGTAGGGCTCCGAACAGGGCAGCGCCCGCAGGCGGCCAAACTAGGCTCCGCTTTCCGCAATCGCCGCCAGGCAGGCTTCGAGCGCGGTCTGGCCTTCCTTCACCTCAATGTCCGGCTTTGTGCCAACGATATGGTTGCAGCTTCCATCGTCGTTGAACCCGCAGAAGGCTTCGTAGCTGATGAGCAGGCCGCTGTTGGGCAGCGCGAACTGAAAGGGTTCGCAACCCATGCCATTGCCGCCGGTGCTCTTTCCAACGAGGGTAGCAAAGCCTGTCTTTTTGCATAATATGGAAAATTGCTCCGCCGCGGAATAAGTCGCCGGCCCAATCAGAACCCAGACCCGCCCTTCGTAAGCGATGCTGTTCTCCGCAGGAAACGTGGGATCGCTATCCACAATTGAGATCCAATCCATATCCGCGACTGTATCCGGGCTTATGTTTGGGAATTTCTCCTGCCATTCCGCTTCTTCCGGGGTAAACACAGCGCCTAGTACTTCGTCGCTCCATTTATGTTTCGGTTCTTCCCCACCCCATACATAACGGTTATAAGCGCCCGCTTTTGATCCTAGCAATCGTTCATATCCGGGCAAAGGTTCCGCAAGCAGGAAGGATACGATTGCACCCCAAAACAAATCGCTCCCTCCGCTGTTCTCCGAGATGTCAATGATAATGTTCGGCGACTCTTGATTTTCTTCAAGGAATTGCCCGCACATGTCCAAAGCAATACTGCCGCGATCCAGCGGATCGCTCTGATTATTTAACAAGAAAGAATTGATCTTAAGATAAGCGGCGTCCTCCAACACGGAGAACTCAACATACTTGCTGTCGATAAGGTACTGTTTGATCTCCTCAGCGTCCATTTCCGCACCCATTTCCGCATCCGCGTTCTGTTCCGCCTGCAAAACCGGGTCTGTCGAAAGGAGATACGCATAGGTCGCAGCTACCTTATCCGCCTTCAGGATGGCTCGAACGCGCCGCATGGGTTCAGGGGCGCTCTGCATAGGCGCAGAATAACGGGAATATGCCCCAGCGCTCATCACATAGAGATGGCCGATACTCTTGAAGTTGGAAAGCGTCCTGTCCAGCAAATTCCAGAGATTTGACAGTATAATGCCGCTCCCCGGCGAGTTTTCAAGCTCGTTGCGGTATTTCTCCTTGATCTCCGTATGGTCGAGTCCAAGCTCCGCCTGGATCAAAGGGAAAAACGGGAAATTCTCCTCCAGAGTTTCCCACATCGCATCGTAATCCTCCAACGCCTGCTGCTTTGTAAGAATCAGGTTGCCGGATGGGCTGATCTCGATTTCGCTGTCGTTTGGGAACGGGAAACTCTCCGTTTCGGAAAACCGGGCAGGCGCCTTTGCGGTGGCTTCCGGTTCGTTTGTGGCCATTGGCGTTGCGGTTGGGGCCGTGGATGGGGGCGGCCCCACTGCGTTCTGGCAACAGGAAAATGCGAAAAGCATTGCCAGAAACAGGAATAACGCGGTCGCTCTTTTCATTTTCATAAGCTATTATACTCCTTTGCAATAAGTGAGAGTGGCAAATGCGCCTTTTCAATATTCCTCCGCCCCAGCGATCCGTTTCCGGTAGGGCTCCGAACAGGGCAGCGCCCGCAGGCGGCCGAACACGGAAAAATCTTTCCAGAAATGCATGGGATAGGCGCGCACCGTATCCGTATGGCGCATGAAATAATCGAAGCCGCAGGCGAAGTCCGCCTCCTGCCGCGGATCGAGCACAAGGAATGCCGCGTCGATATGCCGCCCAGCCAGGCGGGCGACCTCCGTCCGGAAGCGCGCGGTCATGGCACGGTTCTCCTCCGGGGATTCCTCCTCCCACACCCAGTCGCTCAAATCGCCCGCGTGGAAGATCGTTTTCCCTTCCGCCGAAACGAGGAACGCAACGCCCGCGTCCGTGGAATCGAGCGTCTCCACGCAAAGCGTGCCGAGCCGCTTTTGCTCATGCGCGCCGAGGAACACGAGCGCTTCCTGCGCCGCCTGCGGTACGCCGCGGCGCGCGAAGCCGGACGCGCTCCATTTGCGCCGGATGTCCCGGGAGAGGATATATGTCACATCCGGGTGCATACCGCTGAGCTTGAAAATATCGAAGTTGAAATGATCCCGATGGGCGTGGCTTGCGAACACATACAGCGGCTTTTCCGGTGCAAACGAGGGCATAGCGCCCTCAAAATAATCGAACAGGAGCGCGCAGCCCGCAAGCTCCACGGCAAACCCGCTGTGGCCGATGTAGGTGATCTTCATGGCAGCGGTCTCAGCGCTTCACCGCTTTGTACTTTTTCGCCTCCACCCGGGCGCGCAGGTGCTTTGCAAGCGCCTCCACCGTACCCTGCTCGAACCCGGCTTTGGAAACGATGTATGCCTGCCGCGCGTTCGCATACAGGTAAAACGCGTCCGGCGTTTCCCAGATTTCGAACAGGCGGTTGTAATAGGCGCGTTCCTCCTTGCCGTCCACGCAGACGGTGAAACAGTTTTTGAGGAACACGTACCGCTGCGAAAGCCCCGCGAAGGAGGATTGCTCAAACTTCTTTTCCGGCGCGATGAAAATCGCGTAGAAGCGCCGGCCAAACACGTAAAGCGCGAGCACGAGGATCCCAAGGTACAGCCATGCGCGGCCGCACACGGCGAAAAACACGCCCACGAGCACGGAGAGCGTCAGGAACGCGAACAGCGCCTGCGTACTCCAGGGGATGCGCTTTACGAAGCGGGCGTTGAACCGTTGAAAACGCAGCACAGTGTCCTTGTCGTAATTGGTGGTATTGATAATGTCCATGGCATGCTCCATTCGGTAAGATTTGTTTCTTACAATGTATCACATTTCACAAGCGGTTACAAGAGTGCCCTCCCGCTTTGCGCACAAAGCGGGAGGGCACGGCGCCGCCTTTTTTAATTTATTATTACAGGGAGTTGTGTCAACCCCGGATGTCGCCCCGCGCGCGCAGATCTGCGAGGATCTTTTCATACATGGCCGCGTCGATCTTATACTTGCTGCGGTAAACGAGATACCCTGCGAGGATGCAGATGAGCGGCAGCACGAGCATGGCGAGCTTCATCACAAGCAGGCCCTCCGGCGTGACGTCTGCCGCGGAATTGGCCGCGTTGATGCCGGAGATGACGAGCGTGAACGAGACGATGCCGCTTGCGATCGCCCCGCCGATCTTGTTGATAAGCGGCTGGATGGAGAACGTAACGCTTTCGTTGCGCTTGCCGGTTTTCCACTGGCCATATTCGATGGTATCCGCCAGGAACATGAGCATAAGGAGCTGGATGAATGCCTGCCCCACGAAGATCAGCACGCCCGCCGCGCCGATGAAAAGCATGTTCATCGGCGCGAAGAAGAACACGAGGTAGCCCAGCACCACGAGGGCTGTCGCGCCGAAATACAGCTGTCTGCGTGTGAAACGCGCGCTGAACTTCGGGAACACCGTGAGCGCCGAAAGCTGCGAAACGCCCAGTATCGCAGCAAACACGGAATACATCCCCGGATCGCCGTAAGCGTAGATGAAATAATAGGTGCCAAAGCTCGTCGTCGTGGAATAGCCGATCATGAAAAGCGCCATCGCAACCGTCGTGAACAGCAGCTGGTCGTTTTTGAAGATCACGCGGAAGGTATCCTTCAGGGTGGTTTTTTCCTCCTGCTTGAACATGCCGCAGTGCTCCTTCACACCAAAGAGCGTGAAGCACTGGAAGCCGAGCATCAGAAGCGCCACGATCAGCGCAAAGGCGAACCATGCATCCGTGCCGCTGCCCATAGCTTCCGTCATCGCCCCCGTGATGGGCAGGATGCCGACCACCACCGCAAACATACCCACGTTCGCGCAGATGCGGGCAAACGCGCCGATGCGCTCGCGCTCCTTCTGGTCGAGCGAAAGCGCGGGCATCATGGACCAATAAGCGATGTCGTTTGCCCCATAGAAAATATCCCAGGCCAGGTAGAATACTGCGAAGAGGACGATATACCAGGCGTCGGTCAGGTGCAGATCCGTAAAGAGCAGCACCATGAACACAGCGCCCGTCACCGCGCCGCCGAGGATCAGCGGCTTGAACTTGCCCCAGCGCGTGTTTGTGTTGTCCACAATCGTGCCCATGATGGGGTCGTTGAGCGCGTCGAACACGCGCAGCACCGTCAGCACGAAGCCGATCTTCAAAAGCATGGCGTCGCTCACGGTGAGCACCTCGGTGATGTACGTCAAAAGGAACATGCTCACCATGGAATAGAACATATCCCGCCCGATGGTGCCAAGGCCGAAGAAATACTTGTTGCGCCGCGCCGTTCCGCTTTCGCGGGCGGGCATGGTTTCCTGTTTCATGCTGTGCTCCTTTGGTTGAAAGGTTCGATAAGCCCACCTTTATTTTAGCCCGCGCGCTTGCGGATTGCAATCGGGAATTGCGCCGCACGCCCGGATGCGGTACGATAAGGGCATAAAAGAATGCTGTACAAAATTTGACGTGCCGGGCGCATTCCGCTGCCGGGCGCGGGCGCAAGCCTGAAAGGAGCATGCCATGAAAATCCTCTATTGCAGCAACACCGGCCACACCGCGCGCTATGCGGAGCTGCTTGCGCACAAAACCGGCCTCGCCGCTCTCCCCGCATCGCGGGTGGCGGAGGTGGCAAAGGGCGAGGAGATCGTCTACCTCGGCTGGGTCTTTGCGGATGTGATCCAAGGGTACAAAAAAACTTGCGAAGGCCGCAGCGTCGCCTGCGTTGCCGCCGTAGGCATGAACCCAGGCTCCGCGGAGAACGCGGAAAAGCTCGTTGCCGCCAACGGGATAAGCGTTCCTTTCTTTTATTTGCCGGGCGGCGTGGACTATGCCAAGCTCAAAGGCGTAAAGCGGATGATGCTGCGCATGGTGGGCAAGCAGCTCGCCAAGGAGGGCAAGCCCGAAAATCAGGCTCTCATTTCCGTTTTTCAAAACGGCGGGGACTTCGTCTCGGAGGCAAACCTCGTGCCGCTGCTCGAATTCCTGGCCCAAAGGCTCCAGCCCGCCATGGGGCAGGGTTTGTAAACTGCGGCTCACAATCAATTTTATAAGGATCTTTGAAAAATGCCCTGGTGGTTTGCCAGGGCATTTTTACAATTTTGCGCCACTTTACACAGGTTTAACCTTGCCGTGCTTTCAGCCTTTACCCAGGCAACGTATGATATGCCCGTAAAAAAGAGAAAATAAGAAAAAGAAAGAAGGATTTAACAATGAAGAAACTCATCGCACTTTGCATGACGGCCCTGATGCTTCTTGTAGTTGCCGCAGGCTGCAACAACGCTTCTGAAAATACAGCGATCTATGTCGTCTCCCGCGAGGATGGTTCCGGCACGCGCGGTGCGTTCATCGAGTTGCTCGGCATTGAACAGAAGAACGAAGCCGGCGAGAAGATCGACCATACCGTTGAAACTGCCGAGATCACCGACAGCACCTCCGTCATGATGCAGACCATCGCCGGCAACTCCGCGGCCATCGGCTACATCTCCCTCGGCTCCCTGAACGACACCGTGAAAGCGCTTCAGATTGACGGCGTGGAAGCGAATGCCGAGAACGTCAAGAGCGGCGCCTATAAGATCGCCCGCCCATTCAACGTGGCCGTAACCGCGAACGTCTCTGCCGAAGCGCAGGATTTCCTGAGCTTCATCCTGAGCGCGGAAGGCCAGGCGGTCGTGGAAGAAGCCAACTGCATCAGCCAAGGCAACACCGGCGCTTTCGCGGGCGGCAGCGTCAGCGGCAAGATCGTCGTCGCGGGTTCCTCCTCCGTCACCCCGGTGATGGAAAAGCTCAAGGAAGCCTACAACGCCGTCAACCCGAACCTGACCATCGACATCCAGCAGAGCGACTCCTCCACTGGCATGACCTCCGCGATCGACGGCCTCTGCGACATCGGCATGGCCTCCCGCGACCTGAAGGACAGCGAGCTTGAAGCCGGCCTCACCCCCACCGCTATCGCGCTTGACGGCATCGCGGTCATCGTAAACAACGAGAGCGAAATGACCGGCCTCACGAGCGACCAAGTGCGCGCCATCTTCATGGGCGAAATCACCGAATGGAGCGAAGTGAAATAAACAAGCGCAACGAATCGCCAACGGGCCGGCCACCGGCCCGTATTGGTATGACTTCGGATAAGGAGCGTTTATGAAACAGCAAAAGCGCGCAAAGCGCGTGCAGGCAAACCCACGGCAGGTGCGCGAAGCGCTGATGCACGCCGTCTTCCTGTTCACGGCCTGCGTCTCGATCATCGCTGTGGTGCTCATCTGCATCTTCATGTTTGCAAACGGCATCCCGACCATCCTGGAGATCGGCCCCGCCGAATTCCTGTTTGGCACCACGTGGAAGCCGCTCAACAACCTCTTCGGCATCCTCCCGATGATCGTAGGCAGCCTGTATGTCACCGCCGGGGCAATCCTCATCGGCGTGCCTATCGGCATCCTCTGCGCGGTATATCTCGCGCGGTTCTGCCCCAAGCGCGTCTACCGCGTGCTCAAGCCGCTGATCGACCTGCTCGCGGGCATCCCGTCCATCGTGTATGGCTTCTTCGGCCTCGTGGTCATCGTGCCGCTCATGCAGCAGCTCACGGGCGCAAGCGGCGGCAAGAACATCCTGACCGCTTCGCTGATGCTCGGCATCATGATCCTGCCCACGATCATCAGCGTTTCGGAAAGCGCGATCCGCGCCGTGCCGGAAAGCTATTATGAAGGCGCGCTCGCGCTCGGCGCGACGCATGAGCGCAGCGTGTTCTTCGCCGTGCTGCCTGCGGCGAAATCCGGCATCCTTGCCGGGGTGATCCTCGGCGTCGGCCGCGCCATCGGCGAGGCGACCGCCGTCAAGATGGTCGCCGGGAACCAGCCCATCCTGCCCACGAGCCTCCTGAGCGGCGTGCGGACGCTGACCTCCAACATCGTCGTGGAGATGGGTTACGCGGAGGGCCTGCACCGCGAAGCGCTCATCGCCACGGCAGTGGTGCTGTTCGTGTTCATCCTCCTCATCAACCTTTCCTTCTCGGTCATGAAAAAAAAGGAGGGCTAGCGCATGGAAGCAAACGCGATCAACCGCGAAAGCCGCCGCGCGCGGCTCCGGGCATACCGGCACAGGCCGCTTTCCCTGCTGCTGCGCCTTGCGGTGACGCTCTCCGCTGCCGTAACGGTGCTCGTGCTCGTGGCGCTTGTCGCCTATATTTTAATCAAAGGCATCCCGAACCTCAAGCCTTCTCTGTTCGCCTGGGAATACACCACGGAGAACGCCTCCATGCTCCCGGCGGTCATCAACACCATCACCATGACGGTGCTCTCGCTCCTCATGGCCGTCCCCGTAGGCGTTTGCTCCGCGATCTACCTGGTGGAATACGCCAGGCGTGGGAACAAGCTCGTCTCCCTCGTGCGGATCACGGCAGAAACGCTCCAGGGCATCCCGTCGATCGTCTATGGCCTCTTCGGCTTCCTGTTCCTCGTCGTCGCCTGCAAGTTCGGCTATTCGCTCCTGAGCGGCGCGATCACGCTTGCGATCATGATCCTGCCGCTGATCCTGCGCACGACGGAGGAGGCGCTCAAGGCCGTGCCGGATTCCTTCCGGGAAGGCAGCTTCGGCCTCGGCGCGGGGCGGCTCAGGACGGTGCTGCGCATCGTGCTCCCCTCGGCGGTGCCGGGTATCCTCGCGGGCGTGATCCTCGCCATCGGCAGGATCGTCGGCGAAACGGCCGCGCTCATCTACACCTCCGGCACCGTTGCGGGCGTGCCGAAAACGCTTCTCGGTTCCGGGCGGACGCTTGCGGTGCACATGTACGCCCTCCTTTCCAACGGCCTTTACATGGAGGAGGCATATGCCACGGCAGTCGTGCTGCTCGTGATGGTTGTGGGCATAAACGCGCTCTCGGCCTGGCTTGCAAAAAAAGTTTCGGCAAAGCAGAGGTAACAGCTTATGGATAAATTTTCGATCAAAGACCTGAACCTGTATTACGGCGACTTCCATGCGCTCAAGGGCGTGACCCTCGGCCTTGGCGCAAACGAGATCACCGCGTTCATCGGCCCCTCGGGCTGCGGCAAATCCACGCTGCTCAAATCCCTCAACCGCATGAACGACCTCGTGGAAGGCTGCCGCATCACCGGCGAAGTGCTGCTCGACGGGGAGAGCATCTACGGCGGCATGGACGTAAACCTGCTGCGCCGCCGGGTAGGGATGGTGTTCCAAAAACCCAACCCCTTCCCGATGAGCATCTATGACAACATCGCCTATGGCCCGCGCACCCATGGCGTGCGTTCCAAGGTAAAGCTGGACGACATCGTGGAACGTTCGCTGCGCAGCGCAGCCATCTGGGATGAGGCAAAGGACCGCCTCAGGAAAAGCGCGCTGGGCATGTCCGGCGGACAGCAGCAGCGCCTCTGCATCGCCCGAGCGCTCGCCGTGCAGCCGGACGTGCTTTTGATGGATGAGCCGACGAGCGCGCTCGACCCAATCTCTACCTCCAAAATCGAAGACCTTGTTGTGGAACTGAAAAAAGATTATACTATTGTTATCGTTACCCACAACATGCAACAGGCGGCCCGCATTTCGGACAAAACCGCGTTTTTCCTTCTTGGCGAGGTCATCGAATTCGGCGAAACGGAAACCATCTTTTCCGTGCCCAGGGACAAGCGCACGGAAGATTACATCACGGGGAGGTTTGGATAATGCGCAACCAGTTCGACGAGCAGCTTGACCTGCTCAACGTGGAATTGATCCGGATGGGCGCGCTCTGCGAGGAGGCCATCAGCCTTGCGACGCGGGCGCTCCTCGAAGGCAGTGCCGCCGCCGCAGAAAAAGCCGTAGCGGTAGACACTGAGATCGACCAGAAGGAGCGCGAGATCGAGCAGCTGTGCATCAAGCTCCTGCTCAAGCAGCAGCCGGTCGCGCGCGATCTCCGGGTGATTTCCGCCGCGCTCAAGATGATCTCCGACATGGAGCGCATCGGCGACCAGGCGGCGGACATTTCCGAAATCACAAAATACATCGGCAGAAACGACAACAAGAGCAAGGTACACATTGCGGACATGGCGAAGGCCACCGGCAAGATGGTGACGGACAGCATTGATTCCTTCGTGAAAAAGGATCTTGAGCTCGCCTATTCCGTCATGCGCTATGACGACGTGGTGGACGGTTTGTTTTCCGCCGTGCGGCGGGAGCTGATCGGCCTCATTTCCGAGGACAGCCACAACGGCGAGCTGTGTATCGACCTCTTGATGATCGCAAAATACTTTGAGCGCATCGGCGACCATGCCGTCAACATCGCAGAGTGGGTGGAATTCTCGCTCACCGGCAAGCATACTTCAAACGAAGGAGTATAACATGATCTATCTTCTGGAGGATGACAACAGCATCCGCGAGTTCGTCATCTATACGCTCAACAGCCAGGGGCTTGAGGCGCAGGGGTTCGACCGTCCCTCCGCCTTCTGGGCGGCGCTTGAACAGCGCCTGCCTTCCTTGGTGCTTCTGGACATCATGCTGCCGGAGGAGGACGGTCTTTCCGTGCTCAAGCGTCTGCGCGGCGCATCGAGTACGCGGCGCATCCCCGTCATCATGCTTACGGCCAAGAGCACAGAGTTCGACAAGGTGATCGGCCTCGACAGCGGCGCCGACGATTACATCCCCAAGCCCTTCGGCATGCTGGAGCTGCTCGCGCGCATCAGAGCGCTCCTGCGCCGCACGGAAGAAGAACATACCGAGCGGGAATACGCGCTTGGCGGGCTTTACGTCTGCCCAGCGAAGCACATCGTGCGTGCGGACGGCCAGAACGTGACGCTCACGCTCAAGGAGTTCGAGCTGCTTTGCATGCTGCTTGAAAACAGCGGCATCGTACTCACGCGCGCGCAGCTTCTCGACCGCATCTGGGGCTATGCCTTTGACGGCGAAAGCCGCACCGTGGACGTGCATGTGCGCACGCTGCGCCAAAAGCTCGGCGCCTGTGGTGCGCTGATCCAAACCGTGCGCGGCATCGGCTACAAGATCGGAGGGGACGAGGCATGACGGCAAAGATCTTCCGTTCCATCTTCCTCGTCGCCACGGCAGTGCTGCTCGCATGCTTTGTTCTGATCTTCGGCATGCTTTACGAGCATTTGGGCGCGCAGATCCAGGCGGAGCTGCAAACCGAGGCAGTCTACATCGCCCAGGGGCTTGCGCAAAGCAGCGAAAGCTATTTTGAAGGGCTGCGCGGCACAAACCGCATCACTTGGGTAGCTGCGGACGGCACCGTCCTCTACGACAGCGACTCCGAAGCCGCCGCCATGGAAAACCACGCAGGCCGCGAGGAGATCCAGGAGGCGCTCACGAACGGCTCAGGGGAGAGCACGCGCTATTCCACCACGTTTGACGAGCGGCGCATCTATTTCGCCACCCGCCTTGCGGACGGCACCGTGCTGCGCGTATCGAGCGCGCAGCATTCCGTCTGGGTTCTCATCCTGGGAATGCTTTCGCCCGTGATCGTCATTTTCGTGCTGGCGGCGATTCTTTCCGGCGTGCTTGCCTCGGCGCTCGCCAAGCGCATCCTGCGACCGGTGAACGCCATCGACCTCGAGCATCCGGAGCAGAGCGAGGTTTATGAGGAACTCTCCCCCCTGCTTTCCAAGATCTATCACCAGAACAGGGTGATCGACAGCCAGATCCACGAGCTCCAGCGCAAGCAGGCAGAATTCACTGCCATCACGGAGAACATGAGCGAGGGCTTTCTCGTGATCGACGGCCATACCGATCTGCTCTCCTACAACACGAGCGCACTCCGGCTGCTTGGCGCGGAGGCGGTGGACGGCCGGCACAGCGTGCTTGCGCTCAATCGCAGCGAAGGCTTCCGCAAGGCGGTGGAGCGCTCGCTTGCCGGAGAGCACTGCGAGCAACTTTTTGAGCGGGAGGGGCGGTATTTCCAGATCATGGCCAACCCCGTCGCTCATGAGGATCGCATCGCGGGCGCGGTCCTCATCATCCTGGACGTCACCGAAAAGCACGCCCGGGAAAATATGCGCCGGGAGTTTACCGCCAACGTCTCCCACGAGCTGAAAACGCCGCTCACCTCCATTTCCGGCACGGCGGAGATCATCAAGAATGGCTTCGTGAAACCTGAGGACGTCCCCCACTTCGCCGGGAATATCTATGAGGAAGCGCAGCGGCTCATCGCGCTCATCGGGGACATCATGCGGCTCTCCCAGCTTGACGAGGATTCCATCCCCTTGGAAAAGGGGCCCGTAGACCTTTACGACCTCGCCGCCTCCGTGCTACGCCGGTTGGAGCCGGCGGCCGGGCAGCGCGGCGTCGCGCTCGAGCTCCTGGGCGAGCATGTGCAGGTGCACGGCGTTTCCCAGGTGCTCGACGAGATGATCTTCAACCTCTGCGACAACGCCGTGAAATACAACCGGGAAAGCGGGCATGTGCGCGTTTCCATCGGGGAGGAAAACGGCCATGCGGTGCTCCGCGTCGCGGACGACGGCATCGGTATCCCCGCCGCAGACCGCGCCCGCGTGTTCGAGCGGTTCTACCGGGTGGATAAGAGCCACTCCAAGGAGATCGGCGGCACGGGGCTCGGGCTTTCCATCGTCAAGCACGGCGCGGCGTTCCACAACGCACGCGTTGCGCTTGAAAGCGAGCTTGGCAAGGGCACGACCGTAACGGTGACATTCTAAGATGAAGCAAATATGCACAAGCGGGGGCTGCGCAT
>UREK01000010.1 GCA_900546845.1 uncultured Eubacteriales bacterium
TTAGACTTGATAAACCAACTTATTAAACCACGTCCGGCAACTTTTTGGCAACCTTTAAAAATTTTCACTAAAGAAATTCTGTATTTTCATTGCATCTTTATACATTCCTTTCTCGCGCAAGTGCGTGTAGATGTCTATCGTCGTTTGTGCCTTGCTGTGGACAAAAGCAATAATACAGACCTTATTCTTCTGTCAGGAACCCCATAAGATTTGATTTCCGGAACAGATACAAGGCCGTTCTCTTTATAACGTATGCCTAAAGTTGTTGCTTGCTGCCAGCATGTCCCCAACTCATAGCGCAATTATGGGTCAATTTCATTGCTGGTTGGAGAAAGCAGCAATTTCTGCCGCTCCAACAAAAACGCTCCGGCAGTTGTTTTGCCCGGAGCGCTCCCGCCAGCAAATGCGTGGCCCGACCTTCGCCCTGCGGCCGCCGGGCCCGCGTTTCCGCTAGAAGTTCTTTCGCTTGTTTATCATAAAGACGGAAAGCCCCAAAAAGGCTGCGGCGTACACTGCCAGCACGCCTACGCTGAGCCAGGACACCGGCTCGCCATAGGCGATCGCGCGCAGCTGACTTGAAGCATGGGTGAGCGGCAGACATTGGATCACGGCCTGTATGAACGCGGGCGTTTTATCCAATGGGAAGAACGTGTTGCATAGAAACGTCATCGGCGCAATCACAAACGTGGAAAACCGGCTTACATCCGAGTGGGTATTGGCTACGATTGCCGCAAGCACGCCCAGCGCGCCGAACGAAACGCCGTTTAGGAGCATAATCAAGAAAAAAGCAGGGGAGAGCTTCATGCTCGCGCCGAACGGGATCGCAAGCAACAGCACCAGCAGCCCGCTATACATGCCGCGCAGCGCCCCGCCGACTGACTGGCCGATCACATATTGTGTCAGGGACGTGGGGGAGATGATGATTTGCTCAAAGGAATGCTCGAAGATCCGCTGCACGTTCAACGCGGTGGCAACCGCGCTGAAGCTGTTGTTCATGGTACACATGGCGATGATGCCCGGCACGAGGAAGTCGATATACGGCCGGTCTGTCACGCGCGTCATGGAGCCAAGCCCCCATCCGAGCGCGATCATATACAGCAGCGGGCTCACCAGCGCCGCTGCGGTTATCTTTTTCCATTCGAACTTGAACTCCGTCCATTTTTCCCAGACTGCGGTAACAATGCCCATCATTTCACCTCCAACTTTTTGCCGACGAGCGTAAGGAACACATCCTCGAGCGTCGTATTCCGGACCACGAACTCGTTTTCGAGCCCCGCCGCGAACGCCAGCGCTTCTTCCCGCTCAGCGAAGAAACGGCTTTCGGTGCGGTTGCCGTCGAACGCGTCCACGGCGACGCAGCCGAGCTCCTTTATGAGTACGCGCGGGCTTTCGATGCGCTTTACCTGCCCTTTGTCGATCAATGCGATGCGGCGGCAAAGGTATTCCGCCTCGTCTATGTAATGCGTGGTCAAAAGGATTGTCATCCCGCGCTCGTTGAGCTGTTTGAGCAAATCCCACATCTGCCGCCGCGCAAACGGGTCGAGGCCGACCGTGGGCTCATCCAGGATCAGGATCTCCGGCTCGGTCAGCAGGCCGCGGCAGAGCATCAGCTTCCGCTTCATCCCGCCGGAAAGGTGGCGGCATATCTTTTTGCGGTGCGCATCGAGCCCGCAGAACGTGAGGAGCGACTCTGTCCGTTCTTTAATCTTCGCCTTTGGGAGCTGGTACAGCCTGCCGTGCAGCTCCATGATCTGCTCTGGCGTCATGTTGGAGCGCAGCGAATACTCCTGTGTAATCATGGAGAGCTTGCGTTTCACTCCGGCGCTGCTGCGCTGGAGCCGTTCGCCGTCTATGATGATCTCGCCCTCGTTCGGGGTGAGCAGGGTGGAGAGCAGCTTTATCATGGTGGTTTTGCCCGCGCCGTTTGGCCCGAGCAGTCCAAAGAACTCGCCGTTCTCGATCGCAAGCGTTACGCCGCGCAGCGCCGCTTCCTTTTGGCCGGGGTAAATTTTCGTTACGCCGTTTATCTCTATCATCGTTCGCCCTCCTCTAAGATCCCTTCGGTTTTCAGGTGGATCGCCTCCAGCCTGCGCAGCGTATCCTCTTTGGCGTTCCACATCCCGCGGCGGCTCGCCTCTATGAGTTTGCCGGACACGTCGTGCAGCACGCCGGGGTTGACCTCCTCGATCCATTGCCGCGTTTCCTCGTCAAAAAGGAAGCGTTCCGCAACGCCTTCGTACATCCAGTCCTCGGCGACCTCCGCGCTCGCGTCCCAGCCGAAGAAGGATTCCATGGCTTTTGCAATCTCCTGCGCGCCCTTGAAGCCATGGCGCTTGAGCCCCGTGAGCCACTTGGGATTCAGGATGCGGGAGCGCATGATGCGCGCGGTCTCCCGCGCGGCGTCGCGTACCTGCGGGCGCTCGGGGTCGTCGCTGTGGCCGGTGATCGATATGGGCGCGCTGCCCGCGTTCGCCCTCACGCAGGCAGCCAAGCCCCCGTGGTAGGAAAAGAAATCGTCGCTTGAAAGCATGTCGATCTCCACGGTGGATTCGTTCTTGATCGTCATGCCAACGGTCGAGAGCCTCCGTTTGAAAAGCTCCGGCACGGCCGTGCCGTGGTGGTTCTTCCCGTAAGCGTTGCCGCTCCACGTTTCATACACCCGGGCGATATCGGTATAGTCGGACCAATTCCGGTTAGCGATGAGGTTGGCCACCCCTGCGCCATACCCGCCGGCAGGGCAGCCGAACACGCGCAGGCCGGCCCTGTCTAGCGCCTCATCTTCCGCGACGCCATCCTTTAAGAAGGCGAGCATATCCTCGTTGATGTGTTTGCGGATGTAGTTTTTATCCTCCGGCTCGTCCTCGGCCGCAGCACACGCCACGGCCGCGTCCATCAGCTCGATGAGGTTTGGGTACATGTCGCGGAACAGGCCGGAGATCCGCAGCGTAACGTCTATGCGCGGGCGGCCAAGCTCTTGGAACGGGATTGCCTCCACGCCGATCACCTTGCTGCTCTGCCCCAAATATACGGGCCTCACGCCCATCAGATAGAACGCCTCGCCGAAGTCCTCGCCGGAGGTTTTGATTACATTGCCGGACCATACGACCATCGCTACGCTCTCTGGGTATTCACCCCGTTCATTCAAATAATGCGCAAGCGACTTTTCCGCGAGCTTGCGCCCGATCTCCCACGCGCCGCGCGAGGGGATCTCGCTCGGGTCCCCGGCATAGAAGTTGCGTCCCGTGGGGAGCAGCATGGCGTTGCCGCGCGTGGGGTTGCCGCCGAGCCCGGGTTCGACGAACCGGCCGGAAAGGCCCGAGAGCAGGTTCTTCATTTCATCCGCTGTGCGCATAAGGCGTGGGTAGGCCTCGGCGCACAGGAACGTGAGCGTCCGCTTCAGCGGGGCGCGGTCGCCCACGAACCCCTGGGCGGCCACGATGCGTTCCACGCAGGCAGGATCGAAGCCCGCTGCGTGGAGCGCGGCGATGAGCGCGCGCGCTGCCTCCACAGCCGAAGCGTATATCGCCGATGCAGCCTGCCCATCCACCCATCCGCTGGGGTCGTCCTTTATGGCTTCGGGGTCATAGCCGCGCGCGGCAAGGACTGCATCGTTGAGCGAGAGGACGTCGCCGTTCTTGACGCGGGCGAGCATGCGCAGCATGTTTTCAAGCAGTTCGCCCTCCGGCGCTTCGCCAAACACATGCAGGCCGTCCGTTACGGCGGAGTTTTTCAGCTCCTCCACCCAAAGGTGGAACTTGTCGATGCAGCCGTCGGGGTCGTTCCGGAAATCCACCTCCGTCAGGCGTATGTCCGTAAGGAGACCCGCTTCCTTTGCAAGGCCGCAGATGCGCTCGCGCAGCACGCCCACCTGCGCGGACTTCATCCGCTTGGCTTCGGCATACTCCCGGAGCGCCCCGTTGATGTCCTCGAGCTTTCCATATGCGCCGGAATCGTCCATCGACGGCGGCAGGTGATCTAGGATCACCGCGCCGGAACGCCGTTTGGCCTGGATGCCTTCTCCGGTTATGCCCATGTGGTATATGTAATAATGGGGGAGGTTCCCGATGCAGATGTCCGGATAGCAGGCGCGGCTCAGGCCGACCTCCTTGCCGGGCAGCCATTCCAGAGAGCCGTGCGTGCCCACGTGGATCACGGCGTCGGCTTGGAACACCTCCTCGATCCAGCGGTAATATGCGATATAGCTGTACGGCGGGGAAAACACGGCGCTGTGGTAAAGCGCCTCGGCCTGCGCGTCAAACGCGCGCGAGGGCTGGAGCCCTATGAACACGTTGCCGTTGAGCATGCCGGGGATCAGCAGCTTTTCCCCCTCTACCATCACCGCGCCGGGGAAAGCGCCCCACTGCTCCTCAAGCTGGGCGAGCGCTTTGCCGGGCAGGGCGGCGAACCATTCCCGCATCCGTGCAAGGTCTACTTTGCCGGCGGCGCGGCGCACGGCTTCCTCAGAGGAGATCCAGCGCGTGTCGTTCGTCAGGCCTCCGATGAGGCGGTCGGCAATGGCCTGCGGGCTTGCGTATTGCTCGTCCATGGCATACCCCTCCGCCTTTAAGGCGTTCAGCAGGCCGTATACCGAGGCGAACGTATCAAGCCCCGCGCCCCGCCCGATGTTGTGGTTGCCAGGCATGTTGTGGAACAGGATGGCAATGCGCTTATCCGCGTTTTTCTTGTGCGACAGCTTGGCATAATTCAGCGCGCGCCGCGCGATGCGTTCGATCCGGTCGCCGAGCGGCTCCCACATGCGGCGTTCCAGACCGTCGCACGCGCCGGGAGCGCTTGCAGCGTAGGGCACAGTGATGATCTGCCCATCCATCTCCGGCTGGAACACGTTCGACGCAAGCGACATGGAGTCGATCCCCTGGGGAGCCGCGTCGTACTGCTCGGGCGAATAGCGCGTGACCATGGCCTGCAGGGCGGGCACATCGTAGCGTTCCAGCACGCTGGAGCAAAACGCGCTGCCGGCCTCCCCGGCGCAGCCTACATAGGTGAGCGAAAAGCCCGTGGTGACGATGACCGCGTCCACAAGCCTGCGCCCGCCGGGGCGGAAAAACCGGTCGAGCGCGCCGCGTATGCCGGAGGAAGCGTCCTTCCCGTCCTGGGAAAGCGAGGAAAAGACGGGCAGGGGGAACGCGCCGAGCCCGCGGAGCGCCTCAAGCAGCGCATCCACGGCTTTCGTGTTGCCGCTTGCCACATAGCTCCGGTGCACGATGACGCCGACCACGGGCTTCCCGCTTGCCCGGGCCCGCTCCAGGTATTCCGCTTCCTCCGCCGCGCCGGGCATGCTGCCAGGCTGATAGATCCCGCTCGATGGCAGTTCCGCATAAGGCGCCGCGGCGGGGCCCGCGCCAAAGAATTCGTTTGCCGCGCGCAGCAGCATATTGTATACGTTTTCCTCCGTAGGCCGGGAGAAATAATCGTTGAGCGCAGCATAGCGCGCTGCGTTCACGCCCGATTGCGGCGCAAGCTCGGCGATTTCCTCCGGCAGGGAGGATACGAAGAAGCACGGCGCATGGGCGCTCACCGCCTGCCAGAAAGACGAGAAATCCGGCAGGTTCTGGCATCCCCCGTGGAAATATACCACGGCGAAATCGCATGTGCGGGCAAGCTCCATGAGGCGCTCGCGCTGTTCGGGCCGCATCCGCACCTCCATGGGCGAGAAGCACGCGCCGGAAAAATCGCCCGGCGCTTCCGCAGCAAACCGCTTGAGCGCTTTTTGGAAATAGTAATTCCTGTCGTCCGTGTCGATCAGGCACAAAAAATTAACCATGCTTTTCCCTTTCGCAATCAATGAACGCCTGGTGCATCGCGCAGTCCCCGCGGTTCAGCCCGCCGCAAGCCGCCCGGCCGGCGGGACAGCCGCCCCTGCAGAGCGGGAGATAGCGGCACCCCGCGCACGCGGCGTCCGGCAGGCATACGGACGGCTGCGGCGCGCACAGCTCGCCCGCGATGTTGCCCATGCGGTATTCCGTAAGCCCTGTGAACGAGGAGCAGGGGTATACGTCCCCGTTGTAGTCCACGGCAAAGGACTCCCCCGTCCCGGCGTAGCAATAGCAGCCGCCGGTTATGCCGCGCTGCGCCATATAGCGCAGCTTCTCCACTTCTTTTATGCGCACGTCCGCGCCGAGGGCCTTCAATTCGGAAGCCCGGGCGGCCATGTGCGCAACGTCCGCCTTGAGCGAAGCATCCGGCGCAAAAGCGCCGCCCTTCCCGCGCCCGAGCGGGCGGAACATGTCGAGCCCCACGCCGCGGACGTTGCCGAGATAGGCCGCAAGGTCGATGAGCTCATGGAGCTTATGCTGGTTCACCCTTGTCACGACGGCGTTGAGGTTGCAGTGCACGCCCTGCGCGCCAAGCCGCTTGACGCCGGCCACCGCGTCCTGAAAGGCGGGCCTGCCGTCCGGGTAAACGCGCAGCGCGTTCGCCTCGGCCATGCCGTCCAGGCTCACGCCCACCGCGCAGTTCATGGCCTTGAGCGCCCGGCAGGCGGCTTCGCTCAGGAGCGTGCCGTTCGTTTGCACGGAAAAGGAGGCCGCGATCCCTTTCTGCCGGGCGTAGGCCGCGGCCTGCTCCATCAGATCGAGGCACAGCAGCGGCTCGCCCCCGGTGAACTGTATCTTCAGCTTCCCGCCCGCGCCCGCAAAGCGGTCTATCGCAAGCGCGGCGATGCCAAAGGGCATGTCGCTCTGTTTTGCACGCGCCGCATAGCAATAGCGGCAGGCCAGGTTGCAGCGCTCCGTGATGCGGAGCGTCAGGAGTTTTGCTTTTTCCACAGCCGTATCTCCTCGCCGGCCGCCTCGAGCCGCGCATGCCATTGCGCCACGGCCGCATCGGTAACGATGTCCACGCTGCCGCCCTGCACGTCGCCGCGGCCGCAGAGGCCGTCCTCCAGGCTTGCCTCATGCGCGAGATAGGCGCGCCGCAGCGCATGGAGCACATCACCTGCAGCGTTCCATTTGCCGCGGTCGTTGAGCTCCAGCAAGCGCCTTGCGCCCTCCTCGCCGGCGTAGGGGTTGTTCTCCGCGAACCAACGGAGCGTCTCCGCATCGCAGGCATAGCTGCGCGCAAGCTCGTTGAGCGCCTCGTCCGAAAAGCTCCCGCCCATGCACTGCATGTCGAACACGTTCTCGATCCGGCACATGATCTCGGCGGCGCCGTCGTAGCCGCGCGCCATCATCCGCCGCTTCCAGTCCCCGTTGAGCAGCGTGGCCATAAGCCCATCATGAAGGTGCTCGCCGAGGGGTTTGACGCGCATGCCCTCCGCAGCGCTTTCGCCCATATAGGCGCGGACGGGCTTCTCCCGCCCCAGCAGGCTCTGCGCGGCCAGGGCATACCCGCCCTGTATGCGGGAGGAATAGCTGCTGTTGAGCGCATCCGTATGCCGGAGCGAGGTGATGCCGCAGGTGGCGTCCGTCAGCTTGACGGCGTTCAAAAAGTCGCCTACGCGCTTTTCGCCGTGCTTGTTCCTGCCGTAAACATAAGAGGAGGAATCCACAAAGTAGCGCGCCAGATCTTCTTCGCTTTTCCACGCGCTCGCGGCGAGCGCAAGGCCAAGGCTGTTTGCGTAGGTGCCGGGCGCGCCGCCGAAGATCCGCGCGATGTCCGCGCCGCCCCCTTCGCGCATGGCTTCGCCGGTGTGCTTTGCCACATAGTTTTCCTCCGGCGGCTCGTCGAGCGCGGCCACGAGCGTCACGGCGTCGTCCAGCCGGTACAGCACGTCCGGCCAGGTGTCCCGCAGGATGCTCGATATGCGCACGGAAACGTCCATCCGCGGCCGGCCCAGCTCCGCAAGCGGGATGGGCGCAAGGCCCGTGACCACGCCGCGTTCATCCCATACGGGGCGCACGCCCAGCAGGCGCAGCATCTGGCTCATCTGCTCGCCGCCGGTGCGCGGGACGTCGAGCGAGATCATGTTGAGCGCGATCTGCTCGGGATACCTGCCCTCGTCCGCCAAAAACCGTTCGATGAGCGCCTCCGCCGCGCTGCTGCCGCGCGCGTAAGCCTCCTGTGTCGGGATGCGGCCGATCTCAATGCCATACATGTTTTTGCCCGTCTCAAACGGCATGTCCGCGGCGCTTCCGCCGCTTCCGGGCGGCACATACGCGCCGTTGAGCGCACCCACGGCCGATGCGAGTTCATTTTCCCCGAGGATATGGAGCGCTTCCGCCTCCGGCGCATGGTCAATGATGACCGCGTAGCTGCGCCGCTTGGCGATGAGCGCAGAGGGGATGGATGCGGCGTTATATACATACAGGTTCGGCATGTCGCAGAGCGCCGCATCCGGGAAGCAGTCCCCGCTCAGCCCGTTCGCCTTGCCGGGCAGGAATTCTAGGCTCCCGTGCGTACCCAGGTGCAGGCAGGCATCCGCGCCGAAAACGGCGCGCATGTACCAATACGTGGCCAGAAACTGGTGCGTGGGCGGGCAGGCCGGGTCCTGGAGGATCTTGCAGACCTCGCCCGTGCATTTTGCCCCATAGCAGCCGCGCTTGGGCTGGATCATCAAAAGGACGCTGCCGAAGCGGAGCCCCGTAATCACGAGCTTCCCATCGAGCGTCATGGCCTCGCCCGGAGGCGTGCCCCACTGGGCTTCCACCCTGGCGCGCGCGTCATCGCTCAGGCGGGAATAGAGCGCGGCGTATTCCTCCTGCGGCATATGGTACAGCGCCCCACCCGAGGCCGCGATGTCCTCAACGCTCGTCCAGCGGAAGTCGGAATACGCCTTCCGTTCCAGGAACATCGCGCGCAGCGCGTGGCCGTCCTCGGGCACGCCGCCCACCGCGTATCCTTCCGCCGCAAGCCGCTTGAGCAGGGCGGCGGCGCTTTCAAACGCGTCAAGCCCCGCGGCCCGGCCAAGCGTCGCCTCCACACCGGAGCAGACGGCGTTGTTGAGCACGATGCAGAGCTTTTTCTCCGCGTTCGGCTTGCGCCGGAGCGCGATCCATGCAGCGGCGCGCCCGGTCAGCCGCTCCACCCGCTCAGCAATGGGGCGGTGCAGGCGGCGGTCCTCCGCGCCGCCGGTGAATATGGGCTCGATCATCCCGCTCATCTCAGGGATGTCGAACGCGAGTGCGGCGTCGTGCGAAAACGGGGCGTCCGCTTTGCGCCATTCCGCCTCGGTGAGGTAGCTGCTCTCGGCCGGGCGGATCACCGGGACGCCCATCTCCGCGTAGAGCTCCGCCGCGCGTTCAAACATGGACGCGCCGCTGCCGTCGCTCTGGCCGAAGAGCACGGTGTTCACCAGCGCTTCGATCGCGGGTTTCCCGTTCAGATAGAAAAAACGGCGGACAGCCTGCTCCATGGAGAGCGCGCCCGCGTCGCCGGCCGAACCGGCGGTGAACGCGGGGATCACGCCGATCCCGCGCCGGTTAAACGATTCCTTGATGCTGCGCTCAACCTCCAAGTCCCCGCTCAGATAGCGGCTACGGTAGCACAGCATGCCCACATATGCGCGGTAGCCGCGTTCCTCCTGCGCGAGGTATTCCTCCGGCGCGGCGTAAAATTGGCCGTTGAACGCGTAGATGCTGTCAAACGGGATGCGTTTGGGCTCCGGCGGGAGCGGCGCGCCAAAGAGCCTGCTCTGCGCAAGGCAGAGCAGATAGAAAAGGTTTTCCTCCCCGCCATATACGAAGTACTGGTTGCAAAGCGCGTTGTCTTCCGCAGAGAGGTTGGCGAACCCGGCAGCGATGTTTTCCACGCCGAGCGCGGCCACAAAGGGGATGCCAGCAAAGCGCCCCGCTGCGTCAAACCTGTCGTGATCCCCATGATCCCGCGCGACGAACGCGGCGTCTGCGTCAAGCAGTTTCTCCGGTGCATGGGCCGCCGCGCGCGATGAGAGGAAGCGCGCCTCCACGCCCGCCCGCTTTGCCGCCGCGCGCGTTGTGGGCGTATCGAGATCGTTCCCGACAAAAAGAACCCTCACTTCGCTATCCCTCCCGCAAGCTCCGCCATGTCCCCCCGCGTGAGGGAGACGATCCCCTTCAGCTGCGCGCTCCTCAGTTCATCCACCTTGAAATATGACGCGTTCAGGGCGAGCGCGATGCGCTCTGCCAGGTGGAAGGACAGGAAGTCCTTTTCCGTATCCACAACCACAGCCGGTATTTTTTCGTTTGAAAGGAGCCGCGCCGCCTTCAGCGCATCCTCCACCGGGTCGTCGCTCCAAAGGGGCGCGTTGGCCCTGCCGTCCGTCACGAGCACCACCATGGGCAGCATCTCTGGATCCTTCCTCCGCCGCGCGGCAAGCAGCTGCCACGCGCTGTAAAGCCCGTGCGCAAGCGGGGTCCGGCCGCCGGTGGGGAGCTGCTGGAGCTGCTTCTCGGCAAGGTCGACGCTGGAGGTTATGTTCAAAAGCACCTCCGCGCCCCCCTTGCGGAAGGCGATGAGGCCGATCTTGTCACGCTTTTGGTAGGAGTCCATGAGCATCGAGAGCACGGCCTCCTTCGTGGCCTTCATGCGCTTGTTCGCGCCCATCGAGCCGCTCGCGTCCACGACGAAAACGATCGTTGCCCCCGTATGGCTTTCCTTCTTCTTGTAGCGCAGGTCCGCTTCCTCGATCGCCACGGCGCAGCCATGCTTTTCGCGCCATTTCTGGTAGGGGGCCGCCGCACGCAGCGTCGCGTCAAAGGCGACGTCCGTCCGGCCCTTTCCCTTTTGCAGCGCGAAGCCGGCATAGCGCCCCTTGTTGGCGCTGCTCGCCGTCTTCTGCCTGTGGCCCGCGCCCTTTCTCGCCCTGCGGTCGCGCAGGGGGGCGGGCAGCGCGACGACGTCGTAGATCTCCTCTCCGGCAACCAGGTCCTCCGGCGCGTCGGCGGGGGCGCTGTTCTCGCGCTGCGCGTCGATCTCATCCTCGCCGCCTTCCGGGGAGCTGCCGTCGTCGTGCGCTTCCGTGCGCTCCTGCTCCGCCTGCGGCGGCACGCCGCCCTTTTCCGGCGCATCGTCCGGGTTTCCCGTTTCGGGTTCCGTCTCGCGCTGGCCGCGCTCGGGCTGCTCCTCGGGCGCGGCCTCCCTGCGCCGGTGCGGCATCACGAACTCCGCCGCTTCCTTGATGTCGCCGATGGCCACGTTCCGCCTGCCGTCAAGCGCCGCGAGCGCCGCGGCCGTCTTTATGAGCAGCAGCTCGCAGCGGTTCCCCTCGGCGTGCGCGTTCCGCGCGAATTGGGCCGCTATTTTGCGCGCGCTCTCCTCGATCTTCACTTCCGGCAGCAGCCTGGCCGCACGCGCCACCGCATCCGCAAGGCGTTGGTTCGCGGCCGCATATGCGCGGCAAAAGCCCGCCCGGTCGCGCTCATAGGCCAGCCTCCGGCGGATGATTTCGGCGCGCTTGAGCACATCCGTTTCACCTGCCACGTTCACATAGAGGCCAAATTTGTCGAGCAGCTGCGGCCGCAGGCCGCCTTCCTCCGGGTTCATAGAACCCACGAGGATGAAGCGGCATTCGTGGCGCAGGGAAATCCCCTCACGCTCCACGATGTTTTCGCCCAAAGCGGCGGCGCATAGCACGGCCGCGGCCATGGAATCCGGCAGCAGGTTCACCTCGTCCACATACAATATATTGCCGTCGGCGCGCGCGAGCACCCCGCCGCTGAAGCGCCGCGCGCCGTCCTCTATCGTGCGCGTGAAATCCACCCCGCCCACGAGCATATCCTCAGTGGCGTTGAGCGGAAGCTCCACGAGCTTTTTTTCGCACAGCTGCCCGAGCGCCCGCACGATGGTGGACTTTGCCGTCCCCTTCTGCCCGCACAGCAGCACGCCGCCGATGGACGGGTCGACGAGGTTCAGCAGGAGCGCCCGCTTCGCTTTTTCCTGGCCGACGATCGCGGCAAAGGGGTAGCAGAAGTCACGCATCGAGCATTGCCTCCCAATCCGGGGGAAGGCCGTTTGTCACGTCAAACGGCGTGCGCCTGAGCCGGTGCGGCAGCACCAGCGGCGCGGCCGCGACGATGTGGGAACGCGCTACGCTTTCGTCGCCGTAAAACGCCGCGAGCGTTTCTGCCGTTTTCAGCAGGGTGATGTCCGCCCTGTGGCCGTCCACACCGAGCGCCGCGCCTATTTTGGCGGCGAGCAGATACATATCGTCGCCGGTCTTTACGCCGGGGAGCGCGTCCTGCGCGCGCTTTATGCGCGCCTTGAGCGCATTTTCTTCGCCCTGCCATTTAGCGGCGAAGGCTTCCGGATCGCGCTCAAACGCGAGCCGCCGCTTTATGAGCTCGCTGCGCAGCGCAATATCCTTCTCGCCGTGTATTTCCACCACGAGGCCAAACCGGTCGAGCAGCTGCGGCCGCAGGTCGCCCTCTTCGGGGTTCATCGTGCCGATCAGCACGAACCGCGCCGGATGGCTGAAGGATACGCCCTCGCGCTCCACGGTGTTTACCCCCATGGCGGCTGAATCGAGCAGGATGTCCACGATGTGGTCATCGAGCAGGTTGATCTCGTCCACATAGAGGATATTGCCGTTCGCCTCCGCGAGGATGCCCGGCTCGAACTCCTTTTCGCCCTGCTTGATGGCCTTTTCCATGTTCAGCGCGCCGACGACCCGGTCCTCCGTGGCGCTGATGGGCAGCTCCACCACCCGGCGCGTATAACGCTCTTTTTCCAAGGCCGCTTTCGCCTTGCACGCGTCGCACAGCAGCGCGGGCTCGTCCACCCGGCAATGGAAGCGGCAGCCCTTTGAAACCTCCACCTCGTCCATCAGCGCGCAGAGGCCGCGCACGGCCGTGGACTTTGCCGTGCCCTTTTCCCCGCGGATCAGCACGCCGCCGAGGGCGGGGTTTATCAGGTTTAAGATCAGGGCGAGCTTCATGCTTTCCTGCCCCACAATAGCGGTGAACGGATAAACGGCCTTTTCCTTCATACGATCTCCTTTTTGCACGGCGCCGGCGCCGTGATGGTTTCTATTAGTTCCGCAGCGGACGCTGCGCGCGGTTTTTTAAGCGAATCCGCGTATTCTATGAGCGTGCGCTGGAATTGGTTGTATTCGCCTATGTCGACTCCAGCGTTGAGGAAGTATCCCGCCCGCGCGATGAGCGCCTTGGCGCGCCGGATGGCGTCTTCCTCTACGGGGCGGAACGCGGGGGTGCACACCACATCGGCGGAAAGCGCGCGCGCCACCTGGTAATCGATGTCGTTGTCGAACAGGATCCCGCATGCAAACGGGATCTTGTGCTTTTGCAGCAGCCGGAAGGCCGGGATGCCCTTGCCGCCTCCGGAGAGCACGAACACCTCGGGTTCCCCGCAGGGCGCGGTCAGCTCGATGCTGCCAAACAGCGTGTTGAACGAACCGCTCTCCATGTCGTAGAGCGAGGTGATCAGCTCGTCAGTGAACACTTCTTCGGGCGTGCCGCAGATCTCAATCCTGTCGCCCTTGACGCATATGACCTGGTCGGAGATCTTTGCGGCGAGGTCGATTTCATGGAGGGACATTACTACCGCCACGTTTTTTTCGCTGGCCATTTTGCGCAGGATGTCCAGCAGTTCGACCTTGTGGCGGATGTCGAGGTACGAGGTCGGCTCGTCCAGTACGATGATGGTCGGCTGCTGGCAGATCGCGCGGGCCAGCATGATGCGCTGGCGCTGCCCGTCGCTTATGTCCGAAAACGGGCGGTCCGCCAGCTCTGTTGCCCGCACCATGGCGAGCGATTCGTCCACGACGGCCTTGTCCGCGCGGGTCAGCTTGCCGAAGTGGTTGGTATAAGGATAGCGTCCCATGGCGACCACCTGCGAGCAGGTCATAAGCTCGGGGTCTATGCGCTCGGTCAGCATGACGGAGAGCTGCTTGGCAAGCTCCTTGTTGGACCACTTCCCGATGTTGTTCCGGTCGATGCTCACCACGCCCGCGATCTTTTCCAGGTGCCGCGTGATGGTCTTGAGGATGGTCGATTTGCCGCTGCCGTTGGGGCCGATGAGCGTCAATATGCTGCCGCGTTCCACCGCGATGTTGATGTCGTGGATCAGCACCTGGCCGGCATAGCCGACCGACAGGTTCTCAGTTTCAAAATACATTGCATATGCCTCCTAACCCTGCTTTTGCCTGCGCTTGACCATCATGCTGATCACGATCGGCGCGCCGAAGGCCGAGGTTACTGTGCCGATTGCAAGCTCCGTGGGCGCAAAGGCCGTGCGTGCGATCAGGTCGCAGAACATGCAGAACACCGCGCCGCACAGGAATGCCGTGGGGATTATGATGATCGGCTTGGAGGACTTCATCAGGAATTTTGCGATCTGCGGCACGGCGATGCCGACAAAGGAGATCGGCCCCGCGAAGGCCGTGACACAGGCGGACAGGACGCTCGAAAGCACGATGAGCGCGATGCGGAAAAGCCGTATGTTAATGCCCATGCTCTTGGCGTAGCCCTCGCCCAGCTGATAAGCGTCCATCGGCTTTGAGATGAGCAGCGAGAGCAAAAGCCCCGCGGCGACGACAGCCGATATGATGCCGAGCGTACTCCATGCCGCGCCGGAAAAGCTGCCCATCGACCAGGAGGTGAGGTTTGCGATGTCGCTGTCCTCCGCGAAGGCAATGCAGAAATCCGTTACGGCGGAGCATACATAGCCGATCATGATGCCGATCACGAGCAGTATGGACATATTCTTCGCCTTATGCGAGAAAAGCAGCACGACCCCCATGATGAGAAGCGAGCCGACAAATGCCGAGAATACCAACAGATACGGGTGTATCTTCCCATATGAGCCCACGATGAATATGATCACAAAGCTCACGCACATCTTTGCGCCCGAGGATATGCCGAGCACGAAGGGCCCCGCAATGGGGTTGCGGAAAAACGTCTGGAGCAGGAAGCCCGACACGGCCAGCGCGCCGCCAAGCACAGCGGCCGTTAAGAGCCTGGGCAGGCGTATGCTCCAGACGATTTTGCTTTCCACGCCGTCGGGGTCGGGATTCTTCAATATGATTTCAAGTATTTTAAGGGGCGTTATATTCACGGAGCCCGTATTGACGTTAAGTACGATGCCGATCAATATCAGAATCAACAGCCCCAGGATCACCGCCTGGTAGCGCGCTAATTGGAGGAAGCGTGTTTTATTCATTCTTTTTCCCTTCTTTCCCCGCCGGGCATGTGCCGCCCGGCGGGGAAAGCGTCGTCAGTCAGTCGGTCAGGCAGGGAGGCTCAGCTCAGCTTCAGCAGCGTCGTTGTCTCCGCAGCGGGATCGTTGAGCAGCTTGTGCATGTCCTCAATGATGCCGGCGATCGCGGCGGTGGACTGGGTGAAATGCGGCGCGGTGATAAACACGTTGCCATCCTTCACGGCCTTGAAGTCGGCAAAGAGCGGGTTGTATTCGATCATATCGGCGATCGAGTTGAACTTCTGCGCGAAGTTGACATAGAACAGGTAGTCCGCGTCGATGCAGCGGGCGTATACGTCTTCAAACGTGGTGTTCAGGTTGCCCGTCTTTTCGGGGTTCACATCCGCCATGATGTAGTTGCCGCCGGCCATGCCGATCATCTGGGCCATATAGTCGCCGCCGTTGCGGGCATAGACCTCGCCGGAGCTGGAGCTGATGTAGAACATGGCGACGGTCTTGTCCGTCTTGTCCGCAGAGGTCACGGCTTCCACCTTTTCAACCTGCTCGTTGAAGTAGGCGGCGGCTTCCTCATCCATGCCCATGACCGCGCCGAAGAGCTTTACCCATTCCACGCGGCCGAGGGGATGCCCTTCGCGCGAGGAGGATTCGATGAGGTAGGGGATGCCGAGCTCGTCGTATTTGGCCAGCACCTCGGGGTAGCCCTCGATCATGGTGGTGTCGACCTCAAGCTGGATGCCTTCCGCGGTGAGCATCTCGAAATCCGGCTCGCGGTATTTGCCGGAGAATTTGATCTCCCCGTTTTCGAGCTTTGCGATCACGTTGTCAAGATACCAGCCGCTCACGTCCGTGCCGACCGTCGCAATGTTATCGAGGCCGTTGATCGCGTCTATGAGGGAGACCATGCCGGTGCTGCACATGGTGATCTTGTTGATGGGCTGCTGCAGCACGATCACGTTGTCCGCGAGGTCCGCGGGCACGCTCTTGCCCTCGGGCACGATCAGGAACTCTTTGTCGGGGTGGCAGACCGCGGTGAACATCGTGTAGCCGCCCTGGTAGCGGGTCATCGTGAACTGCTCAGCGTAAAGGAGCTCCTCCTCGTGATCGAGGATCAGTTCGCCGTCCACATCGGCAGGGTCGGGAGTTTCCACAGGGGCCTCGGTTTGGGCGGGGGATTCGGTTTCTGCGGGCTTGTCCGTCGGAACCGGCTCGTTCGTATTGGAGGGCGCGGCGCAGGCGGCAAGGGCGCATACCATGACCAAAGCGAGCAGCAGGGCCAGGAGCTTTTTGACACAGTGTTTCATTGCAGTTTCATTTCCTTTCCTGAAAATCGGAAACCGACCGTTCCGGAATCACTTGCGTCCCGCCCGCGTCCTCGGACCGCGCGGGGAATTCGGCAGACAGGTTGTAAGAACCGGGAAGAAGAGAGGAACCATTCAAACAAAAGAACGACAGAGGCCCAAAGCCTCTGCCGGTTGAATCGCACAGAAAATACGCGCTGCCAAGCGGCAGCGGGTTGCTTCTTACTCTCCCACCGAAAGTGATTGCAATGCGGCTCAGCAGGTCTCCTGACTTAACATCATTCGGTACGCTTCGCCTTCCCGGCAATCTCCCAGTGGCAAATCCAAGCGCCCGTCCGTATCACAGTAGCGGGGGCTGTCACGGTTTTTCACCGTGTTCCCTTTTAAAACGCCCGATCAAACGATCAATTCGTTACTGCTCCGCAATGAAACGATATTTAATTTCCAAGAGAATACTACTCTATTTTGCCGTTTCTGTCAACACAGTTATTTCCATATATACCTGAAAAGAAGGGGGAGCGGCGGCGCTTTACGAAGCGCCGCCAGGCTGCATGGAACGCCGAAGCTCAGCGTTCCATTTCATCCGCAGCGACAACGTTCACGCCCGTATTGCAGACGTTTTCGAGGATCACATCGCCGATGTGAACCGGCGGCCGGGCTTCTATCCCACGGAGCGCGGCAAGGCAGCCGAACACCAGGCGCTTTTCGATGGGCGCGGCCGTCTTGACCGGGAGGGGGCGCGCCGTGCCTTGGACGCGTACGAGCGCCGTCACCATGCGCTTGGGGTTGGTGAGCTCCTCGCGGGCATAGCGCGCGCCCACAGCGCAGCCGTTGCCCGTGACTTCCGTGACTTCCTTGCCGTTGAACTCCGCTATGAGGCGGCAGCCCATCGGGCAGCCGATGCAAGTCAGCTCGCGTTTCATGCGCCCACCTCCTCGATTGCGACCGTAAGCGCGCCCTCGCCTTGCGCGAAAGCTTCTTGTTTCACCGTGATCTCCGCCATCTCGCCGGGCGCAAGGATGCGCGCACGCTTTGCGGCAAGCTGCTCCCCGCCGCGGGTGACGGTGATGCGCGCATTCCGATAGACCGCGCGCGGGCGGAATAGGAACGTCACGTCCATCTGCGGCTTTTCGGAAAGCGTCTCCGGCACGAGCGCGGAAACACCGTTCCCGGCGATGACGGGCATGCGCGCTCCGTCCGGGCCTTCCCCGCGCAGGAAGCGGGCCGCCATCGCGCCCGCGCGCGCGGCTTCCGCTGAGACGAAATCCACCAGATCATGCACGTGCAGCACGTTCCCGCAGGAGAACACGCCGGGCACGCTCGTTGCGAGCGTCTCATCCACCACGGGGCCGTTCGTCGCCGGGGAAAGCGCCACGCCCGCCATCGCGGAAAGCTCGTTTTCCGGGATAAGGCCGACCGAGAGCAGTAACGTATCGCATGCGAGCTCCCGCTCCGTGCCGGGGATGGGGTTCTTCGCCGCGTCCACCTCTGCGATCGTCACGCCCGTGAGGCGTTCCCGGCCGTGGACGTCCACGACGGTATGGTTGAACAGCAGCGGGATGCCATAATCGTCCAAACACTGCACGATATTGCGCCTGAGGCCGGAGGAATAAGGCATGATCTCCACGCAGGCGAGCACCTCCGCGCCGGAGAACGTCATCCGCCGCGCCATGATGAGCCCGATGTCGCCAGAGCCGAGGATCACGACCCGCTTGCCGGGCATGCGCCCTTCGAGGTTCACGAGCTTCTGCGCTGTGCCCGCGGTGAAGATGCCCGCGCAGCGCCAGCCGGGCGTGCCGAGCGCGCCGCGGGGCCGCTCCCGGCAGCCCATGGCGAGGATGACCGCCCCCGCCTCCACGGCAACGATCCCCTCCGCGCGGCTTACGTAAACCGCCCTGCGCTCCGGGGAGAGGGAGATGACCATCGCCCCGCACGCATAGGGGATGTTAAGCTCCCGCACGCGGGCAATATAGCGCGCCGCGTATTCGGGGCCAGTCAGCTCCTCCTGAAACGTATGCAGGCCGAAGCCGTTGTGGATGCACTGGCGGAGGATGCCGCCGAGCGCGTCCTCCCGCTCAAGGATCAGGAGGTTTTCCACGCCCGCCTCGCGCGCGGCACAGGCCGCGGCAAGCCCCGCCGGGCCGCCGCCGATGATGAGAAGGTCAACGCGTTTCGTTTTCATGTTTATCCCTCCGCCTTGCCGCCGAACAGGTCGGATTCAAGGTAACGGCTTTCGCCGCCGCATTTGGTGATGGAAAGCTCCGGCGCGGCCAATTCCTCCGCCAGCAGCTCCAGCGTCCGGGGCAGGCAGAAGCCCGCCTGGCAGCGCCCCATGCCCGCGCGGGTGCGCCGCTTGACGCCATCCACCGTGCGCGCGCCCACGGGCCTGCGGATCGCCGCGCGGATCTCCGCCTCGGTCACAAGCTCGCAGCGGCAGACGATCTTCGCATAATCCGGGTCCCGGGCGATGGCCGCTTCACGCTGCGCGTCCGTCATGTCCCGGAATTTCGGGATGCCGGGGCGGATGGGATTAAAGGCCGGGTTCGGCCTTGCGCCGAGGCGCTCCGCGACCGCCTGCGCAAGGAATTCGCCGAGGGCGGGCGCGGCCGAAAGGCCGGGCGATTCCACACCGAGCGCGTTGAAGAACAGCGGCGCGTCCGCGGGTTCGCCGAGGATGAAATCATCCGTTTCCGCATGCGCGCGCACGCCCGCATACGTCGTGATGAACGCGCGCGCCGGGAGCGCGGGCCAGGAGCGCTTCGCGCGTTCGAGCACGCGGGCAAGCCCGGCGGCCGTGGTGCGCGTATCATCCTTGTCCGGGATGTCGTCCGCCGTGGGGCCGATGAGGATAGTGCCGTCCACCGTCGGGGCGATGAGCACGCCCTTGCCCATCGCCGTGGGCAGTTGGAAGATGGTGGAGCGGAATGCATCCCGGTAATTCTTATCCACGATGTAGTATTCGCCGCGGCGGGCGGTGATAGAGTGCTTCTCTTCGGAAACCATGTTATTGAACTCCGCTGAATGCACGCCCGTGCAGTTGACGACCGCGCGCGCCGTGAACTCCCCGCGCCCGGTCTCAACCCGCCAGCCGCCTGCCGCGTTGCGGGCGACGGCCGTCACCGGCGTTTCCCGAAAGAAGGCGACGCCGTTTTGCGCGGCGTTTTCCGCATAGGCGACGGTCAGCTCATACGGGCAGACGATGCCGCCTGTGGGCACATCGAGCGCCGCGCAAGCCTCCGGGTTCAGGTTCGGCTCACGGGCGAGCAGCGCTTCCCGCCCGAGGATGGCGAGACCCTTCACGCCGTTCGCCTCCCCGCGCCGCTTGAGTTCCATAAGCACCGGAAGTCCGCCCTCCTCAAACGAGACGACGAGCGACCCGTTGCGGGAAAATGGCACGGAAAGCTCCTTCGTGATGCGCTCGAACATCGCGTTGCCGCGCACGTTGAACTTCGCCTTGTTGGAGCCGGGCGCGGCGTCGTACCCGCCATGGACGATCGCGGTATTGGCCTTGCTTTGGCCGTTGCAAACGTCCGCGGTCTTTTCGAGCAGGGCGACGGAAAGGTCGTAGCGCGCAAGCTCGCGTGCCACGGCGCAGCCCACCATGCCGCCGCCGATGAGGATCACGTCATAAAACATAGGATCTATCTCCACCTTTTATTTAGGAAATTTAGGGGGTGCTGTGTTCCGGCAGCGGGAACAATCCCCCGTCATGGCTTGCGCCGTTTCTCGCGGCAGTTCGTAGTGGCCGCGCGGGTAAGGCAATCCTCAGTCAGCGCTCGCGCGCTGACAGCTCCTTTGCCAAAGGAGCCTTTTGGTCTGTGTGCTTTCGAGCGGCACCCGTATACGGAAAAATGTTGGGGTGAACCACTTCCAAACGCCCCCTTTCTGAAAGGAGGTGGCACAGCGTAAGCCGTGACAGAGGATTGCCGTATACAGAATCCGTTGGAGTTCACCACTTCCAAACGCCCCCTTTTTGAAAGGGGGTGGCAGCGCGCTAGCGCTGACGGGGGATTGCCGTATACGGAAACCCGTCAGAGTTTACCGTTCCCAAAAGCCTCCCCTTATTCTTTCGCCCAGCCCATCGCGCAGTGTACGGCTTTCTTCCAGCCAGCAAGGCGCGCCTCACGTTCCGCTTGCGGCATTGCGGGCTCAAAGCGGCAGCCCAGCCGGCGCGCCTGCCGGAGCGCGGCCCGGCTTTCCCAGAAGCCCACGGCGAGGCCCGCAAGGCAGGCCGCGCCAAAGGCGGTCGTCTCCACGCAGGCGGGGCGGCACACCGGCACGCCGGTCATATCCGCCTGGAACTGCATCAGGAAATCGTTCGCGCTGGCGCCGCCGTCCACATTGAGCGCACAAAGGCAGATGCCGGAATCCTCCTGCATGGCGGCGAGCACCTCCTGCGTCTGGTACGCGAGGGATTCGAGCGCCGCGCGCACGATGTGATCCCGGTTCACGCCGCGCGTGAGGCCGACGACCGCGCCCCGGGCGTATGCGTCCCAATGGGGCGCGCCGAGGCCCACGAATGCGGGCACGAGATAGCAGCCGCAGGTGTCCGGGACGCGCCGGGCGCATTCCTCCGATTCCGCTGCGCTGCCGATGAGCTTGAGTTCATCCCGCAGCCATTGGATCGCCGCGCCCGCCACGAAGATCGACCCTTCGAGCGCGTAATCCACGCGGCCTTCCGCGCCCCAGGCGATCGTCGTCACAAGGCCGCTGCGGGACGCGATGGGCGTGTTCCCCGTGTTCATGAGCAGGAAGCAGCCCGTGCCGTAGGTGTTCTTCGCCTCGCCTGGGGCAAAGCAGGTCTGCCCGAAGAGCGCGGCCTGCTGATCCCCCGCCGCGCCCGCGATGGGGATGGGCGCGCCGAAGAGCGCGGGCTCCGTTTCGCCGTAAACGCAGCTCGAAGGCTTCACCTCCGGCAGCATGCAGGCGGGAATATCCAAAATGGAGAGGAGCTCCGCGTCCCATTGCAGCGTGTGGATGTTATAAAGGAGCGTGCGCGACGCGTTGGAATAATCCGTCACATGCGCGCGGCCGCCGGTCAGGTTCCAGATGAGCCAGGTGTCGATCGTGCCGAAGAGCAGCTCGCCCGCCTCGGCCCGCGCCCTTGCGCCAGGCACGTTTTCCAAAACCCACCGGAGCTTTGTGCCGGAAAAATACGCGTCCAGCAAAAGCCCGGTCTTTTCCCGGAACAGGGGCTCCAGCCCTTTTTCGCGCAGCGCGTCGCAATACTCCGCCGTGCGCCTGCATTGCCAGACGATCGCCGGGCAGATGGGCCTGCCCGTCCGCTTATCCCAGACGACGACCGTTTCCCGCTGGTTCGTGATGCCGATAGCAGCGACCTCGCCCGCGTCTGCGCCCGCTTTTGCAAGCGCCTCCCGCGCCACCTGGAGCTGGACGGCGAGAATCTCCTCCGCGTCGTGCTCCACCCAGCCGGGTTTCGGGTAATGCTGTGTGAACTCCCGCTGCGCAACCTGCACAAGCGTCTGCTCCCGGTCGAACAGGATGGCGCGGCTCGATGTGGTGCCCTGGTCGAGCGCGAGGATATAACGTTTCATTATGGCGTGGTCCCCCTTCCGTTTCGGCTGATTTTTGAAAAAAGAAAAACGGGCAGGGAGCGCCCTTGCCGCGCGTCCGTGTTCCCGTCTCAAATGCTCATGGAACAAATCTTCACTTGCTGCATCTATTATAGAATCCCCGCGGCGCGCTTGTCAACAGGGAATGGGCTTGACATTGCCCGTGCGCCGGGGTAGTCTAATTTTTGAAAAGAAGCGGATAAGCGGGAGGGAACGCCATGCAAAACGCCATTGCGGAAAAGCTCAGCGAAAACCCGGTGATCGCGGCGGTTGCGGAGCCGGAATGCCTGCCGCATGCGCTTGCGAGCGACTGCACCGTCGTGTTCCTCCTCGCGGGGGACATCCTCAACATCGGCGCGATGGTGGACGCGGTGAAAGGCGCGGGCAAGGCCGCAATGGTGCACCTTGACCTCATCGAGGGCCTTTCCGGCAGGGAGATCGCCGTGGATGCGATCCACGCCATGACCCGCGCGGACGGCATCATCTCCACTCGGGCCGCGCAGATCAAGCGTGCGCGCCAGCTTGGGCTTACAACCATCCAGCGCGGCTTCCTGCTGGATTCGCGCTCCGTGCGCAGCTTGCAGGCGCAGGCCGCGCAGGGGAGGCCGGACTATGTGGAGATCCTACCCGGCCTCATCCCGCGCGTGATCGGGGAGCTTTCCCGGAGCATGAACGCGCCCATCATCGCGGGCGGGCTCATCAAGAGCAAGGAGGAGGTCGTCGCGGCGCTCAGCGCGGGCGCGGTAGCCGTCTCCACCACGGCGGAGGCCGTCTGGGCGCTTTAGATCCCCCGGATGATCGAATCCATCTCCTCGCGCGAACGCGCGCGCCGCGCCCGCTGGATCAGCGCGTCCTTCGCGGCTGGGGAAAGCCGCGCGAAGCGTTCCATCGCCTCCATATCCTGCGAAAGGGACATCAAAAACCCGATCGGCACTTCAGAACTCATAAATCCTTATATCCTCCCAAAAGAAATCCATAGGGGAAGTATGCGCAGCTTGGCCGCGCCGCATGCCCGGCGTCAGGCTCCCTCCGGAGCGCCGTGCCGCCGCAGGAAGGCGAGCAGCGCCGCCTCGCAGCGCTCCCGTTCCACGAGGTAGGAAAGGCCGTGCCCGGCTTCCGGTACGAGGAAAAGCTCCTTTTCCGCAGCGCAGGCGGCGTAGTTTTCCCGCGTCATCGCCGGAGGGACGAAATCGTCCTTCTCCCCGTGCGTAAAGAACACGGGGATACTTTTGTTCCGGCGCATCGCCTCCACGGCGGAGCAAGCGTCGTACCGCCAGCCGCCGAAAAGCCCGGAGAAGGCGCTCGAAAGCCGCAGCACAAACGCGGGGCAGCTCCCGAGCACCTGCCGCGCGACGGAGCCGATGATCGCCATTGGCGAAGTGAAGCCGCAATCCGCGATCACGCCGCGCACGTTTTCCGGCAGCGGCAGCGCCGTGGCCATGAGCACCGTCGTCGCGCCCATGGAAATGCCGCTCAGGAACAGCGGCAGCGCCGTGCCGAAGCGCCCGGCGGCATATTCCGCCCAGAGGCGGCAATCCTCACGCTCCTTTACACCGAATGTAATGTATTTTCCCTCGCTCGCCCCACAAGCGCGCTCGTCCGGCAGGACGATATGGTATCCGTTTTCATGATAAAACCGCAGCACGCAGGAAAAATCCCGCACGCCCGTGGCGCGGTAGCCATGCATGAGGAGGATCGTCCCCACGGCGTTTTCGCACGGCAGCACCTGTGCCGCAAGGCGAAGCCCGTCCGCGGAAACGATGGAAACGGCCTCCGGCCCCTGCGCGGCGAACCACGCGGCGCTCCGCTCCATCTCCGGAAGGAACGGGCCGTAGATATCCTGATCCAGCGGGAGCGCATCCTGCCCGGCCCGCCTGCGGGACGCAAGCAGGAACACCGCAAGCGCCGCCGCCGCCGAAAACAGCGCTGCAAGCCCCAGGAGCGCCGCAAGCGCAATGAAAACGATCTTTATTAACTGCATGATACTTTCCCCCAAAATCCCCTGTTTTTGCATAGTATAGCACGGCGCGCGGTGTGTGCGGGCACTCGGCGTGCGAATTCATACGAATTTTCCATTTGGGATTTCCCAAATATTCGCTCTTGACATTTTGCACATACTGTATATACTGTAAATATACAGTTGAGCAAGGAGGAACCCCGTGCAGCTTTCCATCGACAACCGGAGCGACCGGCCGATTTATGAGCAGATCGCGGAGCAGATCAAGGCGCAGATCATCAGCGGCGCGCTGACGGAGGACACGCTCCTGCCCTCCATCCGCAGCCTGGCGAAGGACCTGCGCATCAGCGTCATCACGACCAAGCGCGCTTACGAGGAGCTGGAGCGGGCAGGCTTCATCTATACCGTCGCGGCGAAGGGCTCCTTCGTGGCGCGGCGCAACGTGGAGCTTTTGCGGGAGGAAAATTTGAAGAAGATCGAGGCGCACCTCAAGGAGGCGCTCGCGCTTGCCGCGTCCTGCCGGCTTACGCGGGAATCGCTCTCTGAGATGCTGTGCGTGCTGGACGAGGAGGGATACTGGAAATGAACGCATTGGAAGTGCGGGGCGCGGGCAAGCGCTACAAGGGCTTCGTGCTCGAGAACGTGAGCTTCGCGCTGCCGGAGGGCTGCATCCTTGGCCTGATCGGGGAAAACGGCGCGGGCAAGACGACGCTTATCAAGCTGCTGCTCGGGATGATCGAGGGCGAGGGGGAACTCCGCGTGCTCGGGAAGGACGTGCGCCGGGAAGGGACCGCCATCCGCCAGGAGGTCGGCGTGGTGCTTGACGAGGCGAGCTTCCCGGGGAGCCTCAGCGCGAGGCAGGTGAACAAGGTGCTCCGGGACGCTTACGTAAATTGGCGGGAGGACGAATTCTTCCGCCTCCTCAAACGCCTTGCCCTGCCGGAACGCAAGCCGTTCAAGGAGTTTTCCCGGGGCATGAAGATGAAGCTCGCTATCGCGGCCGCGCTTTCGCACGAGGCGAAGCTCCTGATCCTCGACGAGCCGACGGGCGGGCTCGACCCCATCGTGCGGGATGAAATCCTCGATTTGTTCTACGAGTTTACGCGGGACGCCGGGCATTCCATCCTGATCTCATCCCATATCGTGACGGACCTGGAGAAGCTGTGCGACTATGTCGCCTTCCTCCACAGGGGGAGGCTGCTGTTCATGGACGAGAAGGACGCGCTGCTCGAGCGCTACGGCGTGGTGCGCTGCACAAAGGCGGAATGCGCCGCGCTTGCGCCGGGCGCGGTGCGCGGCATGCGCGAGGGGCCCTACGGTGTGGAGGCGCTGTGCGAACGCGCGCTTTTGCCCCAGGGTGTTGCCTGCGCGCGGCCTTCCATGGAGGATGTGATCGTGTTCCTGGCAAAGGAGGGGACAAAATGAAGGGATTGCTTCGCAAGGATCTTTACGTGCTCTTTCAGGCGAGCCGCGCGCAGCTTTTGATCGCGCTGCTGTTCCTCGGGCTCTCTATGGCGACGGAGAACCTGCTTATGGCCTATATGCTTGCGCTCTACGCGGGGATGACGCCGCTCACCGTGATCTCGCTTGACGAGCAGAGCCGCTTTGACCGCTTCGCGCTCGCCCTGCCGTGGTCGCGCGCGCAGATCGTGCTGAGCAAGTACATCCTCTGCTTTGCGGCGGGCTGCGCCGCGGCGGCTGCGTACCTGCTCTGCACGCTGGCGCTCGGCCCCATCCTGGGCAGCGCGGCAAACCCGGCGGAAGCGCTGGCGACGTCCTGCGGCATGCTCGCCGCCGGCATCCTCCTCCCGGCGCTGATGCTCCCATTGGCGTTCCGCTTCGGCACGGAGAAGGGCCGGATGTGGAGCATGCTCATCATGATCGCAGCAATCCTCTGCATCGGCGTTTTCGTCACGGATGCGGGCGGAGGCCTCTTCCACCCGGCGGGCGGGTTTGGCACGGCCCCGCTCTGGCTGCTGCCGCTTGGCGCGCTCGCGCTGTTCGCGCTTTCCGCGCTCGTTTCCGTGGGGATCTATAAGCGGCGGGAGCTGTGATTCCCCAGTTCGCGGCAGAACCAATAGAAAGCTGATCCCCGCCGGTCCAATGGACTTGCGAGGATCAGCTTGTCGAAAAAGCCTTTCCGGGATTGTCAAGGGCCGCAGCCCTTGACTTTCCATCGCGGGCAGCGGCCTGTGCGGTGCGAGCGAAAAGCCTTGCGCCGCAAGGCTTTCTTTACACGGAGCGCTGACCGCGCCATCGGCGCAAGCGCGACGTGAATCCCTCGATAAAGTGGCAGATGCCACTTTATCGACAGCATGAAAGCTCCCGCGGGAGCTTCTTTGTTATTTCAACCTGCCGCTCCAGTTCTCGATGTCAATCCCCGTATAGTAATGCGCCAGGATGGCACGATAATCGAAGCCATCCTTTGCCATGGCGTTTGCGCCGTATTGGCTCATGCCCACGCCGTGGCCGTAGCCCTTGGTGGAGACGCGCACATCATCCCCCACGAATTCGATGGTGAAGTTGGCGCTCGGGAGGTCGAGCGCCTTGCGGAATTGCCGCCCGGTAGCCTCCGCGCCGCCCAGCCGCACGGTTTTGACCCGGCCGCTCGCGTAGCGGGCAGTGATCTCCACCTGTGCCTCCAGCTTTTTCGCAGAAAGGCCCGCCTTGGGGAAGGCCGCGTTGAGCTTTGTGAGGAAGTTCCTGCGCGAAAAGGCCGTGCTTTCCGCATAATGCGCGGAGCCCTCTTCGCCGGGGCTTTCCACGCTCACAAGGTATGGCTGTGCGCTCGCAAACACGTTTTCCGAGCTCTCCGTCATCCCTCCCGCAGTGGAATGATAGAGCGCCTCGATCAGCGCGCCCTCATAGGTGGCGACCTCGCCTGCCGTGCCGTAGACGGCTTCCGTGACGCGCGCGGAATAATAGGCCGCGTCCGCCCCCCACTTTTCGGCGAGCTGATCTGGGGAACGATAGGATTGGCAGCAGGCACTGTCCGTGCAGACGTCCGCACCGCGGCGGCCGCAGGGCGTTCCGCCGCAGGCGGCAAGGTGGCGCAGCGTAAACGTCCGCGCAGCGACGGCCTGCGCCTTAAGCGCTTCCTCTTCAAAAGCGGCGGGCATTTCGGCTGCGACCACGCCGCAAAGGTATTCCTCCAGATGCATGGAAAGCACACGGTCGTTCTCATCGTCATAAACGGCGATTACGGCGGAAATATCCTCCAGCAAAGGCTCGGGGACATCCGCTTCCCCGCCTGCGATGGCGCAGCCGCGCAGCAGCAACACAAAAAGGCTCAGCGCAAGTGCGGCAAGCCCGAGCGGCAGCGGCTGGAGCAGCGGGAATGCGGGCGGCGCGGCACGTCTGCGCGCCCGGCGCGTTGAAGGACGATATTCCATAGTTTCATCCGTATGCAGGCGCTTCCCGTTTAATTCATTTGCTTCCAGCATGCAAGTGCATGTATAATAAAGGGAAAGGATGACAAATACTGTCAAAGGAGAGGCAAAGGCATGCAGGGACAGAACAGCGCGGGCACGGAACGTGGCAGGCAGGAAATGATCGCGCTTCTCAACAGCGGCGATAAGCGTGAACTGCGCGCGTTCATGCAGCTTTATTCCAAGCGGATCTATGACCGTGCGTTCGACATTACGCACGATCCGGCCAAGGCAAAGGACGCAACACGGCGCGTGCTTGCGGAGGTGGCTTCGCTCGCCGCGCGCGGCGAGTTAAAGGAGAACATCGATGCGCAGCTCATGGCGCTGACGGATCAGGTATGCAGCGAGGCCCTGTTCTTCAGCAGCCTGGTAGACGAAGCGCTGAAGGCTGAAGCAGCGCCCAAAGCGCCCGATATGGCGGCGCAGGAAGCGCCCGCAGCTGCGGAACCCCGGGAGCAGCAGGCAGATGTGCTCTGGACAGCCTGGGAAAATACCCCCGCGGAAGAAACGATCCTGGAACCGGGGACGGAGGCGGCTGACATGGAAATGTCCGGCACGGAAACGCCCGGCATGGATCTGCCCGGCGTGGAGCCGGATGAAGCGGAAGAGCTGGATGCAGAGGTGCCCAACCTGTTTGACGACGACGCGGACACGCCGCCCACAAACCGCCGACGGCAGGAAAAGCCTGCAAAGCGCTATGCGCCGGCACAGGAAGAAGATGAGGACGAAACCACAAGCCCGCTGCTCGTGATCGCCATCATCCTGCTTTCGATGCTGGTGGTGTTCTTGGTGTGGATCCTTATCGTTAAACTGATGGCCAGCGGCGTTTTACCGAATTTCGACTTTGGGTTTGCCGATTGGTTCAACACGCATATATTTAAGCTGTATTAATACCATATTAAGTTCCAAGAAACGCTATTGACAGTCATTTGACCATGTGTTAATCTATTAACAGCAGGGAGGCAGGATACGTTTCCCCGCACATTCGGGAAAAGGGAGGGTTTTGTTATGGACGGATTCCTTGCATACATTGTCGGCTGGAGCTTGCCGGCGCTCGTCTGCCTGCTGGTGGGCCTTGGGCTGATGATCTTCGAAATGTTCACGCCCGGCATGGGGCTGCCCGGCATCCTCGGCGCAGGCGCGCTGATCGCAGCCGTGGTGCTGCGGGCGGATTCGTTTGCTTCGGCGCTCATCACACTCGCAGTCATCATCGTGATCCTTGCGGTTGCGGCGTTCTTCGTGTACCGTTCGTTCCAAAAAGGCGCGATCTCGCGCTCCCAGATCGTCCTCAACGACACGATTGAGAAAAAGTCCACCTCGCTTTCGGACGCAAGCGCGCAGGAGCTCATTGGGCTCGAAGGCGAATGCCTGACGGCGCTGCGCCCTTCCGGCAATGCAGACTTTGACGGCCGCAGGCTGGATGTGGTGAGCGCAGGCGAATTCATCGAAAAGGGCAGCCGCGTGCGGATCGAAGCCGTGGAAGGGCTGCGCATTTTGGTGAAGAAGATCTAAGTTGACCAAAGGAGGCGGCCTTCGGTGAAATTTTGCATGAAATGCGGCGCATTCTATGAGGAGAAGGGCGGCGAAGGCTGTCCGCATTGCAAGGAGAACGCGCGGCTGCATGCTGCGGCGGAGGCCGCTGAAACCGACCACGGGATGGATGCGGAAACGGCGCGGCGCGCGCGCAGGCGCGCGTGGGTCGAGCTTTGCATCGGCATCCCGGTGTTCATCGGGGTTATCTATCTCATTATTTCCCTCATCCGGGTAATCCGGGGAGGTTAATAAAAACGAAGGGCTAGAACAAATCAGTTTAATTCAGGGAGGTTTATCATGCCAGAACTCGTAGTATCCGTTCTCATCATCGTCGCGGCGATCATTTTCCTCGCAATTTTCTTCAGCTTCGTACCGGTCGGGCTTTATATCTCGGCCCGCGCTTCCGGCGTAAAGGTCGGCATCGGCCAGCTCGTTGCGATGCGCATCCGCAAGGTCGTGCCCTCGCGCATCGTGAACCCGATGATCAAGGCGACCAAGGCCGGCCTGGTGATCTCGCTCAACAAGCTGGAAGCGCACTACCTCGCGGGCGGCAACGTGGATCGCGTTGTGAACGCGCTTATCGCCGCGCAGCGCGCTGGCATCCCGCTCGATTTTGAGCGTGCCTGCGCAATCGACCTCGCCGGCCGCGACGTGCTCAACGCGGTGCAGATGAGCGTCAACCCGAAGGTCATCGAGACGCCGGTCATCGCAGCCATCGCAAAGGACGGCATCGAGCTGCGCGCTAAGGCGCGCGTGACCGTCCGCGCCAACATTGACCGGCTCGTCGGCGGTTCCGGTGAAGAAACGATCATCGCCCGTATCGGCGAAGGCATCGTCACGACGGTCGGTTCCTCCAAGACCCATAAGGACGTCCTCGAAAACCCGGATCTCATCTCCCAGACCGTGCTCAACAAGGGCCTTGACGCAGGTACCGCGTTCGAGATCCTTTCCATCGACATCGCGGATGTGGACGTAGGCCGCAACGTCGGTGCACAGCTCCAGATCGACCAGGCGGAGGCAGACAAGCGTATCGCCCAGGCGAAGGCGGAAGAGCGCCGCGCGATGGCCGTTGCGCAGGAGCAGGAGAACAAGGCGGAAGTGCAGGGCATGCGCGCCCGCGTGATCGAGGCCGAGGCCGAGGTGCCGCGCGCGATCGCAGCAGCGTTCCGCGAGGGCAAGCTGGGCGTAATGGACTACTACAACATGCAGAACGTGATTTCCGATACCAAGATGCGCGATTCCATCGCGGGCGGCGCGCAGGCGGAAAAGAAGGAATAAGCGTGCGCTGAACCATCCGGTGCCCGGCGCAACGCCGGGAGAAGGGAGCGCAGATGGAAATACTCGTATTGCTTCTGATCATCTTCGCGGTGGTCAACGCGAGCAAAAACAAGAAACAGGCACAGCAGCAGGAGCAGGCGCGCAAGCGCCAGGCGGATGTGCGTTCTCTGGAGAGTGAGCAGGCCCGCGCAGCTGAGCGCCTACGGGATTACCAGGCGCAGCGCCAGCGGCAGGGGAACCCTGCCGCTGCGCCCGGCGCGCCCATGGCTCCTACGGTGCGGACGGCCGGGCAGGGCACGTCCACGCAGCCAGGCGGTGCATGGCGCTGCACTTGCGGCGAAACGAACCGCGCGGCCGCTAGGTTTTGTACGGCCTGCGGCAAGGCGCGCTATGGAGGCAGCATGAACTATGCTTCCACTGAGGGCGGCGGTGTTTCGGCGGAAGGTGCCGCTGCGCCGGGTTCTCTTGGCGGCACAAAGCCGCTGCAGGCCCGGCCGCACCCTGTGACGGCCTCCGTGACGCAGCATGTGGTAAAACCGCTGACGGAATCGACGCACCGCCATGTGGAATCGAGCATGACGGGCATCGAGGAGTGCCACGAACCGGCTGTTCCGCAGCCGCATGAGCGGGACGCTTATGCGCGCGGCGCAGAGCGGGCAGAGCTCCCCTACGGGCTCGTGTTCAACAGGGACGCAGTCACGCAGGGCGTGCTGTATGCGGAGATCCTGGGCAAGCCGAAAGCGCTGCGCAAGCGCGGCGCATAAGCGCAAAAAACAAAGAGCATGAAAAAGAGCGGGTGCATACCCGCTCTTTTTCATGCTGTCGATCAAGTGGCAGATGCCACTTGATCGAGGGATTCACGTCGCGCTTGCGCCGATGACACAGCCAGCGCTCCGTGTAAAGAAAGCCTTGCGCCGCAAGGCTTTTCGCTTGCACCGCACAGGTCGCTGCGCGCGATCAAAAGTCAAGGGCTGCGGCCCTTGACAATCCCGGAGAGATTTTTTCATGTCCGCGCCGCAGCCGCAGCAGCTGGAGGAGCCGGGACAAGGCGGCCGTATCTTTTTCGGCGGCACAGTTTGCTGAAAGGAACAGCGCTCGTTTCCCATGCTTCAGAAATCAGGGAACGCGCAAGGCGGCGGGAGCACACCCGAGTGTATTCCCGCCGCCTTGCAGTAAAGATTGGTTTCGTTTTTACTCCACGATCAGGCAGCTGTTGTGCATATAGCCCGTATAGCCGTTGGCCGTGCAATAATACCAGCCCGTTTCCGAAACGGAAAGGATCGTAACCGGCGTGCCGCCGTCGATCAGCGCTATAACCGCAGCGCTCGTGCTCCCCGCCGCGCGCATGCGCGCCTGCGTCCCTTCCTTCACGCGCGTGCCGGATGTGACCGCCGAGCCCTGATTCGGCGTGGGCACCGGAGTCGGGCTTGCCGTGCCGCCGCCGATGGAGATGCCGCCGCTTGTTCCGCTGCCCGGCGTGGGCGCCGGCGCGGCTGTGGCAGCGGGTGCAAGCGCCGCCGTGTCGAGCGTGGGATAGACGAGCGCCGTGCTCTTCACGACGTACTTGGTGCGCAGATAGCCCTCCACGCCGTTATAGGAGCCATACCACCAGCCCTTCTTCGGGTTGGAAACCACCGCCGCTTCCCCGCCCTTCGGGATCGTCGCAAGCTTTTTGGAGCCCGTGCTCATAGAAGCGTATACGTAAGTCTTCTTCGTGGCGGTGTAAGCCTCCTGCGTCTGCACCGGCGCATCCGGGTAACAAAGGATGTACTGCGTTTTCACATAGCCGAGCGTGCCGTCCTGGAGCTTCGCCTTGCACCAATCGGAGCCAATCTGCAGCAGAATCATCTTCTGCCCGCGTGAAAGCGTCGCCACAGTGGTGTCGCGCGAATTGGAAAAGCCGGTGCGCAGCGGTACGTTGTCGTAGCGGCAGATTGCGGGGATTTCCGCCGGGTCCGCCTTCGTGTCCGTGGGCTGCACATAATCCGAATAGGACGGGATCGCAGCCTTGAGCTCTTTCACAAGCTCCGGGTTTGCGGCTTTCTTCCGGTCGATCTTACAGGTGGTTCCCGGCGGGCAGTTATAGAAGATCCACTGGGCGACATGCGGCAGGACGCGCACGCAGCCATGAGAGACGTTCTCACCCAGTTTCCGATACGCGGTGCGGGACATGCTGGAAAGCTTTTTGGAATTGTACATCACAGAATGGATGTAGATGCCGCGCACCACCTGCGTCCAATACTGCGCATACTGGCCGAAGGCTACAAAGTAGCCGAAGCGCTCCTTGAGCTGGCCCAGTTTAAATGTGCCCGCTCCGGTCGGGTTTTCCTCGTTCCCGGTGGTGCACAGGCTTTGCAGCACGATCGGCCCGCCGATGGCGCCCTCGTAAACGGTGATAATCTGGTTCACCAGGTCGATCTCAATCGTGTAGCGGTTCGGGTCGGTGTTGTCATAGTCGATTTTGCTGGTCATGCCCGGCAGCACCGCCGCCTCGGCGGGCATGGCTGGGATGAGCGCAATGGCTGTGGCTAGGCAGAGCACAAGCGCAAGCAGGCGTTTTTTCATCATGGTTCCTCCATCCGTTTTGTTTATTGAAAACAAGCGCGGCTCAGGCCGGCTTTTTTTCCTCCGCGTCCGTTGGTTTGCAAAGCAGGTAGGTAACCGCGAAGCCTCCTATGAGCAAAGCGAGGCAAAGCGCCTGCATTGGGGACCAGGTAAATCCCGGGAAGATCAGCACGATAGAGCCTGCAAGAAGGCCCAATACCGCATAATAAGCATACCCATGATGCCGGTCAAACATGCGTTTGACCAGCGTGATCGTTGCGAACACGGTCACACCCGCGCCAGCGGCGACGCATGCCATCGCCGGGATGTTGAAACTGTTGAGCGCGGAAAGCAGCGGCTCATACAGCCCCATATACATTAAAATGAACGACGTGCTGATGCCCGGGATCACCGTGCCGAACGCAATGAGCACGCCCGCAAGCGCCGCGGTCCATCCGTTAAACGGCCAGGCTTGGCCGCCTGTAATCAGTTTATCGCCCGCGGCGAACAGGAGGATCAGCACAATGCCAAAGGCTGTCCCAAACAGATAGCGCTTCTTGAAGCCATGCTGGTTAGCCTCTTTCATAAAGGAAGGAACGCCGCCGAGCACCAAGCCGATGAGGGCGTACATCACGGGCATCCTCCAGTTTGCCATCAGCCACTCGACCAGGCGGCTCGTGGCGAGAAGCCCCACCACGCCGCCAAGCCCCAAGGGGAGCAGGAACAGCGCGTTGCGCTTAACTGCCTTAAAGAAACCTACCACAGCGTCAATCACCGGGCGGTAAACGCCCATCGAAACCGCAAGCACGCCGCCGCTCGCACCGGGCAAAATCGCCGCAATGCCGATGATGGCCCCCTTCAAGAGCCGCATCCAAAATCCGTTTTGTCTTTCGTCCATTCAATACTCCCAAAAACCCCGGCTTTGCAGCCATGCGCGCGTATCCCGCCGCAGCGTGCAGAATCGCTCACCTGTATTGTATCGCAAAATATTCCATCAAGTACAGCGGTTTAAGCAAAATTTACAAATGCTTGATTTTTCACGCACCGGCAGATTTTTCTCTTGCAAAACTGCTGAAAATGCGGTATCATATCTAAGCATGATTGCGCCAGGCAAGAGCAATAAGCCTTATGTGTGGAGAGATGGCTGAGTTGGTCGAAGGCGCACGACTGGAAATCGTGTATGGCAGGAATGTCATCAAGGGTTCGAATCCCTTTCTCTCCGCCACGTCGGAGCAAGCTATATATCGCTTGCTCCGACTTTTTTACAAAAATTAGAGCGTGCTCGCTCCGCTGTTCCGCTGTTCCTCCTTTCCGCAAAAGGCCACGCTCGGCTCACCTGCCCGGCTGTAAACATCCTAGCAGCGGCTCACCGCCGCTGCCAACCTTTTGCTGCGGGCTACGAGGTTCAATCCCCACCAGTGAAACGCCAAAAATGGCTTTATTGCAGGCAAAAGGCGCGCCTCCTGGCGCGCCCCTGTTGTCGTTTTGTTCTAGCCGCTATGCCACGTCGTGCTCGTATTGCAGCTTGTACAGCTTGTAATAGATGCCGCCCTGGCTGAGCAGTTCCTGGTGGTTCCCCTCCTCCATGATGCGGCCCTTGTGCATGACGATGATCTTGTCCGCGTTCTGGATGGTGGAAAGCCGGTGGGCGACGATGATGGTCGTCCTGCCCTCCATGAGCTTGCCGAGGGCGTCTTGGATCAGCGCTTCCGTTTCTGTATCGATGTTGGCGGTCGCCTCGTCGAGGATCAGCACGGAGGGCTTGAACGCAAGCGTCCGTGCGAAGGAGAGAAGCTGCCTCTGCCCGGCGGAAAACGCCGCGCCGCGCTCGATCACCTCATGCGAATAACCGCCCGGCAGGCGGGAAATGAACCCAGCCGCGTTCACCGTTTCGGCCGCGGAAACGATCTCCTCATCCGTGATGGCCGTTTCGTTCAGGCGGATGTTGTCCCGCACGTTGCCGGTGAAGAGGAACACATCCTGCAGCATCTGGCCGATGTTGCGGCGGAGATCCTCCAGGCGGATCTTGCGGATGTCGATGCCATCGATGAGGATGGCGCCCTTCTGGATGTCGTAATACCGACAGATCAGGTTTTGGATCGTCGTCTTGCCCGCGCCCGTCGCGCCCACGAAGGCGACCCGCTGGCCGGGCTCCACGGTGAAGGAAACGTCCTGCAGCACCCATTCTTCACCCCGGTACGCAAACCAGACGTTTCTGAACTCGATCTTGCCGCGGAACGTATCCACGCTGACGGCATCCGGTTCGTTGACGATCTGCGGCTCCGTATCGAGCAGCCAGAAGATGCGCTCCGCGCACGCGTTTGCAGATTGGACGGTATTGAACTGCTCCGCGAGCTCCTGGATAGGCTGGAAGAACTTGTTGATATAGCGCTGGAACACGACGAGCGTGCCGATGGTAACAAGGCCGTCGAGCGCCATGTTGCCGCCCACAAAGAGGAGGATCGCAAGCGCCGCGATGTTCATCACGTAGGAAACCGGGCTGTACAGCGCAAATGTGATGAGCTGCTTCATGTTGATCTTGCGCAGCTCCTCCGTGCGGTTCTCGAAATCCTCCTTCACGTCGTTTTCCGCTGTGAATACCTGCACCACTTTCATGCCGGAAACGTGCTCCGCCACAAAGCCGTTAAGCTCGGAGATCTTCGCGCGCATCGTCCGGTAGATCTTGCGCGTGGCGCTGCGGAACACGAACGTCGCAACCGTGATGAGCGGGATGACGATGAAGATATAGAGCGAAAGCTTCACATTCTGCGAAAGCATCACCGCGATGACGCCCACGAGCACGAAGCAGCTTTTGAGGATGTTCACGATCACGCTTGTGAACATCTCGTTCACGGTTTCACAATCGTTCGTGACGCGGGTTACAAGCCGGCCGATCGGGTTGTCGTTGAAGAAGCCGACGTGCAGCTTCATCATGTGCGAGAAGATGTCGTTGCGCAGGTTGTAGATGATCTTCTGGCTTACCATGGCAAGGATCGCCGCCTGCGCATAGGTGAGGCCCATGACGATAAGCACCGTCGCAAGATAGATGAGGCCAAGGCGCACCACGCCCGCAAGATCCGCCGCGCGCAGCTCCTTAAGCTGCGCGATGGAAAAGCCCTCGCTGCTGACCTGCTCATATTTGGAGACGAAGTTGTCCACCGCGTCGCCCAAGATCTGCGGCTGGTACAGTTCCAGCACCACAAGGATGAGGATGATCGCAAGCGCCAGCGCGAACCACCCCGCGTAGGGCTTTGCATACCGCAGCAGCCTGCGGTTGGGGGACGCCTTCTTCCCAGCGGGCTTTGCCCGCTTTGCGTTTTCTGTTTTCCTGCTCACAGCGCATACTCCTCCTTCTTCATTTTTTCCAGGAGCTGCCTGTGGTAAAGGTCCGCGTACATGCCGCCAAGCGCGACAAGCTCCTCGTGGTTGCCCATTTCGGTGATCGTGCCGCCGGAAAGGACGATGATCTTGTCCGCATGCTGCAAGGTGGAGATGCGGTGCGCGATGATGATGTTTGTCTTGCCCGCGCGCAGCGTATGCAGGTTGCGGAGGATCTGCTCCTCGGTATCCGTATCCACGGCGGAGACGGCGTCGTCCAGGATCAGGATCTCCGGATCGAGGATCAGCGCCCGCGCGATGGCGATGCGCTGCTTCTGCCCGCCGGAAAGGGACACGCCGCGTTCGCCGACCATGGTCTCATAGCCGTCCGCAAAGTCCATGATATTCTCATGTACGCAGGCCGCCTTCGCCGCGGCGATGATCTCCTCCTCCGTCTTGCTGTGGTCGCCAAAGGCGATGTTGTTCTTCACCGTGTCCGAGAAGAGGAAATTATCCTGCATCACATAGCCGGTCGCACGGCGCAGGGTGTTGAGCGAAACGCTGTGGATCTCCCGCCCGCCGATGTAGATCATATCCCGTCCGGGGTCGTCCACGCGCAAAAGCAGGTTCGCAAGCGTTGTTTTGCCCGCGCCTGTGCGGCCGACGACGCCGAGCGTCTCCCCGCGCTTTACGAGGAAGGAAACGTCATGCAGCACGTCCTTTTCCGTGCCGGGATAGCGGAAGGTGAGGTTCTCCACGCGGATGTCGCCGGAGAGCGGCTCCTCTTTCCCGGCGGGGATCAGATCCGGGATGTCCGATTCCGTATGCAGCACAGCCTCCACGCGTTTGAGCGAGGCAGAGCCGCGGGTGACAACGTTGATGATCCTGCCGATGGAAGCGATCGGCCACACCAGCATGTTCAAGTATTGAATGAACGCAGAGAAGTCGCCCACGCTGATCTCCCCGAGGATAGCGATATAGCCGCCGTACGCGATGGCAATCGCCATCGCGCAGCCCGCGATCATATTCATGAACGGGAACATAAACGCCTGCACCTTCGCGTCACGGATGTTTGCTGTGCGGGATTCCATGTTTACCGTCTCAAACGCAAGGCATTCCTTTTGCTCCTGTACGAAGGCCTTGATGACCTTCACGCCGTTGAGCTTCTCCTGCACAAAATCGGCCACCTTGGAAAACGCCTCCTGGCGACGGGTAAACCGCTTGTGCATTTCCCGGCCGACAAACGTGCTCACCACGGCGACGAGGCTCATCGGCAAAATGGCCACGATGCTCAGCCGCAGGTCGATCTCAAAGATCATCTTTGCCATCGTGGCAAGGCCGATCGCAAGCGCGTCAAGCCCCATCATGATGGTGACGGCAAACGTCATGCGCACAGCCTCGATGTCGTTTGTCATGTATGCCATGATCTCGCCTGCCTTATGCTCATGGAAATATGAGGCGGGCAGCGTATTCAAATGGGAAAAGAGATCGTTGCGCATGTCGCGCTCGATCTTGCGCGCCGCGCCAAAGATGCAATAGCGCCAGGCGATGCGCCCGGCGAGCACGATGAGCGCGATCGCCGCCATCGTCAGAACCGCAGTAACAAAGCCGGACTGCGCAATGGTATTTGTTTCAATGCCGTCGATCACGTTGCCGACGATGATCGGCACCTCGGTCTGCGCCAAGTCGATCAGGATCAGCACCGCCATGCCGATGAGGTAGCTCCACTTGTACTTCCGGATAAATCGCCGCGCATATGGGCTTCGGAGGATATCCATGATGCCTGCCTTGCGCGCCTTCTTTTTCCCCATGCTCTTCTCCTTCGTGATCTGTCGAAATAGATCAAAACTCAAAACATCTCAATTCTAGCACTTGAAGCAGGCTTTATGTCAAGCCCTGCAACGGTTCGAAATGCAACCTGTTTGGTATTATATCGTATCTTGACGAAAAATTGAACCTGTGCGCAGTAACATTAACTTCGCCTTAACGCCTCCGGCGGCCTCTCTCCATTCGTTTGCAAAACGTGGTATTTGCCGCGCCAAATAGCCATAAATATAGGCAGAAACAGGAAGGAGCGCCAGGCAATGCAAAACCGTGTCCGATTCAGCGAGGTTACGAAGGCATATCTATGCCGGTATTATGAGATCCTTGACGAAATGGTCCAAGGCATGACGCAGGCGAGGCTGACCGAAAGCATTTCCGGCAGCTTCATTGTTCAGATGATCCCGCACCACCGGGCGGCGATCGAAATGTCACGCAACCTTTTGCAGTACACCACCTGCGTCCCGCTTCAGGACATCGCCGCGAACATCATCTCCTCCCAGACGAAAAGCATCGAGGCCCTGCAGCGCGTGGACCCGCAATGCGCCCTCGTACAAAACCAACCGCAGGACGTCTGCCTTTACCAGCGGAAGCTGCAGTCCATCCTGGGAACAATGTTCCATGAGATGCGGGAAGCCCCTGCCGACAACCGCCTCAACGCCGATTTCATCCGAGAGATGATCCCGCACCATGAAGGGGCGGTCCGCATGTCCGAAAATGCGCTGCGCTACCCGATCTGCCCGGAGCTCGTCCCGATTTTGCAGGCGATCATCACCTCCCAAAAGGCTGGGATCTGCAAGATGGAGCGCCTGCTCAAGCGGATGTGAGCGCATTTCAGGCTGTCGCTAAAGTGGCACCTGCCACTTTAGCGAGGTTTGCACTTCGCGCTTGCGCCGCCCGCGCGGCGAGCGCTTCGCGTAAAGAAAGCCTTGCAACGCAAGGCTTTTCGCTCGCACCGCACAGTTTCGCTGCTCGCGATCAAAAGTCAAGGGCTGCGGCCCCTGACAATCCCGGGAAGACTTTTTCGACACGCTGCGACGCATGCGGGCAGCCTTTCGGCTGCCCGCATGGTCCGCAATTCCAATTTAATTCAGGAACACTTCCTTCGCCGTTTCCGGCAGGAAATAGCCCTTCATGTCGTATTTGTTGTAAGTGCTGTATTCGGAGAGCACGCGCCCGCCAAGCGAATAGCTGCGGATGAAGCGCTTTCCGTCCACGCTCGTCCAATTTTCCGCATCCCAGCTTAGGTAGCCGTCCTCATCGGTCTGCTTTGCGTCGAACACAAGGTCGACCTGGCGGTTTTCTTTGGCGACGAGGTCGGTCAGTTCCGCTGTAGTCAAGTCGCGTTCGCATTTCTCTATCTTGTCAAAGACCTTCATCCTTCCGCTCCCTTCAGCCCACGTAGCCCGCCTGGCGGAGGATCTCCAGCGCCTTCCCGTGGTTCGCCTCGCTCATCATCACGAGCGGGCCGGTGCAGCCCATGCCGGTTTCCGCGTAGATGCCCGCTTTCCAAAGCGCCTTCGCCGCATCCTCAAGATCCATCACCTCGATGCCCGCAATGGACGCCGTGCAGGGCTCCGCCGGCGGGGCCTTCACTTCTTCCTCCGCCGCAGCGGGTTTCTGCGCCGCCTTGCGCGCCGCGAGGATTTTGCTGAGACCCGCCTGCTCCGCCTTGGCGAATTCCGCCCTGGCCTTCTCAAACACCTTGCCGCGCACGAGCTCCGCCGCATATTGCAGCGCGTTTGCGATGAGCGGCGCGCCGGAAGCCCGGGAGATGATGAGGATCAGCTTTTCATATCCCTGACCGATGCCGGGGCCATAGCCATAGCCCGTCGCCTCAAAGCTGCCGCCGGTCGTGTAGGCCGAAAGCATTTTGATGAGCACGTTGCCCGTAAGAGAATCGGTTACGAGTACATCCGGCGTACCCTGGAGCACATCGTTGCCACGCAGCACCGCGCCGCCGTCCGCCCGGGCGGAGCTTGCCCAGCGGAATTCGTAGCCCCCTTCCTTCAACTGGTTGAGCGCCATTTCCGCCTGCCGCGCGCCGTCCACGTTCAGGATGCCGACCGTGGGGTCTGCGACGCCGCAGGCCTTTGCAGCGATGATGCCGTCCACCGCGTTCAGAATCATGCCCTCGATGCGGTCGCCGCTCGAAGTGCCCGTGGTGTTTGCGATGAACATCTCCCGCCCGCGTGCCGGGGTTACCGCCCGGCCAACGGTCGAAACGCCGATCGGGAACGGGAAGTGCATCGTGACTGCGCCGTCCACCGCGCCGGATTCGACCATCTGCTCCATCTTCTTGTGGCCTTCCTCCTCGTTTGCGACGGGTACCGTCGTCACGCCCTCGGCGGTAAGCGTGCCGATGTAATATACATCTACGCCCCGCGCCGCGGCCATTTTGGCGGCGGCCATCGCGTTTTCCTCGCCGTGCTCGCTGCCCATGCCCGTGAGGGCGATCTTTGGCCTCGCGGCGAAGGAACCCGTCTCCAGCCCTTCCGCCATCCTGAGGAAGGATTGCGCAATGATTGTTTCCACGTTTGCCATACCGCGCACCTGCCTTATTCGGCCTGGCCCATCAGGGTAGCCGCGAATTCGCGCATCGCCTTTGCGATCAGCTTCTTGACCTCTTCTTCGCTCACGCCAGCCTCGGCGGGCGCGGCGCCCTCGTTCGCCTCGATCACAAAGGATACGCCGTCAAACAGGTTCGTCATGCGGCCGAGGAACAGCGAGCCCTTGCCAATAATCATCACGCGCTTGATCTTGCCGGCAAGGATGTCATTGCGCGCAAAGCCGATGTATGGTACGCCGGAGGGAATGTGGCCCTGTGTCGGCGCCCAGCCGGTGAGGCCATGCTCCTCGGTGAACTTTGCAAGGTCCTTCTTTTCAATGTCCCCGCGCTTCACCGCAAGCGCAGCGATCATCTTGTAGTTGGCAAGCGGCACGTCTCCCGCGCCCGCAGGCTTTGTGATGTCCGGATTCTGCATTTCGGGGGAGAATTTGTCCACATCCGTGACTTTAAGGCCCGCGCGCGCCAGCGGCTCGGTCACAAGGCTGCCGATGACGGCCTGCGGCGCAGAACCGGTGCCAACCGTGTGGCGGCCAAGGATGCTGAGGTTGATGGCCGGGCTCACGCCGTCGTCCTCACTGAGGATCACGGCAAAGCCGCCGATCATGTCCTCCAGGATGGGGAGGCCCTTCTTCACATGATCCTTGCCGTTCATGCCGAGCTTTGCGGTGCAGCCGCCTGCCGTGACGGCAACGGTCTTATACGCACCCGCCGCGACAAGCGCCGCTGCCTCTACCAGCGCATGCGCAGGGCCCGCGCAGAAGCCGCGCGTGTCGGAGCCGGTCGCATTGCCAAGGCCTGCGATCTCCGCAGCGCTCTTGGCAAAGTTGCCGCCGCCGCGCTGGTTCATGTCGCCGCAGGCTTCCTCAGAGCAATCGATCACGTATTCGACCGCGCCCTTTTCAACGCCCGCGTTCTTCACCGCGCTCAGCAGCGCCAGCACGGAGGAAGCCTTGGAAACAAGGTTCTCGTGCATCACGTGCGCGGAAAGGTTCGCGTCGATGTCGTGCGCGCGGTTCACACAGCCCACGAGCACGCCGTTATGGTACAGGCCTTCGGAGTGCTCCTCCGCCACAAGCCGGGCGACCTCCGCCGCGTCCACACCCTCGCCCACGCGCGCAAGGATCGTTTCATCCATGAGCGGGTTCGCTGCAAGCGCAGCCTTATGTGCGGCGACAAACGCAGCATCGAGCTTCACAAGGTCAAACACGTCGCAGGCCTGCATGAGCAGCAGGAACTCCTCCTGTGGCATGATCTGGCCAAACTGGCCAAAGCGGCTCGTCTCCGGGCACTTCTTGTCATGCCAGGGCTGCGGCACGGCCGCAAGTTCATCCGGCGTGACGTTGCCGATGTACACCTGGTTGGGGTAGTAGGAGAGCGTATCCTCAAAGCTGCGGATATGCTCCGGCAGTTCCTTTAAATATTCGCTTTCCGGGTTGACCACGCGCTCCGTGGTCTGCGTAGTGCCGTTGTGGATCACCATGTCCGGCGTATGGACGAGGATGTAGCCCGCGCCCTTGATGATGCTTTTCATATCAATAAACTCCGTCCTTTCAGCAATGATTGTTCCGTTTTTGCGTTTCCGCTCCGCGCGGCCGGAAGATGTGCTTTTACAGGTTGGGGCGGCGGCATCCGCCGCCGCCCCCTGCGTGTCCGCAGCCTTAATACTTGCAGTATTGCTCGCGGATGCTGGTCATCTCGTTGACGATGTCGTCAACATCGAGAACCATCTCCATCATCTCGACCTGCTCGCTGTACACGTCAGGATCGAACTCTGCCTTGATTTCAGGCTCGCACACGTGATACACCCTGAGTCCCAACTGGACTCCTGTCAACGGACCGGCGTAAGTCGGGTCACCATTGGTGACCGTCTCCGCAGCGAGGCCAGCGGCTTCGCCTTCCGCAGCGCCCAAGAGAACGACGACGTTCTCGGGGCCGTACTGCTCGGCAAACCCTTTGACCCGCTTCTGGTTTTCCAGATCCATTGCACCAGCGGACGTTCAGACAAAGCACTCCGTTGAGGAAAACACGACCTCGGCGCCCGCGCTCTTAGCGCAAAGCTCGATGGCCTGCCCGGGAATGCCGTCCCGGTCACCGATCACGATGACCTTCTTGCCAGCTAAAATGCCCATGCCACATCCTCCTTTTCCTGTATTATAGAAAGCCCTCCGGCTTGCTACCGTTTCGCCGCGCCCATGAAGCCGGGCGCGTTCCGGTCAAATGTGTTTCTGGATCATCGCCTCGACGTTTTCCGGCGTGGCGTCATCCTTCACCAGGGAGTCAATCATCTCGCCGTTCTCGTAAATCGCGATCACGGGGAGGCCGAGCACCTTCTGGCTGATGGCCAGGCGGCGCGCCTTGGTGGTGTTGAGCGCGCAGAACTTCATCTGCTCGCCGTATTTTTCCGCATACGCATGCACGTGCGGCATCAGCGCGGCGCAGGGCACGCAGCCGTCGCCATAGAAATCCACAAGCACCTTGCCGGATGCCTGAAGCACCTCGGGTTCAAACGTCGTCTTATCAACTTCCAGCATTGTTAAGCCCTCCTTTTGTACTTTATTTCAGGTTTGCGATGTACTTTTCCGCCTGCATGGCGGCGATCGCCCCGTCCGCGGCAGCGGTGACCACCTGGCGGAGGCTCTTCACACGCAGGTCGCCCGCAGCGAACACGCCGGGCAGGTTCGTGTGCATGTTGTCGTCCGTCTTAATGTAGCCGTTTTCCATCTCCACCATGCCTTCATAAAGGCCGGTATTGGGCAGAAGGCCGATGAAGCCGAACACGCCGAACATGCCGTCCTCCTCGTCCGCCTCGATGGTGGTCAGCTCGCCCGTTTTGGTGTTTTTGACGACCATTTTGGAGAGGATCTCGTCGCCGTCCACCTCGTCCACAACGCTGTTCCAGAGGAAGTGAAGTTTCGGGTTCGCAAACGCCTTTTCCTGGATGGATTTCGCGGCGCGCAGCTCGTCCCGGCGGTGGATGATCGTCACCTTGCGGGCGAACTTCGTCAGGTACATAGCCTCTTCAACAGCCGCGTCGCCGCCGCCGACCACGAACACTTCAAAATCCTCGAAAAACGCAGCATCGCACGTCGCGCAGAAGGAGATGCCCTTGCCGACGAACTTGCCCTCGTTCTTGCAGCCGATGGGGCGCGGGAATGCGCCGGTCGCAAGGATCACGGTCTTTGCCAGGTATTCGTCACCCTTCGCGCCGGTGAGCTTCTTCACTTCGCCGTCAAGCTCCACGCTTTTGATGGAATCCCGCGCGCGCTCCACGCCGAACTTTTCCGCCTGGGCAGTCATGCGGGCGATGAGCGAAGGGCCGGATTCGCCCTCGAGCTGCTGGCCGGGATAGTTTTCGATCTCGTTGGTGATGGCGATCTGCCCGCCATCCTGCCCCTTTTCGATGATGAGGGTGCTGAGCCTGGAGCGCCCGGCATAGAGGCCGGCAGTCAGGCCGGCAGGGCCTGCGCCCAGGATGATCACATCATAAATCTTGCTCATTTTACTATGCTCCAAACGGATTTTGGGATAAGCCGCCTGCGGGAGACCCTCCGCAGGCGGCAGTTCTTGCTACAGTTCGAAGATCGTCTGATCCTCGACCTCGGTCGTGAGCGCCTCAAGCGCACGGGCGACCAGCTTCTTGCGAAGCGCGTACTCCTCCTCAGCGGGCAGAGCCGGGTTGCCAAGGGGATGCGGGATCGCAATCGTCGGAACGATTCGGTTTGCGCCGACCGTCATCGAGATAGGCGTGACCGTGCACATATGCACCACGGGGATGCCCGCCCTTTCGATTTCTTTCACCATCGTTGCACCGCAACGCGTGCAGGTGCCTCAGGTCGAGGTCATGATGACGGCGTTTACGCCGGCCTGCAGGAGCTTTTGCGCATACTCCGCGGCGAACTTCTTCGCGTTGGCGACGGAAGTGCCGTTGCCGACGGTGGTGTAGAAATAATCGTGCAGCTTGCCGATCCTGCCCTCGCGCTCAAACTCGCGCAGCACGTCCACGGGGAGGACGCGGTTCGGGTTCTCGTTGGCATACACGGGGTCGTAGCCGCCGTGCGCGGTCTCATAGGTCGCTTCGGTCAGCTTTTCCACGCCCTTGATGCAGTATTCGCCATAGTGGGACGCGGAGGAGGATTCGATGTGGTCCGGGTTGCCCTTGGGCACGATGCCGCCGGAGGTGCACAGCGCGACCGTCGCGTGCGCAAGATCCTTCACGGCCGGGTTGGGGGCGACGCGGTCGAAGGAGGGCATCGGGTATTCCGTGGTGAACGGCTTGTCGGCAAGCTTCTTGAGGAGCATGTCAACAGCGCGCTTGGAGCCGCGCTCCTTCTCGAAGAAGTTCACGCGCACGCCGTTGGGCATGTAGCCGTCCTCGCAGGAAGCACCGAGCTTTTCGCCCTTCATCAGCTTGAGCGCGAGCTTTGCCATCACAGGCGCGGCCTTGCGCATGCCGGCCGCGCTGTTGGCGGTGGGCACGATGAGGAGCTTATCCTTGAGGTCCGCGCCGGGGTTTTCTTCATACATGCCGGTGAGGACCGGGATGCCGAGTTCTTCCTTCACAGCAAGCGCAACGTTGGCGCAGGCATAGCCATAGCGGCCGGCGTTGAACGCGGGGCCTGCGATGAACAGATCCGGCTTCTTTTCCTTGACCCATGCGAGGATCTGAGCCTTCGCCTCTTTTTCATGCTCCGCGAAGTGGGAGTCGCCGCAGACGATCGTCGCCACGATCTCCGCCTCGCCCTTCCAAGCCTGGTTGAACGCGAGGCCGGGGCCTACGAATCCTTCCCGCAGCTCGGGAGCTACGTGCGCCATTTCCTCGCCGCCGATGTTGGCGAAGAACTGGTTGATGTAATGTACAACACGATAACTCATGTTCTCTGCTTTCTCCTTCCCGTTTATCTTGCGCTCAGGCGGTTGAAGCCCATCTCGTTGGTAGCGCCGGTGATGACCTGGAGCTCCGCCTCAATGGAGCCGTCCGGGCGCAGGGAACCGGCGTGGCCGCCGGCGATCTTGTCGACGTAATCGAGCGTGCCGATGACCTTCTCCATCGGCGGGAGGACGATCACCTCGTTCGCATTGCCGCCGGTGACGACCGCGTCCGCGAGCGGGTCCGCGTCTGCAAGCGACTGGGACTTGCCATCCTGCCCAGCGTATTCGTCGGTGATGATGGTGGTCTTGACGCCCATCTGCTCGATCTTCTTCGTGTTCATGATGAGGTCGGTGTCCGGGTTGCCGAAGCCTTCCTGGGAGACGATCACGCCGTCAAGATCCAAGAGGCGGCAGAGCTTGGCGCTCCAATCGGAGGAACGCTGCTTATCCGCGAGGTACACGTTCTCGTTGGTGATGATGTTGCAGACGTAGTTGAGCGTTTTGCCGTGCTGCTCGAACAGATCCGCCACCACGGGGTTGTTCTGGTGATGGTAGGTGGTGTTCTTGTCGCACGCGGAAACGCAGTTGCCGCTGATGATCGCGCCGTCCATGGTCTCCGTCGGGTACAGGATGGTCGTAAGCGAGCGCTTCGCGTCCACGCCGTAAACATAGGTGTCATGCAGAAGGCCCTGGCTTTGCAGCATGTGGACGTAGCCCACGCGCGGCAGGTTCGGGAACTTCTCGATGCCCTCCTTGACGCCGAAGGTCTCGAAAGTCTTCGTCTCATCCGGGGTAATGTTGCGGCCGAGTTCGCCCACGAACGTCGCGGCGCGCAGCCCCGCCATGCGGACGGCATGCTCATACTCATGCTGATGCACGCCCTCGACCGGCTCGCACACCATCACGAGGTTCAGGAGCTTCGAGAACGGCGTATACTCCGCGCCCGGGCCGCTCATGTCGATGATGCCCTCCTGGAAGCCGACGATCTTGCCGGCGGTGACGACCGCCATGCCGCGGAGCACGTGGGTCTTGCCGGAACCAACGGTGTCAACCTTGGCGATGACGCCCGGGAATTCGCCGCCGGGGCCCTCGACCTTCACGCGGGGCTCGATGACGTCCTTCACGGGGGTGATGCGGACGCTTTCGCCTGGCTTTGCAATGTCAAAGCGCGCGGACTTGACACAGGCCTTCACGTCGTCGTCCTCATACACAAAGGCCTTGACCGCGTCGGCGTTGACGAAAAGCGTTCCGTTTTCTACCTTGCATTCGTTTGAAAATTGTATGTCCTTGATCTCGATGAAGCCCAATTCCAATTTCAAAGCGAACACCTCCTCCTTTTTTATTGCTGGTTTTGTATCTTACTAAGGCCCGCCGCTGCGTCGAATTCCACGGCGCCCGCAAGCAGGGTATAGTCGATCAGTTGGAAATCCCGCTTCACCGCCTCGGTGAGCGTCCGCGCCCGGGGCGGGAACTTATCCGCCGCGAGGATGCATTCCGCGATGATCCCGGCCTGCTCCGCGGAAAACCCGTGCGGCTCTCGGGAAAGGACGACGGACTTATACGGCGTTTCGTTGGGCTTGACGCTGCCGGACAGCGGGTGGGTATACAGCGCGTGGCCCGCGTAGATGAGATCCCGCGCCTTCACGAGGATCTCCCGGTACGTGCATTCCGAGAAAAAACGGATCTCACAGCAGCCCGCCATGCATTGCGCAAGGAGCGGGTTGTTCGTGAGGATCAAAGAATCGCGTGCGTGCTTCATACGCTCCCTCCCTGGCGCCAACGCCCCATTTTTCATGCACAAAAAAACAGAGCAGGCCGCGGGCAACAGAAATTAGCCCTTGCCTGACTCTGTACATAAACCTGAGAGATTCCCCGCAGCTCGCCGCAGGTTGCGCCTTCGGTGCTTTCGCTTTCCAGAGTTTTGTCGGAATACAGTCCGTTTGCCTGAGATGTTCGCGCCGTGCCGGCAAGCTGCGGCGCTTATTCCTTCGGCCCCGCCCAACCTGGGGCAGAATCTCCTGTATTCTTCATCCAAAGCAGATTCAATTTTATTGCAGGGAAGCCATCCCCTACGTCTATAACTATACCGCTTTGTATGTAAAATGTCAATCAAAATACGGCATATCATCGGAAAATACAATAGTAATCCCCCTGTCTTTCCAAAGATGCGCGGAGCGTCCTGTTTTCCGGGCGCTCCGCGCATTTCACTTCGATTCGGGTAGTGCGCCGTCGCCGCCCATAAGCGCGGTCATCTCCTCAATGCGCTCCAGCGGGAACGGCGGCATGCACAGGGGCCTCATGGCGATGCTCATGAGCTTCATCGGGTTGTCGTCCGCCGCCACGCGGTTGGACGAAAGCGCCCCGCAGCGCCTGCAGCGGTGGACGATCGCCCATTCGCCGCCCTTACGCACCCAGACCGCCACCGGTTCCATCACACCGCCGCAATCCGCGGCCCGGTCGCCCGGCTCCACATCCACATGCAAGCTCGCAAGGCAGTTGGGGCAATGGTTCCTGTGCGCGCTCCCTGCCCCCGCGGAAACCACGGAGCGGCCGCAGGCCTTGCAGGTGAAGCTGTCCACACAAGGGTGGTTCTTGTAATAGTTCTTTTCGTATTGCTTCCGTTTGTTTTCACGGTTCACGGTATCTTTCCTCCTAAAGGCAATTTTGAATTTCCTTTTGGGAGGAATGCGGAAATTTAACGCCTTCCTCCCGGTCAGCGCACAATCTCCTGCTTGATATACTTTTTCAAAAAGCGTTGCTCCTTCTTTCCGTTTTGCCGGTTTTCGGCTTGTTTATCAGTATCATACCACGCGGCGGGCGGCGTTTCAAGCGCCCCGGCCGCTCCAGCCATACCCGGCTGAATACAAAAAATCCCCATCGCTTACTGGCTGGGGCTTTTTATTATCTGCCTTTCCGGAAGGAACCGCCGCCTCGGTATGTGTTTACGATGCAAGTGTAAACCTGGCCGTATCTTGGGCATTTCAAAACGTGAAAAATAATATCATCGATCCAATGTCCTTCTTCGTCCTTATGTTTGCCTGGTTTGCAGTTGCCGTCGATCAGGGTGAAGCCGTCGTTTTGGATCAGTTCACTGATAGATTGGATCGTTTTTTCGTATTCTTTAGGCGTATGGAACTCTTTTACCAATTTAATCTGAGAACAGTAATCGCACATTTTTTGCACTCCCGTAATCTCGTGTTTCTCCGGTACGTTCAATCTGATTTCTTCAAACCAAGAATCCAACCTATAAATGCTGCTGCTGCGCCCGCAACAAAGGAAATCAAGTGAAATATGATCGTTGTAGCATTCATAAACGAAAGCACGGGGATATTGCTGACTATCAGGTAGAGAATAAGCCAGTTTCCACTCCAAGTTCCAAGCTGCAGCTTCGGAAATCCGGGAGTAAGGAATGACATTACCAAGCCAAATCCGCATAACGCAAAGTTATAAGCAGAGCCGCCTACACTTTGCAGTGTATCCCGATAGATGCAGAGAAAGATGATTTGACTTACGACAGCACATGCAGCGCCGATTAACACGAAGCGCACACTTCCGATATGCTGTTCGTAAAGATAACCGACCCAGAACATTGCGCATACATTTGCAAGCAAGTGAATCAAATTCGTATGGGTCAGCCCGGCGGTAAAATAGCGGTAGTATTCGTTGCCGATATGAGCGACGCCCGTTCCGCTGAAAAGAGGAGCGATATGATTGGTGGTCACAAGGCACCATACGAGGATCCATACCAGAATAATGAGAATAGAACCCCGCATTTTTAAAATTCTATTTTTCATTACTTCTCCTATCGCCTGTTTCGAATTTATCTCAAGCGTTCCCGGCAATGCTTTGGGTGGCTGTATGACGGTCATCACCGCAATGCCGCCAGAGTGACGGACATAGAACCGAATGGCTTTCCGGGCACCAAACGTTTGATCGCTCCACCGCCGTAATTTACCGCCCATCTGGGAATATAAAATTCAATACAATTATAGCATCAGAATGCGGACTTTTCCACCACCTTAACTCTGCATACGGTTATAAATAAAAACTCTATGTGAATGATTTCTCAAACACATAGAGTTTATCATTTCCCGTTTACCTGGCAAAAGTCATATTTCCCTGAATGCTTCTTTATGACTTATTGCCGTTCTGCAACGGGGATTTCATGGCGGGAACATGTGGGAATCGAACCCACCTGGGCAGCTCTTCACCACCTGCAACGGTTTTGAAGACCGCGGGGCACACCAGCACCCATCTGCTCCCAAAGCGTAAGCCATTATAGCACGTCCGCTTTGTGAAAGGCAAGAGGAAACTCTCTTATGCCTGCACGGGCGGAAACCCGCGGTTCAGCCGCCGGAAGTCGCCTTCCTTTTTCGTGATCCCCGTCTTGTCGAAATACTCGAGGACCGCCAGGGCGTATTTGCGGGAGGTGCCGAGCAGATCGCGCATCTGCGCGAGGGTCAGCGTCTCGTTTTCCGCGAAATGCGCCTGCGCTGCCGCGCAGGCCCGGGCATAAGCGGCGCTGCCATAGCAGATCTGCGGGGAGAGCATTACGAGCTCGCCGCCGGAAAGCATGCTGTCGAGCACCTGTTTGAGATCCGCGCGCTCGTTCTGCGGGAACGTCGCGGCGACTTCATCCACCGTGGCGGGCTCGATGCCCGCATCCGCATAGTATTGGAGCAGCTTTTCACGGATGGCGCTCTGCCTTTTGGTGTAGCGCACCTCGAACTCCGCAAGCGCGTAGCGTTCCCCGGCCCTGCGGAGGATCCCCTCCCGGCAGAGCGCCGTGAGCAGCGCGTCCGCAACGGCCTGGTCCGTTGCCCGAAACAGCTTCTGCCGCAGCTCCGCCGCCTTCATGCCCGCGTGCAGCGGGTTCTTTGTGTGGTAGCCGGAGAGGAGCGTTTTGCAGGAAGCGGCCACCTCGTCAAGCGCAGCGGCCGCGATGAAGCGCCCTGGCAGCGGCTCCACAGCGCGCCCTGCTGCAAGCAGATCCGCCAGCTCCGCCGCAAGCGGTTCCGCGTCGAGTCCAAGTTTCGCGCCAAGCTGCTGCGCCGTCGGGAGCGCCGCCTTGAACTCTGCGAGCACCTGCGCCACCCGGTCCCCCGCCGTGCCGCTTTCCTTGATTTTAAGCGCCTCGAGGACGGCCGGCACGTTGCGCTTATGCCGGGTGGGCGCGTCGTCCAGGATCACGCCGCCGCCGATCGTCTCGAGCGGCGAATAAAAGCGGATCACAAAACGGTCTCCGTTCTTCGTAGCGACCGGCTCCGCCATGCGCAGCTGCGCGTAGCCGCTCTCGCCGGGTTCGAGCGCGTCCCGGTCCAACAGCACCACCTTGGCAAGTACCACCGCCGCGCCGTGGTACAGATGCACCTGCATGTCGTTTGTGATCACGCGGCCCGAATCCCGGAGGTTCTGTAGCTTTACATCGAGCATTCGGGATATGCGGACGCTCCCCGGGCGCGCCACCGCGTCGCCGCGCCGCACATCCGTCTTTTTGAGGCCAGCGAGGTTCACCGCTACGCGCTGCCCTGCATAGGCCGTGTGCACCGTTTTGCCGTGTACCTGCAAATTGCGGATGCGCGTCTCTGTGCCGGAGGGCACGAGCTCCGCCGCGTCGCCCTCGTTCATGCAGCCCTCGATGAGCGTGCCCGTCACGACCGTGCCGAACCCATCCACGGAAAACACCCGGTCCACCGGCAGGCGGAAGGGCACGCGCACGCTCTTTTCCGCCGCCGCGTGCACGAGCGCGTAGAGCGCCTGCTTCAATTCCGGGACGCCCTCGCCCGTATAGGCGGAGACGGCCAAAATGGGCTTTCCTTCCAGGAAGGAGCCCTTCGCGCGTTCGCGCACCTCCTCCTGAACCATCTCGAGCCATTCTTCATCCACCATGTCCTTTTTCGTGATGACGATGAGGCCGTCCCGGATGCCGAGCAGCGTCAGGATATTTAGGTGCTCCACCGTCTGCGGCATAAAGCCTTCGTCCGCCGCGACGACGAGCATCGCAAGGTCGATCCCGCCTGCGCCGGAGAGCATGTTTTTGATGAAGCGCTCGTGCCCCGGCACGTCCACGATGCCCGCCTGGGTGCCGTCCGGCCAATCGAGGTGGGCGAAGCCGAGCTCGATGGTAATGCCGCGCTTTTTTTCCTCCGCGAGGCGGTCGGTGTCAATGCCGGTAAGCGCCTTGATGAGCAATGTCTTGCCGTGATCCACATGCCCCGCCGTACCGATGATGACGTGCTTCATCGCACCGCCTCCTTTGCCGCGTTTACGATAACCGGGAAATCCGCTTCGAGCAGCGTGCGCACATGCAGCAAGTACCGCCCATGGTCGATCCTGCCGATGACGGGCGGCTCACCCAAGCGCAGCGCCGCCTCGAGCGCCTCCGCGCCCTTGCCTGCCGGGGTGAGCGCCACCGCGTATCCCGGCAGGAGCTGCATCGGCACGGAGCCGCCGCCCACCGGGTCTTCCGCCGGGACGGTCTCCGCCGCCACCCCCGCCGCATTCAGCATCGCGCAGAGCGTTTCCGCGCGGGCCTTGAGCGTTTCCGGGCCAGCCGCGAGCATGGCAAGTACCGGCACCTCCTTCGCCGCCGTGCCCGAAGCGTACAGCCGGAGCGTCGCCTCGAGCGCCGCGAGCGTCATCTTGTCCACGCGCATCGCGCGGGTAAGCGGATGGCGCTTGAGGACGTCGATGTATTCCCGTTTGCCGATGATCACACCCGCCTGCGGGCCGCCGAGCAGCTTATCCCCGGAGAAGGAGACCACGTCCACCCCGGCGCGGATGGAATCCTGCACCGTAGGCTCGCCGCGGATGCCGAAGCGGTTCAGATCGCACAGGGAGCCGCTGCCGAGATCCTCGATCACCGGCAGGCCGTGGGCATGGCCAAGCGCGGCCATCTCCTCCCGGGAGACGGCTTCCGTGAAGCCGACGATGCGGTAATTGCTCGTGTGTACCTTCATGAGCGCCCGGGTCTCCGGGCCGATCGCCCGCTCGTAATCCCGCAGATGCGTCTTGTTCGTGGTGCCCACCTCCCGGAGGCGCGCGCCGCAGCTTTCCATGATCTCCGGCACGCGAAAGGAGCCGCCGATCTCCACCAGCTCCCCGCGGGAGGCGACGACCTCCCCGCCCGCCGCGAGCGCGGAAAGGATCAGGAGCACGGCCGCCGCATTATTGTTCACCACGAACGCGGCCTCCGCGCCGGTGAGCGCCGTCAAAAGCCCTTCTACATGGGAATAGCGCTCGCCGCGCCCGCCGGTCGGCACATCGTATTCCAGCGTGGAATACCCGCGCGCCACCTCCGCCACAGCGGCAGCCGCCGCCTCCGCAAGGCAGGCGCGGCCAAGGTTCGTGTGCAGGGCGACGCCCGTGCCGTTGACGGCCCGGCGCAGGGAGGGCCGCTGCGTCCGCTTCAGCCGCGCAGCTGCCTCCGTGCAGAGCGCGGCTTCCTCCGGCAGCGCTTCGGCGCGGCCTTCCAGCACCGCCTGGCGCAACTCCGCAAGCACGGTGCGCACCGCATCCGCAAGTGCGCCGCGCGGCGCGTCCGGGCAAAGAGAAACCAAGGCGGGCGACCGAAGCAGGTCGTCCACCTTGGGAATTTCACGCAGCAATTGGTTATTCATCTGTCGCACGCTCCATTTCGCTCGATCGCTGTATCGTTGTTCCAATTATAACAGCAATTCCGCGATTGGGGAAGCGCGCTCATTCGTTTTCAAGTATAAGCTCGTATCGTTCGTCCGCCTCAATGCAGTACACACGTTCCACATCCTCGTCCATCGCGTCCAGCATGGGCGTATCCGCTTCATAGCGCACGCAGGTGCCGCAGGAGGAACTCAGCACGCGCGGCACAGGCGCCATCTGCGCGCGTACACCCGCAGAGCCGAGCGCGCGGCTCGTCATGAGCGCCGCAAGGTGCGTATGGAACGTTGCGATATATTTCGCCATTTTACTTCCGAAGCGTCAGATGGAACTCCGCACCTTCCTGCTCCACGGAGACCTGGTAGCCCATGTGCGTGCCAAAGCGCGTCACATTCTCCACGGCGCAGCGGTCATCCACGAGCACCACGAGCTCTGCAGGCGCGTTCTTCTTCACTTCCTTCTGCACCATCGCCACCGGCATGGGGCAGGAAAATCCTCTCGCGTCGATCATCGTTCCGATCCTTTCCGGCTGAAAAGCCCGTCTCTTATTTTGCCGTTTTTTCCTTCTTCGGCATGTTCAAAAGGGAGATCGCTACGAGCACCACGATGCCAAGGAGCACCGCGACCTTGCCCGCAGTGGAAATCCCGCCTACCACGAGCTCGCCCGCTTCGCTGAGGGAATCCGGGTTGCCCGCAAGGCCAAAGTTGTGCGCGAACGCCGCGCCCACGATCATGCCGAGCACCGCCACGGCGGAATCGCCGTTGCCTTCGCCCGCGAGGATCAGCTGCCGCAGCGGGCAGCCGCCCAGGAGCACCGAGCCCCAGCCCACAAGCACCATGCCGAGCGCATTCCAAAGATGGCTGCTGTGCGCGACGGGCTGGAGGTCAAAGCCGAGCTTGAACTTGCTCAGCGCCAAGTTGCCGATGAGCACGACCACAAAGATCGCAACGAAGCCGTAAAGCAGTTTGAAATCCTGAAGCATGACGCTGTCCCGGATGCCGCCGACCATGCAGAGGCGGGAGCGCTGCGCCAGCGCGCCTACGACAAGCGCGATCGCAAGGGCGATGAAGAAGGGAGCGCGCATGGAACCAGGGCCGGCCTCGCTCAGTTTGAAGAGCGTCGGTGCGGCGAGGAACAGCACGAGCAAGCCCACCATCAGAGCCGGCAGGACGCCGCCTTCCGGCGCGCCGAGCGTATAGTTGCGGCGGAGCGAGAAGCCACGCTTGAGGAACTGCACGCCGATGAGGATGCCGATCACAAAGCCAAGAAGGCCGACAAGCGCATTGAGGTCGCCGCCGCCGAGGCGGATGACCATGCGCAGCGGGCAGCCGAGGAACGCAAGCGCGCCGATCATCACGAACGCGCCGATCACAAAGCGCGTCGCCGGGGAGGAGCCTGCCTTCGCGCGGAACTCACCCTTTGCAAGCGCCATAATAAACGCGCCGAGCACGAGGCCGATGATCTCCGGCCGGATGTATTGCACCTTCGCCGCGCTGTGCAGCCCGACGCCGCCCGCGATGTCCCTCAAAAAGCATGCGATGCAGAAGCCCATGTTCGCAGGGTTGCCCAGGAGCGTCAGCACGACCGCCGCAACGCCCACGATGGCGCCCGCGATCACCACGATCCAATTTACCTTTTTCATTTTGGTTTCTCCCCCCATAATTCCTTGAACTTTTCCGCGCTATACGCGGTTTCAATCGGAATTATAGGGTATCCGCCGTAAAATAGCGAATTCCGCTTTTCAATATTCTCCAAATTTTCATCGAAAAAACCGATGATATGATGGTTGAAAGCAAGGCCGGAGCCGTCCCTGCAACGCTTTCAGCGGTGGCTGCGAGGATACAGCAATCCTCAGTCACGGCTTGCGCCATTTATTGCGACAGTTCGCAAAGGCCGCGCGAATAAGGACAATCCTCAGTCCGCTTCGCGGACAGCTCCTTTGCCAAAGGAGCCTTTTGATCAATGCGCTTCCCTGCGCTATCCGAATACGAAATCCGTTGGAGTCCACCACCCCCAAACGCCCCTTTTTAAAAGGGGGGGCACGGCGCAAGCCGTGACGGGGGATTGCCGTATTCCAGCGCGCAAGCGCTAACGGGGGATTGCCTTGCTAAGTCTGCCGTAGGGTTGCCTTGTCAAAATGCCGTCTTATAAATTCAAACCAGCTTCGGCGTTTCCGCCCGGACATAGCGCACGAAGCGCTGCTCCAGCAGCGTGAGCGCTGCGTCCTTGCGCCAGGCGATGCAGATGTCCCGGTGCGCGCCTTCCGGCTCAAAATCAAAGGCAAGGAGCCTCCCCGCGGCAAGTTCCTCCTGAACAGCCAGGCTGGAGATGACGGACACGCCCATGCCCTGCGAGACGCTGGCCTTAATGGCCTCCGGGTTATCCATGCGGGCGACGACGCGCAGCGTCTCCGGCAGGATATTGTGGCCGCGGAAGTATTCCTCCACGGCCCTCTGCGTGCCGGAGCTTTCCTCCCGGGCGATCATCGGCTCCTCAAGCAGCGCAAAACCATCCTCCCCCTGGCGGCGGAGTTTCTGAAAGCGCGCGTTGTTCGCCGCAATGAGGACGAGCCTGTCCTGCGCGATCGGGTAGCAAGCGAAGCGCCGCGCGGGCAAAGCCGCGCCGAGGAGCCCGATGCGCACCTCCCCCTGTTCGAGCAGGACGCGCACCTCCTCGCTGTCCCCGCGCCGCAGCAAGAAGGAAACGCCGGGGTGCTGCTGCAAAAATCCGGCCATCAGGCGCGGCAGCAGCGATTGCGCCGGGACGGTGGAGGTGCCGATGCGCAGCGCATCACCCCCCACGCTTTCCCTAAGCTCCTGCAGCGCTTCGCAGCGGCTCAGGATGTCCTTCGCGGCAGTATACGCCCGTTTGCCCTCGTCCGTAAGCGCGAACTTTTTGCGTGCGCCGCGCAGGATCAGCTGCGCGCCAAGCGCCTGCTCGAGCGCCTGAATGTGCATGCTCACGGTGGATTGCGTCAGGTGCAGCCGCTCGGCCGCGCGCGTGAAGCTGCCGTATTCCGCCGCAGCCACAAAGGTCTCAAGCTGCCGCAAACTGATGTCCAACATGTTCTTTCTCCTTCGTCTCTACAGTGGCATTCCCCTGCCAGAAGGGCTGTGGAACAAAATCGCAAATATCGATGTGACATTTCGCGCCCAGTGTGCTATGCTCTTCCTGTCTAAACAAAAAGGAGCATACCGATGCGCACGATCTATCTTGACAACGCCGCGACTTCGTTCCCAAAACCCGCCGGCGTCAGCGACCGCATGAAGGAATACCTCGATTCCGTGGGCGCAAACATCAACCGTTCCGTCTATGGCGCCGCACAGGATGCGGGGCTCGTGGCCCTGCGCCTGCGGGAACGCCTCGCGCGGCTTTTCGCCTTCCCGGAAAAGCCGACCCACGTGATCCTCACCCCCGGCGCGACCGCGGGGCTCAACTTCATCATAAAGGGGTATCTGCGCCCCGGGGACCACTGCATCGTGAGCGCGATGGAGCACAATGCCGTGATGCGCCCGCTTTTGCAGCTCTCCGGCGTGGCGTTCGACCGCATCCCCTGCGACGCGGCGGGCCGTTTCGACCCGGCGGCTATCCTGCCGCTCATCCGCCCAAACACGCGCCTCTGCCTCATCGCCCACGCTTCCAACGTGTGCGGTACGGTACAGGACGCTGCGGCCGTGGGGGAGATCTGCGCGGCGCACGGCGTCGCCTTCGCGCTCGATGCGGCGCAGACCGCCGGGCATATCCCCATCGACTTTGCAAAGCTGCGCCTGAGCGCGCTCTGCGCGCCCGGGCATAAGGGGCTTCTCGGCCCTTCCGGCATCGGCGTGCTGCTTGTGCGGGATGATTTCGCCCATTCGCTTACGCCGCTCCTCGCGGGCGGCACGGGGAGCGCTTCGGACAGCGAATACCTGCCGGATTACCTGCCGGACCGCTTTGAATCCGGCACGGCGAACCTGCCCGGCATCTATGGCTTGGAGCAGGCGATCCGCTTTATAGAAGAAACGGGAATCGACGCGCTGCGCGCCCACGAGCTCCGGCTGACCGCGCGCTTCCTCGATGGGCTCGCCGGCATCCCGAATATCCGTCTTTGCGGCACAGGGGAACTTTCCCGCCGCGTGGGCGTGATCTCAGTGGATTTCTTGAAGTGCGACAACGCGGAAGCCGCCTTCCGGCTGGAGAGCGAGTTCGGCGTCCTCACCCGCTGCGGGCTCCACTGCGCGCCCTCCGCGCATAAGACGCTCGGCACCTTCCCGCAGGGCACCGTGCGCTTCTCGCTGGGCTTTGCGAACACGGAGGATGATGTGGATGCCGCGCTTTCCGCCATCCGCGCCGTCAGCGCAGGATGATCCGCTTCCCGCCCTCGTATTTTGCGACCGTTCCGATGCGCTGCGCGCTCGGGACGGTTTTTTTCAGCTCTTCATACAGCGCGTCCGCGTCCGCCGCGGCAACGGCGATCAGGAGGCCGCCCGCCGTCTGCGGGTCATAAAGGACGTCCTGCTTGGCAAGCTCCGTCTCCCCCGCGTCCACACCCATTTCCGCGAACGTGCGGTTGCGGTACATGCCCGCGGGCAGAAAGCCCATGCGTGCAAGCTCCAGCGCTTCGGGGATAACGTCCACCGCGTCCACATGGAGGGTGATCGTCACGTCGCTGCCGGCGGCCATCTCATATGCGTGGCCCAGGAGACCGAAGCCCGTCACGTCCGTGCAGGCATGCACATCGTATTTTATCATCGCGTCCCGCGCAGCCTTGTTGAGCGTGGTCATCATGCGGTACATGAGCGCCTCGCTTTCTTCCGAAAGCATGTCCGCCTTTGCGGCGGTTGAAAGCACGCCGATGCCGATGGGCTTGGTCAAAAGCAGCACGTCCCCCGGCTTTGCGCCGGAGTTGGTGAGCACCTTGTCCGGATGCACGAAGCCCGTTACGGCAAGGCCGTATTTCGGCTCGTCATCGTGAATGCTGTGGCCGCCCGTGATGAGCGCGCCTGCCTCATAGACCTTATCATAGCCGCCGCGCAAAAGCGCATGCACCGCATCCATGGGCATGGATTCCGGGATGGCCATGATGTTGAGGCAGAGCTTCGGCTCGCCGCCCATGGCGTAAACGTCAGAAAGGGCGTTCGTGGCGGCGATCTGCCCGAACAGGTACGGATCATCCGCGATCGGCGGGAAGAAATCCACCGTCTGCACCAGCGCCAGTTCGTCGCTGATCTTGTAAACCGAGGCGTCGTCGCTCTTGTCGAAGCCAACGATCAGATTCGGGTCATGGTGCACCCGGATCCCCTCCAGCAGCTGCGCGAGCACGCCCGCGCCGACCTTCGCGCCGCAGCCGGCGCATTTTGCAAGCTTTGTGAGCTTGATGTCCTTCGCTTCCATCGCAACCTTCTCCTTTTTCCGCGCCGGCGCCAAACCGCCCGTCACGCAAGGCTATTGTCTCAAATCCAGGGCCGGATTGCAACCGCGCGCCGCATCATTTTTGTGCGCCGGACGCTATTTTTATCGAAAAAAACGATGAAATGCGCTCGCGGCGGGAAGCGATTGCTCCCGCCGCCGTGCCAGCTTGTCGAAAAAGTCTCTCTAGGATTGTCAAGGGCCGCAGCCCTTGACTTTCAATCGCGAGCAGCGACCTGTGCGGTGCGAGCGAAAAGCCTTGCGCCGCAAGGCTTTCTTTACACGGAGCGCTGGCCGCGCCATCGGCGCAAGCGCGATGTGCAATCCTCGATCAAGTGGCATCCGCCACTTGATCGACAGCCTATCGCGGCGGGAAGCGATTGCTCCCGCCGCGCTTTGTCTATATGCCAAATATTGACGTTTTCCTACCGCGCGACGCAGTATTCCGCCATATATGCCTCCATGCGTGCGCGCATCGCGCTGTCGATGAGGACGCGGCCGTCGATCTCCTTGTTGTAAAGCGTCTCGAGGATGTCCCGCACCGTTACAAGCGGGAACGTGCGGATGCCAAAGTCCCGCTCGATCTCCTCGATGGCGGTCAGCGCGCCCTGGCCGCGCTCCATGCGGTCCACGGAGATGATGAGGCCCGGCACTTCCACCTTGGCCGCGGCCTGCAAAACAGGCAGCGTTTCACGCACGGCCGTCCCGGCGGTGATCACGTCCTCAATGATGAGGAGCTTGTCCCCATCCGCCGGCTTGTAGCCCACCATGGAGCCGCCCTCGCCGTGATCCTTGGCTTCCTTGCGGTTGAAACAGTAATTCACATCCCGGCCCATGCGGGCGAGCGCCGCCGCTGTGGAGACAGCGAGGGGGATACCCTTATACGCCGGGCCGAAGAGCGCCGCAACGTCCCCGGGCAGCTCGCCCGACGCCGTATGCGCCTCGATGCAGGCCGCGTAGAACTCGCCGAGCCGGGCGATCTGCGCGCCGGTCTTATAGTTGCCCGTGTTGATAAAATACGGCGTTTTGCGGCCGCTCTTGGTGGTGAAATCGCCAAAGGTCAGCACGCCCGCGCGCGCCATGAAGGCGATGAATTCCGCTTTGTAGCTCATGGGTTTCCTCCTTCTTATCCCTGGAACGCGGCCTTGAGCGCCGCGATGCTTTCATAGCCTTCCCGCCGCAGGAACTCTGCGAGCCCTTCGAGCACATCCACTGGCGCGGTCGGGTTTATGAGCGCCGCCGTGCCGACCGCCACCGCGTCCGCGCCCGCCAGCAAGAACTCCGCCGCGTCCTCGCCCGTCATGATGCCGCCCAAGCCGAGGATGGGCAGCTTCACCGCACGGCGCACCTGATATACCATGCGGACCGCCACCGGCTTGACCGCCGGGCCGGAAAGCCCGCCTGTGCCGTTTGCAAGCAGCGGCCGCTTTGTTTTTAGGTCGATGCGCATGCCGAGGAGCGTGTTGATGAGCGAGAGCGCGTCCGCACCCGCATCCTCCACCGCCCGGGCGATGGCCGTGATGTCCGTCACGTTCGGCGTGAGCTTCACCATCACGGGCTTCTTCGCTGCGCGCTTCACGGCCTCCGTCACCCGCGCGGCCATGTGCGGGTCCGTGCCGAAGCCGATGCCCCCCTCCTTCACGTTCGGGCAGGAGATGTTGAGTTCGTACATCGCAACGTCCGCCTCGTTGAGGCGCTCCGCCACAGCGACGTATTCCTCCACGCTGTGCCCGGCCAGGTTGGCGATCACCGGCACGCCGCATTGCGCGAGGTACGGCAGCTCGTGCGCGATGTACGCCTCCGCGCCCGGGTTTTGCAAGCCTACGGCATTGAGCATGCCGCCGTAGGTTTCCGCGATGCGCGGCGTGGGGTTGCCCGCCCAGGGCTTTGCCGCCACGCCCTTGGTGATGACCGCGCCCAGGCGGGAGACGTCATAAAATTCGCCGCTTTCCCGCGCGGCGAACGTGCCGCTCGCGGTCATGACCGGGTTCTTGAGCGAAAGCCCAGCAAAGGAAATGCGAAGATCCGGCCCGTTCATTCGAAGATCACCTCGCTCCCGTCGAATACCGGCCCATCCTTGCAGACGCGCTTCTGCACGACCGCACCGTTTTGCTTGAGCTTGCAGACGCAGCCCACGCATGCGCCATAGCCGCAGCCCATGCGCTCTTCCAAAGAAACCTGGAGTGGAAGCGCGTGCAAAGCGCAAAACGCCGCAAGCGCCCGCAGCATCGGTTTCGGGCCGCAGGCGAGCACCGCGGTATCCGGGGGGATCGCCTCCCCTTCCAGCAACCGCACCACGTTCCCGTGGAAGCCCGCGCTGCCGTCCTCCGTGGCGATCCAAAGCGCGCCGCAGGCCGCCGCGAATTCCTCCCGCAAAAACAGCGCGTCCCGGTACCCCAGCGCGGCCGTTACGGAAAGCCCCTCCGCTTTTGCCGCATGCGCCGCCTGGAGCAGCGGCGGCACGCCCACGCCGCCGCCTACGAGCAGCACATGCCCGCGCTGCGGCAGGGCATAGCCGTTGCCGAGTGGGCTTGAAACGCGGAGGGGTTCCCCTGGCCGCAAAGCCGCCATGCGCCGCGTGCCCTCGCCCACGGCGCGGTACACGAGCGTAAGCGCTGCCCCCTCCTCACGGCAGACGCTGATGGGCCTTGGCAGCAGGTGCGCGCCATCCGCAAGGTATACGTTCACGAACTGCCCCGGCCGCGCGGGTTCCGCCGCATCCGGCAGGCGCAGGGCTAATTGGTAAATATCCGGCGCGATAGGAGCGTTCCCCTCGATCTGCGCTGTTACGATCCGCTTCATCCCATGATGTCCTTCTGCATGGCGAGCGCCGCGTCCCGCGCGGCTTCCGCAAAGTCCCGCTCGCCGTATTTTTCGTTTTTCTTGTAGGCCGCGATGATCCCGCGGGAGGAATTGACGATGCAGCCCCGGCCGTCCTTGTCGAAGAAGCCACGGATGTCCTCCGCCGTGCCGCCCTGCGCGCCATAGCCCGGCACGAGGAAGAACGTATGCGGCAGCGCCGCGCGCACGCGCGCGCCTTCCTCCCGGTGCGGCGCGCCGACGACAGCGCAGACCCGGCTGTAGCCCTGCGCCCCCATCGCCTCCCGGCCCCATTCGTCCACGAGCGCCGCCACATGCAGATAAATAGGCTTCCCGTCCACGACGATGTCCTGGAGCTGGCTGCTCGAAGGGTTGCTGGTCTTGACGAGGACGAAAATCCCCTTATCGTTCGCGTTGCAGGCATCAACAAAGGGCTTTATGCCGTCCACGCCGAGGTATGGGTTCACGGTGACGAAATCCTCATGCCAGAGGTCGAACTTCTCTCCGGCGATCTCCGTGCCGCCGATGTGGGCGGCATAGGCTGCGGCGGTGGAGCCGATGTCCCCGCGCTTGACGTCCCCGATGACGAGGAAGCCCATCTCCTTGGCGAGCGCGGCCGTCTTTTCGTAAGCCGCGAGGCCTGCGAGGCCATAGCGCTCGTAGAAGGCGATCTGCGGCTTCACGGCGGGGACGATCCCCCGCACCGCCGTGAGGATGGCCCGGTTGAACGCAAGGAACATTTCCGCGACGGCCTCCGGCGTTTTGCCGTATCCTTCAAACTTCTCCGCCCGCAGGTATGCGGGGATCATCTCGAGCGTAGGGTCGAGCCCCACGACGGTGGGGTTGTTGAGCGCGTCGATGCGCGAAAGCAATGCGTCGATCATGCGTATTCCTCTCCTGATTCCATGTTCCGGTAAACGATCTGCCCGCCCGCAACGGTCAGAAGCGTTTTCCCGTAGACTTCCATGCCCGCGAAGGGCGTGCTGCGCCCCTTGGAGCGGAACGCCGCCGGGTCGATCCGGTAAGGGCGCTCCACATCGAACACGGCCACATCCGCATGCGCGCCCACCGCGAGCGTCCCCCGGCGCACGTCGCCGAGGATCGCCGCCGGGTTCGCGCTCATGAGCGCGACGAGGCGGGAGAGCGGGATGTGCCCCGCCCGTACCAGGCCAGTATAGCTTACGGGGAACGCGGTTTCAACGCCGATCACGCCGTTGAGGGCCGTTTCATAGCCCCCCTCCTTCTCCGCTGCGCTGTGGGGCGCGTGGTCGGTGGCGATCGCGTCGAGCGTGCCGTCCTGAAGCGCTTCGATCACGGCGAGCACATCCTCCGCCGTGCGCAGTGGCGGGTTCATCTTGAAGTTGCCGTCCGCAGCGCGGGTTTTGTCAAAGGTAAAATAGTGCGGCGCGGTCTCCGCCGTGACGGCATAGCCCGCCGCCTTCGCGGCGCGGATGAAGTCAAGGCTCAGCTTTGCGCTGATGTGGCAAAGGTGCAGCGCGGCCCCGCTTTCCCGCGCAAGGATGAGATCCCGCGCGGCCATGCATGCCTCGCCCGCCGCCGTGCCGGGAAGCGCGTCGTCCTCCGTATGGTCGAAGATGGTAAGCCCCGCTTCCGCCGCCGCGCGCATGGTTTGAAGCATCACGGAAGCATCCGCTACGGAACGGCCGTCCTCGCTCAGCGCGCAGGCCCCCGCCGCCTTGAGCGCCGCCGCGTCAACCGGCGTCTTCCCCTGCTGCCCCATGGTGACTGCGCCGATGGGCAGGGCGTTGATCCCCGCCGCGCGGGCGCGCAGCGCCGCGACAGCCTCCGCCGTATCCGTTACGGGCCTGGTGTTGGGCATCATGCAGACGGTCGTAAACCCGCCCGCCGCCGCAGCTGCGCAGCCGCTCTCCAGATCCTCCTTGTAGGTGAAGCCAGGGTCGCGGAAATGCACGTGCAGGTCGATGAGCCCGGGCAGCACGAGCGCGCCCGGGACCTCGATGCGCTCCGCCTCCGCGGGGAGCTCGCCCGCCGATACGCCTTGTGCGCGGATGGCTGAGACGCAGCCTCCGCTCAGGTACAGCTCGCCCACCGCGTCAAGGCCGAGTGTGGGGTCGACGATGCGGCCACGCGCAATGCAAATCGGCTTACTCATTTTTCATGCTGACGATCTCGTCGCAGTATTCGCAGCGGTACTCGCGCGTTTGCGCGTCGAGCAGGTGGAAGATATGCGGCGCGTTGCGCTCTACGCTCGTCACGCAGCGGGGGTTCTTGCAGCGGATGACGTTTGTGACCGTCTTGGGGAGCTCCAGGTTGATCTTCTTGACAATCTGGCCGTTTTCGATGATGTTCACCGTGGCGTTCGGGTCGAGGAGGCCCAACACGGTGAGATCCACGTCCGTCACGTTCTCGATCTTGATGAGATCCTTGCGGCCATGCTTCTTGCTCGTGGCGTTCATGATAAAGGCCACGGTGTTTTTCTTGGTGTCGATCTTGAGGTAGTCGAGGATGCGGTTGCCGGTGCCCGCCGTGATGTGGTCGATCACGATGCCGCGTTCAATGCTGTTGACGATCATTGCTGTTTCCTCCCTTTCTTACTGTCTTACTGTACTTCAATGCCGAGCAGCTTCATGATGAGCGCCATGCGCACGAACATGCCGTTCCTGGCCTGCTCGAAATAGAGAGCGCGCGGGTCGCTGTCCACCTCGACCGCGATCTCGTTGACGCGCGGCAGCGGGTGGAGCACCATCATGTTTGCGTTTGCAAGCTGCATCTTCTCCGCGTCGAGGATGTAGCGGTCCTTCAGGCGGATGTAATCGTCCTCGTTGAAGAAGCGCTCGCGCTGCACGCGGGTCATGTAGAGCACGTCGAGCTCCGGCAGCACGTCCTGCATCTTTTTCACCTCGCGGAAGGGGATGTTGTTCGCCTCCAGCACGCCGCGGCGCACATAATCCGGGATGCGCAGCTCCTCCGGCGAGATGAGGACGAATTTGATCCCCGCATAGCGCGAAAGCGCCTTGATGAGCGAATGCACCGTGCGGCCGAACTTGAGGTCGCCGCAGAGGCCGACGGTCAGGTTTTCAAAGCCGCCCTTGCGCCGCCTTATCGTAAGAAGGTCTGTGAGCGTCTGCGTCGGATGCTGGTGGCCGCCGTCGCCCGCGTTGATGACGGGCATGTCCGTGCTGTTGGCGGCGACGCGGGGCGCGCCCTCCTTCGGGTGGCGCATGACGGCGATGTCCGCATAGCAGGCGATGGTGCGGATGGTGTCCGCGATGCTCTCACCCTTGGCGACGGAGCTGGAGTTCGGCTCCGAGAAGCCGATCACCTGGCCGCCCAGGCGCAGCATCGCCGCCTCAAAGCTAAAGCGCGTGCGGGTGCTCGGTTCGTAGAACAGCGTTGCGAGCAGCTTGCCGTCGCAGGCATGGGCAAAACGCGGCGGGTCCGCGATGATCTCGTCCGCCAGGTCGAAGATCTCCTCCAGTTCGGCGGTGGTCATGTCCATAGGTTCGAGGATGCTTTTCCCTTTCAGCATGTGGATCTCCTTTCTAAATGCAGGGCAGAATTTACGCAAAAAAAATCTTCCCTCAAATCAAAGGGAAGATTTTGCAACAAACGGGAAAGGATGGGAAAGGCGGGACAGGCCGCCCGGAAAGCAATCGCGCCGCGCCATGGTTTCGATCCGCCGCCGCATGCCGTTCCCCTCCTTTTTTAACCTTAAATCTTCGGTATGGTATCACATCCGAAGCGCTGTGTCAAGTAGGACAAAAAGGAAAGCATGCGCCGTTTTCAGCCGCCGAACTCCGGCGCAAGGAACGCCTCCAAAATGCGCTTCACGTCAATCTCGCGCAGGAGCGCTTCCATGCCCTCCAGCGTAAAAGAGGCCATCTCCCTGCTATATAAATCTGCACTGCCCTTGCCCTCCACGGCATAGGAAGCCAGGAACACGCCGGTGCTGCCGTCCTCCGCCTCGCCGATCGGCATCAGGAAAATGCCTTCAAACGCGCTTTCCCCAAAAAGCTCCGCCGCACCCAGCGTCGCGCCCGCCTGCCTGGCCGCGCTTTCACCCATGGATACCGTCACGACACAGGACGCTCCGTCCCCGGCGGCATAGATCAGTTCAGCCACCATACTTTGGGACAGCGAACCCCCGAGCGCCTCGTCCAACGCGGAAAGGGTATACTTTTCACCCTCCGCGAACGTGTCGATCGGGAGGTTCTTTTGCGTGCTGAGATCCACCAGCGTTCCCTGCGCCGCGTCGCGCAACAGCCTGAATTTACCCTCCTTCAGCCACGTTCCTTCCATGAGTTCCACAGCGTTGAGCGCATAAGCGCCCGTCTCCATTTCCGCAAGGCCGGGGAACAGCCGCAGGAGCTTTTCCGGCGTTTCAAACGTATCGCCCAGGTAGAAGCACAGCTTCCGCCCGTCATCCTCCAGCACACAGTATGCCTCGTTCCAGGCAAGGCCGTGCTCCGCGGCAAGCTGGGCGCGCCGGTCTTCCTGCGCGGCGGCCGCCGCGGCTTCTCCCGCTTCATCCCGCTGATGTTCCAAGAGCGGCTCCGCATGCGCCGCGGCAAGATAGTCCGCCACGAGCTGCGCCGCGCCCTCGATGCGCGCATAATCCAAATGCGCAGGCACATCCTCCGCCGTGTGTACCTTATCGCCCTCATACACCGTGTCCGAAAGCGTCACGGCAAGCCTACTCCCGGCGCGCTGGAGAACCACTCCGTCGCCCGAATAGGTTTCCTGCCGGAGCTGCGCGCCCCCGGCGGCGCCCGCCTCCACAAGCGCCTGTGCGAGCGGGTTCACGCCATCGAATTCTTCCGTGTAAACGTCGATGAAATCCCGGCCCGCGTGGCCGATGCAGTCAATGTTGATGATGTTCACGCACGCATAGCGCTCCTCCAGCAGTGCGGCAAATGCACGCGCGCCGTCCTTATCGTTTTCCTCCCCGTCCGTAGCAAGGAACACCACGTCCCGCGCCGGGGAAACGCCCCGCGCCGCGAACAGCGCGAGCGCGCGCAGCATCGCCGCTGTGCCGGAAGCGTTGTCATACGCCGAAGGGTAAAGCACGTCCCCATAAATGCCGCTGCCATCGTAATGGGCCAGCACCAGCAGCGCTTCCTCCCTGTTTTTGCCCGGGAAGCAGCCCGCCACGTTGCGGCCAACGCCTTGCGCCCGCGCCGCCGCCTTCATGCGCACGCGCAGCTGCGCGCCCTCCGCGCGGACGGCCTCGCGCATCTGCGCGCTGATGACGGAAATCACCACGCCGCACGGCTGCCCGATCGTGCTGTTCCCGCTCTTCGTATCCTTCCCGGCTGCGTCCACAATCGCAACGCTTTCCCTGTTTTCCTTCGCATATTCGAGCGCCGCGCCGAAATTTACGGTTAAAAAAAGCGCCTTTCCGGCTTCACACTCGGTTTTTTTGCCGCTGACCGGGATCTGAACGTCAACATCCTGGAACGGGTGGGTATAAATATAATCTATGCCGGCCGTGAAGCTGATCTCCGTGCCATCCGCCGCGATCACAGCCACTTCCGGCTCCGCCGCCGAAGGCTCCGCGGTCTGGTCCATATATTCGATCAAAAAAGAATCGCCTTCAAACGGCACGAGCCCTGCCGCCTCAAACGCGCCCGCGATGTATTCCGCCGCGCGCAGGCCGCCCCGGCTGCCCACCGTGCGCCCCTCCATTTCCCGGGAGCACAGCGCTAGGACGATCTCCTCCGCGCTGCCGAAGCCCCATTGCGGTGTAGGCGTTTCCACGGCCGCAGGCGCGGAGCAGGCGGACGCAAGCAGGAAACAGGCCAACAGGCATATTCCAGCGCAGCATCTTAAATAATTTTTCTTCATAGCGTCCTCCAGTTCGATCGCGTTTTTCGTTGTCTCGTTTCCCTTTGTTCTTTTCTTCTGCTAAGTTCTGAGTAAGAATACGGTTTTTCTGTTCTAAGTTTGTTTGTACTTAATATTACCAGTTTTTGTCCGGCGTTACAAGCAAAAATAAAGCGCCGCGCCCGATTTTCGGACGCGGCGCCGCTTCGCTCCAAATTACCGCTTCACGATCTTGAAATACGCCCGCGCCGTCATGCGGTAAGCGATGAAATAGATGACCGCGAACGCTGCGCTTACACCGAGCGCGCAGCAGAGCACGAGCACCCAGTCATACAGCTCGAACGCCTGCATCATCCGCGTAAGGATGCGGCTTGCGAACACCATGTGCAGGAGCGCCGTCGCAAGCGGCAGGAAGAACACCCATAGCACCTGCGCGTTGATCGTGCCCTTCACCTGCTTTTCGTCCATGCCCACCTGCTGGAGGATGCCGAAGCGTTCCTTATCCTCATAACCCTCCGTGATCTGCTTGAAGTAGATCATCAGCACCGTGACCACCAGGAACAGGATTGCGAAGAACGCGCCGAGGAACAGCAGCCCGCCGTACATGCCGTAAGCTGCCTGCCGGGCGTTGAAAATGTCGTAGGGCACCGTACTGTATCTGATTTCCTCCCCATCCGAGTTTGTAGCCGTATACTCATTCTTCCCCATCGCTTCCACAAACGCGAGGCAATCCGCCTCGCTGCCGGTGAGGTCAAAATGCAGCGTGCCGTCCAGGTAGATGCTGTGCGGCTGGATATACAGCGTGGATTCCGGGTAAACCGTGCAGGCCGTTTTTTGCCCATCCCCGTTGCCGTCATAGGAGAGCTTGCTTTCCTCCGCATGCATCACAAGGCCGTGCTCCGCCGCAAGCGCAGCGAGCTTTTCATCCAGCCAAAGGCGTTTATCTTGCGGGATGCTGACGCTCACGTCATAGGGGTGCTGCGGCGCGAGCGTCTTTTCCTGCCCAAGGTAAAGCGAGAGCGTGCCGCAGAGCGTCACAAGGAACATCGTGGAAAGGATGCAGATCGTCGCAAGGCTTGAGGCGTTCTGCCGCATGCGGTGGAACATGCCCGAAACGGAAACGAAGTTCTGCGGCTTGTAATAAAACCGCTTGTTGGCCCGGAGCGCGCGCAGCACCGCAATGCTGCCGGAGGTGAAAAGCAGGTTCGTCGCCAGGATGACGAGCAGCACCAGGATGAAGAAGATGCCAAGCGCCACGCCGACGTTTTCCACCGTCCATGCGTAGTAATACGCCGCGCCGAGCATGGCCGCGCCGATGAGCGCCATCGGGATCACGAGCTTGGAATCCTTCTCGCCGCGCTTCTCGCTCTGCATGAGCTGGATCGGGTTTGCAAGGTGCACCTGTGCGAGGTTATAAAGCGAGCTTACGAAGTACACGGCGAGGAAGAGCGCGGCCGTCGCAAGAAACGCCACCGGCGCGGGCCGGAACTCGTTCTGCGGCAGCGCGTGCATGAGCTTGAGGAGCAGCAGGAACAGGAGCTTGCCGAACACCAGCGCGAACACGAGCCCGCAGGCCAGGCCGCCGAGCAGGACGATCGCGTTTTCGAGCAGCAGGATGCGCCCCACGTGCGCCTTGGAAAGTCCGAGCACGCCGTAAAGGCCGAATTCCCGCTTGCGGCGCTTTACGAGGAAGCTGTTGATGGAGAGCAAAAAGCCCGCCGCGAACAGCGTGAACACCATAACGCCCATCCGGAACAGCCCCTGCGCGGCGTCCCCGCCAGGCACCCCGGCAAGCTCGCCGGACATCGCAAACCCGCACACGAGGAAATAGATGCCGCCGATGATCGCGCAGGCGATCAAATACGGCAGGTACACCTCCCGGCTGCGGCGGATGTTCGCCCACGCAAGCCTGAGGTAAAATCCCTTAGCCAATGTCCGCACCCCCGTCCGAAAGCACGGAAAGGTTGGCGACGATCCGGTCGAAGAAGGCACGGTTGTCGTCCTCCCCGCGGTAAAGCTGGGCGAAGATCTCGCCATCCTTAATGAACAGCACGCGGCTCGCGTAGCTTGCGGCCATGGCGCTGTGCGTCACCATAAGGATGGTTTTGCCCGCGCGCTCGTTCAAATCCCGGAAGTTCTGCAGCAGGCTCACGGAGGATTTGGAATCGAGCGCGCCGGTCGGCTCGTCGGCCAGGATGAGCTGCGGGTCGGTGATGACCGCGCGCGCCACGGCTGCGCGCTGCTTTTCGCCGCCGGAAACCTCATAAGGGTATTTCCCAAGCAGCAAGTCGATGCCGAGCATCTGCGCGATGGGAAGAAGGCGGCTTTCCATCTCCTTCACCGGCGTTTGCGAGAGCACGAGCGGCAGCAGGATGTTATCCTTCAGGGTAAACGTATCGAGCAGGTTGAAATCCTGGAATACGAAGCCCAGGTTGTCGCGCCGGAACTTGGAAAGTTCGCGGTCCGGCACGGACGCAAAGCTGCGCCCGCCGAGCAGCACGTCGCCCGAGGTCGGCTTATCGAGCGAAGCGAGGATGTTGAGCAGCGTCGTCTTGCCGCTGCCGGATGCGCCCATGATCGCCACGAACTCGCCTTCCGACACCGTGAAGCTCACGTTTTTGAGCGCCACGCACTGCACAAGCCCGAGCTTGGTCGTATATACTTTTTTTACGTTTTGGATCTTCAAAAGCTCCATTGGTTCCGTATGACCTCCTTGTGGGAACATGCCCGTTTTTCTAGCATGCCCCTATCATACAAAAAGCAGGCGCCGCCCCGCCATCGAACCGCCTTACAAAAGCGGCCCTGAACCTTACAGTTTTGTCACATTGCATAAAAATCGCGCCAATTTTTGGGAGAGCGGGGAGCGCGCCGTTCCCATGGCATATATCCGGCGCTTGCGGGGGTACGGCAATCCTCAGTCATGGCTTACGCTGTTTATTGCGACAGTTCGCAAAGGCCGCGCGAATAAGGACAATCCTCAGTCCGCTTCACGGACAGCTCCTTTGCCCAAGGAGCCTTTTGGTCAGTGCGCTTCCCTGCGCCATCTGAATACGAAACCCGTTGGAGCCTACCCCCCCAAACGCCCCCTTTTTGAAAGGGGGTGGCAGCGCGCAAGCGCTGACGGGGGATTGCCGTAATACAGCGGCGCCCCACCTTACTCCCGGAACCGGAACGTGTCCGCGTCCGGGAAGGCAAGCGTCACGCGCGTGCCGCGCCCCGGCTCGGAGCGCACCGCCATGCGGATGGCGAGCGCGTCCGCCACCTGGCGGGAAAGATACAGGCCGACCCCGCTTGCGCGGGTGTCCACGCGGCCGTTATAGCCCGTGTAGCCCTTTTCAAAGATGCGCGGCAAGTCCTCCGCCCGGATGCCGATGCCGCTGTCCTCGATGACGAGGCATCCTTTTTCCAGGTAAACCTTCACGCCGCCCGCGTTGGTGTACTTTACGGCGTTGGAAAGCAGCTGCTCCAGGATAAAGCCAAGCCACTTCGCGTCGCTCATGACCGCCGTGCCTTCAAGGGGCGCGATCTCCACGGAAAGGCCCTTGTAAACGAAAAGCAGCCCGTATTTGCGCACGCATGCGCGCACGATGCGCGCAAGGTCGCACCGCTCGATCACAAGGTCGTTCGCAATTTCCCGGAGCTTCACGTATTGCAGCGCGAGCTCCGCATAGCGCTCCACCTTGAACAGCTCCTGCCGGAGCACGTCCGCTTCCTCCGCGACGCTCCCTTGCAGCACCAGCCGCATCGCCGCGATGGGCGTTTTGATCTGATGCACCCATAGCGTGTAGTAGGATAAGTTCTCGTTCTGCGCCGCTTCCAGCGTGCGGCTCGCCTCCGCGTATTGGGCCGTGAGCGCACGGATCAGCGCCTGGTTCTCCGCGTCGAGTGCATCAAGCGGCGCGGGGAGCGCCTCCGGCAAAGCGCCAAGGTGCGCATGGATGGTGCGCGCCAAACGCAGGCGGCCGATATAGCGCCGGCCGTCAAAATACATAAGCAAGCCCAAAATAAACGCAAGCAGGAGCGCTGCGTACCACGCAAGCGCCATGCTCTGCCCGCCCAGGTACGCGATGAGGAGCGTGAGCGCGATGGCCATAAGCCCAAATGTCCAAAGCGTCCACTTTGCCTTCAGATACCGGCATACGTCACGCATCGATGCTGTACCCCTGCCCCTTGTGCGTGACCACGCAGTCCTCCAGGCCTGCCGCCGCAAGCGTTTTGCGCAGGCGGTTGACGTTCACGGTCAAGGTATTGTCATCCACAAATTCGTCGCTCTCCCAAAGGCGCAGCATAATCTCCTCCCGGCGCACGACCTGCCCGGGCTTTTCCAGAAGCGCCTGCAAAATCCCAAGCTCGTTTTTCGTCAGCGGGATGCGCTCCCCTTCCCGCAGGAGGCAGGAGCCAGCCGCGTCGAGCAGCGCGTCCCGCAGGCGCGGCTGGGGCAGCGGGGTTTCGTAATCGTAGCTGCGGCGGAGCATGGCCTGCACTTTTGCGACGAGCACCTCGAGCGAGATCGGCTTTGCGATGTAATCGTCCCCGCCCATGTTCACGGCCATCACAACGTCCATGTCGTCCGCTCGGGAGGAGACGAAGATCACCGGCACCTTGCTTTCCTTGCGGATCTCGGCGCAGCGGAAATAGCCGTTGTGGAACGGCAGCGAAACGTCCATCAGGACGAGGTGCGGCGCAAAGGCACGGAATTCACCCATCACGTCCGCAAAGTCCGCCGCCGCGCGCGCCTCAAAGCCCCAGGCGTTCAGCTCCCGGCAGATCGCGCCCGCGATGACTGAATCGTCCTCAACAACTAAAATGCGGTACATTTTCATCCTCCCTATCCCGTCATTGTAATTGCAAAGCGCCCCTGCCGTCAATTTAGATTCGATTAAAATTGCGGCGCATGGGCTGCGCGAAACGCCCGCGATCCGCGTAAGTTCACATTTCGTTCCACATGCTTCACATCTTTTTCATTGCATTCGGGGCGTGCGCGTATTACCATGTAAAATATACAAGCTCGATCAAAGTGAGGTTTTTCGTATGCGAAATTGGCTGATGCGGTTCATGGCGGGGCGCAATGGCGCCGATTCGTTCGCGCGCTTTCTCTCCATCGCCGCCCTCGTGCTCCTCATCCTGTCCATGTTCCTCCCCGGATATGTGGGAACCGCGTTCTGGGTGCTCGCCCTCGCATGCCTCGTTTACAGCTATTTCCGCATGTTCTCTAAGAATACCGCGAAGCGCTATGCGGAAAACGCAAAATACCTCTCCGTCAAATACAAGTTCACCTGCTGGTTCCGGCGCAAGAAAGAGCGCGTCCAGCAGAGCAAAACGTACCGTTTTTACCGCTGCCCACAATGCGGCATCACCACGCGCATCCCCAAGGGCAAGGGGAAGATCAAGATCACCTGCCCCAAGTGCGGCAACACCTTCATCCGCAAAAGCTGAATGGAAAGAGGAACCCCATGTTCGGTTATGTCGTCGCCAACAAGGCCGGCCTTTCGGAAGGCCGGCTTGCGCGCTACCGTGCGTTTTACTGCGGCCTTTGCCGCGCGCTCCGGGAGCGCTGCGGGCAGCTCGGCCGCATGACGCTCACCTACGACATGGCCTTCCTCGTAATGCTGCTCCACTCCCTTTATGAGCCGGAGACCCGCTCTGGCGCAAACCGCTGCGCACCGCACCCGAAGACGCCACAGCCATGGATCCGGAGTGAAATCACGGAATACGCCGCAGATTTGAACCTTGCGCTTGCTTACCACAACCTGCTGGACGATTGGCAGGACGATAAAAACCCCGCCGCGCTTGCAACCGCAAAGCTGCTCAAGCCCCAATATACCCGCGTCCGAGCCCGCCTGCCGCGCCAATGCGGCGCGATCGAAGCCGGGCTTGCCGCGCTGCACGAAGCCGAAGCGAAAGCCCCCATCCCGGCGGACGCTGCGGCGGACGCTTTCGGCGCGCTGATGGGCGAACTGTTCGCCTATAAAACAGACCGCTGGGCGGGTGGGCTCCGCCGCATGGGCGCGGCGCTCGGCCGCTTCATTTACATGATGGACGCTTACGCCGACCTCCCCAAGGACAAAGCACGCGGCCGGCCCAACCCGCTCGTTCCCCTTTCCGCCGCGCCGGATTACGAGGCGCAGTGCAAAGCCCTTTTGACGCTGCACCTTGGCGAGTGCGCATTGGAGTTTGAAAAGCTGCCGCTGGTGGAGGATGCGGACATCCTGCGCAACATCCTCTATTCCGGCGTTTGGACGAAATACGAAGCGCTGCACCGGCAGGGAAAGGAGCCGAAACGGATATGACGGACCCATATCAGGTGCTCGGCGTTCCCCAGAACGCAAGCGACGACGAGGTGAAGCAGGCTTACCGCAAACTTGCGAAAAAATACCACCCGGACGCCAACCCGGGCGATAAGTATGCCGAGCAGCGCATGAAGGAGATCAACGCCGCCTACGACCAGATCATGAACAAGCAGGCGAATCCCGGCGGACAGGGCGGCGAATATGGCGGCGGATACGGTGGGTTCGGAGGTTTTGGCGGATATGGCGGATACGGCGCCTATGGGCGCGGCTCCGCGCAGGAGGAATCCCCCAGGATGACGGCCGTGCATAATTTTCTGAACTATGGGCGTTACAGCGAGGCGCTCAACGCGCTTTCCGGCATCCCGGAGGCTGAGCGGGGCGCGCGATGGCATTATTACAGCGCCATCGCCAACCAAGGTACGGGCAACCGCATGGCAGCGCTGCAGCACGCCGAGCGCGCCGCCAGCATGGAGCCGGACAACGAGGAATACCAGGAGCTGCTGGAACAGCTCCGCAGCCCGGGCCGCGCTTATACCACCTTTGGCCGCGGTTTTAGCATGCCTATGACGAACTTGAGCGGCCTTTGCCTCTCCATGTGCCTTGCGCAGCTGCTTTGCCGGTTCTGCTATTGCTAAAGCCGCTTTGCATAAAATTCAAACCAGAAAGGGAACGCACATGCTTGAATACAAATTTGATACCCAGCTTTTGATCGAGGGGCAGAACCTCTCCGAGGACGCCATCAGCGAATACATTTCGGCGAACATCGCGGGCGACTGCCTGCTTGCCGTCGGGGATGAGACGCTCATCAAGATCCACTTCCACACCAACACGCCCTGGAAAGTGCTCGAATACTGCGCCTCCCTCGGCGAGATCTACGACGTTGTGGTCGAAAACATGGAACGGCAGGAGAACGGCCTACAAGGCTAAGCAAAGATGCGCTATGGGGCCGCGCGGCGTGCGGCCTTCAGGCTGTCGATCAAGTGGCAGATGCCACTTGATCGAGGATTGCACATCGCGCT
>UREK01000011.1 GCA_900546845.1 uncultured Eubacteriales bacterium
AGCGCGACGTGAATCCCTCGATAAAGTGGCATCTGCCACTTTATCGACAGCCTGAAAGGCGCGCCGCGCCCCTTTGCTTCTTTTTGGGAAACTATGCTATAATGGACGAAATCCAAACCTTGCGGAGGGACGATGCTCATACAATGGTATCCCGGGCACATGGCGAAAGCGCGCCGGATGCTCGTTGAAAATTTAAAGCTGATCGACGTTGTGGTGGAACTTGTGGATGCGCGCGCGCCGCGCGCTACGCGCAACCCGGATTTCGATGGCCTGTTTTCCGCCAAGCAGCGCGTGATTCTCCTCAACAAGAGCGACCTCGCTTCGACGGCGGAAACGAAGGCTTGGGTGGAGCATTACCGCGCGGAAGGCATAGGCGCGATTGACTTTGTTGCAACCAATTCCGCAAAGCGCAAGGCGGCGGTGGAGCTGATCGAAAACGCTGCGTCCGAAAAGGTGAAGCGCATGCGGGCAAAGGGCGTTGTCAAGGTTGTCCGCGCGATGGTTGTGGGCATTCCAAACGTGGGGAAATCCACGTTCATCAATCGCGTCGCGGGCGCTTCCCGTGCGCAGGTGGGGGACAAGCCCGGTGTAACTAAGGGGAAGCAATGGGTGAAGGTTTCGCCTTATCTCGAACTAATGGACACGCCCGGCCTCCTTTGGCCGAAGTTGGAGGACGAGCGCCTCGCGCGGCACCTTGCGTTCATCGGCTCCATTAAGGACGATATTATGGATGTGGAACACCTTGCGGGCGCGCTGCTCGAAGAACTCGCGGCGCTCTGCCCGGAGGAGCTGACCGCACGCTACAAGCTGGTTGAACCCAGCATGAAGGGGGATGAACTGCTCGATGCCGTGAGCCGAAGCCGGAGCTTCCTGCTGCCCGGCGGCGCGCCGGACACGGAGCGCGCGGCGCGCATCGTGCTTGACGAATACCGCGCGGGGAAGATCGCGCGCGTGACGCTTGACCGCGTCGTGGAGCCGGGCGATGGCGCAGCGCAATGAGGCGGAGCGCCTGTGGGCGCTGACCCGGCTGGAGCGCCAATTCTGGGAGGCGGGTATTTTTCCGGCGGGGATGGACGAGGTAGGCCGCGGGCCGCTTGCGGGCCCCGTCGTCGCGGCGTGCGTCATCCTGCCGCCCGAGCCGCTCATCGAATACGTCAACGATTCCAAGAAAGTTTCGGAGAAACGGCGCGAAAAACTTGCGCCCGCCATCCGCGATGCGGCTCTCGCCGTCGGGATCGGTTGGGCGGACGAGCGGGAGATCGACGAAATCAATATCCTTCGCGCCACGAAGAACGCCTTTGTGCGTGCATATGAGACCATGAACTGCGCCTGCACGCATGTGCTGGTGGATGCAGTGGAAGGGATTGCCATTCCGGCAGAGCAGCACGCGCTCATCCATGGCGACGCGCTTTCTTATCTCATTGCGGCGGCATCCATCGTGGCGAAGGTGGAGCGCGACGCGTATATGCGCCGCCTGGATGCAGCATATCCGCAATATGGCTTTGCGAGAAACAAGGGGTACGGCACGGCAGAGCACATCGCGGCGCTGAAACGGCATGGCCCATGCCCGCTGCACCGGGAGAGTTTTATCAAGAAGATTCTGGAGGGTGTATGAACCGTCAGGAACGCGGTGCGCAGGGGGAGGCGTTTGCGCTTTCTTACCTGCAAAAGCGCGGCTACGCATTGCTTGCAAAAAACTTCCGCGCGCTGCGCTGCGAGGTGGATTTGATCCTGTGCGACGGGGAAACGATCGTCTTCGCGGAGGTGAAGGCGCGCACGTCCGCCGCCTATGGGCTTGGGCGGGAAGCTGTTACACCCGCCAAGCAGCGCAACATCGCAAAGGCGGCGGAAGCATACCTTGCCGCACACAGCCTTGCCGAAGCCAGCGTCCGGTTCGATGTTTTGGAGGTGGATCTTATGTCCAATTCCGTCACGCATATCCCTGGTGCGTTCACGCTTTAAGCCTGTCCGCATACATCCGCAGTTCACAACAAATGAATTTTTTGTGTCAAAGGGTGGGCAAATCTGCAAAATGTGGTATCCTAATAGCAAGAAATTATTAAAAACTTGCATGATAGAGGAATTATGAGACAAAAGGCATTGATTCTCCTTGCGGGTCTTCTTGCGATACTCCTTGCATGCGCTCCCATGGCGCTGGCTGAGGCAAGCGAGAACCTTGCGGCAAACGGCGGGTTTGAAACGCTTGCCGAAAGCTCGGAGCTGCCGGAAGGCTGGTTTTATGAGGCTTGGGATGAGGATCCTTCCATGGGTTACGCCATGCGTTCCGAGGATGAAGGCGGGACGGCGTACCTTTGGAGCGCAGGAAATGATGTGCGCCTTTGCCAGACGGTCGCGGTAGAAGCTGGCTCTTATTATAAGCTGACCTGCCGCGTGCGGACGGAGGGTGTCGAAGGCGGCGCGGGCGCGAATCTTTCGGTCGCCGGTTCGTTGGCCGCGTCGGAGGGCGTTTACGGCACGGGCGCGTGGCAGGCGGTGGAGCTCGTCGGCAAAACGGGGGATGAGCAGACGGAGCTGACCATATGCGTCCGCATCGGCGGCTACGGTGCGGAGGCTGCGGGCGGCGCCTGGTTCGACGATGTTTCGGTCACACACCTCACGGATTTCGCGGGCGATGCGGCGGATTTTTCAACTGCAGCCGCGCCAAGCGAGCCGGAGGCGGAATATGTGGACGGCGAGATCCCGTATCTGGCGGAATGCTGCACCGCGCTGTTCTTCTCCGCATGCCTGATGTTCTTCTTTTACAGCCGCTTCATCGTGCGGGCGGATACGCTGGTCAGGCCTGCTGCGCGCGACCGCCTTGCGCTCGGCTGCATCCTCATCAGCGCATTTTTTGTGCGCGCGCTGCTTTCCATCCTGATCTATGGGCACCCGACGGACATTTCCTGCTTTATGGCATGGTCGAACGCCCTTGCCAACGATGGGCTCAAGTCGTTCTATACCTCTGGCATGTTCGCGGATTATCCGCCGGGCTATATGTACGTCCTCTGGCTCACGGGCAGCATCGCCAAGGCACTCCGGCTCACCTATGGCAGCGCAGGCTATGTGCTGCTCACGAAGATGCCTGCGATCCTTGCGGATCTTGGCGCGGCATATCTCCTTTACCGGCTAGCCGCAAAGCCGCGCGCAAGCCTTGAAAAGGCGGCGGGGAATGGCGTCCTGCCGCTCGTGCTCGCGGCGGTTGTGGCGTTCAACCCGCTCTTCGCGTTCATCTCCGGCGGCTGGGGGCAGATCGACCAGGTGCTCACGCTCCTGATGATTGCGGTCATTTTCCTGTTCTTGAACAAAAAGGTGATCCTGGCCGGGCTCGTTTACGGCATAGCGATCCTCGCCAAGCCGCAGGCGCTGATGGCTGGGCCGCTCCTTGCCGTGGCGTATTTCGCGTATGTGAAGGACGCGGGCTGGAAGGGCCTTTTGCGCACGCTCGCAGCCGTCGCTTCAGCGGTAGCGGTGCTGTTCGTTCTTTCCCTGCCGTTCCGCGGCGGACAGGAGCCGCTCTGGTTTTTGGAAAAGATCCTCGGTACGGCGACGTCGTACCCATACGCGAGCGTCGAGGCGTTCAACCTGTTTGCGCTCCTCGGCGGGAATTGGGCGAACGCAGATCAAACGCTGGTGATCTTCTCCTATAAAACCTGGGGTACGATCTTCATCTGCCTATCCGTGGCGTTTTCCGCGTTCCTGTATTTAAAGGGCCGCAAGCGGGAGCCGCACGCGCTGACGCTTGCGCTCGCCTTCTGCCTGGCTGCGCTGTTCATGTTCGGCCAATACATGCACGAGCGGTACCTGTTCCCAGCGCTGCTTCTGCTGCTCATCGCGTTCACCGCGTACCGCGACCGTCGCATCTTCGTCTCCTTTGCGTGGCTTTGCTGCTCATTACTGTTCAACTGCCTGATGGCGATCATCATCGTGGATCATCAGGAGGCGCGGGGCATGACCTACGACCTCGTGACGGCCATAGGCTCGCTTTTGAACCTTGGCGGCTTCGCATATCTCGCCTATACCTGCTGCGACATCCTGCTTTGCCGCCGCAAACACCCCGCGTTCTGCGAGAAAGCGCCGGAGCGGCCCGCGCCGCCTGAAGCGCTTCCGGACCCAGTGGACAATACGCTCCACTACTCCAAGCGGGACAAGCTTTACTGCATCGCGCTCACGGCGATATATGCCGCTGTTGCGCTCGTGAACCTCGGCACGACGACGGCGCCGGAAACTGCCTGGTACGGCCATGCGGGCGACGAGGTGCGCATTACGCTCGACCAAACGGCTGAAATTGCGGAGATCCGCGTGTTCGGCGGGCTTTACACCGGGAGCATTCTCCTCGTGGCGGACGATGGCACGGAGTACGAGTATACCGAAGAAAACGGCCACATGTTCCGCTGGAAGGACATCGCAAACGGGGCTTCCGCTACGACGGCGGGCTTCACCCTTTCGGTGACAAGCGGCAAGGTTTGGTTCAACGAATTCGCTTTCTTCGACGCGGAAGGGAACTATATTCCCGCGGAGGCGGAGGGCGAGGCTGCGCTGCTGTTCGATGAGCCGGAGGAGGTGCCGGAAACGCCCTCTTACCGCGACGGCATGTATTTTGACGAGCTGTATCATGCACGTACAGCCTATGAGCATCTGCACGGCCTTTCGCCGTATGAAAACTCGCATCCGCCGCTTGGCAAAGTGTTCATCATGCTTGGCGTCGCCATCTTCGGCATGAACGCCTTCGGCTGGCGGATTATCGGGACGTTATTTGGCATTGGCATGGTGCCAATCCTGTACGCCTTTGCAAAGAGGCTCTTCAAAAAAAGCGAATACGCGCTTTTGGCCGCGCTGCTGTTCGCGTTCGATTTTATGCACTTTACGCAGACGCGCATTGCGACGATCGACGTTTACGGCGTGTTCTTCATCCTGCTGATGTACTATTACATGTACCAGTATTACACGATGAACTTCTTCAGCGACGGCCTCAAAAAGACGCTCAAGCCGCTTGCGCTCGCGGGGGTGTTCTTCGGCCTCGGCGCGGCGAGCAAGTGGATCTGCTTCTACGCGGGCGCGGGCCTCGCGGTGATTTTCTTCACCTCGCTCGTGCAGCGGTATTTGGAATACCGCCGCTTCCGCAGGAGCGAGGACGCGGCGCTACGGGAGGCCGTGGAGCCGTTCTGGCGCAACGCGTTCAACTCCTGCCTCTGGTGTGTGGCGTTCTATATCCTGATCCCGGCGGCGATCTACCTGCTTTCCTATTTGCCGTATGTGCTGAGCGAAGATCATTATGGGATTCGTGAGATCTGGGGCGTGCAGGAATTCATGTTCAGCTACCACAGCGGGCTTACCGCCACCCACAGCTATCAATCGCCCTGGTGGCAGTGGCCGCTTTTGATCCGGCCCATGTGGTATTACGTCGGCTATGACGTAGCTCCCGGCAACATCTCCACCATGTCCGCGATGGGAAACCCGGCCGTATGGTGGGTGTGCTCGGCCGTGACGGCGGGCGTTATCTACTCGCTTTTGCGCGGGAAGCGCAGGGGGGACAAGACGCTCTTTGTGCTGCTCGTGGGCCTCGGCGCAAATTACCTGCCGTGGGTGCTGGTCTCGCGCTGCACGTTCATCTATCACTTTTTTGCGAGCGTGCCGTTCATCCTGCTCATCACGGTCTATGCGCTGCAAAAGAAGGAGGAGCGCGACAAACGCTACGCGAAGCTCAAGTGGATCTGGATGGCGGCGGCACTCGCGCTGTTCGCGCTGTTTTACCCGGTCATTTCCGGCGCGGAATGCGCGCGCACGTATGTGACCTTCCTCGAGTGGCTGCCGAGCTGGACGTTTATGGGCGTATAAAAGGGGATATTAGAATGAAGAAAGAAAGCATCGGCCAGTTTTTGAAATTCGCCGTGGTGGGCGTGCTGAACACAGTGGTGGATTTCCTCGTGTTCCAGCTTTTGAACCTGACGCTTGGGTGGACGTACTTCGCCCAGGTAATCGGCTATTCCGCAGGGATTCTCAACAGCTATTTCTGGAATAGCCGCTGGACGTTCCGCAAGGAGCACCGGCGCAGCGCGCGGGAGGCTGCGGCCTTCCTCGCGGTGAACCTCGTTTCGCTCGGCGTTTCGCTCGGCGTGCTTTGGCTTTGCCGCAACCCGTTCGGCATCACGGACGCATGGGCCGCAGGCTGGGTGCCGGCATGGCTCGGCGGCTTCGTAAAAGGGGATACGATCGCAAAGCTCATCGCTACGCCCTGCGCCATCCTCGTGAACTTCATCGGCAACAAGCTGTTCGTGTTCCGCGCGCAGCCCGGGAGCGGGGCGGCAGAAAAGAAATAAAATATGGTCCGCGCGGCGCGGAGCCCTGGGGGAGGGGAACGCATGCTATCCAAGATCAAGAGCTATGGCCTCATGGGAATCGACGGCTTTGCGGTATCCGTGGAGGTCTACGTTTCGGGCGGCGTCCCGGCGTATGACACCGTCGGCCTGCCGGATGCCGCCGTGCGCGAATCCAAGGAGCGCGTGCGCGCGGCCATCCGCAACAGCGGGTTCGCGTTTCCGATGCAGCGCATCACGGTGAACCTTGCGCCCGCGGATCTGCGCAAGGAAGGCTCCGTGTATGATCTGCCTGTGGCGGTAGGCCTGCTTGCGGCGATGGGGCAGATCCAGAACGATACCTTTGCGGAGGAATACCTTTTCCTCGGCGAGCTTGCGCTCGACGGGGCGCTGCGCGGCGTCGCGGGTATCCTGCCGATGGTGATTGGCGCATACGGCCAGGGCGTACGCAAGGTGATCGTCCCTGCGGAGAACGCGGCGGAGGCTTCCTACATCGCGGGGGTAAGCGTATATGCAGCGGAAACGCTCAAGGACGTCGTGGACTTCTTGAACGGATCGGCGGCACTTGCGCCCGTCCCTGCGCGCAAGTGGGACAAAACAAAACTTTCCTACCCGATGGATTTTGCGGACATCAAGGGGCAGCAGGGAGCCAAGCGCGCGGCGGAGATCGCCGTTGCGGGCGGTCATAACCTGCTGCTTGTCGGTACGCCCGGGAGCGGCAAGACCATGCTCGCGCGCAGTATCCCCTCCATCCTGCCGGAGCTGACGTTTGAGGAGGCGCTCGAGATCACGAAGATCCACTCCGTTGCCGGGACGCTCCAGGGCGCGGATGGGATGGTCTCCGAGCGGCCGTTCCGCGCGCCGCACCACTCGGCGTCCACCGCGTCGCTCATCGGCGGCGGACAGCGGGCAATGCCGGGGGAGATCAGCCTCGCGCATTACGGCGTGCTGTTCCTCGACGAATTTCCGGAATTCCGAAAGGATACCCTTGAAGCGCTGCGTCAGCCGATGGAGGACGGAAGCGTCACCATCGCCCGTGCGGCGGCGCGTTCCACCTACCCGGCGGATTTCATGCTCGTCGCGGCAATGAACCCCTGCCCCTGCGGCAACTACGGGTCCCGCATCGCGCCATGCCGCTGCACGCAGCAGCAGATTACGCGCTATCTGAGCCGGATCAGCGGGCCGATGCTCGACCGGCTGGATCTGCACGTGGAGATGGGCGAGGTAGGCTATGACGACATTGCCGCACGCAGCACGGGCGAACGTTCGGAAGCGGTGCGCGCCCGGGTGAACGCCGCAAGGCGCATTCAGGCGGAACGCTACAAAGGGGACGGTATCCTGTTCAACGCGCAGCTTACAAGCCGCATGACCGCGCGCTATTGCGCGCTGGACGCGCAGGCGGAGGGGCTTTTGCGCAAGGCGTTTGCGACTCTCAAGCTCAGCGCGCGGGCCTTTACGCGGATCCTCAAGGTTTCGCGCACGATCGCCGACCTCGAGGGCAGCGAGGCCATCCGCGCGCACCATGTGGCGGAGGCTGTGCAATACCGAAGCCTAGAGAGCAAATATTGGGGAGATACGCGCAGATGAAACGGGAATACAGCGAACAGGAACGATACCTGCTCTGGCTCGGCTTTGCGCTCGGGCCGGGAGCAAAGCGCTACGCCCGGATTCTTTCGGCGTTTGATGGGAACGCTCGCGCGGCCTATGAAGCAGCGGCCAAAGGGAGCCTCCCGCCGGAATGCGGCCTCAAGGACGGGCTTGCGGAAAAACTGTGTGCGAGCGCCAACGAGCGCTTCCTGAACGGCTGCTTCCAGCGGCTCCTTGCGCTCGATGTTTCCGCTGCGGCGCTCGAATCGCCCGAATATCCGGCGCTGCTTAAAGAAATTTATGATCCGCCGCCGGTGCTGTATTACCGGGGGACGCTCCAGGCGGAGCCTGCGCTCCCAATCGCCGTGGTGGGCTCCCGCACGCCGACGGAATACGGGCGCAAACTTGCGCATACGCTTTCGCAGGCGCTTGCGGAAAGCGGCGCATGCGTAGTTTCCGGCCTTGCCTATGGCATCGATTGTATCGCGGCACTCGGCGCGCTCAATGCAAAGGAGAACCCATACCCGACCATCGCCGTGCTCGGCTGCGGCGTGGATGTGGTCTATCCCGCCGCAAACCGGGACGTTTATGATGCGATCATCGCGCGCGGCGCGGTGGTTTCCGAATTTCTGCCAGGTACGAAGGCGTTTTCTTCCAACTTCCCCATGCGCAACCGGATCATCAGTGGGCTTTCGCGCGGGGTGGTCGTGGTGGAGGCCGCGGTGAAGAGTGGGACGCTCATCACCGTGGACTGTGCGCTCGAACAGGGGCGGGACGTGTTTGCCCTGCCCGGCCGGGTGACCGACCCAAAAAGCGAGGGTACCAACGCGCTTTTGCGGGAAGGGCATGCGAAGTTCACGCTTGGCGTGGAGGATATTTTAGAGGAATACGGCGGGGTGCACGCGGTGAAGGCGCGCGCCCTGCCTGAGCCGGAGGATCTCCCGCTGGAACAGGCGCTAATCCGCAAGCTCCTGCTTGCAAGCGAGCGGAGCTTTGACGAATTGTGCGAATTGACGGGTCTTTCCGTGCCGCTTTTAAATTCTTCCTTGACAGAGATGGAATTTTCGGGAATAATTAAACAATCGCCCGGAAGGGTATACAGTATATGAAGCGTTTTAGCAACGACACACCGGAGGTAACGGAATGTCCGAAAATCTCGTGATCGTGGAGTCGCCCGCAAAGGCGAAAACGATCGGCAAGTTCTTAGGCAGCGGCTACAAGGTCATCGCATCCAACGGCCATGTGCGAGATCTGCCCAAAAGCCAGCTCGGCGTTGATGTGGAGCACGACTTCGCGCCGAAATATATTACGCTGCGCGGCAGGGGAGATGTGCTCGAACGCATCCGCAAGGAAGCGAAGAGCGCGAAAACCGTCTACCTTGCGACCGACCCTGATATGGAAGGCGAGGCGATCTCCTGGCATCTCGCGCAGATCCTCAAGCTCGATACGAAATCCAAATGCCGCATCGTGTTCAACGAGATCACATCCAGCACGGTGAAAAAATCCGTGAAGGCCGCACGCACGATCGATATGGATCTGGTGGACGCGCAGCAGGCGCGCCGCGTGCTCGACCGGCTCGTGGGCTATAAGATCAGCCCGATCCTTTGGGCCAAGGTGCGAAAAGGCCTTTCCGCGGGCCGTGTGCAGTCGGTCGCAACGCGCATCCTGTGCGACCGGGAGCAGGAGATCATGGACTTCGTGAGCGAGGAATACTGGACGGTTTCTGCGGCGCTCAGGCACAAGGGTGCGCGCAAGCCCATCGAAGCGAAGTTCTATGGGATCAACGGCAAAAAGACGGAGCTGCACAACGAGGCTGAGGCGGATGAGATCGTCGCCCGCGCCTCGGCGGGCGAGTTCACCGTGACGGACCGCAAGATTGCGGAGAAGGTGCGCAACGCGCCGCCGCCGTTCACCACGAGCAGCATGCAGCAGGAGGCTTCCCGCAAGCTGGGCTTCACCGCGAAACTGACTATGCTCATCGCACAGCAGCTTTACGAGGGCGTGGACATCGCGGGCAAGGGAGCGACGGGCCTTATCACCTATATGCGTACCGATTCCGTGCGCATCGCGGACGAGGCGCAGCAGCATGCCCTTGCGGAAATCAAAGCCCAATACGGCGACAAATACGCGCCTGCGAAACCGAACGTGTTCAAGGGGCGCAAGGGTGCGCAGGACGCGCACGAGGCTATCCGTCCGGCGAACGTATCCCTCACGCCGCAGGCGGTGAAGGCCTCGCTTTCCAACCAGCAGTTTAAGCTATATAAGCTCATCTATGAGCGCTTCCTCGCAAGCCAGATGGCGCCCGCCTTGGTGGAGACGAACACCGTCACCTTTGACGCGGGCGGCTGCACATTCCGTGCGAACGGCGTGCGCACCCTCTTTGACGGTTATACCGCCGTTTACACCGAGGGGAAGGACGAAGCGCAGGAAAAGGATGTGACGCTGCCGGAGCTCACGGTGGGAGAGACGCTCGCGGCCCAGAAGCTCGACAAGGAGCAGAAGTTCACCCAGCCACCGCCGCGCTACACGGAGGCGACGCTCGTTAAAACACTGGAGGAACGTGGCATCGGCCGCCCGAGCACCTATTCCCCGACGATCTCCACAATCCTCGAACGCGGCTATGTTCGGCGCGAGAAGAAGCAGCTCGTCCCGACGGAGCTCGGCTTCATTGTGACGCAGATCATGAAGGCTAACTTCGAGGACATCGTGGATGTGAAGTTCACGGCGGACATGGAGGGCAAGCTCGACCTCATCAAGGACGGCGAGCAGGAATGGACGGATGTCATCCGCGAATTCTATGGCCCGTTTGAGCAGAGCGTGGAAAAAGCGGCCGCAACGATTGAAAAGATCGTCGTGCCGGACGAGGTTTCCGATGTGCAGTGCGAAAAGTGCGGCGCGATGATGGTTTACAAAATGGGGCGCTACGGCAAGTTCCTCGCCTGCCCCAACTTCCCGGAATGCCGTAACACAAAGGCGATCGTGGAAAAGATCGACGTGCCCTGCCCCAAGTGCGGCGCTGCGCTCATCAAGCGCAAATCCAAGCGCGGCAAGCCGTTTTATGGCTGCGAGCGCTACCCGGAATGCGATTTCGTATCTTGGGATAAGCCCGCGAAGGAGAAGTGCCCGCAATGCGGCGCGCTCATGGTCAACAAAGTGGGCCAGCACGGCGCGTATACGATGTGCACCAACAAGGAGTGCGGCTTCGTGGTGCGCCCGGTCAAGAAGGGGAGCGAGGAGAGCGGCAGCGAGGAGAACAACCATGAAGAATGACCGCGTGACGGTGCTTGGCGCCGGGCTTGCGGGCTGTGAGGCCGCGTTTCAGCTTGCTGAGCGCGGCGTCGCCGTATCGCTCGTGGAGATGCGCCCTGAGAGGCGATCGCCCGCGCACAAGACGGATCTTTTCGGGGAGCTGGTATGCTCCAACTCCCTGCGCTCCGACCGGCTGCAAAACGGCGCGGGGCTTTTGAAGGAGGAGATGCGGCGCATGGGCTCGCTCATCGTCGCTGCGGCGGATGAAACGCGCGTGCCCGCGGGCGGTGCGCTCGCGGTCGACCGGCAGGGCTTTGCGGCGCTTGTGACGAAGCGCATCCGCAATCACCCGAATATCGTGGTGGTGGAGGCAGAAGCCGAGGCACTCCCGGAACCGCCTGCCATCGTGGCGACCGGGCCGCTGACGGACGGCGCACTGCTCAAAAGCATAGAGGGGTTCCTCGGGGAGGGGCTGCATTTTTACGATGCGGCCGCGCCTGTGGTCACAAAGGAGTCGCTCGATATGTCCCGCGTGTTCGAGGCCTCGCGCTACGGCCGCGGCGGCAGCGATTACCTCAACTGTGCGATGACGCGGGAGGAGTATTTCGCGTTTGTGCACGCGCTTGTGGCGGCGGAAACGGCGCAGCTGCACGCGTTTGAAACGCCTAAGGTGTTTGAAGGCTGCATGCCCGTCGAGGTGATGGCAAAGCGTGGGGATATGACGCTCGCCTTTGGCCCGCTCAAGCCCGTTGGCCTTTCCGACCCGCGCATGGGGGAACGGCCGTTCGCGGTGGTGCAGCTACGGCAGGACGACGCCGCGGGTACGCTTTATAACATCGTCGGCTTCCAGACGAACCTCAAGTTCGGGGAGCAGCGCCGCGTGTTCGGCATGATTCCGGGGCTCCAAAACGCGGAGTTCGTCCGCTACGGCGTGATGCACCGCAACACCTTCCTCAACTCGCCCGGCAAGCTCGATCCATGGTATCAGGTGAAGGCACGGGAAGGACTGTATTTCGCCGGGCAGATCACCGGCGTGGAGGGATATATCGAAAGCGCGGCGAGCGGCATGGTGGCGGGGATCGACCTTGCGCGCAAGCTCGCAGGCAAGCCGCGGGTGGACTTTACCGCGCGCACAGCGCTTGGCGCGCTCGGGCATTACGTTTCCGGCTATGCGGGGAAGGATTTCCAGCCGATGAACATCAGCTTCGGCATCATCGAAGGGCTCACGAACCCGCCCCGCAACAAGCAGGAGCGCTATACGCGCATTGCGGAGCGCTCCTTGGAATGGATCGAAAAAATCCGGGAAGATTGCGAATAAACTGTAAAGCATGCGCGAAAAAGGGCCGCAAGTGGTGCGGAATGTGCTATTATGAAAGCAGATCATCATACAGATACGGCGCAAATGGAGCATGAAAGGGAAAAACTGTTATGGGCTTGATGGGAACGACGATTGTCGCCGTCCAGCGGGACGGCAAATGCGCCGTGGCGGGCGACGGCCAGGTGACGCTTGGGGAAAAGACCGTGATGAAAGCGCATGCGAAGAAGGTGCGCAGGCTGTACCACAACCGCGTGGTCGTAGGCTTTGCGGGTTCCGTTGCGGACGCGTTTTCCCTTTCGGAGCGCTTTGAGGCGAAGCTTGAGCAATACAGCGGCAGCCTCCGGCGTGCGGCGGTTTCGCTTGCGCAGGATTGGCGCAGCGACAAGGCGATGCGCCAGCTAGAAGCGATGCTCATCGCCGCGGATGCGGAGGAGCTGCTCATCATTTCCGGCACGGGCGAGGTGATCGACCCGGACGACGGCATCGCGGCCATCGGCTCCGGCGGCATGTACGCGCTCGCGGCGGCAAAGGCACTCAAGGAGAATACGGAGCTTCCGGCGACGGAGATCGCGCAGAAGGCGATCCGCATCGCTTCGGACATCTGCGTATTCACAAATGGGAACATCACCATGGAGGAAGTATAAATGCTGACGCCGCGCGAAATCGTTGAATCGCTGGATCGCTACATCATCGGCCAGGACGAGGCAAAGCGCGCCGTGGCGGTCGCGCTGCGCAACCGCTACCGCAGGAGCCGCCTCAAGCCGGAGCTGCGGGAGGAGATCACGCCGAAGAACATCATCATGATGGGGCCGACGGGCGTTGGCAAGACCGAGATTGCAAGGCGGCTTGCGAAGCTTGTGGACGCGCCGCTTGTGAAGGTGGAGGCGACGAAGTTCACGGAAGTGGGCTATGTGGGGCGCGACGTGGATTCCATGATCCGCGACCTCGTGGAAGCCTCCATCCGCCTTTGCAAGGATAAGCGCATGGCGGCGGTGCGCATGGTGGCGGAGAGTGCCGCCAACGAGCGCCTGATCGACCTGCTCGTGCCGGGCGTGCAGAAGCGCGCGGCCGCGCCCGTGAACCCGCTGCAGCTGCTCCTTGGCGGTGGCCAGCAGAACGAACCAGCCCCGACGGAAGAGGAGCAGGCCCAGCACCGCACCAAGCGGGAGGAAGTCGCCGCGCAGCTGCGCGCAGGCCAGCTGGAGGAGGAGCTTGTCGAGGTCGAGGTGGAGCAGAGCAACACCGGGAGCGACGCGATGCTCGCCATGGGCATCGACATCAACCTCAACGAGATGATGGGCGGCATCCTGCCCAAGCAGAAGAAGCGCCGCCGCGTCAACGTGCGCGAGGCGCGCCGCATCCTGACGCAGGAGGAATCTGAAAAGCTCATCGACATGGACGACGTCATCCGCGAGGCGATCGAAAAGGCGGAGCAGGACGGCATCATCTTCATCGACGAGATCGACAAGATCGCGGGCGCGCAGCACGGCTCCGGGCCGGACGTTTCCCGTGAGGGCGTGCAGAGGGATATTCTCCCCATCGTGGAAGGCTGCACGGTAAACACCAAATACGGCCCGGTCAAGACGGATTTCATCCTCTTCATTGCGGCGGGCGCGTTCCACGTTTCCAAGGTTTCGGATCTCATCCCGGAGCTGCAGGGCCGCTTCCCGATCCGCGTGAAGCTCCAGGCGCTCACGGAGGAGGATTACAAGCGCATCCTTTCCCAGCCGGAGCATGCGATCACCAAGCAATACGCCGCGCTGCTCGAGACGGACAACATCGCCCTGCAGTTTACGGATGACGCGCTTTCCGCCATCGCGCACTATGCCTGCCGCGCGAACGAAAGCAGCGAAAACATCGGCGCGCGCAGGCTCCACACCATTCTGGAGACCGTTTTGGACGATATTTCCTTCAACGCCAGCGGCGAGCACCCGCTCGTCAAGGTCGTTGTGGATGAAAACTATGTAAAGGAGCATCTGTCGGACGAGTTCGACGGGGAGGATCTCGAGAAGTTTATCCTCTGACCAAACCGCTATGAAACGAACGATTTGCACCATCCTGGCGCTTCTGCTGCTGTGCGCGGCGGGATGTGCGGAGGTCGCCACAACGGCGAACGTCTCCGTGCGCACGGCCGATAACGGCATGGAAGCGGCGGCCATAACGGAGATCACCGCTCCGCCCACGTCGCCCCCCACGCAAACGCTTTCCGCGGCGGAAGGCGGGGACACGGACGCTTCAACGTTGCCCAGCGCCGGGGACGAAGGGATTGCCGTGACGCCCGTGCCTTTTGAAACGCCGCCGCCTACGCCAGAGCTCACGCCGTCACCTGCGCCGGAACCCACACCGTCGCCTGCGCCGGATTATACCGTGAAGCCGGTTGACAGCAAAAAAGCATATCTCAACGCGGGCAGCGCGAATCTGCGTGAAGGCCCTGGCACGGAATATGCCATTCTTGAGGAGCTGTTCGAACTTGAGACGCTCATTGTGACGGGAACGTGCGGGGACTGGTACCGCGTGGATGCGGGAAACGAAACGGGCTTCATACTCGCAGAATTCGTGGAATACGGAACCGCACCCACGCCCACGCCGAGTTTTCGCGTAAAATCCATGGACGATAAGGACGCTTACGTAAAAGCGGGCAGCGCGAACCTGCGCGAAGGCCCCGGCACGGAGTTCGACATTATCGTAGAGTTGGGCCGCAATGAGGAGCTCACCGTGACCGGCGCCTCCGGGGACTGGTACCGCGTGGAATACGGCAGGAAGACGGGCTTCATGATGCAGGAATTCGTGGAGTTTGGCTCCGTACCGACTCCGAAGCCGAAGGCGACCGCAATGCCCAAGCCCACCGCAACGCCTAAACCGAGCGCGACGCCTAAGCCGAGCACGACGGCGGAACCCAGCCCTACGCCTGCAGCCAGCGCGGGCACGGCGGGCGGAAGCTCGTCCTCCGGGGTGGATCCTTACGACTATTTTTCCGACACGAGCCGCTTTACGGCGGCGGAGCTGCTGCTGATTGCGCAGGTGGTGCAGGAGGAGGCGAAGGGCACCTCCGTGGAGGCACGCGCGGCGGTCGCAAATGCGATCTACAACCGCTATTGTTCCTCCAGCTACCCGAACACCATTGAGGGGGTCATTTTCCAGAAAAACCAGTACACGGTTGCGGATGACGAGGATGAGCTGCGCGCGGTGAAGCCCATCGACAAGACGATCGAGGCTGTGACGCAGATCTTCGTCAACGGCAATACCTTCCTGCCGGAAGATGTGCTCTTTTTCCGTACGGCGAGCCGCGGGACGAGCTGGGGCGACAAGCGGGAATATTATGCGACCTATGGCGGAAACGCGTTCTTCCGCAGTCTATATTAACATTAACACCATTTTAGGAGAAACTTATGATAACGCTTTTGAAGCATGCGCGCATCCTGCAAAACGGGGCCTGGATGGAGGGCGAGCTGCTCATCGCCGGGGAGAAGATCGCGGCGGTTGGGCCAAAGCTCGATTGCACGTTCCCCGGCATGGAAATCATTGACGCGGAGGGGATGCGCTGCATCCCGGGCTATCTTGACCAGCATGTGCATATCACGGGCGGCGGCGGGGAAGGCGGCTTTGCAAACCAGGTTCCCCCGCTCAAGGCGAGCGCGCCCGTGCGCGCAGGCGTGACGACGCTCGTGGGCCTGCTCGGCACGGATGGCACCACGCGCAGCGTGGAGAGCCTTGTTGCCAAAACAAAGGCGTTCAACGAGCTGGGCCTAACCGCCTTCTGCCTGACGGGCGCTTATGAGTTCCCGTCCCCAACGGTGACGGGCAGCGTCAAAAAGGACATCGTGATGATCGCGGAATGCATCGGCGTGAAGGTCGCCATCTCGGACCACCGCAGCATGAACATGGAAAAGCGCGATCTCGTGTGGCTTGCGTCCCAGGCGCGGCAGGCGGGCATCCTTTCCGGGAAGCCCGGCATCACGCATCTGCACACCGGCAGCGGGAAGGCCGAGCTGGATCTGCTTTTCGACATCGTGGAGACGACGGAGCTCCCGGTCTTTAACCTGCGGCCGACGCATTTGGGCGGCAAGTTCGAGGCGGCGATGCGCTGGGCTGCGCTCGGCGGTTACGCGGATTTCACCTGCGGCGACAATCATGCCAAAACGGCGGGGATCATCGCCCGTGCGCTGGAGCGCGCGCCGGAAGGCCGCGTGACGATGAGCACGGACGGCAACGGCAGCATGCCGGTCTGGAACGAGAAAAAAGAGATGATCGGCATCGGCGCAGGCCGCATCGACAACCTGCACGGCGTGGTGAAAGCGCTTGTGCAGGAAAAGGGCGTCCCGCTCGAAGCCGCGCTTGCACCCTGCACGGAGAACGTGGCGAAGGCGCTCAACCTGTTCCCAAGGAAGGGGTGCATCGCGTCCGGAAGCGATGCGGATCTTCTGCTCCTGGACGACGGCCTTGCCGTCGACACCGTGATCGCACGCGGAAAAACGATGCTGCGGCACGGCGCGCTCTGCTTCCACGCAAATTTCGAGGATTAAGCCGGGGCGTCATACAACATAATTCCGGGCGGCAGCGCTCACACTAATACCGCAATTCAACCGAAAGGCGGTATTTCTGTTATGAAAGCCATCATCATGGCGGGCGGTGCGGGGAAGCGTCTGCGGCCGCTGACCTGCACGATGCCCAAGCCCATGGTCCCCCTGCTGAACAAGCCCGTGATCGAATACTGTGTGGAGCTGCTTGAACAACACGGCTTGAAGGAAATCGGCGTAACGCTGCATTACCTGCCCAATGTGATCAAAAATCACCTGGGGAGCGGGGAGAAATGGGGCGTGAACATCTCCTATTCCATCGAGGACACGCCCCTTGGCACAGCGGGCAGCGTGCGCAAGGCGGCCGGGGACGCAAAGGAGCCTGTCCTGATCCTGAGTGGTGACGCGATGACGGACATCGACCTCTCCGCAGCCATCCGCGCGCACGAACAGAGCGGCGCGCAAGCGACGATCCTGCTCAAAAAGGTGGAGTCCCCGACCGAGTACGGCGTGGTGCTCAGGGACAAGGCCGGCTTTGTGACACGCTTCATCGAAAAGCCAGCGCCCTCCGAGGTATTCAGCGACCTTGCGAACACAGGCATCTATATCCTCGCGCCGGAAGTGCTCGCCATGATCCCGGATTACATGCCCTACGATTTTTCCAACGACCTGTTCCCGCGCCTGATGAATGAGAACATCCCGATCTTCACCGTGGAGGCGGAAGGATATTGGAGCGACATCGGAGACATCGACCAGTATGCCGCGACGCAGGCAGACATGCTGGACGGCAAATGCGCGTTCCGGACGAAAGCAAAGTCCGACGGGCAGGGCATCTTCATCGAAGAGGGCGCGCGTGTCGGAAAGCGCGCCGCCGTCACTGCGCCCTGCTACATCGGCGCAGGGGCGGAAATTGCGGACAACGCTTATTTCGGGGCGTATTCTGTTGCGTGCAGCGGCGTGCGCATCGGGCGAAACAGCAGCGTGAAGCGCTGCATCCTGCTGCCGGAGGTGCGTGTGCGCGAGGGGGCGGAGCTGCGCGGTGCGGTGCTCTGTGAGAATGTGCAAGTGGAGGATGGCGCATGCGTGTTTGAGCGGGCGGCGATCGGCGCGGGGAGCGTGCTGGAAAAGCGGTGCAGCGTCGCGCCGCGCGTATACGTCTGGCCGAAGAAGCGGCTGGAGCAAGAGCGCAAGTATACGGAAAATCTCATGTGGGAAGCGGACGCGGGCAAACAGGCTGTGCGCGACCCGGAGGCGGGCTATGCGGATTTTGACATGACGCCGGAAAGCGCGGCGCGCATCGGCGCATCGTTCGCGGCGCTGCGGAAGCTCCCAGCGGAGCTTGGTGCGGCCTCCGACGGCGCGCAGCAGAGCGTTATGCTCAAATACGCACTGATGGCGGGCGTCGTTTCTCAGGGCGTAGACGTGCAGGACATGGGGCTTTGCTCGCCTTCCGCGTTCGCCTATGCGATCCGTGCGCTGGGGCTCGAAGGAGGCGTCTATATCCGGCGCGGGGACGCGGGAAAATATGAGGCGGAGATGGTGCTGCTCGACGCTGTGGGCGCGCGCCTTTCCGCCGGGGAGCACCGCAAATTCCGCCAGCAATATGAGCTTGGCGCGCAGCGGCCCGTTACGGCGGCCCGGCTCGGCGTGGCGCAGCGCTACACGGGTGCGGAGCGCGGGTATGAGGCCAGCCTCCGGCGGATGGCGCGCTTTGACGGGCGTGCGGGAACTGCTGTGGTGATCGCGGGGGACGCCGCGCTTTACGACATGGTTGCGCGCGTGCTCCTGCCCTGCGGCGTGGAGGTAAAGCTCGTGAGCGAGCGGGCGCAGGAACCGCTTTTGCGGGCGATGGCGCACGCGGGCGCGCAACTTGGCTTCCTTGCGGGCGCGGATGGCGCGATGCCCGCCGTCGTATATGGCGAACACGCGCTTTCGGGGGCGGAATGCGTCGCGCTGATCGCGCTTGCCGCGGCGGAGGATGGGCGGCGCTCGCTCGTGCTGCCCGCGTCGCTCCCGGCGGCTTATGCTGCGGCAGTTGAAGCGCGCGGCGTGCATGTTGCCAGCGTGCCGGATGCGCCCGCACGCTGGCAGCACGCCTGTTTCGAAGCGGACGCGTATCTGCCGGAGCTGTTCGAACCGGAAGCGATGGCCGTGCGCTTTGCAGCGCTGGAAAACTCCGGGCGGCTCAGCAAGCTCCTCGCGGCGCTCCCGAAGGTACGCACGGCGGAAGCGGAGGTTGGCTGCACGTGGCGCGAGGTCGGGCGGGTGCTCCGGAGCCTGGTGGAGACCGAGCGGGACGAGCGTGTGGAGCTGATCGACGGTGTGCATGTGAACGAGGATGACGGCTGGGTGCTCGTGCGGCCAAACCGGAGCTTCACGGCCTGCCGGGTGATTGCGGGGAGCTTCAAGGAGGAATACGCCAAGGAGCTTTCGGCGCTCTACGAGGAGAAGCTGCGCGGCATCATTGCGGAAAAAACGCCGGAAGAAAAGTAAGCCCGGCAGTGTGAAAACCGCTTGACGCGGCGGCGCGGCGTGATACAATGGGAAAAGGTTGTCCTGCGCAACAGAAAAAGGGGAGGAGACCGCCCATGTTCAACATCGTGCTCGTGGAGCCGGAGATCCCGGAAAACACCGGCAACATTTCCCGCACCTGCGCCGTAACGGGCGCGGCGCTGCACCTGGTTCGCCCGCTCGGCTTTTCGACGGACGACAAGCACCTCAAGCGCGCGGGGCTCGATTATTGGAAATATTTGAACGTAACGTATTACGATTCGTTTGAGGAGGTGGAAGCGGCGCACCCGGGCGCGCGCTTCTTCCTCGCGTCCACGCACGCAGCGCGCAGCTACGCGCAGGCAGAGTACCGGGACGGGGATTTCCTCGTGTTCGGCAAGGAGACGGCCGGCCTTGGAGAAGCGCTGCTCACGCGCCGCGCTGCGGACGCTGTGCGCATCCCGATGTTAAACGACCGGCGCTCGCTGAACCTTTCCAATTCGGTGGCGATTGTGCTCTACGAGGCGCTGCGGCAGGCCGGTTTCCCGGACATGCGCTAGCGCAGCAGCCATAAACGCAAAAATGATGAAAAAAAGCCCGGAAATGCTGAAATTTCCCTTGACATGGCGGGAGGGCTTGGTTACAATAACAATTGTGTGTTTGCTAGGATCGGTGATTTGCGGCCACTAGCCCCGGCAGCAAAGCGTCAACCATGCACAACACGCTCAAATAAATACATTTACCATTAGGAGGACGCGCCATGAAAACCTATATGGCAAAAGGCGAGACCGTCGAACGTAAGTGGTATGTTGTGGATGCTGACGGAATGGTGCTCGGCCGTCTCGCTTCCCAAGTAGCCGCTATCCTTCGCGGGAAACATAAGCCGATATATACGCCGCATTGCGACACCGGCGACCATGTGATCATCATCAACGCCGAAAAGGTCGTGCTGACCGGCCGCAAACTTGACCAGAAGAAATACTACCATCACACCGGTTATCCCGGCGGCCTGAAGGAGACCAGCTACCGCGATCTTCTCAACAAGAAGCCGGAATTCGCCGTCTACGAAGCGATTCGCCGCATGATGCCCAAGGGTCCGCTCGGCCGCCAGATGCTCAAGAAGGTCCGCATTTACGCTGGCCCGGAGCATAAGAACGCTGCCCAGATGCCCGAAACGCTCGTGCTCAAATAAGCGGGAAGGAGAAACGAAACATGGCAACAGTTACCCAGTATCTCGGAACCGGCAGGCGCAAAAAGTCGGTCGCCCGCGTTCGTCTGCTCCCCGGCAGCGGCAAGATCACCGTCAACAAGCGCGACATCGACGATTATTTCGGCTATGAGACCCTCAAGATGATCGTCCGCGCGCCGATGGTGCTCACCGACACGCTCTCCAAGTTCGACGTGAACGTAAACGTTTACGGCGGCGGTTACACCGGTCAGGCCGGCGCAATCCGCCATGGCATTGCCCGCGCGCTGATCGTTGCGGATCCCGAGCTGCGCGGCGCCCTCAAGAAAGCCGGATTCCTCACGCGCGATCCGAGGATGAAGGAAAGGAAGAAGTACGGCCTCAAGGCAGCCCGCCGCGCGCCGCAGTTCTCCAAGCGTTAACAACCGTTTTCACACAATCGCCCCCATTGGTTTCCCTTTGGGGGCTTGTTTTATTTGGCGGCAGAATCCATGGAAAATATGGATTGAAAGGTGTCCTTGTGTTACAATAAGATCATGGAACAGAACACAAACAAAATCTATGATGTTGCGATCATCGGCGGCGGTCCGGCGGGGCTTGCGGCGGGCCTTTATGCCGCGCGCGCGGGCCGCAGCGCCCTTTTGATCGAAGAAATGACGGCGGGCGGTCAGATCACCAAAACGCATAACGTGGAAAACTATCCCGGCTTTGATGAAGGCATCGACGGGTTTTCCCTTGCCGCCAAGATGGAGCAGCAGGCAGCGCGTTTTGGGCTTGAGACGAAATACGCTACCGTTCAGGAGCTTTCACTTTCGAGGCCCGTAAAGCGCATCGGCTGTGGTAAAAAGGAGTTCTTTGCGCGCACGGTGATTCTTGCCATGGGCGCGGAGCCGCGCCTGCTCGGCGTCCCGGGCGAGGTGGAGCAGATGGGGACGGGCGTATCCTATTGCGCCACATGCGACGGCGCGTTTTTTCGCGGCATGCCGGTGGCGGTCGTGGGCGGCGGGGATACGGCCATTTCCGATGCGCTGTATCTTGCCCACTTTGCGGAACGGGTCTACGTCGTACACCGGCGGGAGGTGCTGCGTGCGGCACAGGTACTCCAGGATGCGGCCAAGCAGGAGAAACGCATCGAGTTTGTGCTCGATTCCCTGCCGGAGGAAATCCTTGGCGGGGACGCGGTGGAGGGCCTTCGCGTGAAGAACAAAAAGACCGGGGAGGCGCACACGCTCGCGGTGAAGGGCATATTTGTGGCCGTGGGAACCACGCCGCGCTCCGCGCTCGTGCGGGAGCAGCTCTCGTGCGACGCGAACGGCTACATCGTGACCGACGCGCACATGCGCACTGCTATCCCGGGCGTATACGCTGCGGGCGACGTGCGCGTGACCCCGCTGCGCCAGGTCATAACAGCTGCGGCGGACGGCGCGGTAGCGGCTACGGCGGCGGTTGAATATCTTATGGAACAGGGCGGGAATTTCGAATAACAACCTTCGGAGGGCATATGGCGAGACTTTTTGGAACCGACGGCGTGCGCGGGATTGCGAACGCCGATCTTTCCTGTGAACTGGCGATGCAGATCGGCGCGGCGGGCGCATACGTGCTCACGAGCGAGGTGCACAACCCGCGCATCCTCGTCGGCATGGACACGCGCAGGAGCGGGGATATGCTCGCTTGCGCACTTTCTGCGGGCATCTGCTCCGTCGGCGGAGACGTGCTCAACGTCGGCGTGATCCCAACGCCTGCGATGGCATACCTCGTGCGCCAGTACGAGGCGGACGCCGCCGTGATGATCAGCGCTTCGCACAACACCATGGAGTACAACGGCATCAAATGGTTCGATGGCGATGGCTTTAAGCTTTCGGACGCGCTGGAGGATGAGATCGAACGGCTGATCCGCGAACGGGCGGAGCTGCCGCACCCCACGGGTGTAGGTGTGGGCCACGTGATCGAGGCGCGCCGCGCGGCGGATGAATACAAGGCATTCCTTTGCGGCACAGCAAAAACGCGCTTTGACGGCATGCGCGTCGCGCTCGATTGCGCAAACGGCGCTTCCGCGGGCATTGCGGCGGATGTGTTCCGTGCGCTCGGTGCGGAGGTGATCGCCCGCAGCGACGAACCGGATGGCTACAACATCAACGCACGCTGCGGCTCCACGCACCCGGAGGCGCTGCAGGAGCTCGTCGTCGAATGTGCGGCGGACGTGGGCTTCGCCTTTGATGGCGACGCAGACCGCGTCATCGCCTGCGACGAGCTTGGCAACCTCGTGGATGGGGATCGGATCCTCGGCATCTGCGGGCGTGCGATGCGCGATGCGGGCACACTGAAAAACGACGCGATCGTGGTCACCGTCATGTCCAACCTCGGCCTCAAAAAACGCATGCGCGAGCTCGGCATCCGGGTGGAGGAAACCGCGGTGGGCGATCGTTATGTGATGGAGCGCATGCGCGAGGGCGGCTTTGTGCTCGGCGGCGAGCAATCCGGCCATGTGATTTTCCTCGACCGCAACACCACGGGCGACGGCATGCTGACCGCCATCCAGGTCCTGAACGTGCTGCGCGCGAGCGGAAAGCGCATGTCCCGCCTTGCGTCGGATGTGCCGATCTTCCCGCAGGTGCTTGTGAATGTAACTCTGGAAAATGACAAGAAACAGGATGCGATGCAGGATGAAGAAATGCATGCGCGTATCCGCGCCGTGGAGGCGGAGCTGGGCGAGGCGGGGCGCGTGCTCGTGCGTGCGTCAGGGACGGAGCCGCTCATCCGCATCATGCTCGAAGGCCAGGATGAGGACGAGATCGGCACGCTTGCTGTTTCCATTGCGAGAATACTCGAAAAGAACCACGGCGGGAGAATCCGTCAGTGAGCGGGATCCCGGCGGAATACACCCTCTGGCGCAGCAAGCGCAAAACGCTTGCCGTGGAGGTGACGCGCGCGGGCGAGGTGATCGTCCGCGCGCCGCTGCGTATGCCCGAGCGGGAGATCCTGCGCTTCCTGCGGGAGCAGCAGGAATGGATCGAAACGCATATCGCGCTGCAAGCGCAACGAGCGCTTGCGCATCCTGCGCCGGATGCGGAGGAAGAAGCATGCCTCAAAGCGCTCGCAAGGGAGGTCATCCCAGTGCGCGTGGCGTACTATGCAGCCGTTATGGGCCTTGTGCCCGCATCGGTCAAGATTACATCCGCAAAAACGCGTTTTGGAAGCTGCAGCGCGAAGAACGGGCTCTGCTTTTCCTGGCGGCTGATGCAATACCCGATGGAGGCGGTGGACTATGTCGTTGTCCACGAGCTTGCGCATATTGCCCATAAGGATCACGGAAAGGCGTTTTACGCGTTGATCGGGAGCATACTGCCGGATCATTTGGCGCGGCGGAACCTATTGAAACAGTAACCCATATTAGAAGGAGCGGTCTATATGTTAGATGCGAAAGGCTTTGACCTCTGGGCGGATGGATATGACAAAAGCGTGCAATTGTCCGAGGAATCGGATGAATACCCGTTTGCGGGATATAAGGACGTTTTGAATACCGTATACCGGACGGTGCATGCGCGGGAGCGTGCGTCGGTGCTTGACCTGGGATTCGGCACAGGCATGCTGACCGCCAAGCTCTATGCGGAGGGATACGCGATAACGGGTGTGGATTTTTCGGAACGGATGATCGCGCTTGCGCGGGAAAAAATGCCGGACGCCCGGCTGATTTATGCGGACTTAGCCCAAGGCGTCCCGGCGGAGCTGCGCGCGGAAAAGTTTGATTTTATCATCAGCACCTATGCGATGCACCACCTTGTGGACGGGCAGAAAGAGGAGCTTTGGCATTCGCTGCTCGCGCGCCTGAATCCGGGCGGCGCGCTTGTTATCGGCGACGTTGCGTTTGCGACGGAGACGGAGCAGGAAGCTTGCCGCTTGCGCTGCGGGAACGGCTGGGACTGCGACGAGGCATACATCGTTGCCGAGCGGTTCCAAACGGCGTTCCCAGGTCTGAGGTTTACGCAGGTTTCCCACTGTGCAGGCGTGCTGGAGCTTCAAGCGTAAAGGCAGCGTTGGATCCAGGCAGGTTGAGGCGTTCGCATGTGCGCGGCGCCGGGCAGCGAATGGAACGACAAAACAAGCCGCGCGAAGGAGCTGCGCGGCTTGTTCTGCGGATGCGGCGGCAGAGGCCGCCGTGGGTTTTATGGCGTGTTTCCCGACAAGATATGTGCGGAAAAACTTAAAAGTCGATCGCTTTGTCGATGTATTCGACAAGGCCGCTGATGGGGATCCGCACCTGCTGCATGGTGTCGCGGTCGCGCACGGTGACAGTATCATCCTCGAGCGTGTCAAAGTCGATGGTGATACACAGCGGGGTGCCGATCTCGTCCTCGCGGCGATACCGCTTGCCGATGGCGCCAGCTTCGTCATAATCCACCATGAACCGCTTCGCAAGCATCGTGTACACCTCTTTCGCCTTGCCGCCAAGCTTGTTTTTTTGCAGCGGCAAAACGGCAGCTTTATATGGCGCGAGCGCAGGGTGAAGATGCAGGACATTGCGGACGTCGCCGCCCTCAAGCGTTTCCTCGTCGTAAGCGTCGCAGAGGAACGCGAGCACCATCCGGCCAACGCCAAGGGAAGGCTCGATGACGTAGGGGATATACCGGGTATTGTCCTCTTGGTCAAAATAGGTCTGATCCTTGCCGGAGGTGGTCTGGTGCGCCGTCAGGTCGAAGTCGGTACGGGAGGCTACGCCCCACAGCTCGCCCCATTCGGTGAAGGGGAAGGCGTACTCAAAGTCAGTGGTAGCGTTGGAATAGTGGCTCAGCTCCTCTTTTTCATGATCCCGCAGCCGCAGGTTTTCCTCGTGGATGCCCAGGTCAAGCAGCCATTGGTGGCAGAAGTTCTTCCAATAAGCGAACCACTCAAGCTCGGTACCCGGTTTGCAGAAGAACTCGAGCTCCATCTGCTCGAACTCACGCGTGCGGAAAATGAAGTTGCCAGGCGTGATCTCATTGCGGAAGGATTTGCCGATCTGCGCGATGCCGAACGGCAGCTTTTTGCGTGCAGTACGCTGAATGTTCTGGAAGTTGACAAAAATGCCCTGCGCCGTCTCGGGACGGAGGTAAACCGTGTTTTTTGCATCCTCCGTCACGCCCTGGAAGGTCTTGAACATCAGGTTGAACTTGCGGATGTCGGTAAAGTTGTGTTTGCCGCAGGAAGGGCATGGGATGGCGTTCGCGTCGATATAAGCCTTCATTTCTTCCGGGGAAAAAGCATCCACCGGCTTGGGAAGGGTAATGTGGTGCGCTTCCGCCCAGCCTTCGATGATCTTGTCGGCGCGGAAGCGTTCTTTGCATTCCTTGCAGTCCATGAGCGGGTCGGAAAATCCGCCCACGTGGCCGGAAGCGACCCATACTTGCGGGTTCATCAGGATTGCGGAGTCAAGGCCTACGTTATAGGGGCTTTCCTGAACGAACTTTTTCCACCAGGCCTTTTTCACGTTGTTCTCCAGCTCCACGCCCAGTGGGCCGTAATCCCAAGTGTTGGCAAGGCCGCCATAGATCTCGGAGCCTGCGAAAATGAAGCCGCGGTTTTTACACAGCGCGACGATTTTATCCATTCCAAAGCGTGCCATATGTGAAATTCCTCCTAAAATTAGTTCGCGTTTTCAAGCAAAACAATACAATTATCATAACATAGGAAGCCCTTTTGTCAAGAGAAAACACGCATCCTGCACCGCATAAGCAAGCGGCGGCGCAGGCACACATCTTTGCAGGAATGCGTACTATATCGTAGCAGAGGCCGAAAGGCCGGCAACAAAATGAAGGAGGAGACACAAAATGTGTAATTGGGGTACCTTTGGCGGAAATAACTGGTGGTGGATCATCATCCTGATCCTGCTCGCCGGTGGATTCAGCGGCTGTGGCTGCGACAACGATTGCGGCTGTGGGAACAACTGGTGCTCTACCCCAGGTTATCACAGCTTTGGAACGCGCGGAAAAATGTCCAGCACAAAGCTGTCCGGGTCAGTGCCGTTGCCGCCGGAGGTGCGGGAGTAGACGGCCCGCTTCAGCACTTCTTTAAGCATTATGTTCTTTTCTTGGGTATCGCGCAGCTCGCAATAGGCGTCGGCAAGGCCCAGGATGCGTGGGGCGATCTCATGTACCATAGCGCATGCGCACGCCTTTTTGCTGCGCGCCGCTTCAACTTCAAGCCGGTGCGCGGAGAGCCGTGCCTTTGCCGCGTTGATGTGCGCGCGGCGTTCGAGGAATTCCGCATCGGTGTAAATACCGCGCTCCAACAGCCCATGCACGCTCAGCCGCTGCTTTTCGAGCTCGGCCAGTTCCTTGTCCACCAGCGCGAGCTCCGCGTCCTCAGCGGCCATATTTGGAGCCTCAACGCTGCTTCCGGCATGCGAGACATGGCAATGCCGCGTCCAGCCCTTCAGCGCATCCAGAAGCCGCGCTTCGATCAGGTCGAGCCTTGCGCCGACGGTGCGGCAGGTGGGATGCTTGCAGGTGAGGTATGCGATCTGTTTGCTGTTGACCTGCCGGAGCATCGCGCGGCCGCAACTCCCGCAAAACACGAGCCCGGCAAGCGGGTTCACGATAACCTTTTGCCGGGGGATGGGCGCGTGCAGTGCGTTCGACATGATCGCCTGGGCGGCAGCGAAGGTCGCCTCCGGGATAATCGCTTCGTGGAGGCCGGGCAGTACGATCTGCTTTTCGGGCGTGCGCGCCATAGCCTTGACGACGCGCCCATCCACGACCTTTTTCGTGAGGCTCTTGGAATACCACTTTACCTTGCCGGTGTAGACGACGTTGCGCAGGATGGTGCGTACCGTGGAGGGGCACCAGGCACAGCCTGCCTGCGTGTGCAGCCCCATGCCGTTCAGGCGGCCGGCGATCGCGTAGGCGCCGGTATGCTGGTTGATGTACCAATCGAAGATCATGCGGATGACGGCGGCCCGCTCTGGCACGATGCGCAGTGTATAGCCTTTGCCGCATTCTACGGGTACGACTTCGTAGCCGTCCGGGCAGTTGGCGTTGGGCCATTTGCCTTCGCGCACGGCCTGTTCCCGACCGGCCAGCAGCCGTCGGCGGATGGTCGCATATTCCCGGCGGCTCATGAACAGGTTGAACTCGAAGTATTCCTCGTCCGCCGGGTCGTTCGGGTCAAACGTGCGCCCGGGTGTGATAACCTTTGTGTCCGTATATTTGAACGCCTGCGCGATGATGCCCTGATCCATCGTGTCGCCGCGGGCGAGACGCTCGATCTCATAGACGAGCACGCCGTCGTACAGGCCGGCGGAAACATCCGCGAGCAGCGCCTGCATCTCTGGCCGCGCGGCGATGGATTCGCCGGTCACGATCTCCCGGTATTCCCGGGCAATGGGGAGGCACAGCCGGCCGGCCAGCGCCAGAAGTTCCCGGCGGTGCCGCCCAAGCGTTTCGCCCTCGCCGCGCTGTTCGGCGTCGAGATCCTTGCGCGACTTGCGCAGATAGATTGCGTATGCCATTGTTTCCCCTCCATTTGCTTGCATGGTTTATTCATATGTAACATTTTGGAGGTACAGAAAAGAGATCCGGTCAAAGTTTTTTTGTATCCAGCCGCTCCGGTATTGGCGCACTGGGCCGGCTCTTTTTCAATCACAAGATATTTTTGGCTTTCTACGGGTTGCGCCGGTTGCGTGCTCCTATGAAAAACCGCCTAAGTTGCGTTTGCGGAGATTATACCCCAAAACTGTCTGCGTCCAGCAAATCATGCGGGATTGGGCCAAGGCCAGCAATCCGGCATTGGACATCCATACGTCCCCATATCAATAACAGAGGAGGCGAGCGTCATGGCAATCGTAGAAGATTACTTTATCGGAAGCACGCACATTCGGATTCACGATGATTGCATCGTGCAAACGCCGGAGGAGGTGCGGAAAATCCTGGACCGGGTTGGCCATCTGGTTTTACGCAGCGATATAAATAAAGCTCTCGCGCGTCAACGTGGGTGTGATGACAACGCCACAGATGGCAAAAAAGGGGATTCTAATGCTGGACAAGCAGTGAAGGGGCGCGAATTTATATATAGGAAAAGGGAACTCCTCTTATCGGGTATGCAATAGTTGTAGCCCATCCAAATGGGTAATGCTGCAAGGAAAATTACAACGCGCTTTTCTAACGGCTCCGAGTCCGTGTGGATGCCGCCACGGCAATCCTGTACACCTGCGTTGCAAAGCATCTCGCCCTGTTTGATGAAGCTGCAGCGCGATACAACGCCGTATGGGAAAAAAACCGCTGGGTTTCCTGAGGATGGACGGAGCCGGGAAGGCAGAAAAGTGAAAAAATTCCTCCCCAAACCAAGACATGCCCTCGCCATCCGTGCAAGGACATGTCAAGCAGGCGGGAGTCAGTCGTCGCCGCGCAAGAGGTTTTCGGCGTAATCCCGAAGCCCGGCATACGTGTTTACGCTGCCGGCCCGGCTGCTGATCTGCGCGCGGACATAGTCCGGCAGGCCGTCGAAATACCGCTTGGCGTTCGAATCCTGCTCGAACATGGCGTACATGTTTTCATACTTTGGTTCCATGCTTTTCACCTCCGGGGTCAGCATTCCCCAAAAGCTGCAATTTCATGCGGAAAAATGAAAAAGGGGAGGGATAGAAGGAAACAGCTTACCGGCAAACAGCCGGCAGGTTAAATCGCCCAGCATAGCTCGGGAAGAGAAAATATCAGAATAACATGCTTCTGCGAGGACGGAATGTTGTGAATCAAACGTTCGATATGCTTTGGCCGCTGCAGATCCGCAGCGGCCGTTTCTTTGGTTTTCATGTACGGAATAGCCGGAGTGAGAAACTGTTTTTTAAGCCTCTTTGCGAAGGACTCTGCCGGCTTTGGTTCCGTTAAAAACGGCATTCTCCACAGCAATTTTGCCGCCGATTATCACGCTGGCCAGCCCTTCGCAGCGCTGGCAAAAGGCCCCATATTCCGCCCTGTCAATGATTTTTTCAGCGTCAAATAGCACAAGGTCCGCATCAAAGCCGGGGGCCACGATGCCTTTTCCGCGCAAGCCATAGACCTGCGCCGGAAGCGACGTCATTTTACGAATCGCGTTTTCGAGAGATATATATTTCTTCTGCCGCACATACCTTCCAAGCACGCGGGGAAACGTTCCGATCGACCGGGGATGCGCCCCTTCACAGCCTGGATACCATAAGCCGTCTGTCCCAACCATAGCGCGGGGATACTGCATGACCCGCTGGAGGTCATCCTCGCTCATAGTATGATAGATGCCTCCGGTCAAAAGTTTGTCAGCAAGAAGAATATCGCATTGGAGCTCGTATGGATCCTGCCCAAGTGCATCGGCAATTTCGTTAAGCATCCGCCCGTTATACTCGGGATGCGAAGGCGAGGAACCGATCATGGTATATTGGAAACGCTCCTTCGCTGTGCGCGTACCCAAAATCATTGGGCGCAGCTGAGCACGGCCAGCCTCGGAGGCAAGAAGCTGCAGGAGGCTTTCCGTGCCAAGCGCATGCATTTTGTCTGGGATGTTGGTCGATAAGCCTGTGGCAGACGCGGTATATGGATATTGATCGCAGAACACATCAAACCCAGCTGCGTTTGCTGCCTCGATCAATGCAAGCGTCCGCTCTGTTTTTCCCCAGTTTGCGGGGCCACCTGTTGCCTTATGATGCGAGATCACGCACCGAACGCCGGAATGACGGACAACATAAAGCATTTCTTCCACTGCTTCAACGAGCTGCGTGCTTTCGGAGCGCAGGTGCACGGTCATAATTCCACCACGGTCTGCAACGGCTTTGCACAGTGCGATCATTTCTTCTGCGTTGCAGTAAGAGCCTGGCGGGTAGATCAGCCCAAAGGAAATCCCAAAAGCGCCGCCTCGCATAGCTTCGTGGACATAGGCCGCCATTTTTTCCAGTTCGTCTTTTGTAGGGGACCGATCTGAAAACCCCATCACCGCAGCGCGAATTGTGCCATGCCCTACAAGAAACGCCATGTTGGTGCCGAGGGGGTGGTCAATTTGGTCGAGGTATTTCCCAAATGAATACCGATTTTCGGCCGGTGATGGCAATTTGCCGTTCTTCAGCGAGTGCAGGATCCGCAGGCCATCCTCCAGATGCGCTTCTGAAAGCGGTGCCGCGGATTCGCCGCACATTCCGGCAACCTGTGTGGTGATTCCCTGTTCTACCGCCGCGATACACTCTGGATATTCCTCAACCAGGACGTCCCCGTGACTGTGTGCGTCGATAAATCCTGGGGCCAACGTTAGACCGCTCGCGTCAATTATGCGGGCGGCCTCTGCCGTGATGCGCGGCGACATCGCAGCAATCTTTCCATCCAGCATGGCTAAATCGCTGTGAAAGCCAGGGGAGCCAGTGCCATCTACTACAAAGGCATTGCGGATCAATAGGTCGAACATCTTTCTTTCTCCTTTTATATGTGGTGTTCTGCGGGCAGCGCTTAGGCATGCTAGGATTCGTCCGTCCTCTTTTCGGGCGCCATACGGTAGCCAACGCCCACATCAGTAAAAATATACTTGGGCGACGCTGGGTTCTCCTCGATTTTGCGTCTAATATTCGCCATGTTGACGCGAAGCACGCGGTTGTTGTCGGCATCGGCATAAGGCCCCCAGATGCTGGAAATAATGCGCTGATATGTCAGCACTTGGCCGGAAGCTCCTGAAATCAGCGCTACGATCTGGTACTCGGTGTTGGTTAAATGTACATCTATGCCATTTTTCAGAACGCGCTCCATGCGATAATCGACGGTCAACGCCCCAACGGTGTAGCAGTCCCGCCCCAAGCTATCGCTTTGCTGGCTCAGATATGTATGCCTAAGCGCGGAACGGATACGCGCTTTGAGCTCCTTTGCACCAAAGGGCTTTGTAACGTAATCGTCAGCGCCATAGTCGAGCGCGAGCACCTTCTCGTTTTCCTGCGCACGGGCGGAAATGATAATGATCGGGCGCACTGTTTGCTGGCGCAGCTGTTGAATCACCTGCAAGCCATCCATGTCTGGCAGACCAAGATCCAATAGAAACAGATCCGGTGAGAAAGATCGGACGATATTCAAAGCGTCCTGCCCAGTGGATACGCAATCCAGGGAATATCCTTCCTTTTCCAGAATTGACGCAAGCGCGCGCATAATATGGGGATCGTCCTCTATAATTAAGATCTTTTTAGCGGTTTTCATGCTCCGGCTCCTCCAACGGCAGCGTAAAGATAAATTCCGCGCCGCCGTCTATACAGTTTTTTGCACTTATTTTTCCGCGATGTGCGCTGACGATCGTTTTGCAGATGGAAAGCCCGATGCCAAAACCGCGCCTGGAATCATCCCGGGCGATGCCGTTCCCAGAAAAAAGCGTATCCTTCATTTCGGGCAGTATTCCCAAGCCATAGTCTCGGATCGAAAAAATGGCGTCCGCATTGTCACGGCTTACGGTCAAAAGGACTTTTTTGCTGCTCCCTCCATATTTTAGAGCGTTTTCCACAAGGTTGAGGATCACCTGTGTAATGAGCATTGCATCCATTTGGATAATCATCACCTGATCCGGCACTCTGACCTCGAGGTTTAAATCGGGGAAGCGTATCCGGCATTTATAGGCGGCTTCGCCCACAATTTCCTCAACCGCCTCGGAGGTAAGGTTTAATTTGGGGGATTCCGTATCAAGCCGTGTTATGGAGAGCAGGTTTTCAACCATTTGCGTGAGCCATACCGATTCTTCCTGTATATCCGATATTAGCCGAAGATTGCTTTTGGACATACCGGGGGTTTGCTCCAATGCGTAGCAGGCCGCAGCAATAGCCGCAAGCGGCGAACGCAGGTCATGCGAAATCGCCCGGAGAAAATTGGAACGCATATATTCCAGCTGCTTCTCAATGGAAAGTTTTTGCTGGGTATCGATCAGCCGCTGCCGCTCCAATGCAATATTCGCACGCTGCAGAAGTGAGCCGATAAATGGGAAAATATCCGGTTCGTATCCATCGTTCCCCAAAAGCACGGCAATCACGCCAAACGTTTCCTTGCTTATGTTGACCGGATAACAGCGATAGACTGACGATGGGGCATATTCGGTTCCGACTCCGGAAATCTGCTGTGTTTTAGCGGCGTGCAGAACGGCCTCAACATCGCGCTTGAAAGTAATGGTGCCGGGCGGATCCGAGCTGAGCTTTCGCACCCCGGAGGAAGATACTTCAAAAAGAATCAGCGGATAGCCGCACGCCTTGTGAATGAAGCTCAAAAGCAGCTTTAAAATATCATCCGTCCCATGTGTAGAAAGCAGAAGCGCGTTCAATTCATTCAGTCTGGAGGTACGTTCGGCATTGGAGACATTTTTTGACTGCTCCTTTTCAATCTGCTGCCGGATCCGCCCGGATATATTTTCTGCCGCAATTAACACAGCGGCGACCAGCAGAATATCCCAAATACTAACCCCGTAATTCATGGAAGATAAGATATAGCACAGGATACAGGCGTTATTGGCGGAAAAGAGGCTGTGGGAACGGGAGGGCGGGAGCATGATTAATATCAGTACGGCACAGGCAGAAAGGACTGTATGCGAGACGGACAGCACCCGAAAAACTGCGCTCAGCAGAAGAAGCGACAGCGGAATTGCTGCTCGGATCAAAGCGGTTTTCCAATATTGCCGGCTGGCCAAGCTTAATTTCATCATACTTCAGATCCTCCAGCGCCATTGAGTTCATAGCGGCAGGCTGGTACGTGTTATTTTTTTCAGGCAAATCGTTTATTCGCCAAGCACGAGCGTATTTTGTCCCAAATAAGACGGGACATCAGTACGGCATAATTTTGCTATCCTTTTGTTGCACTAATTTTACTATATACTTGGTTGCTTGAAAAGGGAATGCAGCGCTAAGAAATGCGCTAAGAAACATGGTATTCCCTTGACATATGACGCTTTTTTGTTAAAAATTAAATCAAGAAGTATCGAACCCAATCGATTTCATGTTCATGGCAACGGTCAGCAACAAATCAGAACCAAAAAACTACAGGAGGATGAAGGCATGAAAAAAGTTTTGGCAATGTTACTTGCAACGGTGATGCTGCTCAGCATGGCTGCCGGCTGCTCCAAGGTTGATGGGCAACCCAGTCAAACACAGCCGCCCGATCAAACGCAGCTGCCTGGGGAGACGCAGGGCGTCGAAACCACGGCGACTACAGGCCCGGATGGGCGCACCTATGCTGCGGAACAGGTCTACCGCACTTTGTACAATGGCGAGGTTTCTACCCTGAATTATCTTTACAGCTCTTCTGAGGTGGATTTGATTTGCGGCGCAAACTGCATCGAGACGCTCGTTTCGAGTGACGCTTACGGCAACTTACAGCCAGCTGCAGCTACAAGCTGGGAGGTCAGCGAGGATGGTTATACCTGGACGCTCAAGATCCGCGAGGGAATGAAGTGGTATGATTATACCGGAGCTGAAATGGGGGAAGTTACCGCACATGACTGGGTCACGGGCCTTGCATGGGTGCTTGACGCGCGGAATGACTCAAGCAACTCTCATATGGTAAACGGCTATATTGCGGGCGCGCAGGAATACTATGACTATACTACGGCCCTCCTAAACGGCGAGTCTCCCGCGGCCGAAGTTACGTTTGATTCCGTTGGGGTGAAAGCGCTTGACGATTATACGCTCCAATATACCCTTGTCACGCCGCGCGTCTACTTCCTGAGCCTGCTTGAGTTCGGCTGCTATTATCCAATGAGCGCAGCCTGTGTTGAAGAAAACGGCACGGAGCTTGGCATCGACAACACGCGCCTTTGGTATTGTGGCGCCTACCTGATGGATACGTTTGCGCCGCAGCAGGAGCACGTGTATGTTAAAAATCCTAATTACTGGGATGCGGAACACGTATACATCGAACGCATCGAGCGCAAGTATAATGCGGAAGCCGGTACGCTGGCGCCTACGATGTTCCTCAATGGAGAGGTTGACTACACCTCTGTAAGCTCTGACCTTTTGACTGAGTGGATGGCAAACGAGGACACTGCCGCGATGGTATCTCCTACCATCACACAAACCAATTACTCATATTACTGGGGCTTCAATTTTGAGCCTATGTTCGATGCGCAGTATGAGCCTGACAACTGGCGGATCGCTGTCAACAACGAGAATTTCCGCAAATCAATTTATCACGGCATGGACCGCATCCGTGCGCTGCAGGTTGGGTTCCCGAACAACGCGGAGGATCTCCTCAGCAACTCCATTACGCCCAAGGGCTTTGCACGCAACGGCCAGCAGGATTACACCCTATATGGCGACCTGGCCGCGTTTACGAACGGGGATAGTTTCAACGAGGCTCTGGCCCTTGAATACAAAGAAAAGGCTGTTGCCGAACTTACCGCCGCTGGCGCCACGTTCCCCGTCAAGATCCTGATGCAGTACAACGGCGACGCGGATTGGGCAAAAGAGTGCCTTGTCATCAAGCAGCAGCTTGAAGAACTGCTCGGAACGGATTACATCGAGGTTGTCATTAATAACTTTGGTTCTCAGAACTTCCTGAGCGGTACGCGCCGCGTTGGCAACTACGCGCTTCAAAAGCTTAACGGCGGCGCAGGATATGTGGATCCTGAAACGTGGATTTTCATGACGGAAAATGGGAACACCTATACATTCGCTTATGATACGACTGCGAAATTCGAGCGCTCCACTAAGAGCGAGGAAACAACTGCGATCATAAACGAATATTATGCCATGCTGGAGGCGGCAAAGCAGGAAGTGCTGGACGTCGACGCGCGCTACACGGCCTTTGCAAATGCGGAAGCCTTCTATCTTGAACATGCAATGGCAATTCCCTACCGAGCAACCGGCGGCGTCTATGAGGCTACCAAACTCAATCCGTTTGAGGGCACATACAGCAGCTGCGGCTGGAGTTACCTGCGCTATAAGGGCCAGCACGTTTACGAAACTGCGATGAGCAGCGAGATGTTCTATTCGCAGCTTGCGGCATGGGAGGCTGCGCGCGGCGAGTAAGCGCGAAAGCGTTGGGCAATTAAAGTAGGTTTCGGGCAGCTCTGCTCCCAAAGACATGAGTGGAGCTGCCTTTTTGATAGAACCGGCCGCCCGGTTCAGATCCTGAAGGAAGGATGACTATTATATGCTGCGATACATGTGCAAACGCCTGCTGCGATCGTTCGTGACGCTGTTCATCATTATCGTTATTATTTTTTCGCTTTTGCGGCTTATGCCAGAGGAAGGTTACTTTGACAACTACGATAAACTCACGCCGACACAAATCGAAAACAAACTTACTCTGATGGGGCTGCGGGATCCGCTGCATACGCAGCTGGTTAAGTTCATAAAAGGGCTGCTGCAGGGCGACCTGGGCGTATCGAACCGCTACCGCAGGAACGCTGCAATCACCGAAATTTTGGGTCCGAAAATGATCGTCTCCCTGAAATTCGGCCTCTCGGCAGTTGCGTTGAGCCTGCCGATGGGTATGGTGCTTGGCATCTTGATGTCCCGAAAAAAAGGAGGCGCTTGGGATAAGTTCGGAAACCTGTTCATCGTTTTTATTCAGGCGGTGCCGAGCGCTGTGTATTATTTGTTCATCCAGCTTTACGGAACAAAAGCCATCGGGACGAGCATGCTTTATGACGCAAACAAGCCCTTAACGATGGTTATGCCGGTTTTCTCGCTTGCGCTCCCATCGATTGCCAGCTATGCGATGTGGCTCAGACGCTACATGATTGATGAATCGAATAAGGATTATATTAAACTTGCAAAAGCGAAGGGGGTTCCCAACAGCGTGATTTGGTTCCGCCATGTTTTCCGGAACTCCGTGACGCCTATGGTAAATCTGATCCCCGGATCGATCCTTATGACGATCTCCGGCTCAATTTATGTGGAATCGCTGTACTCCATTCCGGGCATGGGCGGCTTGTTGGTGGATGTGATTAAACGCCAGGACAATACAATGGTGCAAGCGCTTGTGATTCTGTATTCTATCATCGGCATATTGGGATTGATTTTGGGAGACATGCTGATGGCGCTTGTTGACCCGCGCATCAGCTTTGCGAAAAAGGAGGGATCCAGATGAGCAAATTCTCCGTTAAAGACATATTTTCCAGCAAGTTGGAGGAAAGCCTGCTGGAAGACCTGAAACTCGCCGCCGAGCAAAGAGATGATCTCTCCGCAGAGGAAATTGCGCAGCTACCGCCTGAGAAATTTCAGCGCGCTCCATATAGCGAAAGCAACGCAGAGAAAACGGGGTATTCCAATTATTCTTATTGGCGCAGCACATTCCAAATGTTCCGCAAAAATAAGCTTGCTGTGGCGCTGCTCATCATAATTGCCGTTATGCTCGTTTTTGCGTTCGTTCAGCCCTACATCCCTGGGCAAAAGGATGCCGTATTGATCAACAATTTCCCCGAAGGCCATCCTTCTGCAGGCCTGCCGGCCAGCAATCAGAAGCCAAGCGCAGAATACTGGTTTGGGACGAACTCTATTGGGCAGGATCTTTGGTCAAACATATGGAGCGGTACCCGCACTTCGCTTATAATCGGGTTTTCCGTAGCTTTTCTTGAAGCAATTATTGGAACGGTTGCCGGCGTGCTTTGGGGATATGTCCGGAAGCTGGACTTCCTGTTCACGGAAATTTACAATATTATAAGCAACATTCCGACAACTATCATCCTGATCCTTGCAACCTATGTGATGCAGCCCGGCATTCTTACAATGATTATCGCAATGACGATAACGGGTTGGATTGGACTTGCACGTTTCGTGCGCAACCAGGTGCTCATCATTCGTGATCGGGACTTCAATCTTGCTTCCCGCTGCCTGGGAACCCCAACAAGCCGCGTGATCGTCAAAAACCTGCTTCCGCAGATGATTTCCGTTATCATGCTGCGTATGGCGCTTTCAATTCCCGGCGCAATTGGATGGGAGGTATTCCTGACTTATATCGGTCTTGGCCTCTCGATCGAGACGCCGTCCTTAGGCAACCTTGTAAATACCGGCCGCGCGCTCATGGCGGCGCAAAACCTGCAATATCAACTTATTTTCCCGGCGATCGTGCTCTCCATCATCACGATTTGCTTCTATCTGGTCGGGAACGCGTTTTCCGATGCAGCGGATCCGAAGAACCATGTGTAAGGAGGCGGGGGATATGAATAATGAAGTGATTCTTTCTGTCCGAGATCTTCATGTTAAATTCAGCCTGCGCGGGCAGCAGCTGCATGCATTGCGCGGCATATCATTGGATTTTTACAAAGGCGAGAGCCTTGCCATTGTTGGAGAATCCGGCTCCGGAAAAAGCGTTTTTGTTAAAAACTTCAACGGATTGCTTGATAAAAACGGTTGGATCGACAGCGGGCACATTTATTACCTGCCCAAGGATGCGGAAGCGGCATGCTGTACTGCCCGCCCCGGGGAAGAGATGCTTGCCGGCCAGTATACCTGGGATCTTGCGGCCTTAAAGACGGATGCAGAATGGGGAAGCATCCGCGGCAAGGAGATCGCAATGGTTATGCAGGATCCCATGACCTCATTGAATCCGTTGAAAACCGTAGGCTGGCAGATTGAAGAAGCGCTGCATCTGCATCAGCATCTATATGGAGAGGCGGCACATAAAAAAACAATCGAGATATTGGACGACGTTGGAATTTTGGACCCGGAGCGCCGCTACAAACAGTATCCGCATGAATTTTCAGGCGGCATGCGGCAGCGCGCCGTCATTGCTATTGCGATTGCGTGCAATCCGCGCATCCTGATCTGCGATGAGCCTACCACTGCGCTCGACGTCACGATACAGGCGCAGATTCTCAACCTCATCAAAAAGATGAAGGAAAAATATCAGCTTACAACGATTTATATTACCCATGATCTTGGCGTTGTCGCAAACGTTGCGGACCGGATTGCGGTGCTATATGCTGGCGACATTGTGGAAGTCGGAACCAGCAGGGAAGTATTTTACAATCCGCAGCACCCCTATACATGGGCGCTGCTCAGCTCTTTGCCGCAGCTTGGCGTGAAGGGGGAGCCGTTGTATTCGATCAAGGGAACGCCGCCTAATTTGTTCCAAACCATTCGAGGAGATGCGTTTGCTCCGCGAAACCCCTATGCGTTGGAGGTCGACTTCGAGCACCGCCCGCCTTATTTTGAGGTGAGCCCAACCCACAAAGCGAGAACTTGGCTGCTTGACCCCAGAGCTCCGAAAATCGATCCGCCAGCGCAGATCAAACACATCCGGAGCGCGCGCAAGCCAGCGCAAGGCGCGGGGAAGGAAAACGTAAAAAGAACCGGCGAACCCCTGCTCAGCGTGCGCAATATGGAGGTTGCCTTTGGAAACAAGCGTAAAGCTTTCGTTGCCGTCAAAGGGGTTTCCTTTGATATTTTCCGGGGCGAGACATTTGGCCTTGTTGGGGAATCCGGCTCCGGAAAAACTACGATTGGGCGTGCGATCATTCGCATTAACCCAATGACTGCGGGCGAGGTCCTGTTTCATGGAAAGCGGATCAGCGGCAAGATCCCGCCCGAGTTGGATCGGCTTGTGACGCAGAAGATACAAATGATCTTCCAGGATCCGATGGCGTCACTCAACGAACGCGCGAAGGTGGATTACATTGTTTCAGAAGGCCTTATGAACGTTCATCGGAAAATGCAGCCCGATGAACGGCAGGGAAAAGTAGCCAAAGCGTTGGCCGATGTGGGGCTCCTCCCTGAATTTGCCGCCCGTTTTCCGCACGAATTTTCCGGTGGGCAAAGGCAGCGTATCGGCATTGCCCGCAGCTTAATTATGGAGCCGGAGTTTATCATTGCAGATGAACCCATTTCTGCGCTGGATGTTTCGATTCGCGCGCAGGTGCTCAACCTGCTCAGCGAGTTACAGAAGGAGCACGGCTTGACCTATCTGTTTATCGCGCACGATCTGAGCGTAATGCGCTTCATCTGCGACCGCATTGCAGTGATCCACAAAGGCGTTATCGTTGAACTGGCGGATACGGAAAAGTTATTTGAACACCCGCTGCATCCATATACGCGTTCTCTGCTTTCGGCAATCCCGATGCCGGACCCGGATGCGGAGAAAAACAAAATCCTTGAAATTTACGATCCTTCGATCCATAATTATGCAGTAGACAAACCTTGCTGGACGGAAATAGAGGATGGCCATTATATCATGGCAAATGGCGAGGAACTGCAAGAATATCGGGAAATGCTGGAAGAGCGCCCGTTTGGCCAAAATTGAAGCACAAAAAATAAAACGGAGGAGCTTGCCGGAAATGATGCAATACATAATTGATGCGTTCTGTGAACTTGTGGCGATCCCCAGCCCCAGCGGGTATACGGAAGCGGCTACCGCCTATGTCGTGGACGAGTTTAAACGGCTTGGGTATACGCCCCAGACGACCCAAAAAGGATGTACTCTGGTGGATTTAGGCGGCGAAGGCAGCCCGCTTGTGCTTGCCGCCCATATTGATACGCTCGGCGCGATGGTATCGGAGGTGAAGGCAAACGGGCGCCTCCGAATTTCCCGCATCGGCGGTCTGATTGCGGGGAGCGTAGATGGCGAGAACTGCATTGTTTTTCCGAGGTTTGCGGAGAAGGGCGTCAGCGGATGCTGCCAGATGAAAAACCCGTCTTCCCACGTGAACACAAAACTTGCCGAAACGCTGCGTGACTTTGATACGCTTGAAATCGTTTTGGATGAATTGGTAAACACCAAAGAGGATGTAAACGCCCTTGGCATTTTCCCAGGGGATTACGTTTGCTTCGACCCCCGTGTGAAGGTCACGGAGAGCGGCTTCATCAAAAGCAGGTTCCTGGATGACAAGATCGGGCTTGCAATTTTCCTCGCGCTTGCAAAAAGCATCCGGGAAGGAGAGACTAAGCTGTCACGAAAAGTCTACCTTTTCATTTCAAACTACGAAGAGGTGGGCCATGGCGCACGCGCCGGAATTCCGCAGGATGCGGTTGACATCATCGCAGTTGACATGGGGTGCGTCGGGGAAGGATTGACAGGAACTGAGACGCAGGTGTGTATTTGCGCGAAGGATGTTGTGGGCCCATCGGATTATTCGCTCACGAGCGAGCTGATCCGCTGTGCACAAAAAAATGGGATCGACTATGCGGTCGATGTATACACGAATTATTCTTCGGATGCAGATGCAGCGCTCAGAGCGGGGAACGATCTCCGCCACTGCGTAATGGGGATGGGCGTATATGCGTCCCATGGCTATGAGCGCACACATGTGCGTGGCATATGCAATACGTTTGAACTCATAAAAGCATACGTCAGCGGAAAGTAAGCGCAAGTTTGTGCTTTTTGAAAGGAGTGGCAGTATTTATGAAAGGCAAAACGGAACTGTGGAAGGAATGCGAGCCCTTGCAGGAAAGCATTCTGGAAAAACGCCGTGCACTGCACCGGATTCCGGAAGTCGGGACGCATTTGCCTAAAACAGCCGCCTATGTGGCATCAGCATTGGAAGCGCTGGGGATCCCTTACATATGTTCTCAAACCGACAGCGGGCTTCTTGCATACATAAACGGCGCGAAGCCTGGCAAATGTATCGCTTTTCGTGCGGATATGGATGCGCTTCCCATTCATGAGGCCACAGGGGCAGACTATGCTTCGCTGCACGATGGCTGCATGCACGCCTGCGGGCACGATGCGCACACGGCTATGCTTCTTGGCGCAGCCGAGGTTCTGCAAAAACGGCGGGAAACACTGAAAGGGAGCGTCCGCCTTATTTTCCAAACGGCGGAAGAGACGGCAAAAGGCGCGCTTTCTGCTTTGCACAACGGCTGGCTGGATGGTGTGGATGCTGTGTTTGGAATGCACATTGGCACGCTGATAGACAAAACTGCTCCGGCCGGGACCATATTTGCGCCGGAAGGATGCTGCATGGCCTCGTTTGATAAGTTCCGGATTCAGGTGCAGGGGATCGGCTGCCATGGTTCAGCGCCGGAAAGGGGAATTGATCCTATTAATATCGCAGCGCATATTGTTCTGGCGTTAGAGGCGATCAACGCAAGGGAGTTCAATGCATGTACCCCTGTTGTCGTAACGATCGGAAGTGTGCATGGCGGAAGCCAGTACAACATTATACCCGATTCGGTTATCCTTGAAGGGACGATCCGCTGCCTGGACGACTCCGTGCGAAGAACGGTTGCGCGGCGAGTCTGCGAGATCGCTGGCGCTACAGCGGCCGTATTTGGCGGCAGTGCTGCGAGCGAAATCGAATGGGGCGCTCCACCGGTTGTAAACGATGCGGGCATGGCCAAACTTGCCGCAAACGCCGCAAAAGCTGTAGCCGGGGAGGAAAAGGTAATCACGTCGCTTGCAGCGCCCAACATGGGGGGCGAGGATTTTGCCTACTATCTACAGGAAGTTCCGGGCGCTTATTTGTTCCTAAGCTCTGCAAACGAACGCAAGAAAACGGACGTTGCGCATCACAACCCCAAATTTGAAATTGATGAGGATGTTCTGTGGAAGGGATCCGCTTTGTTTGTCGCCATTGCGGAACTGTTTTTAAATGAATAAAACAGGAAGAAGCCGATTGGCCGCATACCGGGCGGTGGAAGCGGAATCCGAAACAGGTCATTGAAGTGGCGGGGTACTCGTTTGCCGTTGAACCAACCGCGGCGGAATTCCTTGCAGCCCTACATGGCTGTTTGGCGTGGCATGCTGAGGGTAAAACATGATTGGAACAACTGGTGGTGGATCATCATCCTGATCCTGCTCGCGGGCGGCTTCAGCAATGGCTGTGGCTGCGATAACGACTGCGGCTGCGGGCCGGTCAACAACAACTGCGGCTGCGGTTGCTAAAAAATTGGCATGCTTGTCTGAGCAAGTCGGCGCGGCACGGAAATTTCTCCGTGCCGCGCGCTCTAGTTGCAATAGACAGCTCCAATCAATTATGGCGCGAACAAGGTTCAAAGGTGAAGAAGCGTTAGCATGCAGGGGCCCCGGAGCGCCTGCGGCAGAATGTTCAATTAAGTATTTATGCGCCGCGAAGCGGAGGCTTTTAGGCTGTCGACAAAGTGGCAGATGCCACTTTATCGAGGGATACACATCGCGCTTGCGCCCATGCGCGGCCAGCGCTCCGTGTAAGGAAAGCCTTGCGCCGCAAGGCTTTTCGCTCGCACCGCACAGGTCGCTGCTCGCGGTTGAAAGTCAAGGGCTGCGGCCCTTGACAATCCCGGAGAGATTTTTTGGACCCGCTTTTATTCCTGCTCCCAAGGCGTGCGCACAATGGCCCGCACCGAAAAGCCGAAACGGGATTCCGCATTTCGCCGGACGATCAGCTCGCCCGTGCGCTCCGTCGGGTCATCCCATTCACCCTCCGGGCCCGTCGGATTGCAGTTGATCACATAACGCACATAGTATTCTCCATCCGTAAGCGGCGCGATTTCCTCAAACCGCTCAAACCACATCCAATAATCCCCAAACGTTTGGAAGTACGTGCTGTCCTCATAGAAAAATGAGGAATCGTCATAATCCGCCGCTGCGTTCCCCGGCAGGCTGCGGCCGAATATGCTCCGGGTAAGGGCTTCCGCCTCCGCCGGTTCCAGCACGACGGCGTTATTCCCGCTTAAATCTTCCGATTGCAGCACTGTGCCGAAGGCCGGCAAGCGCCCGCCCTCCGGTTCCCAATAGCGCTCTTCGTGATGCGCATCCCAACAATATACATAGAACGCACGCGTTACATGGGTTTCCATAGCAAGCGGCTGCTCCGGCACGAGCGGCTCGCAAGTGGAAACGTAGTAGGCAAGCTCCGAAAGTGCCGCCTGCTCCTTTGCCGTGAGCGTTGCGCCTTCCCCCGCGTGCGCGGCGCGGTACTGCGCGAGCCAATCCATGCGGGAGGCTGCACCGCCCCAATAATCCGGCGCGCTGCCCGGCTCCGTTTCCAAGGCCGTGAACGCGATCTGCCCGCCCGAAAGCGAGATCGTGCCCAGCCGTTGCCCCGTGGGCGCAAGGTCAAAGTTGACGAAGTTTTCCTGCGCATGGAACTGCGCGGCATAGACATGGATTCCCCCATATTCGCCCAGCGTACCTTCCGTATCCCAGCGCAGCACCAGCTCCGCCGCTTTCTCGGGAAGGAAGTAGGAATAATCGAAAAGCACCGCTTCTTTTTTTACCGGGTCGAAATATCCAACCTGCGCCCGGTGTATACCGGAACCCCAGGAGCAGGTGAAATACAGCTCGTTTTTTCCATCCCGGTTCAGATCCGCGACCATCGCGTCCGTGAAGCCGTAGCCGCCGAACCAAGCGCCCAGCGGATAGATTTCGCCCGCGTACAGCAGGTAGGACGCACAGGACTTATCAAATTTGAAAATCTGGAATTCGTTCTCGGCCGATACGACATGCGCGGGCGTGACGTTGTAGCAAACGTCGTTTTCATATCCCGTGTCCGTTGCCTCGCTGCCCGCAGCCGCGAGAAATTCTGCGACGCCCTCCTCCGAAGGACGGACGAGCGTCTCCCATGCCCAGCTTTGCGGGACCGCGCCTTGGTAGACAAACCGGCGGCCGTGTGCGGCCACGCTCCCTGCCGCGTCCTGCTCCAGCCGGATCGCGCCGCCGTCAGGCTCAATGGTAAAATGATAAGCCTCCTCGCCTACAAGCAGCACGAGCGCATCCTCCATGGAGCTCCAGGTTCCATACGGCCGGTAGCTCATGGCGATATGCAGGGTCCATTCAAACGTGCCGTCCTCACGGAGATCCACCCAGGCTTCGCCATCCTCTGTGGCGTAGCGTCCCGGGCGCAGCAGCCGGTCCGCAAGCGGCAGGCCGGAATCGGCGGGCGTGACCGGGATCTGCTCCAGCCGGTAAAGGCTCCACATGTATTCTTCCCCCTTGCGGGCTCCGCCGTGCGTGCCCGTGCGCCCCAGCCAGACCTCGTCATCCATTTTGTAAACGATGATCGAACTGCAGGGCCTGCATTGCAGGCGCGTTTCATATTTTGAAAGATCGGGGGCGCTGAATAGAAACAGCGCTGTGAATTCTGCGTCGTCCACCTCCTGATACTGCCAGTTGACGCCGGCCTGATCCAGCAGAATCTCCTGCGTTTCCGCATCGCGGATGATGAGAGCATCCTCCTGGAACTCGTAGGTTTTCGCCGGGATCCTCAAATCGGAACTCAGCGGCGACAGATATAGCTGATCCGCAATCCGGTAGGTCTCCGGCAGCACCGCACCCGGGTTTTCCGCAAGTGTATCCCCGTCGGCCTCCGGGCCCGCGTTCGTGCCGCAGGCCACCGCCATGAGGATGCAGAGCGCCGCCGCGAGCGCCGCCAGCCAGACCGCCGGTTTTTTGAAGGAAAGCGCGTTCTTGACGCGCCGCTTCACGCCCGTTTCCCCAAAGGCGAGCGGGCTTGCAGCCGCAAAGTGACGCCCCGTGCCGAGCGTGAGCAGGGACATGCTGTAATCCACCCGCCGCCCCTCAGGGAGCGCGCTGAGCACCGCCTCGTCGCAGCGCATCTCCATATCCGCGCACATGCAGATGTATGCCGCCCATACGAGCGGGTTGAACCAATATACGGCGGTCAGCAGGAACGCGAGCGGCTTTACGATATGGTCGCCCCGGCGCAGATGGAACCGCTCATGGGCGAGCACATGCGCCCGCTCCGCATCCGACAGCCGGAAAGGCAGGTAGATGTGCGGCCGGAAGAACCCGAGCACGAACGGCGAACGCACGCCGTCGCATTCAAAAACGTCCGCCGTACCCGCCATGCGCACCGCGCCGCGCACCCGGCGGTGCAGTTTTGCAAGCGATATGGCGGCGTATACGAGCAGCGCAAAAACTCCAAGCGCCCAGACGCAGGCGCCTACCGCCTGCCAAATTTGCAGCGGATTCACGCTCGCCGCCGGCGCCGGCGCGGGCAGGCTTTCGGAAATGACCGTATTGAGCGGCGGGATGCCGACCGTGACGGAAGGCTCCCGCATCATCCCGATATTTCCCGGGATATAAACGAGCTCCGCGCCCTGCGTCGCCGCCGTCATATCGAACACGCCGATGTTGAAGATGCTCAGGAGCGAGGATATGCTCACCGGGCAGAGCAGCCGGAACGCCACCACCGCCCAGAGCGCGTAGGAATAGCGTTTGGGCAGCCGCCGCAGCAGCAGACGCGCGAGCAGCACCGCAAGGATCACGTAGCTTGCGGTAATGCTCATGTTTAAAAGCTGTAAAAACGCTGGTTCCAACCCGGCAACAAGGCCCTCCAGCCATGCGAGTGCGCTCATGATGCTCCTCCTTCCTTTTGCCTGTGCGCGTCGATCAGCGCCTTGATCTCCTCCGCTTCCGTTTCGGAAAGCGCACGGCCGGAAAGGAATGCCGCCAGGAACTGCGGCAGCGATCCGCCAAACGTGCGCGCGACGAATGCCCCGCTTTCCGCCGTCTGCACGCGTTCCTTCTGCACCAGCACCGTAACGAGCGCATTCTCGTTTTGGATGAGCCCCTTTTCGCACATCTTGCGGATGGCGTTATACGTGGTGGATTTCTTCCACCCCAGCTCCGCCGCGCAAAGCTCCACAAGCTTTCCGGAACCGACCGGCGCGTTCGCCCAGACAATGCACATAAACCGGTATTCGCTATCCCAAATCTGGTAATCTTCCATGTTGCCCTCCGGGTTTGTTTTTATAAACCTTGCATTGAGTTTATAACAGCAAACCAATTCTGTCAACAGGGAATTTTCCGCTAATAAAACGCAGTGGCAGGCGCTGGAGACGCCTGCCAAAAAAATTTCCAGTTCCGGGGATGCCTGCCTATGCCCATTCCAGCCGGATGTACAGCCGCTTAGCCTGCCTGCGCATGCGGTCGGCATACAGGCCGTCCGTGCGGAGCAAGGCGAGGATCAGGCCCGCAAGCGCCAGGTTCGCCGCAAGCTCCAGTTCGCCGCCCGCAAGGAAGGGCAGCGAAAGCGGCAGGCCTCCGAGCAGGCCAAAATTCACCGCACAATATGCGAGTGCCTGTGCGGCAAAGAACGCGGAAGCCGCACCCGCAAGCATCCGTCCCAGCAGGCTTTTCAGGTGAAGCGAACGCCATAGCGCCACGCCGATGAAGCCGAGCGGCACCGCAGCGGCAGCAAGCGCGGCGATAAAGCCATAGCGGTGCAGGAGCTGCGTCAGCAGGTAGCTGTTCGCGGAAAGCTCGCGCCCGCTTGCCACCGCCAAGCCCCGCGCATCCACAATGCCAGTTATCGTCCCCTGGCCGATTAGCCGCGCGCCGGCCACCACGTCCTGCACCGTGCCAAAGCCCGGCGCAAGCCAAACCGCCGCGGGGCTTCCCTCGGGCCGCAGCAAGGCGACAAACGCATTGAGCCGGTAGGCGTTCGTAAAAATGACTGCCGCGAGCGCCAGCACCATGCATCCCACGAGGAACCCAGCCGCAAGGAACCGCCGCTTGCCGAAGGCGCCGGAAAGCGCGGCCAGTACGGCGGCAAACAGACACCCGGCCAGGACGCCAGCCGCATACAGGGCAGTCCGCATCGACCAAACCGCCGTCAGCGCCCATGCCGCGGCAATGAGCGCGGCGGTGCAGGCAAGCAACGCCAAGAATCCCCTCCCCCGCAGGGAATAAATGGCAGCCGCGAACAGCACCGGCAAGAACGCCGCCGCATGCCGCGTAAACGTCCCGCCAAGTTCAAGCACACTCAGCAGCAGGAACCCCACGAACAGCGCGCGCGAAAGCCATGCCCGCCGGGCCAGTTCATATGGGTTCAGGCTGCAAAAAAGCATGGCACAGCAGCAGCCGCAAACGAGCGCCGCGAAAGTGCGCCAGTTGAATGCGCTGCCCATGGCCAGCCGGAACGCAGTTCCAAGCAGTACGGCCAGCACCAGTAAGCACACCATATCCCACTGCCGCCTGGGGCGCAGGCATGCGTCATACGCCAGGCCGATCTCCTCTGGATCGCCCATCTCGCGCACGGCGCAGCGCATCGCTTCCTCTTCCGGCATGCCCTGTGCTGCAAAAGCCTCTGCCTGATCTTCCATGTGGCCGGCAAGCTCCGCGCGGATCACGCCGTGGGCCTTCCGCCAGCGTACCTGAGCGCATACAGCGTCAAGAAAGCGCTTCCGTTCATCCGGCTGATACAATACCGTTCCCCCCTTTCAGCACAAGGTTCACCGCCGCCGCAAACGCGTCCCATTCCCGCTCCTTTTGCGCGAGCGCGCCGCGCCCGGTTTCCGTTAGGTTGTAATACTTGCGCATCCGCCCGCTCTCCGCTTCCCGCTCGTAGACGCGGATCAGCCCTTTCCCCTCCAGATCGTGCAACAGCGGATAAAGTGTGCCAGCCTTCAGGGCAAAGGCGTTGTTGGAGCGGCGCGCCAGCTCTTCGATCATCCGGTAGCCGTACATATCCTCCTGCTCGAGCAGCTTCAGCACCAACAGCGCTGTGCTGCGCGTTACAAGGCTTTTGTCCACCGCCATATGCGTCCCCCTTATTTTTATGTTTGTATCGGAATTCTATATATTATGATATATCGGTATTCTATCTATGTCAAGCGCGTTTTTCTATGCAAAAGCGCCCCGGCTCCTGCCAGGGCGCTTCCGTTTCTGCATGCCTGTTTTACTTGAGGATCTTGATCCCGCCGATGAGCGGCAAGGGCTTCATCTCTCCCTTTGCGGCATTGACGATTCCGATGATAGAGAACACAAGGAAGATGATGCCGAGGATCCAGCTGATCACGCCAACGATTGCAATCAGCCCAAGGGAATAGGACGCCCCTGCAATCGCGGTAAGGATCGCGCTCAGGATCCACCAAGCGATCTCAACGATTGCAAGCGCGAGGCCCTGGTTGGTATGATACCGCGCAAACGGGGACTCCTTTGCCGCGAGCAGCGGCACAAGCACCAGCCAGGAAAGATATGCCAGGATACCCATGACCTTGTTCTGCTGCGCGTCGGTCTGCACCGGGGCATAGGCCGCCTGCTGCTGTTCCGTGCCGGCCGGTGCGCCGCAGGATGGGCAGAATTTTGCACCGTCGTTGAGTTCTGTACCGCAATTCCTACAAAATGCCATGTTATGTACCTCCTATTTTATGAAAGCATGGATGAAAACTATTGCTTATGCTTTTGCGCCGCACTCCGGGCAGAATTTTGCCTCCGGGGAAAGCTCGACGCCGCAGGCGGGGCAAACGCGTTTTGCTGGGACAGTGGGGCTGCCGCATTCCGGGCAGAACTTCGCGCCAGAGGCGATCTTCGCGCCGCAGCCTGCGCAGAACGTGCCTTCTGCGGCTGGCACGGCAGGAGCAGGCTCCGGTTCGGGCTTCTTCTCATTTTCTTCCTTAATACGCTTGATCTCCGCCTCAAACCCGGCGATGTTTTCAAGCGACTCTTTGATCTTCGCGCAAAGCGCGACCCCATCCTCGTCCAACTGCGCGCCCGCTTCGAACTTCGCCCAATACAGCGCGCCCAGCTCGGCTTTCACGCCCTCGATCGCATTCCGTTCCGCTTTGATCTTAGAGTTGAGCTTATTCGTTTCGATCATATCGTTGGTCTTGTCGCCAACGCTCTTTGTAATTTCGCCAAGTTTATCAAAAAACGCCATTGCATGCCCTCCCAAGCTAGATTTGATATAGGTTTTATTATAACATCTTCCAAAATCAATGTATATCTCTAAAATTAAGGTTATACCCACAATTTTACGACAGATCTTAAGGATCATCCAGCGTAACCCTTCCGCCGCCTTTGCCGCCGGTTTCAACGCGCTGCATTTTGTAAATAATCTCTTACATATCGCGGTTTTCATTGAATTTTGCACGCAAACCCCCTAAAATAATGGAAAAGGGATTGTCCGCCCGCGGGGCGGACAATCGGCCCGGATGGAATGGAGATTCCCTGATGCAGGTATTTTTAAAAAATCTGAACCGCATGTGGAGCCGCGCGCGAAAGCGGGCGCGCCGTTTGGCGCTGCGCGCCTCCCGCACTTTCCGCAGGCTTTCCCTGCGGGGCAAGCTGGTGCTGGGCGGCGGGGCTGCGCTCTGCGTTGTGCTTGTCGTGACGGGCGTCGTACTGCTCGCCCGTGGCGGCAACGCGGCTGCCGCGGAATCCCACGGCGCGGATGGGGGCACACCCGCCATGCTCTCGCTTTCTCAGGACGGCCCGAACGCGGACTCGGTGATCTCGATCGATGTTACTCCCGCGCCGACGCCTCCCCCCACGCCAACACCGGTTCCAACGCCAACGCCTACCCCGGACCCGACGCTCAAGCGCGGCATGGAATCCGAAGCGGTGCGCGAGTTGCAGGAGCGCTTGATGCGTCTCGGCTACCTCGATTTGGATGAAAGCACGCTCCTCTACGGCCCGCAGACAGAAGCCGCCGTCAAGCTCTTCCAGCGCCAGATCAACTTTGCTCCGGAGTTGGGCATTACGCTTGCAGAGGACGGCATTGCGGGCTTGCAGACCCTCGGCCTGATCTATGGCGATAACGCGCCAAAATACTGCGTCAAATTCGGCATGGAAGGCAGCGACATCACCGCCATGCAGGAGCAGCTCAAGGATCTTGGCTATATGAGCGTCGTTACCGGCTATTACGGTGAAACGACCGTACAGGCCATCAAAGACTTCCAGGAACGCAACGGTCTCTCCTCGGACGGCCTTGCCGGCGAGCAGACGGTCAGCCTCCTGTACTCGCCCGATGCGCGGGAAAGCGCCAGCAAGGCCAAGCAGGCCCGCACGACGGCGAACATTTCCAAGATGATCTCCATAGTGAAGAAGCAGCTTGGCGACCCGTATGTGCGCGGCGCAAGGGGACCCAGTAGCTTCGACTGCTCCGGCCTCGTCTATTACTGTCTGAACCAGGCGGGCAGCAACCGCAACCGGCTGAACGCCGCCGGATACTCCCGTGTTTCGGATTGGGAGAAGATCACAGACATCGACGACCTCAAGAAGGGCGACCTGATCTGCTTCTACGATGACGATTATACCAAGGTCGGCCATATCGGCATCGTCATCAACAGCAGCGGCGAGATGATTGACGCTTCCTCCAGCAACGGCAAGGTAGTGCGCCGCACCTACCTCTCCTCCTATTGGCGCAAACACTTTTACTGCGGCAGGCGGCCTTGGTAATCACACGCGGAAAAGTGCGGAAAGGAGTCGCTATGGCAAACCTTCTGATCAAGAACATCCGCGCCGTCGTCACCTGTGACGGCGGCGACCGCGTTCTGACGAACGCGGATCTCCTCATCGAGGACGGCGTGATCCGCGCTTTGGGGCAAGGGATCTCCGCCAGCTGCGAAACGCTGGACGCTTCGCACATGCTTTGTTACCCCGGCCTCATCAATACGCACCATCATCTGTATCAGATCTTTTCGCGCAACCTGCCCGCTGTGCAGGGCTTCGCGCTGTTTGATTGGCTCGTGGCGCTTTATGAGATCTGGAAGGGCCTTGACCGGGACGTTGTGCGCCTCTCCTCGCTCACGGGGCTGGGCGAGCTGCTCAAAACCGGCTGCACAACCTGTTTCGATCATCATTATGTTTTTCCTCATGCAGCGGGGGATCTGCTCATTGACACGCAGTTTGCCGCTGCTGAGGAACTCGGCATCCGCATGCACGCCTCCCGCGGAAGCATGGATCTTTCTAAAAAGGACGGCGGTCTCCCGCCGGACAGCGTCGTCCAACCGGTCGACGCGATCCTCAAGGATAGTGAGCGCCTCGTTGCAGCGTATCACGACCCATCGTTCGGTTCGATGCGGCAGGTTGCGCTTGCGCCCTGCTCCCCGTTTTCCGTATCAAGCGAACTGCTGCGTCAGTCCGCGCTGCTTGCGCGCCAGCTCGGCGTGCGGCTGCATACGCATCTTTGCGAAACAATGGATGAAGAACGCTTCACGTTAGAGAAATTCGGTATGCGCCCATTTGCGTACCTGCAATCCCTCGGCTGGGCTGGGCCGGACGTCTGGTATGCGCACGGCATCCATTTTAACGACGCGGAGCTCCGCGCCCTCGCGGAGACCGGCACCGGCGTAGCACATTGCCCGGTTTCCAACATGAAGCTTTCCTCCGGCGTAGCGCGCGTCCCGGAGATGCTGCGCCTCGGCGTGCCGGTTGGCCTTGCGGTGGACGGCAGCGCCAGCAACGACGGCTCCAACCTGCTGGAGGAGCTGCGCATGTGCTACCTGCTGCATCGCCTCACCTCCGGCGAGGCTGCGCCCACCGGCTACGACGTGCTCAAACTTGCCACGCGCGGCGGCGCACGCCTGCTCGGACGCAGCGACATCGGCTGCATCGCCAAAGGCATGTGTGCAGACTTCTTCCTGGTGGACAGCCGCCGCTTGGAGCTCGTCGGTGCATGTGAGGATCCGAAGGCCATGCTCGCTACGGTCGGCCTCAAAGGGCCGGTGGATTACACGTTCGTCGGCGGACGCATGGCCGTAGAACGCGGCAGGCTGACGGGCGTTGATGAAGGCTGGCTTTCCTATGAAGCAAACGCACGGTTCCGGAAATACTTGGAAGATCAGGAAATGTAACGCGGCGGCAAAGGGGGTATTCCATGAAGCTCTTGTTTCAGCAACGGTTCTTTTCGTGGTTCGACAGCTACGATATTTATAATGAGGCCAACGAAACGGTATATACCGTAAAGGGCCAGCTTTCCTGGGGGCATTGCTTGAAGATCTTCGACTCCCACGGGAGCGAGATCGGCATGGTAAAAGAGCGGGTTCTTACTTTCCTGCCGAAGTTCGAGCTCTACCTGGGCGGCAATTATATCGGCTGCATCAGCAAGGAATTTACCTTCTTCAAGCCGAAGTATAATATCGATTGCAACGGCTGGCATGTGGAGGGAGATTTCTTTGAATGGGACTATAGCATATTCAGCGCGGCCGGGCAAAAGGTGGCCACCGTATCCAAGCAGCTTTTCCGCTGGACGGATACCTATGGGATCGACGTCCTGAACCCCGATGACGCCCTTCCCGCACTGATGCTCGTCCTTGCGATCGATGCGGAAAAATGCTCACGGAATAATTGAAGCGGCAGCGCGGAGCAAATTACAGGTTGAGGTTAAAAGAAGCGGCCGGCGATCCGGTGGCTTCTTTCTTTTCGGGTATTTTCTCATTTTGCCCGGCGGGACAACGTACCCGCAGCGTGCATATCCTGAAGCAGGGAGAAAGCTGATTTCTCCCGGATGAAAAGATATATAGAAATGAGGAACACAATATGGCAACCCGAATCACCAACCAGGCGACGCTGACTTACCAATATGGAAATATGACAGGCGTCGCATCGTCCAATATCGCAACGGCAACCTTGCAGGAGGCTCTGACCACGGTCAAAACCGCGCTCGATACTGCTTACCGGGCGGATCAGGCCATCACCTATATTCTGACGATGGCAAACAGTGGCTCCAACGCGTTAACGAACGTTACCATCACTGATGACTTGGGCACTTATACCCCTGCCGGCGGCACAACGCCCGTCACGCCGCTGACCTACGCCGGCCCCGCCCAGCTTTATATCAACGGTGTGCTTTCCGGCGCGATCACCCCGGCTGTAAACGACCGCAGCATCGTCTTCACGATCCCCTCGCTGGCAGCCGGTGCGAATGCGATGATCCTTTACAAAGCGAACGTAAACGGATTCGCGCCGCTTTCCACGGATACGAGCATCACGAACACGGTTTCCATCACTGCGGATGAACTGACGGATGCGCTCCAGGATTCGCACACCCTCGCTGCTGAAGCTTATGCAAACGTGAGCATCCTCAAAGATATGTCCCCCGACCCGGTAACCGATGGCGGTGTGCTGACCTATTCCTTCACGCTGTATAACTACGGCAACACGGAGGCTACGAACGTCGTCCTGCGCGATGCATTCTCTCCCGCGCCGGCCGGCCTTACGGTTTCCATCAACGGCACGGCAGTTCCCAGCAGCGGCTACACGTACACCGACGGCGTACTTACACTGCCCAGCACGGCTACAGCCATCACGCTCACCGTTCCGGCGGCAACCTTTACGCAGGATGCTACCACAGGTGCCGTCACCATAAACCCCGGCATGACGACGGTGACTGTAAGCGGTACAATTTGAACAGACCGGCTGCGTACAACCCAAGAGGCCTTTCCAACCTCCAGAGTTTCCCATGCCTGCTCCCCTGCAGGCACGCAAAAGGAGCGCCTACGGCGCTCCTTTTTGAGGTTCGGATTCGTCAGATCAGCTCGATCATGGCCATTTCGGCCGCATCACCGCGACGAGGGCCAAGCTTCAGCACGCGGGTATAACCGCCGTTGCGGCCATCGTACTTCGGCGCGATCTCGCGGAAGAGCTTCTCCACAACGGGATGCGGCGTCTCCTTAGAGCGCTTGGCGTATTCGGGCTTGCTCTCCTTCTCGTTGCGGGGCAGTGGCATATCGTAAAGATACGCCATGATCTGCCGGCGGGCATGGAGCTTGGAGGGCATGTCGTTGATCTTCTCCACCTTCACGGTCTGCTGCTTGTCGTTGCGGGTTTCCTTCTCAACAGTGACGGTGTTCTTATATTCTTTCACAGCGAGGGTAATCAGCTTCTCCGCGATGGGGCGGACTTCCTTCGCACGGGCTTCGGTGGTCACGATCTTGCCGTTCCACAGGAGCGCGGTGGTCAGGTTCCTGAGCATAGCGTCGCGCTGGTCGCTCGCCTTACCAAGTTTACGGTTAGGCATTGAAACTTCCTCCTTAATTAGTCTTCGTTATGCCGGAGCGAAAGGCCCAGTCCAACCAGCTTCTGCTGGACTTCCTCGAGCGATTTGCGGCCGAGGTTGCGGACCTTCATCATTTCTTCCTCGTTGCGCATCACCAATTCCTCCACGGTGTTGATGCCCGCGCGCTTGAGGCAGTTGTAGGAGCGGACGGAGAGGTCAAGCTCCTCGATGGTCATCTCGAGAATCTTTTCCTTCTTGTCCTCTTCCTTTTCGACCATGATCTCCACGCCCTGTACATGCTCGGTGAGGTTGATGAACAGCATCAGGTGCTCCGTAAGGATCTTTGCGGCAAGGCTCACGGCCTCGTCTGGCTTGATGCTGCCGTCTGTCCAAACCTCTAGGGTCAGCATGTCGTAGTCCGTAATCTGACCTACGCGCGTATCTTCCACACGGAAGTTGACCTTGCGGATCGGGGTGAATATGGAGTCGACCGCGATCTGGCCGATGGGCATATCAGGCTTCTTGTTCTTGTCTGCGGAAACATAGCCGCGCCCACGTTCGAGGATAATCTCCATATAGAGCCTGGCGTTGGGGCCAAGGGTCGCAATGTGCAGCTCGGGGTTTACGATCTCCACATCCGCGTCGGCAATGATGTCACCAGCCTTGACTTCACACTCGCCATGGGCGTCGATGATGACCTTCTTCGCGCCTTCGCTGTGCAGCTTCACGCACAGTTCCTTGATGTTGAGGACGATCTCGGTCACGTCTTCCTTGACGCCTTCCACGGTCGAAAACTCATGCAGTACGCCATCTATCTTGATGGACGAGGCCGCTACACCGGGCAGGGAGGAAAGCAGTACCCTGCGCAGGGAATTGCCCAGCGTCGTGCCGAACCCGCGCTCCAGCGGCTCCACCACGAACCTGCCATAATCCTCGGTAAGCTCCACGCATTCGATTTTCGGTCTTTCGATTTCTATCATTCTCTCTTCCCCTCTCTTGATTTCTGGTCAGTCGATTAGGGCAATGGGGCAGTTTGCGATTACCTGGAGTAGAACTCGACGATCAGATGCTCCTCGATGGTGAGGTCAATGTCGTCGCGCTGCGGCATCGCAGCGATCTTACCGGTGAGGTTCTCGGCGTCAAGCTCCAGCCACTTCGGGATGGGCTTGCCTGCGCCCTGCTCGCGGAGTTCCTTGAGCTGCTCCATGTCACGGCTGCGTTCGCGCACCGTAATGACCTGGCCGGGCTTCACAAGGTAGGAAGCGATGTCCACCTTCTTACCGTCCACGAGGATGTGGCCATGGGTGACCATCTGGCGCGCCATCGGGCGGCTCGGCGCCAGTGCAAGGCGGTAAACCACGTTGTCCAGCCTGCGCTCGAGCAGGCAGAGCATGTTCTCGCCCGTCACGCCGCGCATGTTGCTGGCCATTTCGTAATACTTGCGGAACTGGGACTCGAGGATGCCATAGGCGCGGCGGCACTTCTGCTTTTCACGCAGCTGGATGCCATACTCGCTCTGCTTCCTCTGCCTTGCCTGGCCATGCTGGCCCGGCGGGGTGTGGCGCTTCACAACCGCGCACTTGGCGGTGTAGCAACGGTCGCCCTTCAGGAAAAGCTTCTGGCCTTCCCGGCGGCACTGCCTGCAAACGGAATCCGTATATCTTGCCATTGTCGTTTGCCTCCTTAAACTCTTCTGCGCTTGGGCGGGCGGCATCCGTTGTGCGGGATGGGCGTCACGTCCTTAATCATGTTGACCTCGAGGCCCGCCGTCTGAAGCGCGCGAATCGCCGCTTCACGGCCGGAGCCGGGGCCCTTCACATAAACTTCAACGGTGCGAAGGCCATGTTCCATCGCCGCCTTTGCAGCGGTTTCGGAAGCCATCTGTGCCGCGAACGGGGTGCTCTTCCTGGAGCCGCGGAAGCCAAGGCCGCCAGCGGAAGCCCAGGAGATCGCGTTGCCCTGGAGGTCTGTGATGGTAACCATTGTGTTGTTGAAGGAGGAACGGATATGCACCGCGCCGCGCTCAATGTTCTTCTTCTCACGGCGCTTGCGGATACCGGCCTTCTTGACTTTGCCTTTTGCTGCTGCCATTTTACGTCTCCTCCCTTATTTCTTTCTGCCGCCCACAGTGCGCTTGGGGCCCTTGCGGGTACGGGCGTTCTGCTTGGTGCTCTGGCCGCGGACCGGAAGGCCCTTGCGGTGACGCACGCCGCGGTAGCAGCCGATCTCGATGAGGCGCTTGATGTTCATGGAAGTCTCACGCCTGAGGTCACCCTCTACCTTTACGTTATGGTCGATGTAGTCCCTGAGTTTGGTGACGTCGGCCTCAGACAGGTCGCGTACGCGGATGTCCGGGTCAACGCCGGTGGCTGCGAGGATGTCGGACGCGGTTTTGCGGCCGATCCCGAAGATGTAGGTAAGGCCGATTTCGACCCGCTTGTCCCTGGGCAGGTCCACGCCAGCAATACGTGCCATAAAGTTTACCTCCGAAAAATTTGGTGTATGGGGTCTCGCCGGTTCCGTGGGCTGGAAGGGCCCGCGGCAGCCGCACCGGCGAGTGGTTTCCTCTATTAGAACTCCGCTCCGTTTTGCCCAAATCCGGGGACGAAGCAGATTTCTAATATGTCATGCAGCTCTCACTGCCTGACGAAGCCTGGGAAAGGCAGGCTCGAAACAATTTATTGTACCATTATCCTGCATGGCTTTGCAATAGATTTTTCCCATTTTTTGGGGGTATTATCCATGTTTTCCTGCATTTTCCTGGTACAGTTCCGCCGCTTGCCGCAGCAAATGGCAAGCAGGCAAACGCGCGCATGGTGCAAAGCACCGTGCGCGTGGGCATCAGAGGGGGTTAGCCCTGCTTCTGCTTATGCTTGGGGTTCTCGCAGATCACCATCACGCGACCCTTGCGCTTGATGATCTTGCACTTCTCGCAAATAGGTTTTACCGAGGGCCTGACTTTCATCTGTTTTTCCTCCCGCTTCTTAGTTCTTCGCGCGCCACGTGATGCGGCCGCGCGTCAGGTCATAGGGGGACAGCTCAACTGTCACCTTGTCGCCCGGCAGCACGCGGATATAGTTCATGCGCAACTTGCCGGAAATGTGCGCTAAAATCTTATGCCCGTTCTCCAACTGCACCTCGAACATCGCGTTCGGGAACGAGTCGGTCACGACGCCTTCCACTTCGATAACATCTGTCTTAGACAAGCTATCCCTCCTTATTGTCTCCGGTTTCATGGTCATGGGCAAGCGCTTTGCGCAGCGCGGCATCCGCCGTATTGCCCGTTGCCGTAAGCATTGATTCAAGATTCTCTATACGCGCCCGTTCAAAGCTCAGGTGTTTGAGCTTTTTCTTCTTGGCGCGAGCGATCTTCCTTGTATCGCCGTCGGCGATGCGCACATGCGCGTCATCCTCAATGGCGACCACCGCAAAGCGGCGTCCCTTGTCGCGCCCCGCCTTGGATTGGACGATCCTTCCCAACAGTTCGCTGGTCATGGCTCGTTCCTCCTTACAGCGTGAGGAGCACCGGATCGCCCTCGGTGATGGCGACCGTGTTCTCATAATGGGCGCTCGGCTTTCCGTCCCGCGTTTCGATCGTCCAGCCGTCCTGCAGCTGCACGACTTCCCACGTGCCCAGGTTGATCATGGGCTCGATCGCAATCACCATGCCCGGCACGAGCTTTGCCCCGCGGCCCATCCGCCGGTCGGCAAAATTGGGCACATCGGGCGGCTCATGCATTTCACGGCCGATGCCGTGGCCTACCAGATCCCGCACAACGCCGTAGCCATGCGCTTCCGCATGCTTCTGCACCGCTGCGCCAATGTCGGAGATGTGATAGCCGGGCCGCGCGAACTTCAGCGCCTCGAAAAAGCATTCCCGTGTAACAGCGACGAGCTTTTGCACCTCCTCCGGCACATTGCCAATGAAGACGGTACGCGCCGCGTCGCCATGGAAGCCGTCGAGCTTTGCGCCAACGTCCAAGCTCAGGATGTCGCCGTCGCGGAGCTTATACTTGCCCGGGATCCCGTGCACTACCTGCTGGTTGACAGAGGTACAGATGTTCTTGGGATAGCCGCTGTAATTCAGGAAGGAGGGATATGCCCCCTTTCCCCGGATATACGCCTCGGCGATCCGATCGAGTTCCTCCGTCGTTATGCCGGCTTCTGCCTTTTCGGAAAGCAGCTCCAGGGTTTCTTTTACGATGCTGCCCGCCGCCTTCATCTTTTCAATGTCGGCCGCGTTCTTGATCGTGATCCGTCCCATCATATGAGCTTCTCCGTCAAAGCAAGGATGTCCTTGCGCACGGCTTCCGGCGTACGGTCGCCGTCCACGGTCTGGAGCATCCCCTTCGCCCCATAGTAGTCGATCAGCGGCTGCGTCTGCCGTTCGTATACCGCGATGCGGTTGCGCACGGTTTCCGGCTTATCGTCATCGCGGATGAACAGCGTTGCGCCGCACTTTTCGCACGTATCCTTGTCATACATGGAAACGTGGTAGCCCGTGCCGCAGCCGGAGCACATGCGCCTGCCGCCGATGCGTTCCACAAGGCGCTCTGTAGGCGCGTCAATGTTGATGACCATGTCAATGTCCGAAATCGAAAGGAGCGCATCGGCCTGCGCGATCGTGCGGGGAAATCCGTCAAACAGGTATCCCTTCGCACAATCGGCCGCCTGAATGCGGTTTTCGACCATGCCGATGATGACTTCATCCGGAACCAGCTCGCCCTTGTCGATAAAGCCCTTCGCCGCTTTGCCGAGCGGCGTTCCCTCGCGCATCTCCTTGCGGAGCATGTCGCCGGTGGAAATGTGGGCAATACCGTAGTGCTCGCTTATTTTTTCCGCCTGGGTGCCTTTTCCGGCACCCGGCGGTCCTAAGAAGATCAGTTTCATGCGGCAGTCCCCTTTAACCGAGGAAGCCCTTGTAGTGGCGCATAAGCATCATGGATTCGAGCTGGGAGCTTGTTTCAAGCGCAACGCTCACCATGATGAGCAGGCTTGTGGGGCCAAACGCAGAGGAAAGGCCAAATGCGCCGAGCACTACCGTCGGGACGATCGCGATCACCATCAAGAAGAACGCGCCAAAGAGCGTAAGGCGGTTGCTAATCTTGCCCAGATAGTCGCTCGTGGGCCGGCCGGGGCGGATGCCCGGAATAAAGCCGCCGTTCTGCTGAAGGTTCTTGCTGATCTCGATCGGGTTGAAGGAGATCGAGGTGTAGAAATACGCGAATGCCAGGATCAGCAAGGCGTATACGATGTAATAGGGCACCGTTCCGGATGCAAGATACTGCACATAGAACTTGGTGAACCAGCCGACGCTTTCGATGTTGATCGTCGCGTCCTGCATGAACTTCTGCATCGTTGCGATGCCGCTCGGATCCACGATCTGGATGATCATCACAGGCACCTGGATGATCGTCATCGCAAAGATCAGCGGCATAACACCGTTCGCATTCGCCTTGAGGGGGATGTTGGTGCTTTGTCCGCCATACATCTTCCGTCCGACAACGCGCTTTGCATACTGCACGGGGATGCGGCGTTCCGCCTTATCCACGAGCGTAACGCCCGTGATGAGCACAAGAACCACCACAAGCAGGATGGGCAGGAGCCACCACTGGTAGGATGCAACGCCTGGAGTGGGGTTGATTACGCCGCCGACATACTTGAGAACCGTCTGCGGAACGCTCGAGCAGATCGAGGTGAAGATGATGAAGGAAACGCCGTTGCCGATACCCTTCTCGGTAATGCGCTCGCCCAGCCAGACCAGGAACGCGGTACCCGCGGTGCAGATGATGCCGATCGTCGCATAGGTGAAGAACGTGGGGTTCGTGAGCAGCGTCTGCCCGTTCACGCTGATGCTCTGCAGGCTCGCTACGATGCCGATGCTCTGCACGAGCGCGAGGCCAATGCCGACATAGCGCGTGATGCGTTCGATCTTCTCGCGGCCGTCCTCTTCCTTGGAGAGCCTCTCCAGGGAGGGAATGGCGATCGTGAGGAGCTGGATGATGATCGAGCCCGTGATGTAGGGCGAGATACCCATCGCAAAGATACTGAACTGGCTCAGCGCGCTGCCTGAAAGCATGCTCAGGAAGCCAAGCGCATCATATTGCGCGATCAAGGCTTCCATCACGCCGCTGTTCACGCCCGGCACGGGGATGAAGGAACCGAACCGATAAATCACGATCAGAAGGAGCGTGAAGAGCATCTTGGTCCGGATGTCCTTGATCTTCCATGCGTTGACAAGGGTTTTAAACATCAGACCACCTCAGCAGTTCCGCCCGCGGCCTCGATGGCTTTTTGGGCTGTCTCCGAAAACTTCGCAGCCTTCACATCCAAACGCTTGGTAAGCTCGCCGCGGCCCAAAACTTTGAGGCCGTCCTTCTCGATCTTGCTGATCACGCCCATTTTCTTGAGCAGCTCAGCGGTAACCGTCGTGCCGTCCTCCAGGCGGTTGAGCGCCTCGACGTTGACGATCGTGTATTCCTTTGCAAAAATGTTCGTGAAACCGCGCTTCGGCAGACGGCGCGCAAGGGGCATCTGGCCGCCTTCAAAGCCGTTCTTCTTGCTGCCGCTGCGGGCTTTCTGACCCTTATGGCCTTTTGCAGAGGTTTTGCCCAAACCGGAGCCGGTACCGCGGCCAACGCGCTTTTTGGACTGCGTCGCGCCTTCTGCGGGCTTTAACTCATGTAATTTCATGCTGTACCTCCGAATTAGACTTCTTCGACCTTGACCAGGTGCTTCACCTTGAAGATCATGCCGCGGATGGCCGCGTTGTCGGGCTGCACCACTGTGCTGTTGGTCTTTTTAAGCCCCAGCGCCTTCACGGTCGCCTGCTGATCCTTCAGGGCGCCGATGGTGCTCTTAACGAGCGTTATCTTTAAATTAGCCATTGCTTCCCTCCTGTTAGCCGAGAATCTCTTCGACGGTCTTGCCGCGGAGCTTCGCGATCTGCTCGGCAGTCCTGAGCTGGGTCAGGCCGTCAATGGTGGCCTTCACGCAGTTCGCGGGGTTGTTGGAGCCGAAGCTCTTGGTACGGATGTCCTTGATGCCGACCATCTCGAGCACCGCACGCGCCGGGCCGCCCGCGATAACGCCGGTACCGGGTTCAGCGGGGAGCATGCGCACATGGCCCTTGCCGAACTTGCCCTCCACCGCGTGGGGGATCGTCGTGCCGACGATCGGGACCTCGACGAGGTGGCGTTTTGCGTCTTCGACGCCCTTGCGCACGGCTTCCGGAATTTCGGCAGCCTTGCCCAGGCCGACGCCAACGTGGCCGTTTTCATCGCCCACAACCATGAGCGCGGTAAAGCGGAAATTCTTGCTGCCCTTGGTGACCTTCGCAACGCGGTTGATAAAGACAAGCCTTTCCTTGAGTTCCATGGTGGATGTATCAGTACGCTTCTGCATGTCTTACCTCCTTAGAATTCCAGGCCGGCTTTGCGCGCGCCTTCGGCAACTTCCGCCACGCGGCCGGTGTAAAGGTAACCGCCGCGGTCGAAAACGACCTCTTTCACGCCCTTGTCCAGCGCGCGGCGGGCCACGATTTCACCCACCAGGTTGGCAGCTTCCTTCTTGGTCTTGCCTTCGAGCTGCGCCTTGACCTCTGCATCCAGCGTAGACGCAGCGGCAAGGGTGTGTCCGACTTCGTCGTTGATGACCTGCGCGTAAATGTGGTTCAGGCTGCGGTAAACGTTGAGCCTCGGCCGTTCGGCAGTACCCAGGATATGCCTGCGGGTACGGTCATGCCTTTTTTTGCGCACAGAGTTTTTATCTACTTTTGAAATCATATTGCCACTCCTTCTCTACGCATTACTTACCGGTCTTACCAACCTTGCGGCGTACGGTTTCGTAGTCATACTTGATGCCCTTGCCCTTGTAGGGTTCCGGCTCGCGCCACTTGCGAATATCCGCCGCCACCTGGCCGACCTGCTGCTTGCTGATGCCCTTGACGATGATCCGGTTCGGCGCGGGGCATTCAAAGCTGATGCCAGCCGGCGGGTCGATCTCGACGGGGTGGGAATAGCCCAGGTTCATCACAAGTTTGGCGCCCTGCATCTGGGCACGGTAACCGACGCCGTTGATCTCGAGGTTCTTCGAGAAGCCTTCGGTCACGCCAACGACCATGTTGTGAATGAGGGAGCGGGTGAGGCCGTGCAGGGAACGGTGCTCCTTGGAGTCGCTCGGGCGCTTAACGGTCAGGACGCCGTTTTCCTCGGAAAGTTCCATTGCGGGAGAGATCTTCTCCGTCAGCGTGCCCTTGGGGCCCTTTACAGTTACGGTGTTGCCGTCACCGACCGTGATTGTCACTCCGCCTGGAACCGTGATCGGAAGTTTTCCGATTCGTGACATGTGTTACACCTCCAAATTCGTGTTGGTTGTTTTTCTGTTACCAAATGTAAGCGAGCACTTCGCCGCCTACGCCGAGCTTGCGGGCTTCGCGGTCCGTCATCATGCCACGGGAGGTGGAGATGATAGCGACGCCGAGGCCGTTGAGCACCTTGGGGATCTGATCCTTGCGGGCGTAAACGCGCAGGCCGGGCTTGCTGATGCGCTTGAGGCCGGTGATGGCCTTCTGCTTGTTGGGGCCGTACTTCAGGTCGATGTGGATATACTTGGCCACGCCGTCCTCGCGGAGGTCGTACCCCTTGATGTAGCCTTCCTGAAGCAGGATCTCCGCGATCGCCTTCTTGACGGTGGACGCGGGGACAAGCACGTCGTTGTGCTTCGCAGTGAGCGCATTGCGGATACGGGTGAGCATATCAGCGATGGGATCGGTAATGACTGCCATTTTGTTTCTCCTCCTTTCGCTATGCTTACCAGCTTGCCTTGCGCACGCCGGGGATCTCGCCCTTGTACGCGAGCTCGCGGAAGCAGATGCGGCAGATGCCGTACTTGCGCAGCACGGAGTGCGGGCGGCCGCAGATGCGGCAGCGGGTATACGCACGGGTGGAATACTTCGCAGGGCGGGCCTGCCTGATTTTCATACTGGTTTTTGCCACGGTTGCTTCCTCCTTTTACGCCTGAACAAACGGCATGCCCATCAGCCTGAGCAGCTCTTTGGCTTCTTCGTCGGTCTTGGCCGTCGTCACAAACACGATGTCCATGCCGCGGATCTTGTCGACGTCGTCATAGTTGATCTCGGGGAAGATCAGCTGCTCCTTGAGGCCCATGGCATAGTTGCCGCGGCCGTCAAAGCTCGTATCGGAGATGCCGCGGAAGTCGCGGACGCGGGGCAGCACGATGTTCATGAGCTTGTCGGCGAAGTAATACATCCTGTCGCCGCGCAGCGTGACCTTCGCGCCGATGTTCATGCCCTCGCGGACCTTGAAGTTCGCAACGGACTTCTTCGCTTTGGTCACGACGGCCTTCTGGCCGGCGATCTGGCTGAGCTCTTCGAGCGCGCTCTCAATGCCCTTCGGGTTGTCCTTCTCGGAGCCAAGGCCCATGTTGAGGACGATCTTTTCGAGCTTGGGAACCTGCATCACGTTTTCATAGCCGAACTTTTCCTTCAGCTGCGCGATGATCTCTTCGTTGTACTTCACCCTGAGGCGGGCGGCCTCGGTGAACGGCTTGGCTTCCGCCGCATTCTTTTTCTTCTTGGCGGGCGCCTGGGAAGCGTTATCTTTCTTAGCCACTTACGGTTTCCTCCTTCCGCCTCAGTCGATATCCTTGCCGCACTTCTTGCAGACGCGGATGTTCTTGTTCTTCTGCTTACCGTCCTTGGTGGTCACCACTTCGATGCGGTGGCCGACGCGGGTGGCGGTGTTGCACTTGGGGCAGACCAGCATCACGTTGGAGGCATGGATGGTGCCTTCCTTCTCGATGCGGCCGCCCTGCTCGCCCTGCCTGCGGGGCTTGACGTGGCGGGTGATCATGTTGGCATTCTGGACGATCACGCGCTCTTCCTGCGGGAACGCGACCATGATCTTGCCCTTCTTGCCCTTATCCTTGCCGGCGATGACGACGACGGTGTCGTCCTTCTTAACGTTGAGCTTTTTCATTCTCTCGTTCCTCCCATCAGAGCACTTCGGGCGCCAGGGACACGATCTTCATGTAATCCTTCGCGCGAAGCTCGCGTGCGACAGGCCCGAAGATACGGGTGCCGCGGGGCTCTTTCTTATCGTTGATGATGACGGCCGCGTTGTCGTCAAAGCGGATGCTGCTGCCATCGGGGCGCTGCGTCGCCGCAACGGTGCGGACGACAACTGCCCTCACGACATCCTTCTTCTTCACGGCGCCGCCGGGAGAAGCAGACTTGACGGATGCGACGATTACGTCGCCGATGCTCGCGCTCTTGCGGTACGAACCACCCAGCACGCGGATGCACATGATCTCTTTCGCGCCGCTGTTGTCCGCAACCTTCAATCTGGTTTGTGGCTGAATCATTGCTTGCTCCTTTCCGGCTTACTTCGCCTTTTCGACGATCTCAACGAGCCGCCAATGCTTATCCTTGCTGAGCGGGCGGGTCTCCATGATCTTCACGGTGTCGCCGATGCCGCATTCGTTGTTCTCGTCATGCGCCTTGAACTTGCGGGTGCGGTTGACCATCTTGCCATACAGGGGGTGGCGGACCTTCGTCTTGATGGCGACAACGATCGTCTTATCCATCTTATCGCTGACGACGACGCCGGTGCGGGTCTTGCGGTAACCTCTAACTTGTTCCATTGGTATGTCTCCTTTCACCCGTTACTCGGCTGCCTTGAGCTCGCGCTCGCACAGGAGCGTCTTGACTCGGGCAACGTCCTTTTTGCATTCGCGGATCCGCTGGGGGTTCGCCAGCTGGCCGGTCGCCAATTGGAAGCGGAGGTTGAACAGCTCCTCTTTGAGCTCCTTTTCCTTGGCAACGAGCTCCTGGGTGGAAAGTTTCCTCAGTTCATTCGCTTTCATTGCTCTTCGCCTCCTGCCTCAGTCTCTTTCTTGACGATCTTGCATTTGAGGGGCAGCTTGTGCATGGCAAGCCGGAGCGCCTCGCGCGCGACCGATTCATCCACGCCGGCAATCTCGAACATGACTCTGCCCGGCTTGACGACCGCTACCCAATATTCCGGGGAGCCTTTACCGGAACCCATGCGGGTCTCGGCGGGCTTTTCGGTTACGGGCTTGTCGGGGAAGATCTTGATCCAGACCTTACCGCCGCGCTTGATGTAACGGGTCATTGCGATACGCGCCGCTTCGATCTGGTTGCTGGTGACCCATGCGGGTTCCTGCGCGACGAGGCCGTATTCGCCGTAATTGATGGTGTTGCCGCGCATGGCCTTGCCGGTCATGCGGCCGCGATGCACTCTCCTGCGCTTTACTCTCTTAGGCATCAACATGGTTCTTTGCCTCCTTACGCTTTCTTCTGTCGGTTGAGCACTTCGCCCTTGTAGATCCACACCTTGATGCCGATGCGGCCATAGGTGGTGTGCGCTTCCGCGAAACCGTACTCGATGTCGGCGCGCATGGTCTGCAGGGGGATGGAGCCCTCGTGATAGCCCTCGGTGCGCGCGATCTCCGCGCCGCCCAGGCGGCCGCTGCACATCAGCTTGATGCCCTTTGCGCCGGCCTTCATCGCGCGGCCCATGGACTGCTTCATCGCGCGGCGGAAGGAGATACGCTTTTCGAGCTGTGCCGCGATGGACTCGGCGACGAGCTGCGCGTTGGCGTCGGGGTTCTTGACCTCCATAATGTTCACGTTCACGGGCTTGCCGATGAGCGCGGTGACATCCGTCTTGATGGCGTCAACGCCGACGCCGCCCTTGCCGATGAGCACGCCCGGGCGCGCGGTGTGGATGCTGACGGTGACCTTGCCTGCGGCGCGCTCGATGTCGATCTTGCTCACACCCGCGGCATAGTGGGCCTTCTTCAGGTGCTCCCTGATCTTCTTATCCTCGATCAGGAAATCGGAGAACTCCTTCTTGGAGGCATACCAGCGGGTGTTCCAATCCCGGATAACGCCTACGCGGAAGCCATTCGGATTAACTTTTTGTCCCATACTTTACCTCCCTTACTTCGCCTGATCCAGGATGATGGTGATGTGGCTCGTGCGCTTGCGGATGCGCGACGCGCGGCCTTGCGCGCGGGGGCGGAACCGTTTGAGCGTGGGGCCCTGGTTTGCGAAGACCTCAGCCACATACAGCGTGTCGGCGGAAAGATCGAGGTTGTTTTCCGCATTGGCGACGGCGGAATTGAGGAGCTTGAGAACCGGCTCGCTCGCCGCTTTGGGGGTGTACATCAGGATCGCCTGCGCCTCTTTGACGCTCTTGCCGCGGATCAGGTCGATGACAGCCTTGACCTTGCGGGAAGAAATGCGCACATAACGGGCGATCGCATGGGGGCGCTTATCGGCGTTGGCCTTGCGCGCCGCGCTCTTTTCTCTGGACCTAGTTGCCATGATTCGCTTCCTCCTTCTTATCTTCCGCCCGAGGACTTCTCGGAACCCCTGTGGCCTCGGAAAGTACGGGTGGGTGCGAACTCACCCAGCTTGTGGCCGACCATTTCCTCGGTCACATAGACCGGGACGTGCTTTCTGCCATCGTGCACGGCGATGGTGTGTCCCACCATGTCGGGGAAGATGGTGGATGCGCGGGACCATGTCTTGACGACGGTCTTCTTGCCGCTCTCGTTCATATCCTGAATGCGTTTGAGCAAACGCTCCTGAACAAACGGGCCTTTCTTGATTGACCTGCTCATTGATTGACTCCTTTCGCCTCTTACTTGCCGTTCCTGCGGCGCACGATGAATTTATCGTTGACGTTCTTGGTCTTGCGGGTCTTATACCCAAGCGCCGGCTTGCCCCACGGGGTGACAGGGCCGGGACGGCCGATCGGACTCTTGCCCTCGCCGCCGCCGTGCGGGTGGTCGCACGGGTTCATGACGGAACCGCGGACCGTCGGGCGGAAACCCTTGTGGCGGGTGCGGCCCGCTTTGCCCAGCATGATGTTGCCGTGGTCCACGTTGCCGACTTGGCCGATGGTGGCGCGGGCGTTCATGGGCACGAGGCGGACTTCGCCGCTCGGGAGCCTGACCTGCGCATACGCGCCTTCCTTTGCCATCAGCTGCGCCGCGTTGCCCGCGCTGCGGACAAGCTGCGCGCCCTTGCCGGGCTTGAGCTCGATGCAGTGGATCATCGTGCCGACCGGGATCTGGCGGATCTCCATCGCGTTGCCGACCTTGATGTCCGCGCCTTCGCCCGAAACGAGCGTGTCGCCAACCTTGAGGCCAAGCGGGGCGATGATGTAGCGCTTTTCGCCGTCCGCATAGTGAAGCAGGGCGATGTTCGCGCTGCGGTTAGGGTCGTATTCGATCGTAGCGACCTTTGCGGGCACGCCGTCCTTGTTGCGTTTGAAGTCGATGACGCGATACTTGCGCCTTGCGCCGCCGCCGCGGTGGCGGACGGTGATGCGGCCCTGGTTATTGCGGCCGCCGGAGGAGCGGAGATCCTCAAGCAGGGACTTTTCCGGCGTGGTGCAGGTGATTTCCTCGTAAGCGGAAACCGTCATGAAGCGCTGGCCGGGGGTGGTGGGTTTGATCTTTCTGATAGCCATGGTCTTCGCCTCCTTACTGCGCGATGCTGTCAAAGAACTCGATGCCCTTGGAGTCCTTCTTGAGCTTCACATAAGCCTTCTTGGTGGAAGCGCGGCGGCCCTGGTGGAGGCCCTGGCGCTTCATCTTGCCCAGGCTGTTGATGGTGTGGACGCTGTCCACCTTCACGCCGAAGATCGCTTCAACGGCCTGCTTGATCTCGGTCTTGTTGGCCTTCTTGTCCACGATGAAGGTGTAAACCTTATCGGCAAGATGGTCGTAGCTCTTCTCGGTGAGAACGGGCTTTAAGATAACGTCATGGGGCGTCTTCATTTTATACATACACCTCCTCGATCTTGGCGACCGCGTCCTTGGTGAGGATCAGCGTGTCGTACTTCAGGATTTCATACACGTTTAGCGTGCCGACCAACGTGGTCTTTACGCCCGGGATGTTCGCCGCAGCGCGCTCTACGATCTCATCCTTTTCCGGGAGGACGATGAGGGCCTTCTTGACGTTCATCGCATTGAGAACCTTGACCATTTCCTTGGTCTTCGGGGCGGCGATGTCCAGCGCGTCGTAGACGATGATGTCGCCGTCGTTCACCTTGGAGGAAAGCGCGCTCTTCATCGCAAGGCGCTTGACCTTCTTGTTGACGCTCTCGCGGTAATCGCGCGGCTTGGGCGCGAACACCACGCCGCCGTGGGTGAAGAGCGGCGCGCGGTTGCTGCTGTGGCGGGCGCGGCCGGTGCCCTTCTGGCGGTAAATCTTGATGCCGCCGCCGCGCACTTCAGCGCGGGTGAGCGCGCTCTGCGTGCCCTGGCGCTGGTTGGCAAGGTAGGCCTTTACGACCGCGTGCAGCGCGGAAGCGTTGGGCTCGATGCCGAAGATGCTCTCCTTGAGCTCCAGCTCGCCGATGCTCTGCCCGGCGATATTATACAATGCTACGTTTGGCATTTCACATTCTCCTTTCGCTCGCGGCTCTTTACTTCACGGTTTCCTTGACCATCAGGAGGCCGCCCTTTGCGCCGGGAAGCGCGCCCTTGATGAGAAGCAGGTTGCGCTCGGCGTCCACGCGCACGACTTCGAGGTTCTGAACCGTTACGCGCTCATGCCCCATGTGGCCGGGAAGGTGCTTGGTCTTGAAGACCTCGCCAGGGTAGGTGCAGGCGCCCATGGAACCTGCAACGCGGTAGGAATGGGAGCCGTGAGTCTTGCGGCCACGGGCCTGGTTCCAGCGCTTGATGTTGCCGGCAAAGCCCTTGCCCTTGCTGGTGCCGACCACGTCAACCTTATCGCCGTTCGCAAAAACATCCGCCGAAATGACCTGGCCGACCTCGTAGGACGCGGTATCATCGAGCTTGAATTCGCGGACGTAGCGGTGCGCGCCGACGCCGGCTTTCTTCAGGTGGCCCATCTCCGGCTTGGTGACGAGCTTCTCGCGGACGGGCTTGAACGCAACCTGGATCGCTTCGTAGCCGTCATGTTCTGCCGTCTTCTTCTGGACGACGGGGCAGGGGCCCGCAAGAACTACGGTGACGGGGATCATGGTGCCGTCCTCGCGGAACATCTGGGTCATGCCCACCTTGGTTCCCAAAATCGCTTTCTTCATCTTGATACACCTCCGAATGCTCAAAGCTTGATCTCGATGTCGACGCCAGCGGGGAGATCGAGCTTCATCAGCGCGTCCACGGTCTTCGCGGAGGGCTGGAGGATGTCGATCAGGCGCTTATGCGTGCGCATTTCGAACTGCTCTCGGCTGTCCTTATACTTGTGGGGCGAACGGAGGATCGTGACGATCTCTTTCTCCGTCGGAAGGGGGATTGGGCCGCTTACGCGCGCGCCCGTCCGCTTGGCCGTGTCGACGATCTTCTCGGCGCTCTGGTCGATCAGGTTGTGCTCGTAGGCCTTGAGCTTGATGCGGATCTTCTGATTTGCCATATTATTTCTTTCCTCCTTTTCGTATCGGGGCAGTACACGCAGCCGTGTGTTTCACGTTTGAAACGCTTCGGCCGGGCGCACCGACGCCCGTTGCCCGTATCGTGGGCACCCCGCGGAAATTACCCGGATGGCAGAACCGGCAACCTCCCGCAAAGGCATTTACCGTTCTCGCTGCACGCAAAACACACAGGAGTTTTCGCACAACGCTCATATAATACAGGATTCTTCTAGGAAAAGCAAGCCTTTTTTTAAAGAAATGCGAAAAAAGTTTTGCAGCACACGCTTCCGCGCGTTTCGCAAAGATATTTTACCGGATTTTCACAGCGCTTGGCAACAGCGCGCCTGGCTTCCTCACGCATATCCGGTGAGAAAGCCACAAATTACGCACGGCACCTCTAAGTCGTATCATTCCATTGAAAGCCGATAGCTTATTCCGCCTTGAACCAATCCGGCCACCGCTGAGCTGTGTGCTCCCATATCATGTTTCTTTCCTTAAATGTTCTCGCTTGGTAGTTTTCTGCCATTTGGTATATCTCAAGACTTTAGTATTTGGCCCCATCTCAGCATCCGTGTTATTTGCCGCAAAAGCACTTGTTGCCTTATCCTCCTTTTTGCTTGTATTTCTTATTTGTTCCGCTGCCTTCTGATACTGCTTTCTCTTTACCAATATGCGATATTCCACATTGTCCGTTTGGCCAAACCGATTCACAGACGGCCATCTTCCCACAACGACTGAATCAACATAGTAATCAATGCCGTTTTCCCGCAAGACTTCACAAACCGCCATTTGCTCCCGGTGGGAAAAGGTCGTCAACAGTTCTTTTTATTGAACATCCCGCTCTCCCTACTTAAAAATATTTAAACTGTTCAGTTGTTCCGCACATTGTTCAGCAGGCTTGTTTTAATATCAACGTATTTTCAACGAATCGTTCCGTTTGATTTAATTTTGGCCCCAATACAACACATTGGTCAACCGTCTGAAAAATATATTATTTTTCGCCATTCTGCAAAGTCCAATATGCAAAAACGCGCCTCCTTTGCGGGGCGCGTTTGCGTGTTTTTTTAAATTACTTTACTTCTGCCGTCTGGAGCAGGATGTTCATCACATCGAGCAGGCGTTCCTTGCTCGCGTCGTCGTAGTATGTGCCCGTCACGATAGCGATGTTGCCATCCACAACAGCATAGATCTGGATCTGGCGCGTCGGCGGCGCGTTGAGCAGCGCTTCCCGGCCGCCCATTGCCTCAAGCTGTTCCTCGGTGATGCCGCTGTTCTCGAGATAGAAGTCGATCATGTTCTCGGTGTATGTCGTCGTGCTCTCGACATAGCCGACCGGCTCGCCCGCGAGGGTACGCATCTCCGCAACGCCGATCTCCATTCCCTCCGCCATATCGCTGTTCTTCAGCTCTTTGAGCACGCCGTCAAAATCGCTCTGCTTCAGCTTGCCGGAATATGCGCCGGAGAGAATGATGTTAACGTTCATCGTCCCGGTCTCGGAAGTCAGCGTCTCCATATCATAAATTCCAAAATCCACCGGGGTCAGGCTCACATCAAAGAACCACTCCCCTGCCGGAAACTGAGCGGACATCGTGTCGCTCTCCCCGGTTTCCAGCGTAAGCGCATCGAGCGCCACAGGTTCCATAACTGGATAATCCGCCTTGCCGCCGCATGCGGCAAGGAGCAGCGCCAGGCAAAGCGCGGCGCAAAAAATCGTTACTTTTTTCATTTTTCATACCTCCATCAAAATGTAACGCTTCATTGGCGTCCATCATTATATACCAGCACCGCGCCGAAATCAAGGGCAGCCCCGCCTTCAGAACGCAACGGGAAACCGCCGCGCTTCCAGGCGCGTCTAGCCATGCTGCACCTCCGCGCTCCACGCTCCGCCGTTTTTTACCGTGAGCGCAAGCGTCATCCCAAGGGCCTCCGCTTCCGCCCGGTCATGCGTAGCGATGACGGTCAGCGGGAAACGCCCGCGCACAACGGCGGCCGCCTGTGTGCACAGCGCTGAATCCAAGCCCTTGAACGGCTCATCCAGCAGCAGCACATCCCCGCCAAAGTTGAGCGCGCGCGCAAGCGCCACGCGCCGCTGCATGCCGCCCGAAAGCGCCGCCGGACGCTGCTCCGCCTCCGCTTGCAGGGCAAGCGCCGCAAGCAAGCCGCGCGCCTCCGCCTCGCTCCCATCCCGCACGAGCGCCACGTTTTCGAGCGCCGTCAGCCATGGGAGCAGCCGATCCTCCTGGAACACCATGGAAACACGCTTCCCCGCAAGCCCCGTCACTGTGCCGGATGTAGGCGGAAGGCGCCCGGCCAGCAGCCGCAGCAGCGTGGTTTTCCCCGCGCCGGACGCGCCGAATACGCCGATTACGCCCGCATCGGGCAAGGTGAGTGTCAGGTCCCGGATGGGCGTCTTTTCCCCGTAAGCACAGGTCAGGTTCTTGAATTCGATCATTTGCGTATCCTCCGCATCGCGCGCACCATCAGCCGCTCAAGCAGCATGCTCAGCAGGATAACCAGCGCCGTCCACGCAAACAGCTCTTCCGTGTTCAGGTAGAGCTTGCTTTCATATAAATTGCGGCCGATCGAAAACGCAGGCCGTGCGATAACCTCCGCCGCGACGCCGCTCTTCCACGCGAAGCCGAAGCCAGTTGTGCAGGCGGCAAGGTACTGCGGCAGGACGGAGGGAAGATAAATATGCCGCAGCTTCTTTGTCCGGGAAAGGCGGAACACCTCCGCCATCTCCAGCAGCTGCGCGTCCACCGCCAGCACGCCCTCGCGCACGTTCGCCCAGGCGATCGGCGTCACCATCAAAAACGCAATGAACACCGGCGTGAGCGTCGCCGTAAACCAGAGCAGCACCAGAATGATGAACGAGGTCACGGGCGTTGCCTTCACGATCCCCCGGATGGGAGAGAGGAACTCGTCCGCCAGCCTGGAGAACGCAGTCAGCACGCCGAGCGCCGTCCCTGCCGCCATGCCCAACAGGAACCCTGCCGCTACGCGCAGGAGCGTCGCGCCGGCAGTCTTCCAGAAATAGCCTGTTCCGGCGAGCGCAGCAAAAGCCTTCACCGTCTCCCACGGCGAAGGCAGCAGGATTGCGCTGCCCGCCGCCATAGCGGCAAACTGCCACAGCGCGAGCCAGCATATGGCAATGAGACATGCTTTTAAGATCCGTTTCATTGGCCCTCCGGTAAAAAATAGGGCGGCAGAGCCGCCCAGCTTGTCGAAAAAGTCTCTCCGGGATTGTCAAGGGCCGCAGCCCTTGACTT